>CAVYNL010000033.1:0-144189 GCA_963769845.1 Candidatus Bathyarchaeota archaeon | reverse complement strand
AATCCGTTCTCTGGCTTTTTTTCTCCACTCTTTTCCGCAGGATTTCAGAGAGGTTTCCACATTCTATCCTTCTCTGGATTATGGGGAGGTATTTTTTTTCGTCCGCTGTGGCGTTCCCCAGAGCGATGTTGTAATAATATTCGCAGACTCGACGTGCAGTCTCTCCGTGTGGGTGATGAACGTTGGCGCTGAGTCCATTCATCATGATTGCGTTGAGATCCTGTACTAGGACTGTGTGAGGCAGAAACTCTGGGTCGTGATCCATTAGTCCCCTCAGTACCGCTCTGATGAAACAGCTCAATGCGACGTCTGATTTGATGCATTCTTGTTCGTCCATTATTCGAATTTCGATGGCTCTTCTGTCGAACCTGAAAATCACTCCTCGGCTGTTCACCCATTCCTTGTTCAGGACAAGCTTGTCTGCGCCTGCCTTGGATAGATCGTCTGAGTACTTCCCTATGATGTTCGTTTTGTACTGGCTGAATGAGGATGTGTATTCTGGAATCACGTCGCCGGTTACTGATGGGATTTCTTTTTGGTTTTGCGTGTAGAAGTACAGTCTGTTGTCGACTCCGTCTCCGAGCCTGCCTTCGTAGATTGGTGAAGAAGCGCTGATTGCGGACAAGTATGGGCATATGTTTGCAAGCGTGTTGTGAAGCAGGATTCCGCTTTCTTCGTTTGAGTATGGGAGATTGAGGTGGAAGCTCTGAATGTTGAGCCATCCGTGCCGTCTGAGGTTGAAGATTTTGCTGTAAGCCTCGTAGATTTGTCTGTGGCGGTGGGGCCAAATTCCCGTTTCGTCGAGTTCTAGTAGTGGGTGCATGCCCGTTCCAAGAAGATGTGCGTGAAATTTACGTTGCAGGAAATCCTGAATGGTCAAGATGCCTTCCTGCATTGTTTCCTCAAACTCCACCGGTGTCTTGAACGGAGCGTTGGGCTTGAATTCCATGACGTGCAGCTGAAGCTCTTTGCCAAAGGTAAAGCTTGGCTGTTCGACGAAGTTGACAACTCGGCCATGGAAATCCTTTATGATTTTGTCTACGATGGGCAATGCCTCAAGCTCGTCATTCACAATTGAAAACTCGTGCTCTGGGCCTAGGACTTCCAGGGTTTTGTACGTGAAGGCTCCACTCTTGCTGAAGCTGTTCTCCACGATTGAATATAAAGCTACAACCAAACACATTGTGCAAGTAAGCAGGGTTGCAGGGGAAAAGGCGGTTTGGTTCTTCAGAAAACGCGCGCAGTTTCCATATCTTTGAACGGTTCGTTCCTGTTTTTGTCTCATACTTTCTAGAGAGAGCATTGAGGGCATTGAAAACCGAAGGATCAATTGATGATTACCGTACAAGAACCGTAAGGACTAGCAAGTTTCATTACAGAATAAACATAAGACTCGTTTTAACTGCAGAGCAGGCAAAAATCATATTAAACGACTTGGTAACCAAAATACTTAGAATATTCGGGTGGAATAATGGCAACTAAGGATGCTAAGATAGAAAGAGTAGATGCTGAAATAGACGAAATAGCACAAAGGATTTTGTTAGAGCTTGAAAGCGCAAGTTCCAAGGATTTGTCAGACGCTCATTATGCAAGAATGATGTTGCGTTTATCAGACGTTCATTACGCAAAAAGGGTACTGCAACAGATAGGAAGTGTTACAAAGCAAAGCAGTGGAGCTGAAAGTGAGATCGAGAGAAGAGCAGTGATCAAGGTTCTGTTGTTTTCTACGTGGGTGCAGAGACTTTATTTCATCATAAGATCCTTCCTCATGGGAGAGATAGGTGCGGCAGCTACATTCCTTTTCATATGGTACATTGGCTCAATAGACGCTATTGGGATGTTTATATTCGGCATATTTGTGTTTGTGTTGACGTTGGTCATAACAAGATTATTTGATACGCAGATAACCAAAGCTACAAGAAAGATCGTTGAACTCATGGCTAGTCATAGAACCGTTAGGGATTTTATCATGAATCACTTCTAGGTGAAGAGTATGCCAGTCAAATCGGATTGCCCGTTTACACTTGCCCCGTAAGAAAGAAACGAATATTGACCGCCTCTTGTCGCCGCAGTCTCCTAACACATAAACTATTTATCGTCTAAGCTGCCACTAGTAATACAGCTAGTAATTCTCATGTAAGTTGGTTGATAGTAATGGCTACGCCTGATGGTATAAAGAACATACTTGGCTCGAACGAAAAGGTTGAGCTGTATATTGAGGAGAAAATCTATCATCCTCGGATTAACATTGAATCCGTGATCATTACGAATGAACGGATAATTCTGCGGCATCCTCACGCGCTTGGTTTGAAGAAGGACTACACCGATTACAGTTATAGAGACATCACGAACGTAACGTTAGACAAAGGAATAATGCGTTCAACCATCAAACTTACGCTTAGGCACAGAGAAGAGCATCAGGGAGAGCATCAAGAGGAAGAGCATCTGGAGCTGGATAAGTTGCCAAACTCCCTTGCAGAAAAGGGGTATGGCATCATCAGAGAGAACATTGGCAAATTCCAATCGCCCTTTTCAACCGGATATTCTAACGCTCCCAACGCTCCGAAATAATCACTTCATCGAACTCGGCAAGAGTCCCCACCATTTGGGGCTTGTCCGAAGTGTATGGCAACCATTCGCCGGCGATCGATCCGCGCATTTTACCTGCAGCGTAATCCGAGCTGCGTGTTTCCCCGCATCGGCGAGCGCGCAAAAAAATATTAACGAGTTGTGGCGTACAATTGCTTACATTCGCGTGGCTAAGATGAGCAGAATCTTGGGCTTTCTCAAATTAAGTTCCTTGACGGATCGTGAGTAGGCGAATAAACATGAATCTTCCTACGCATATAGTGTTTGGTGCGCTAATCGGAGCTCTTTTCTTTGGGAGGTGGGATATCATTTTGCTTGTTGCCATCGGGTCAGTCCTCCCTGATATGGATAGGGAGTATGGCTTTTTCAGCAAAGATTACTTCCGTGACCATCAGCTCCATCGGGCGCTATACCACAACTTCGTTTTCATTGGGATCGTTTTTCTGATAAATCCTTACCTTGCAATGGGTGCCTTCTGTCACACTCTTCTTGACGGTATCAACACAGCAAAAGATCGCGGGGTGGAGTGGCTTTATCCTTTCTCAAGGCTAGTGAAGAAAGCTAGGTATGATCACGAAGGTAAAAAAATCGCATTCGACATCAAAACTAAGGTATATATGTACCAAAACGACCCAGTCGAGCTCACCAGAAAAACCGCTGAAGATATGAAAGATTATACTCTCAGACCATGGCGAAGGATATACGGTCCATTCTATTCTGGCGGTATCCTGGACGTAGGAATTTTCGTTGGTTCCACTGCACTCATCCTGTTTTTGACTCTCCTGTCTGTGTTTGGAGTTAGGACTTTCATCGATTTTTACCAACCCCAATTTGGCTTCAACTTTATTGGTCCTTTATCTATCGGTGTTTTGGGCATTTCTCTGGTTTTGGGCGTAGGTGAAATAAAGAGGCGCATAGAGGCGAAAAAAGTTTCTCGGGCACCGCCGATGCTGTGGAAGCTATCATTCTTTCTCTCGAATTTCTTAATCGCGTTTGGGGCTGGGCTTGGAGCCTACCTCAACCCGAGTTCATATACCACATACACAAGCAATCTTCCCTACCTGGCGGCAGGAACCTTAGTGGTATTTTTGACTGCCTTCATTGTGCTTAAAATCTATTCTTCAAAGTCAGCTGCGAGAATGAGAAATGGCCATGACCCATATGCGCTTTAAGGCATAGGTGCTTAGAACGCTACACACAATTCTAACCGTCAGTGGATGCGCTCTTATAGGCAACCGTTTCTAATGTTGCGAAAAGGCTTATAAAAGTGCGAGTTTCGGCTATCACTGAGAGGAAGCGGTTGCAAACAGAAAATGTGCAGAAAGTCGCAAAACAAAATCTTGAAAAAGGCGAGCGCTGGCACAAGAAACTCGGCGTCAAAGAAATAGTGTTTGGATTCCAAGACAATTCTATAGCGATTCTCGCTGTGCTCGCAGGCGTCACTGGCGGTTCACTCCAACGTGGGCAGATATTGTTGCGCGTGCTGCCATTTTCTATTAGTTCACGCTGGTTTGAGAGCAGAAGAGTAATGAAAAGACTTGATTAGTCTCGTTGCAATACTATGATGGTGCTGCTTGGATGTCATTGGAGAGGACAGAAGACACGGGGTGGAGGTGCCATGAATAACAGGGAGTTTTGTAAGCTCTTGACAGACAATGGTTTTAACTTTTTTTGTGGTGTTCCTTGTTCAGTTCTCGGTCGAATCATCGAATATCTATCCTGTAACAAGGATTTTCAGTATGTTCCTGCAACCAGAGAGGATGAGGCTCTGGGCATCGCCGTGGGTGCTTACATGGGCGGAAAGAAACCTGTTGTGCTGATGCAGAATTCCGGGTTGGGCAACTCGATAGACGCTTTGACTTCACTCGTTCTGTTGTACAGGTTTCCGATTCTTCTCATTATTTCCTGGCGTGGTTACCGAGAAAAAGACTTCCCTGAACACTCACTCATGGGTAAGTACATGAAAGATTTTCTCAGAACGATGAGAATTCCCGCAATAGTCCTTTCCAAGAATGGGTTGCCCAAGCAGATAGCATATGCCGACCAAATGTTGAAAGAGCTCAAAGCTCCAGTCGCGTTGGTTTTGAAGAAGGGAGTGTTGGAGTGAGAAGACGCGAGGCCATAGAGGCCGTCACGGGTTGTTTCAAGGAAGGATACGTAATCGCCTGCAACGGCTTCATAAGCAGGGAACTGTTCAGCATTGAGGATCGCCCTCAGAATTTCTACGTTTTGGGCTCTATGGGTTTGCCTCCTGCGATAGGGCTGGGGGTCGCCTTGGCCAGACCGGACAAGATGGTCGTGGTGATCACGGGCGACGGAAATCAGCTTATGTCGCTTGGAACTCTGGCAACGATCGGCAAGATGTCGCCGAAAAACTTCATTGAGGTCGTTCTGGACAACGAATGTTACGAGACGACGGGGGGACAAGAAACTTCCAGTTCGTCAACCAAATTTCACGAATTGGCTCGCTCTTCAGGCTTCAAACACAGCGAGTACGTTGACTCTCTGGACAGACTCGTAACGGCGCTTGGCAGGTCTCTTCACTCTGAAGGACCGATCTTGGTGCACGCCAAAATCGACAAAGAGAAGGCTAGTCCACCGAGAGCTCGAATTGACCCCTGTAGAACAAAAGACAGATTCATGGAAGCGCTGACCGGAAGCTAATCGCGTGCGCATGCACGACTGCTTGCAGGCAAGCTTTAATTAACAAGAATCCAAGGCTCTTAAGGGAAGAGGACTCCAGTTATGAAAGACATCGAGTTGAAGTTGTTGTCTGAACTTATGAAGAACAGCCGGAGAAGTGATAGAGAATTGGCCAAGACCATCGGAATTTCTCAACCAACGGTCACAAGGGTCAGACAGAAGCTGGAGAAGGAAGGGGTCATCAAGGAATACACCACGGTGCCTGATTTCAGTAAGCTAGGTTTCGGGATCATGGCGGTCATGATGTTCAAACTGAAGGCCCTTTCAGCTGAAGAGCTCGGAGAGATTGCAGAGGGCAGCGCGAGAACTGGACAAACAAGAACGTCGCCCATACCTTCTAATTATGGAAGGCAGTGGCATGGGCAAAAACCTGATAGTTGTTCAATTCCACAGGGACTACTCAGACTATTACAGCTACATGAATAGCATGAAGGAGCGAGCGAGGTCTGGGGATAGGGCCTACATGAACTTAGATAGCCTTGAAGGTTTTCTGATAGACCTAAACTACAAGAATCATTATCAACCCATAACATTGTCACGAATAGCCGGACACCTGCAGAACATTGACAAGGAAAAGAAGAAGCGGTAGGAGCGTCATCGCGGCTCCTCTGGAGCCTCCAGAGACTATGTTCCCCTGCAGATCAGTTGGTTCTTGCTCTCTCTCAGCCAAAATCTCGTACGACTTGGCTGTTTCAGCTCTGTCTACCCATGTTACTTCTTCTCCTTTTGACCTTCAGCCGTGTTTCTGCATTACGTGAATATCTGGTTGTGGCCTGACAAACAGTTGTCGCCTCTTGCATCTCCTGCTAGGGCTGACGAGGATTAGGTTTTGAGCGCACACGTGCGCCCTATTGCACTGTTGCTACAAAAAGAAGTATACGATCAGGGCCATAGTGAAAGTGACCGCGAACGAGGGGATAATGTACTTGTAGAGTCTGCCAAGTGAGCATTTGAAGTATTGAGCGGTGAACGTGAAGCACAGGTGTGTTGGGGCTACCGTGTAGCCTAGGTAGGCGCTTATGTAAACAAGCGCTGCTATCTTCGGTGAGAATGTCACTATTCCTGTGAGGATGGAGGCGCCTATGGCTACTCCTCCTTGGGGTGAGCCTGTGAGAAGTCCCAGCGTGGCCGGAACGACTGTTAGGAGTATTACCACATCGATGTTTCCGTTTGAGATGAAGCTTTGAAAGATCTGAGAGATCCCGGCGTTGACCATCACGCCTCTCAACAGAAAAGCTCCGTAGGCTGCGAAGGTAATCCCGTAGATGCTCCAGCTCTTGAAGGGCTTTGCGAACACTTGGAGAGGCACTTTTGAAATAAGGATAAGCACCACGACGCCAATGATTGTGGCGATGAGCACGTCGAAGCCTTGCTTGCTGAGGTCGCCACTGATGGTGCCCAGAGTGACGGCGACAGCGATGGTCACTAGGATCGGAAAGAACGTTGTGAGGAATTGCTTGCTGTCTGAGCCTTCGCCTTTTGTCGTGCAGCGTTCTTGTTGGCTTTTCATGCGTGAGATTTTCCAGAAGCCTATGATGTATCCTACGGCTACCATGACTGCGACCACGGGGATCTGTCTGAGGATTAGCAGCGGCACGGCTGTTCCCATCATTGCTGCGGCGACGATTAGCGGCTGGCTTATTGGGTAGACGGGGAATATCGTGTGTCTGAACCACAGGTTGATGTAGGCTTTTCTGTCTGGCTTAAGCTTGAGTTTTTCAGCCTCTGTGTCCACGAGAGGCGCAGACATTAGTGCTCCACCCGCGACTGGGAGCAAGCCTATAACCGCTGGAAGCACGCAGAGGACTATTTTGGGGTTGTTGATCATCTTGCCGATACTTTCGCTCAACTTGTTGATCATGCCTGTCTCCTTGTAGAGTTGGCTGAGCAGCATCACGGCGAAAGTTGCCAGTACAACGGAGACTGTTAGTCTTCCATCGAAGGTCATAGGGTCTATAGTTGCGTATATCACGCTCGGAATTCTGTTCCAGTCAAGCGCCAGCACGGCCAAGAAGAGGGCTGTTGCATTCAGGACGATTCCTAGGTTGAGCCGTTTATACAGCAAGACTACCAGAAGACACAGAGAGGCGGCAATAGCTATCGTAGGGTCAACCAGTCCCAAGTCTCGTGCTCCCTTCCTTGATGAGGCCCAGAAAGACCACGGTATGTGTCAACGTTCTTATTCCTTTCCTTCAGTGCCGTACGCTTGAAACGTTGAAGCCAGGCACGCTTTTTTCTTAAGAAAGTCTGCCTTTTCATAGACTCTTAAGACTTAAAAGTAAGTTGACTATCTTACCTTCATTGCGTTGTTGAAAATGCGTGCGGCCGTAGTCTAGTTTGGTCTAGGACATCAGCCTGCCACGCTGACGACCCGGGTTCAAATCTCGGCGGCCGCACCACAAAGAACACGTAACATATTCTCAGTTTTTCTTTAACGGTAGACTTGTTGTGTTTTTTTCAGCGTCGTGCGTGTAATGGGTAGAATGTTTGGTTTGACAATTGCTTTACATCTATGAGAATGTAAAGGACAGCATATTAGTTGAATGTTGAATCAGTATCGATGATTGATAACCCTTATAATTCATCGGAGGGATAATTCTGTTGTCGTTGCCACGGTCGGAAGCACAAGACATGGGGTGAATTTCGGTGCCGTTTAAACCGGAAATACTGGTTATCGACGATGAAGAGGGAATAAGAAAGCTGTTGGCGACAATCCTGACTGAGAAGGGCTACAACGTGGACACGGCTGCGAACGGCGAAGAAGCAATCAGAAAAGCAAACGAAAAAGTCTACAACATTGCCCTCATAGATATAATGCTGCCCGACATAAGCGGCGTCGAATTGTTGACGCAGATTAAGGAAGTAAAGCCCAGGACACGCAAGATAATCATGACCGGCAACCCTTCTTTTCAGAACGCGGTTGAGGCATTGAACAGGGGAGCAGACGCGTACGTCATGAAACCCTTGGATGTGGAGAAGATGCTGAACACGATTGCCGAACAGTACGCAAAGCAAGAAGTCGAAAGAAAATCAACCGTCGACAGCTTTCAAAGCGGCAAGCTGCGCGCCCGCATTGAACTCATCAAAAGGATCGGCTCAGAAGTGTAAGCGCCCGAAGCTCAAACCTCAAGGCGCAGTAGCAGAATTGAATCTTGCTTGTAGGAAGAACTTCTTAGGAAGAGGATGAATTCTGTGCCTAATGAGCCATTCATCTTCACAGCTTGGTCTTTCTGCCGGCGGCACCATTCGCGCTGAACATTCCTTCTAGCATCGGATGGGAAAGACAATAGTTCGTTTCGTACCATGACCTAAGATTTATATGACATCACATCTTATGTCGCAGTAGTCGCCGCACGCGCTAGGATGCGGCTTTGTTTCGAAATTTGATGGTGGTTCATGCTGCTTTTGTGGTTCTAGGCTTTTTTCCAGTGTTCCAATGTGCGTCCTCACCGTGGGCAGATTTGCGCGCGAGAGTTTACGAAGTCATCTCTGAGGTAGAGTAAGCTTCTTCCCCGCATTGGCTTATGTCAAGTCCTTGTTCCTCTTCTTCTGGGGTCACTCTTAGTTTAGAGAATGTGTTGATGGCTTTTAGGAGCACAAACGAGACAACGAAGGCGAAGGCGATGACGACCAAAACTGCCTCGATCTGAACAAGGAACTGGCTCGGATTCCCATATAACAGTCCATCCGCGCCGTTAGGGTTCACTGACATTGTTGCAAATAACCCTGTGGCTATTGAGCCCCATATTCCGCTGACGCCGTGACACGCAAAAACGTCCAGCGTGTCATCCAGACGAGTGTGTGAACGCCATCTCGAAACCACGTTGGATATGATACCAGCCGTCAAGCCTATGACGATAGCTGAGGATGGAGTGACAAAACCCGAAGCTGGCGTGATTGCCACAAGCCCGCAGACGGCTCCGATTGCCATGCCTGTTGCAGAGGGTTTGCCCTTCGTAATTGTGTCGATAATCATCCAGCTTACCGTAGCTGCCGAGGCTGACAGGTTGGTCGTAACGAAGGCACTTACTGCGAGGGGACTTGCAGATAGGGCACTCCCTGCGTTGAAACCGAACCATCCGAACCATAGCAATGCTGCTCCCAGAATCACGAATGGAACGTTGCTTGGTTTTTCCTCTGTTTTTCCACGGTTTGTTCTGGGTCCTACGACGATGGCTGCTGCCAAAGCGGAAACTCCAGCCGTTACGTGCACCACTGTACCGCCTGCGAAATCAATAGCTCCGAGCTGCTTGATCGAACCACTCGGGTTCCATACCCAATGTGCTACAGGTGCATAGACCAAGGTCGACCAGAGTATGATGAAGATAAGTAGTGAACGAAATCGTATTCTTTCGGCGAATGCTCCTACGATTAAGGCGGGTGCGATTGCGGCGAACATCAGTTCAAAAGCATAGTAGAGGAGTTCCGTGATTCCTGGTGCTCCAAACCGTGCGGCGAGCGGTGTCGTCACGCCAACACCATTCAACAAAGCTTTGTCCAAGTTTCCGATGTATCCGCCCATAGAGGGACCGAAGGCAAGGCTGTAGCCCCAAAGAGTCCACACCAAACTCGTGACGGCAAAAATCGCAAAGCATTGTACTATCGTGTAAGCAATGTTCTTTCTTCTAACCAGTCCTCCGTAGAAGAATCCTAGAGCAGGCGTCATCAGCATAACAAGTCCAGAAGCAACCATTACCCATGTAGTATCTCCAGCGTTTGCCGACATTTCCATCCTTCCTCAAATCATTTCAGCCTAGACTTGGAACTTTTTTTGTGTTTCAATTTGTTATTTATAGCTTTCGAACGCATTTGTTAGTCGGGAACAGCGCGCGCCTACCGCGATTATTGCTGCCAGCAACCACTTTGAAGTTTCCATCGCTGTTGCGATAACTCTTCGGTCTCACTTCTGGAGCAGCATTGGCAACTGTGGTCGGTGTACTGACAGAGGTTCCCATCATGCTTTTCTTAGTATGGCTCTGCAAAGCTACAAGGAATTTCTTGGACTAGAGCCCAGAATGCTCTTCACTGCGGCGGCTGATTCTTCATCATGGGAATCGCGTGCCAGAACGGTTCACACGGTTCGCTGAACGGATTTCTAAGCGTGCCCATCAGAATTCTAACCGCTTAGAAGCGTTAAATAGCGACGGTAAGAAACTGTTAGGAAAACTAGAAGGCGTCAGCTTGAAGGAGAAAACAGTCTCGCGGGCGTCCATTCTTTTCCTCTTAATCTATGGACTCGCTGCATTCTTGATGGCTTGGAACGGTTTATCAAGGTTTCTGCTTGCGTTCTTCCCGCTGCTCATAATCCTTGTAGGCGTAGCCTTTCTGCGTCAAAGCGGTTTGACCATGGCGTTTGTCGGTCTAGTGTCCACGATACTCCTAGCAGTTTTCGAGTTTGGGACTCCTGTTGAGGTTGCCTTGGGGTCCACAGCATATGGTTTTGTGAACAGCTTTGGCATCTCGATCGCGGTTTCGGCCACGATGCTGCTCATTTTTCTTATGAGGGAAGCTGGCGCCTTAGAGACAGTTTCGAAAGTCATTAAGCAGCAAGTAGCAGGCGATGAGATGCGTGCTCTCTACGTTGGGGTCGGTTTCGGTTCTTTTCTCAGTTCGCTCGGGGTCGTGACTCCTGCGCTGTTCCCGCCTCTGCTTATTGCGATGGGCTTCAGCCCCATGTCGTCTGTGGCCATCGCGGTTCTCGGATATGACCCGACGACCAGTTTCTCCCTCCTTTCGATACCGATAACTCTGCCAGCTGAGGCCAGCAAGAAGCTGATAGACATCATCATAACGCCGGTCGCTATGGCTTTCAAGATCGCGATTTTCTTGCCCCTTGTTTCGACCGGTTTTGCTTTTGCAATTCTGTGGTTGGTCGGTGGAAGAGCTTCGATGCGTAGGGGAGCAGTTCCCGCCACGATTTGTGGCCTAACGTTAGCCTTTGCGTGTCTGGGAAGCGTGAGTCTTGACTACTTTACAGGAGTCGAATATGTTCCTTTGAGAATTGTGGGTGTCGTCGCAGGTTTGTGTGCAATGCTAGCTCTTCACGCGTACCAGAGGGCAAAACCCGCGACTTTGAAGAAGGAAAAACCCTTAGACTATCCGACCTCACGGACCATATTGCGTTCTTTCTCGCCGTGGATAACCTTGACAGCTCTGGCTGCGGTCGTCAGTGTTCCGCAGGTTGGTACTTGGCTACAGAACTTGCCTGGAGATTTTGAAAAGATAGTGATATTCGCAGACCAGAAGATTGATCTGAATATTCTCTCTCAAATATACACGTGGATAATTGTCGCAGTTCTTTTGTCATTGTTTACGCTTCGATTGACAATGAAGCAAGCTAGGAGGGCAACTTCTGTTTGGCTCAAACGGTTCATAGGGCCGTTCTTGGCATACAGTCTCTATTTCTGTATTGCCTACGTCATGGCCAATTCAGCTAAGACTATCGCAAACGGCATCCTGGGTCCTTCACAATCCTACAACGCGTTAAACATGAATGTCGTTCTCGGTTCAACTCTGGCCGCGATATTCGGGGCTGGATACATCTTTGTGGCAGCTTCCTTGGGCCTGTTTGGTGCTGTAGTTGGAGGGTCCGAAACAAGTTCAAACGTACTCTTTCTGAAAATCCAGAGAACAGCAGCTCAAGACGTTGGGCTCACAGATCCTCAGTTCATGACAGTTTACGGCAGCCACGCCGTCGCCGGAGGCATAGCAAGCGCAATCACACCCGCGAAAATAAACAATGCCGTCGTGACCATCGACGAATCTCACGACACCGAATCTCTGATAATGCGCAAGCATTTAGTCATCGCAATACTCTTGACGATAGCGACAGGAATACTGACAGGAGTCTTCATCAAACTAGGCATCTAGTCACTTAGCTTGCACCTACGTTTGCGAAGCCCGTGCCCACACAGAAGAAAGAATCGCGCACAGCTATTCCTGCAGAACTCACATGCGCACCACACGTTCCACAGAATCTCAACATAGCTGATTGTCAAAGAAGTCGGCACGCCAACATTCTGCCCAACGACTACCCCTTGGGCAATTGGCAGTGTTAAACAAACGAAGCGATTATCAGGGCTCCAAGTGAGAAGAGTAATGGGTATTTGAAGAAGAAGCCTATTGCTTGATCAACTCGGTATCTTGCTGAGGAGGCTTTTATAGCTGTCAAGATGAATAGAACCATAAGAAGTTTCAGGATGATCATCAAAGCGCCTGCGAACGTGTTGAGGGAAAGGGTCAAACTGACGGAGAATGGCAAAGCGCCTCCTAAAAACAGGAATACTATCAGCAGACTGCTTACGAACGTTTCGACGTCATGGAACAGGGACGCCAACGCTAGCTTGACGCCGCTGAACTCCGTGTAAATTCCCGCGAGAATCTCTGTGTCTGCTTCTGAAATGTCAAAAGGCTGCATGCCCAGCCTACACTGCAGGCTGATAATGGCCGTAACAAGCGAAACACCTGTCAATGCCAGATAGAGCGGGTTTGAAAGAATAGTTGTCGAGAAGTTTTGTATCGTCTCTAGAACAGAGAAGGAATAGCCTGTTGTGTGTCTCGACACGATTATGATAGGAGTCAATATCGAGAAGAACCAGGCGGGTTCATAAACAAACATGAGCGACACCAGACGAGAGACTCCAATCGTGGGAAACACGTTGGGGAACATCAGTGAAGCGAGCGCAAGCGCCACGCTCGTCCACAATCCCAAGTACACGAATATTATCACGTCTGAGGGGCTGTAAATCTTGAATAGTGAGATTGGCAGGAACAGTAGTGTAGCAACGCTGCTTCCTATTCCAATTCCGATGAAGAGAACGTAGAGTTTGGCTCGACCATAGGTGGGCGTTTTGCTTTCTTTGCTGAAGAGCTTGAAGAAGTCGTAGAAAGGCTGCAGTATTCCGAAGAAGCCGACATATCTTGGGCCTACCCGGTTCTGCATTCTTGCGAAGACTTTTCTGACGTACCACTGAGCAAGCAGGGCTCCGAAGAAAACGAATAGGAATCCGGGGAATACGAGAACCGCGGCTAGGAACCGAATGGCAAGTTCTACGAAGGGTATTGCGGTGATCATAGGACAACGACCAGGATTACGAGCAGGATTATGAGGAACGCAAGCCATACGCTCATGTACAGTAGCCATTGGTCAACAGAGTAAGTGTTAAACTTGTCAACCGCTTTTTTGTAAACGTTCTTCAGGGACTGGTTGACGATGGACAGGAAAAGATTGCCCGAGTTGACGGATTCTTCAGTGTATGGCTGTTTTTCACCGCCCAAGTAGGGCTCGTTTCCGTCTCCGACAGGTTGGCGGGATTTCGAGCCGGGGGACCTTTCATAGATAAGCAGTACTACTAGTGCTATGAGGAGCATCGCTGCTGAGGCGATGAGAGTCTGTGTGAGCGGAGTTTCAAGGTCCATTTAGCCACCAACTCCTGCTGCTCTCAGGGCAGTTTGAATGTAACTGTCTACATTTTTCAGGGAAGAAACTGTCGGTGTAAGCACGTACTGGTCTATCAGCGGTGAGAGCAAGCCTATAACGATGCAAAGGACAGCAAGGATTATCGGCACGATGACAACTGGAAACTCTTTGGGTTTCTCAAACGTTCTGTCAGGTTTTCTGAGCCACGCGCTATACAGTATTCTCACCCATGCCATCATCGCTATCGCGGTGGAGACGATTATTACTATGGTCAGGGGTGCCAACCCTGCTTCCAAATAGGCGGAATAGAGCATGAATTTGCTCATGAACCCGTTGAACGGTGGCAGGCCTTCTATTGCCAAGACTCCAATTAGGAAGGTTGCAAATGTCACAGGCGCGTATCTGCCAACGCCGGCCAGCTTGTCTATGCGTCTCGAACCTGCATATGACGCTAGTATACCCATTGAGATGAAGAGGAGTGATTTGGCCACTGCGTGGTTTACGATGTGAAAGATGGCAGCCTTGAGCGCTAGGTCTGTCCCCAAGCCGATTCCCATGAAAATCAAGCCCATGTGGAAGATTGTGCTGTAGGCGATGACTCTCTTGACGTTCTTCTGCAGGAGCATGAGGAGAGAAGCGATGATGGCTGATGCGCATCCGAGGATGATGAGGATGAGTTTGAGCGAGTCGAAGAACACCGCGGGAAACCCTGCCGGAGAGATCAACGCGGTGAATGGAAAGGGTGAGGGTGAGATGGCGGCTTTTCCGAATATCGTGTAGAGATACCGGATTATGACGTAAGCTCCATTGCTGACGACAAGTCCTGAAAGGGCTGCCGACACTGGAGCCGGAGCAGCTGAGTGTGCGTCTGGAAGCCAGAAATGGTTTGGAAACAGCGCTGCTTTGAACGTAAATGCCCATATGGTCAGAGCCAGAGCTACGGCGGTGCCTGTTAGGATGCTTCCGTATGGAGAGCCAGAATATGGAAAGCTCAGGCCGCCTGCTTTGGATGCCAAGTCGGCCATGTTTAGAGTTCCGTAGGACGCGTAGTAGAAGATGAGGGCGATGAAGTAGAATGTTGTGCCCACGGCACCCAGCAACGCATACTTAAGTGCTGAGTCAACGGCTTCGCCCTCTGTTCTGTAGAAGGCTATCAAGCCGTACAGGGAGATGCTCGTTACCTCTACCATTACGAAGAGGTTGAATGCGTCACCTGTGTAGAGCACGCCGAGCAATCCTGTTTCGAGGCCGAGAAGGAGTGTGTAGTACCATTCTATGCGTTTGCCTTGCATGTACAAGGCACTGTAAGCGATTATGAGAAGCATGATGCTTGCAGTGAGCAAGCCTAGCAGGGCGTTCAGGTTGTCCACTTCGTAGATTATGCCGATCGGCGGAACCCATCCTCCAAACTTGTACACGATAGTGTGAGCATCTGTGGCAAAGAACACGTTGTAGAATGTTATCGCGGCCGATGACTCTGCGAAAAGTGAGACAGCAAAGGCGTATGCATCCATCGCTTTTCTTCTCTTCTTGACCATTAGGCTGAACAGGGGCAGCGCAAAGCAAGATATGATTAGCACCGTGGTCGTCAAGCCGAGCAGAATTGGGTCGCCGATCATCCTTTCACCTCGTTCAGAAGACCTTGCTCAGGTACTTTTCGAAGCTCTCACATATCGCGCTGCGACACTTTGCCGGTTCCTGTGTTGCCACATCTATCCAATGAACGTAGTACAGTTTCTTTTCTTCGTTCAAGTCTATGACGACCGTGCCAGGCGTGTTTATTATGGAGCCTGCTACACTTGCCACTGCGTAGTCTCCGGAAACTTCGTAAGGCACTCTTACTATCCCAGGATTTATGGGCATTTTAGGGTTCAATATTCTCTTGATCACGTCCCAGTGGGCGAGCACTTCTGCAACGAAAAAGTAGTAGAAGGCGTACTTGATAAGATAACCAAGACGGATCAGATTGACGGATTTTGACGCGTTCGTCACGAGTATTTCTGAGAACAAGACTCCTGCAACCACTGCTATTGCCATTCCTGTGATGAGATCGTAGATTGAGAATGAGCCGGAGAAGATGATGTACACTACAAAGGCCATTAGAATGGGCACTATCGCGTTCTTCAGTTTCATTCTTCAGATCTCTTCCTTTGCTCAGCGATTTTCCTGGCGTCCAGTGTATGGTAGATTCTGTAGACTTGCAGCGCCAAGAACACCATGAATAAGACTACGGCCATGCCTATGACGATGGCTGTCAGAACGAGTGCTTGCGGAAGTGGGTCCACTGCGCGTGCCAGGAACGTGTTTATGTCATTGGGAGTGGGACTTTCGGTCGTCAGTATGGGCGGAACAACGGGGTAGATGTACCTGAAGCCCACTATTGTCGCAAAGATGTTGCCTGCGTCTCCGAATATTGTCAGGGATATGATCTTCTTGATCAAGTGTGGCTTGTACAGCATTCCGTAAAGTGAGATGATCAAAGTGGCAATAGTGGCCAGAATTATGTACGTTGCCAAGAAAGTTTCAATGAGTGGCGTACTTTTCCCCCTCTAAAATCTTCTTGAAAGTGTTTTCTGGAAGTGACAGAAGCACGAAGGTTAACGTAAAACCTGCGCCTACAGCCAAGAACTCGGACAGGTTGAGCATCCAAAGGTTTCCGCCCATCATTCTGTCGGCAATCATAGATGGCAGACTTACCGCAGCGTCTGGCTTGATCTGGTTCTGCATTATGTACGCGCCATTATGAGTCAGGAAGCCGATGATCAAGGGCAGTATGACTGTTGTTCCGATCCCCAGCAGGCCGAGACTTCTTAGGATCAGCATCGAAGTTCTGTTGACTTTTCTGTCCTGAAGTGCGAATCTTGACATAGCCATAATGAACAGAATGGGCAATACCGCCAACGCTGCTCCACCCTGAAAACCGCCTCCAGGCGTGAGTTGCCCGTGAAGCGCAATTGACGCAGAGACAACCACTATTATCAGGCCTATTATCTTGGTAACAACTTTTACGATGACGCTGAGACCGAGGTCAGATTGTTTTTCGGTCTTATTCTTCGGTCTCGCGGGTATTTCTACCTCGAAGGCAGCTATGCATGCGATGATTGCCAGGAAGAAAACTGAGGTTTCAAAGAGTGTGTCGAATCCTCTGTAGTCCCAGACGATGGCTGTGACTGCTTCGGGACTGGCGGCCCAGGTTGTCTTGTTACCGCTGTTCAAGGTGTTCTGGAGGTAGTAGTTTGCCAAGTTTCTGAGGTTTGTCTGGGGGATTATGCCGGTCGCTTGATCGGCGATGGCGTAGGAGATGGCCAGTAGGGAACCGATGATTACGATGAGCGAGACTACAGCTTTTGTGTTCATTCTGACTCATATCTCTCAGTTTTCTTAACGAGGAAGAAGGCTACCGCGGGGTAAATTCCAACACCAATCGCAACGTAGGCTAGCGCCAGGTCTGGGCCCATCAGCAAGTAGAAAACCAGCAAGTAGGATGCGCTTTCGATTGCTGAGAACAGAATCGCTTTAACTAGGTCCTTCTGAATGATAGCCAAGTAGGTGAAGATCAGAGCCACGGTGGAAATCACAGCTAAGAAAACGTCTATGAATATCGTTTCATACATTAGGTCGGCTCATCCTCCTCTTGGGTCTTGTCTTCTTCCAGATGATCCGCCACTTTCGGCTCGACTGGAGCAACCTTCGCCCTATGCGTCGCTCTTGCCAACGCGTGAGAGCCGGCAGGCGAGACAAGCATCACAATGAACGCAGTAACGATTAGGCTGCCGAAAAACAACCATTTGTCGGGAAAATCCAAGCCCAAAGCGATGAAAGCGGCTCCAACGATAGGCACGAAGCCTCCGCCAATGCTTCCGATTGTGGCAGCATGAAGTCTGACGAAGAAGTTCGGAAACCTAAGCATGCCTATAGCCGCTACAAGACTGCAGAACACGCCGATTGACACTAGAACTTCGCCGATTATTATGGGTACCCAGCTGACCCAGTCCATCATACTAGTCGCCCATCTCCTTCTTCTCAAGATACTTGGCGACGAAAACATCAAGCGCGTAAGTCCACACTGACAGCAGGATGACGACGGGTATCAGCAGTAGGGACTGAAAGAAAATTGCGAATATTGCCATCAAAACTATCGTCCCGAAGGAGACACAGTCTATTGCCAAGACAGTGTCCGAGATCGTGGGCCCTTTAAAGGCTCTTATGAGGTAAAGCACGATAGAAACAAGGTAGATCGGGAGAGCAATCATAATGAAGCTCATGACTTCAGTTTCCAACTGCGCTCTCCCCTCGGTCTGTCTCAGGACTCGGAGCTTGTTCTGAGGACATCCTTTATTAAACTCTTTTTATCGAAAGAGGCAAGTTTGTAGTCGTTGCTGGTAATGAACGCGTTGACCGGACAAACTCTGACGCATTGGTAGCAGAAGACACACTTGCCGAAATCTGTGACAGGATACTCTTTCTTAGTTGCCGGATTGACCTTCATCTCAATCGCGTCAGCGGGACAATCATAGAAGCACAGCCTGCAGCTGATACACTTCTTAATGTCAACAACCTGCATTCCTCTAAAGTCCTGCGATGCTGGCCTGTCCTCTCGCGGGAATTTGTACGTTGCCGGTTTTTTGAACAAGTTTCTCAAGATTTCAGGGAGCAGCTTAAGCACAGTCTCTCATCCTCTCGTCAGTTCGGTCAACGATTTTGTTTCCACTCGGCCACCGCTGTCTATGATTACCAGCCTTTCCATGCAGGAAATGCATGGGTCTAAGCTTGCGAGTATGACTGGAAGATCGGCCAGGTTCGCATCTTTGAACAGTATGGGACTGTTCAAGATGTTGTTGAAGCTCGGGGTTCTAATCTTGAGACGGTATGGCTTGTCTCCGCCTTTGCTTATTATGTGGTACAGAAGCTGTCCTCTTTGAGCTTCGACTCTGGACACTGCCTCTCCAGCTGGCACCTTTCTTATCATGACCTTGGGGCCTATCGGTCCCTCAGGAATGTGGTCAGCAATGTATCTCAGCATACTTATCGTTTCAAACAGCTCGCCAACTCTAACCATCATTCTAGCCCACGAATCGCACTCTTCTCGTGTAACAACGTTGAAAGGGATCTCACCGTAGGCCGCATAAGGATCTTCAAAGCGCACATCAGTTTTGACGCCTGAACCTCTTGCTATCGGCCCGACAAAACCGTATCTGCTGACATCTGTCTTTTTCAGGATGCCGACGCCCGAAAGCCGCTGAGTGAGAATCGAGTCTCTTTCGAAGACCTTCTTGTAGTATTTTATCCTCTCTTCGACGTGGTCAAGCGTGTTCTTGATTGTCTGGACCTTTTCAGGAGTCACGTCTCTCTTCACTCCTCCAGGCATCACGTAGTCGGCCTGAACTCTGTTTCCAGCAACCAGTTCCTTCAGGGCCAGCACGGGTTCTCTGTCGCGCATGATTAGCATGAAGAGCGAGTGGAAACCAATCAGTTCGCCTAGCACGGCGAGAACAAGCATGTGGCTGTGAATTCTTTCCAGCTCGTTGAGTAGTGTTCTCAAATACTTTGCTCTTGGCGGAACCTCGATGTTGCCGATCTTTTCGACGCCTTCAGAATAGCAGGTCGTGTGGACCACGTTGCAGATGCCGCAGACCCTGCCTGCCAAGTAAACGTCCCTGAGGAACGTGTTGTTCTCGCACAGTTTCTCTATGCCTCGATGATTGTAACCTGTGCTGGGGATTACTTCGACGATCTTTTCCCCTTCAACTTTGACCCTGAACAGGATTGGCTCGTGCAGGGCAGGATGTTGTGGTCCAATGGGTATTTCGAGATATTCCGAGTTGGTCAAGCCTGCTTCGCCTCATCCTTTCTGAGAGGAAAAGTGTTAGTGAGCTCTTCGGTGACTAGGAAACCTCTCTTGAGACTTGGATTTCCTTTGAAATCGATTCCCATTAAATCGTAGACTTCTTGCTCGTGGTTCACAGCCGAGGGCACTAAATCGCTTAACGTCTCAATCTGGGGATTTTCTCTTGGCAGTCTAAACCTAATCGTCAGAACAGTCTTTAAGCTGTAAATCCAAATGCCATAGTTGATCTCGAATTGCTTATCCTCAGGATAGTCTACAGCTGTCACAAAGTCCAAGTAGAAATCTTCGCTGAAATCCTTCAGGAGTTTTTTGAAGATCGACTTTAAGTCCTTTGGTTCAGCCTTGGCAACCAGCCTTCTCGGCGCAGCCTCTTCGATTGTGCCAACAATCCCAGCTAGGCTTTCCTTGATTCTCTCAAGAGGCTGCGATATACTACTTCACCTCTGCAAGTTTAGCAAGAACCTTCGTGACACCGTCCAAGATGGCTTCAGGTCTTGGAGGACAACCTGGGATGTTGGCGACGACTGGTACGATCTTGTCAGCGCCAGCGAACAAATTGTATGATTTGGCAAACACCCCGCCACTAATGGCGCAAGCACCAATCGCGACAACGAATTTTGGTTCAGCCATCTGTTCGTACAATCTCTTGAGCCGGACAGCAGATTTCCTATTCACAGCCCCTGTGACGGCAAGTATGTCTGCGTGTCTTATGCTTGGCGTTAGCTTCACGCCAAGCCTTTCTGGGTCATAATTAGGACTTAGCATGGCCAATACTTCGATATCACAACCGTTGCAGGCGGCAGTGTTGAAATGCGCCAACCAAGGAGAACGTGAGACTAATTTAGCGGACTTCAATTTAACACGCTTGTCCATCATTCTCTTAATAAAGATTCTTGTGAAAAGAGAAACCGAACTCACTTGCTATTCAAAGAAACACCGAATTCCGCACATTCAAACTACTGGGAGCGGCCACATTCCAGATTCAAAGGCGCCGTATCATTCTCAAAAAACGTGGGTAGGACAAATGATGTTAGAGCCAAGCTGAGGAGAAAAAACTAATAAGTGACGTGCTTGGCTATACTTCTAATTCTGCTCAATGATCATGGGGGATGAACATGTTCAGCAGCTTTGATCTATCGATTTTTGCAATAGTTGCTGGTGTCCTTTCGGTCGGGTACATTGCCTTTCTTGCTTGGAGAATTCTGAGACAGGATGAAGGAACCGAGAGAATGAAAGAGATCTCTTCCTACATTAGGGAAGGCGCCTCAGCCTACATGAGAAGACAATATACCGTTATTGCAATAATCATCACGATTATATCAATTGCTATTGGAGTGTTCATAGGGCCGCTCGTGGCTGTGGCATACGCGGTCGGCGCGACCTGTTCCGCTTCAACAGGGTTCATCGGCTTGTACATTGCTGTAAGGTCCAACGCTAGAACAGCTAACGCTGCAAGAACCAAAGGCCTCGAGAAAGCTTTGGACATAGCGTTCAAAGGAGGAAGTGTTCTTGGATTCGCCGTCGTCGGCATCGGTGTTTTAGGAATAATGCTCCTCTTTGCACTGTACGGTGGTCTCGACGCCGCAAAGTCGCTGGACGTCGTTAACGAGGTCGTAGGATTCAGTTTCGGTGCAAGCACTGTCGCGTTGTTTGCGAGGGTTGGAGGAGGCATATTCACAAAAGCGGCAGACGTTGGCGCTGACCTCGTTGGCAAGGTTGAAAAGAACATTCCCGAAGACGACCCGCGCAATCCTGGTGTAATCGCTGATAACGTTGGCGACAACGTGGGAGACGTAGCAGGAATGGGAGCAGACCTGTTCGAATCATACGTCGGAGCCATAGTAGCTACGATGATTCTTGGCGCTGTGCTTTACCAAACTGCCGGATTGGCAAACATGCAGAGAGTGCTACTGCCCTTGGTAATATCTGGAGTGGGAATTATCGCCTCCATATTAACATCCTTCACGGTCAGAGGATCACCCGAAAAGGCTCTTACTCGCGCATCAATAATCGCGACTGTAGTGGTCGCAGTGGTGTCCTATTTTGTCGTACACTACCTTCTTGAGATCGATTGGATGCAGGCTTTCAGCTCCGGCCCGTTCATGGCGATTCTAAGCGGACTGATCGTAGGAGTCGCCTTAGGGGTAACATCTGATTACTTCACTTCAAGTAACTATGCACCAACAAAGAAAGTCGCAAAAGCCACTCAAGGCGGTCCAGCACTCAGCATACTCACTGGTTTTTCGATGGGATACTACAGCACGTTCATTCCAATCATTTTCATCGCCGTGGCTGAGATGGTCTCTTTCATTACGGATGGAGTCTACGGAGTAGCAATCTCAGCAGTGGGCATGCTTTCGATAACCGGAGTAATCATCGCGGCAGACGCCTACGGACCGATAACAGACAACGCAGCCGGGATAGCTGAACAGGCAAAGCTTCCGGCAGACGTTAGAAAGATAACCGACAAGCTGGACTCGGTTGGCAACACGATGAAATCCATATGCAAGGGATTCGCCATCGGCTCAGCCGCTCTGACAGCAATCGCCTTCTTCGTGGCCATCACTCAGATCCCCGCATTCACGACATACGTCAATACAGTTGTCGGTGGACAAAACGCGGTGCTGAGCCTGCTAAATGAAAGAACTTTTGCAGGGCTGCTCATAGGGTCAGCACTACCGCCCTTCTTCACAGCAGTTGTGGTTCTCGCTGTAAGCGATGGTGCCTACGCCCTTGTGGACGAAATCAGGAGACAGTTCAGGGAAATCACCGGACTAATGGAAGGAACGGCGAAGCCAGACTATGCACAGTGCGTTAGGATAACGGCTACAAACGCCCTGAAGAAACTCATCTTGCCAGGATCTGTCGCTATAATCGCACCGCTTCTGGTGGGATTCCTGCTAGGTCCAGCCGCAATCATCGGTATGATAGCAGGCGCAATAATCACAGGCCTTCTGCTCGGCTTGTTCATGGGAAACGTTGGCAACACGTGGGACAACGCAAAGAAATACGTTGAAAGCGGCGAGTTTGGCGGAAAAGGAAGTCCAGCTCACGCAGCAGCAGTGATAGGCGACACAGTCGGAGACCCAATGAAAGACGCTGCAGGACCAGGCCAGAACATATTCATCAAACTGATGTCAGTAACAGCACTCGTCTTCGCACCACTGATAATCAAGTACTTCATATTCCATTAGAAGCGCCGTTGATGTTTCTCAAACCCTGCTTGTGAAGTCGCCAGACTCTGCTGTTACGACCTTGATTGTTTCAAAGAAGAGCAGAGCTTTTTATTCAACAACCAAGCCTTCCAGTTTTTCCTTGTTTGATGCGGTGCAGGACATTAACGAGCGCGCGCAAAGAGAGTAACAGCGGAAAACAATATGCTTTTGTTACAAAACACTATTACAAACCTGTTCTATACCAGATTTCGCGCGCGTACGAGTGATAAATAGCAGGATCGTGCAGTGTTTGTGTCGGTGTGGTTGATGCTGCTGCTTCCTGAATTTCCATCTTTCAGAAACCTTACACTGGAGGACAAAGCATTTCTCGACTCACTCCTAGGAGACATGCAACCGCAAATATCGGAGCTAACGTTCACCAACTTGTTCGTGTGGAACAGTTCTGAACCAGTCCAGCTTTCGCGTGTCGGCGAAATAGTGTTGCTTCAACGCAAGAGGCTTCGCGACGGCAAGACGTTTATTTTGCCACCTTTAGGAAAACAGCCGTTGATCAACGTAGTAAAGACTCTGAGAACGGCGAACTTCCCAAACTATCAATTGGCGCCGCTCTATGGAGTGACTCTCGAGCAAGCGCAGCTTTTGAGCAGCGAAGGTATAGAGGTTGAACCTGACCCTGATGATTGGGACTACGTGTACTTGACAAGTGACCTTGCTAATCTTCCAGGCGACAAATATCATCCTAAACGCAACTTCATTGCCCGCTGCCTATCGAAATACAAGTGCGAATACGTAGATATTGGCTCGTCAGAAATCAAGGATTGTCTCCAACTTCAAACCCAATGGTGCAACCTGCGCAGCTGCAACTCGGTTCCAGGCCTGGAAGCAGAAAACACGGCCATAAAAACCGCATTCGACCATTACGAATATCTCGGTGTTACCGGAGGAGCCGTCTACGTCGACGGCAAGCTTGAAGCCTTCACTCTTGCAGAATCACTTAACAAGGACACCGCTGTCATCCACTTCGAAAAAGCCAACCCGGAAATAGAAGGACTGTACCAAGTCATTAACCAGTGGTTCTGCCAAAAAACACTCAAGGAATTCAAGTTCGTGAATAGGGAACAAGACCTTGGCATACCTGGCCTCAGAAAAGCCAAACAAAGCTACTACCCGCATCATATGGTCAAAAAGCACATTGCTAGAATATGAATGACAGAGCGCGCTGGCGACTCAACTCGAGAAGATTGGCTGTCAAGTGTGTTCTCCGAAATGCCGCGCGACAGTGCCCACGTCAAACATGTTGAGTTTTCCGTCGTCGTTCACGTCAAAGTTCGGATTATAGTTTGAATCGGGGTATATGGTGCCGAAGAGTCTGGCAACTGAGCCAACATCGCGCATGTCAACTCTTCCGTCTGGTATCCCCGAACTGCCTGTTATGTCTCCGACGATAGAGCTAGTCACAATGCCATCTGTGAAGGAGTTGTCCGCGGTTGCGATCTCGCCCTGTACTGGTGAGGCGTATGCGCTCACAGTATAGTTGCCCAAGGGCCAGTTCGTTGTGTTCCAGGTGCAGCTGATCATGGTCATTTCTCCATTCGCCAAAGTGATATTCGTGAACGTGGCAACAGCCTCGTAGACGATGCGTGTGACTCCGATTGTGACGTTGAACGTTTCGGTAAAGCTGCCTTCGTTCTTGACCCATGCTTTGATCGTTACGTTGAATCCTGTCCCAACCACAGTTTTTGAAGTGGTCAAGTTCATTACTGCGATGTCGTGAGCTAATGCGTTCATGAGGGGATATCTGTCCGTGTTGTTGAGCGCTGTCGTCTCGCCCGCGTCAACAATGTACGGCTGGTCGCCTATACCGTCGCTTCCTATTTCATTCTGAGAGGCTCCCTTATGCCCGTCTGTCCCGTTGTAGTTACTCCAGTAATTACCGCCTGAAGGATAGCCGTTGTCCCAAGTATTGATTGACGGTGCAGTGAGTCCTGGGTCGGCGCAGTCCCATGCTGCGTCATAGACCTGACTGGTCCGCTGAACCGTGTTGCCTATGAAGATGTTGTGATAAAAAGAGTTGTTCGAAGAAACGTAGAGGTAGACACCTGCTGCGTAGGTTCCAGTGTTGTTCGCCACTTGGTTTTCGGCGATTGTGTTGTTGTTCGAGAAGGATAGCAGACTGATGCCATAATAGTTCTCTGTAACGTTATTCGCAACTATGTTGTTCCTTGCGGAATCAACGAGCCAGATGCCAAACGTGCCGCTTTCAGTCGTGCTTCTCAAGATTGTGTTGTCGGATGAGTTTTCAAGGTAGATTCCATATAGCTTGGATTTAACCGAAATGCTTTTGACTGTTACGTTGTGTCTTTCGAACAGGTATATGCCTGTTCCAGAGCCTGTGCCCTGCACAGTGTGGCCGGCGCCGTCCAGTGTGATGTTGTCTTTTTGGATGATTATTCCGTCACCGTCACAGAATATGTCACCGGTCAGAGTGTATGTGTCTCCGTTTCGACTGACTGGTGCTGTTGGCGGGTCGACTGTTCCGTCTGCCCTGATGTAGAATGGTGCGGCTTGCTTGTTCACGGTGACTACCCATCTATCGGTACCTGTCAGGCCTCCGCCAGTGACAGTGAGTCTGAGCGTGTAAGTGCCGTCAGGAATCTGCCCCGTGTTCCATGTTGCCAGTGTACCGTTGACGACTTCACTCTGTCCGTTGTTTGTGAGGCTCATTCCGGTGGTCATCCAGCTTGTCGGGTTTGTGCCAGTGCCGAATTCTATGATGTAGTTGCTGAATGCTGCGCCTGGTGCGGTGCCTCGTCTTGCGGTTCCTGTGAGAGTCACAACTCCGCCGACGTGAGGTGGTGTCAGCAGGTCCGTATTCGTTTTGAAGTGGGCCGTCGGGCTCTTCAACGATGTGACTATTTCCGTCTCTGGGTCTCCGAGCAGGTTGAGTGTGAAGTATGTCCACCTGTCAAAGAGCGGTTCCTGCTCTTTCGAAAGCTGCAGCGCCTTCCCAAGGTTTGTTGTTCCACTGTTCAAGACAGAGAAGAATGACCTATCATACGTTTCTCCTGGTCCATCAGTCGAAGCAGGACAGTACCAACCATATCTCGTGTTGCCGATGTACGCAAAGGCCCCATGGGGCGCGCGGATGAAATGCTCCGCCACAGATCCAATGGTTCCGCTTGTGGCCGTGTCAAATGCCGCTGAATAACAACCCACGCTGTACACTAGAAATGGCTGACTGTTAGTGAGCGCGTCAATATCCGAAGATAGCAGGTCCATCACCCGACGGTAGTTTGAGTGTCCATCATGGTTAACTATGTGGGGGCCGCTGTTCAGCTCGTTTTTCACGGCAGCGCTATTGTATGTTCCGTCTCTGTCGTACAATCGTGTCGTCGAGTACTGAGGCACTATGTCCGTGACTGTGTCTTCTCCATTTGCTCCCTGAGTCACATCGTCGAGCGTCTGACCTACTACCAACGCCTCGTTCAAGTAGCTTGCCTGAGGAGACTGCTCATACGCTATGGTCTTGCTGACAAAGTTTGCTGCTTCTTGAGGCGTGTCAACCGCCGCCCTTCCAATATAGACTTCAGCGAAGAAGTCTGCTTCTTCGCCTGCAGTGGCATTTTCAGGACCGCTCCAATGATACACGGCTTCGCCAAATATCGTGTCATTGTTCTTGTCCCAGCTTCCATCAAGTGCCCCATAGTACATGTCACATGGAATGTTGTAGTCTGTGTACGCTCCTGCCCAATCGTAAACGCCCCTAACTGGGATTATTCCGTCGCCTCCTCCCAACAGTACGTATTCAATTCCCCAGTTCAGGTAAGCGTCCTTTATGAAATTCCGTATGTGCGCTTGCGTGTCATTCAACATCGGTGTGCCTGTTCCGTCGCCAAACAGGCCATTAGAATTGTACCTTGAATCCTTCATGATGTCCTCAACCAGCACAGTCTTTGCCTTCAATCCCTTGCTGATTTTCCAGTTGATTAAGGGTTGAAAAGACGAGTTCAGCGCGTAATCCGTTATGATAAGGTAATCATACGACTGTGCTGGACTAGAAATGGCCATCTTCATAGTACTCGCGACCGCACGGTACGTCGTTACTGCGTTCGGATTGTCAACGAGACTGCTCACCAATTCTGCGTCCTGCGGCAATCCTCTGAAGAACGGGCACACTTCGCTTGTCTCTACCAATTTCAGGTCCAGCGTGAGCTTGCAGTAATAGTCGAGTTCGCCGGTTTGCGGGATGTAGGTGACAGGATGAAGTCTAAGCAGGAGAATCTTGTAGCCTCTGAGATACTGCTCTGACTCTTGAGAATACAGTTGGCTTGGAAAGGGGTCTGCGGAACTGTATATTGCTTCGCTGGGCTTGTCCTGTACCGTCATGTTGGCGGAGATGGGCAAAGGTGTTTTGCCATAGTCGACGCTGAATCTGCCCGTCAGCCGTACCGTGTTACCAGGATACACGCTTATGCTCTCGACATCCTTGCCCAGTGGAACTAATACCCTGACCAGCCTGAATGGAAGAACCGGCTCGCCAGGGTCACCATAACTTGGCAGTCCAGACATGGTAACACTGTCATAGTTAGGAGTCATAGTCACAGAAGGGCAGGAAAAATCAAAATTCAACATGAGAGAATTCGTTGGCATTTCCGGGATTGATTGAGAAGTGGCCTCATGGTTCTGCGCATGCACTTCAAAAGCCAACATGCTCACCAAGACTAGCACTAGAAATCCCCAAGATAACTTCCTTTTCAACCTCTTTCCTCAAGTATCAGAAAGTCAATCATCGAGATAAGAATTGTGAAAGTGAGCCTGCTGAAGGCAGGCGCGCCTCCTCTTGCAATATTCCTGGGTACTTCTCTACGTGGAGCCTTCTCACGCCCGATCTCCCTTTCAAATTGAAAGGCAAAAGACTCACAGCAGTCTTCCTTTGTAATGGACGGAGCTAGGGCAGCCTAGGCATCTATCGCTCATATAGAAAGCGCAGGTACTACAGTCTGCGCCGCAAGGTGTGACTTTTTTTCTTTCCATCTGCGTGTTCGCGCGCGCGTTCCCTAGAAACCTACCACAAGTGTCTCTGTTTCTGCCACTCCCTTGATGTTTCTGATAGTGTCAGTAACAATCGTGCCCAGCTCTTGGAGAGTTCTTGCCTCCACTATCGCCACGAGGTCATAGCGTCCAAAAACACCTTTGACTTCCTTAACGCCTCCCACCTTGGCGATCTCCTCTTTGACGCTCTGCATGAAATTGCCAGATTCATCCAACCTGACTGGTTGAACGCGAACAAGAACGAAAGCCTCAGCCATCGTAACACCCAACAAATGCATAGTCTTTGAACGTATAAATCTCTTGCGACATATGTGTTCTTTGCTTAGGAATTTTTTTGAACATGAGAACTTTGACAGTGCCCTTGTTCTGCCCGCAACAATGCAAAGGAGTTACAGGCTGCGTCCGACTTGAAAATAAGCATGCGAGATACTGGGAGTCGGCCTCTAGTCCTCAACCAACCTAAACAGCACAAAACTGTATGGAAGGGTGAAGTGACGAAAGCAACGCGCATTCTTGGATGAAATCAGTACTCTTAAATCAGTCTGCCGTGTACGCTTGCGTATGCATGAATGGGCTTTGGCTGAAGCAGTCGTCGCCGCAGCCGCCGAGGTAGCTGAAAAGGAGCATTTGAAAAAAGTTGCAGAAGTGCGGATAAAGGTCGGAGAGTTGCAGCAGGTAGACAGTGAGATTTTCAGATTTGCTCTTGAGCAGTTGAAGACGCTCAAATTTAAGAAGGCCAAGTTCACGGTAGAACCAGCCAAGGCAGTTCTCCAGTGCAGGTTCTGCAACAACAAGTGGTTCTTCAGTAAGGAGAAACTTGACCCCAACATGGCTGAGGCCATACACTTCGTGCCCGAAATCGCCCACACTTACGTCAAATGTCCAAGATGCGGCAGCCCAGACTTTGAAGTCGTTGAAGGCCGAGGAGTCTGGCTCGAAAGCATACGAGGAGCGAAATAGGCCTTGGTTGACCCGCGAACAAGCATCATCGATGAAAGACTGAAAAATGTACGCAATGTCATAGCAGTCTCGGGCGGCAAGGGCGGCGTCGGCAAAAGCCTCATAGCCTCAACGCTCGCGCTCCTCCTCGCAAAGAACAGGAAGAAAGTAGGCCTTTTTGACCTTGACTTCACCAGCCCCTCCACCAACCTGATCCTTGGAATCAAAAACGCTAAACCTGTCGAAGACAAGGGCATAATCCCGCCCAACGTCCACGGTCTAAGATACATGTCAATAATCTACTACTCGGGCGATTACGCCGCGCCATTAAGAGGCGCAGACATCTCGAACGCTCTCATCGAGTTGCTCGCAATCACTCGATGGGAAAGCTTGGACTACCTCATACTCGACATGCCTCCAGGAATAAGCGATGCCACTCTCGACCTCATGAGACTCATCAAAAAAATCCAGTTTCTCATCATAACCACGCCATCTCAACTCGCCTTCGAAACCGTCAAAAAACTCACAAGTCTACTCAAAACACAAAACATCCCAATCATAGGCATCATCGAAAACATGAAAACCGACGACAACCAAACAATTAAAAACCAAACCCAAAAACTGGGCCTAAACTACCTAGGCGAAATCCCCCACGATCCACAAATCGAAAATGCCATAGGCGACCCAACCAGACTACTGAATACAAAACTCGCCCAAGAAACAAAACAAATAGCTCAAAAAATACAACGGACCCAAACAACGAATTGACAACCCAATAACAGAAGTTTTTGAGTTGTCAATTGAGACCTCAGGCACTTTGCCTGCGTAGTATGGAATTGACTGCTCAAAGAGATTTTCTTTGGGTCGTCATTTGAAAGCAAGAATGAAGAGCTCAATTTCATCATGCACCATGCTCCGACAGCTGGTAACGTGCGCAAGCTCAAGATTAATATGTCTAATCTTCAATAACAACTAAGCAAAATCAATTGCTCACAGGTGACATCAGTGTTCAAGATTAAAGTAGGCGATGCGAAACCCTTCAGAGACATGATCACGTCGATCTCCATCCTTGTAGACGAGGCCACTTTCAAGCTCGACCCCGAAGGCCTAAAACTACGAGCGATGGACCCCTCACGCGTGGCCATGATCGACTTCGAATGGCCAAAAACCGCTTTTGAAGAATACGAGTGCACAGAACCCACAAAAATGTGCATAAACATCACCGAACTCCTCAAACTGATCAAGAGAAGCGGCAAAGACGAAACCCTGGAACTTGCACTAGATGATAAGACAGGCAAACTCCAAGTCAAAATATCCGGCAAATATACCCGCAACTTCACCATGCCCACCCTCGAAGCCTCAGAAGAAGAAGTCCCAACCCCCAAAATCACCTTCAACGTAAAAATCAAAGCCACGACCGACGGCCTCAGCCAAGCCATAGAAGACGCACAGCTCGTCAGCGACCACGTCAAAGTCGAAGCCGACTCCGAAAAAGTGGTCTTTAACGCGTCAGGCGACCTCATGGGCGCAATAATAACCCTCCAAAAAGGAAGCGACGCCCTCCTCGAACTTGAAGCCAAAGAACCCCAAAAAGCCACCTTCAGCCTCAGCTACCTAACCGAAATTATCAAAGCTGCCAGCCAAACAAGCGACATAGCCACACTCGAATTCTCATCTGACATGCCCATCAAACTCGACTTCCAACAAGCCAAAGAAGGAAAACTCACGTTCTACCTCGCCCCACGGATTGAAACAGAATAAAATGAAAAACCCAACACCCCGCGTAAAATTCACCAAAAATGACCTCGCGAAATACCCCTTTCTGAAAGAAAACACAGAATACATCAAAACCCTGAACCTCAAAATCGAAGACCTAACAAGTCCAGAATTCTCGACAATCCTCCAACGCGCAGAAGAAAGACTAACAGAAGCCATCCTCTACACGAACGTCACCCACAAAACACAAAACCCAGAAATAGAAATCAGCTCCTTCCCAGTCACAATAATGCTCACACTCGCAACCCAAAACCAGTTCATAAAAAAACGGTACGCCCTATCAGAAGCAAAACAAACCTACCAAGACCTCCAACTTGAACCCAAAGAAAGATTCCTGGCCATCGCACACGAAATGGGCTGGAGCCTCACATCAAACACCGACCCCAAAATCCCCCACGAATACGCACTCAACTTCACCGACTACCTCAGAAACACAACACACCTAAGAGACAAAAAATGGAAACTCGTCAACCGCCTCCTCACAAAAGGCAAAGTCTACCTCACCAAAAACGAAACCGCAAGACTCCTCAGCGAAGAAGTCCGCAAACACATCGAAAAAAGACTCGAAACCAAAGACCTACCAAAATTCCCACCGAAAATAACGGAAACAGCCGACAAAATCAAAAAACTAGCAGTCGAAAAAATAGGCCAAACCGAAATGGAAGGCCTCCCCAAAATCATAGCACAAAACGCCTTCCCCCCATGCATAAACGCACTGTACGCCGCCTTCACATCCGGACGCCACCTCTCCCACATAGGCCGATTCACGCTAACGTCGTTCCTCGTAAACATAGGCATGCCACCAGACGACGTAATCGCCCTGTTCAAGAACATCTCCGACTTCAACGAAAGACTAACAAGATACCAAGTCGAACACATAGCCGGAGACAGAGGCTCCCGCACACGCTATATACCCCCAAGATGCGACACCCTCAAAACCCACAGCGTATGCATAAACCCCGACGACCTCTGCCGAGAAATCAACCACCCACTAACCTACTACCGAATAAAACTCAGAAGAACAAGGTAGACCCCCAAGGAAAAGGATTTCTAAGTAGCAGGCTTTATATGCAGAACAAGCATAAACTAACGCTATTACCCAAAGGTGGCACTCCCCCGATGGACTTTCCAGTAGAAGGAAACCCCCACGTACATTCTGACATCGGGATAATCCTCCCAACATACTGCGAAGCAGACAACGTTGGAAGACTCATCCCCGAACTGGAAAGCCTAGACTTAGACACCTCAATCCTCGTCATAGACGACTCCAGCCCCGACGGTACGGCAGACCTCATAAGAAAACTCCAAAAACAATACACCAACGTCCTACTCCTCGTAAGAAAAAGAAAATCCGGCCTCGGAACCGCCATAACCGACGGCTTCAAAATCTTCTTATCACTCAAAAACCCGCCCAAATACATAATCACCATGGACGCGGATTACTCCCACAACCCCAAAGAAATCGCAAAACTCATAGCCCCCGTCCGACAAGGATGCGACCTCGTCGTCGGAAGCAGATACCGCAACGGCGGAGGCGCCATAGGATGGGGCATAGGCCGCTTCGCAATAAGCAAGATAGCCAACTTCATCACAAAACTCAGAATCGACGCAGACATATCCGACTACACCAGCGGAATGCGATGCTACTCTACAAGACTGGTCAAAGGCATTATAAACGACCTGCACAGCCAAACCTACGAAATACAAATAGAAACGATAAGACAAGCAAACAGACGTGGCTACAAAATAAAAGACGTGCCAATAATCTTCGTCAACAGAAAGAAAGGCAAATCCAAACTCTCCATCAACGAAGTAAGAGACTTCCTGACCTACATTTTCAACCTCAACCGAAAATACTGAGTACCCAAGCAAAAGCCAAATACATCCTCTGACAGAATGCTTCTAACCAACAGGAAGAGATGTGACTACAACATCAGACATACTGCCTAGGCGGACACAAAAATTGAAAGCAGACAGCACCTCAGGACCACCGTCTCTGAAACAACATGAAAAATGGCTAACCGTCCAGCTCGGCAAAATGGAACGCAGCACGATAATCCTATATGTTTCAATCCTAATCTACGGAATAATCTTCTCAGCCCTAACAATACTCAGATATGATGCCTTCCAAGCACGCGCCTGGGACCTCGGAATCTTCACCCAATCACTATGGACAACACTGAACGCCAACAAATTCCTCTACCACACCTGCGAGCTCTTCATAAACCCAAGCGGCAGCTTCTTCGGCGTCCATTTCAGCCCAATACTATTCTTCGTCCTGCCCTTCTACTGGGTAGCTACAAGACCGGAAACCCTGCTCGTGCTCCAGTCATTCATCCTTCCCCTTGCCGCTGTCCCGATCTACAAGCTGGCAAAAGAACATGCGGGCGGCAGAGTTGTAGGCCTAACATTCGCCGCAGCCTACCTGATATATCCTGCCACGCAGTACGTGAACTTCTACGACTTCCACGTACAATCCTTCCTTCCCTTGTTCTTTTCTTTCACAATCTACTACTTAACGAAGGAAAATTGGCCCCGATACTTTCTCTTCATTCTTCTCTCACTTTCATGCGAAGAACACGCCGCGTGGGCTACATTCGCCATGGGCATCTACATCGCATGGAAATACAGGTCACAAATAGCCTCCACAATCCGAGGAAAGGAACCGCAGATTATGATGCTCCTGATCCCGGTTCTCACAATGACAGTGAGCGCTGCTTGGTACTGGTTCACACTATGGCAACGGGACACCTTCTTCCCAACAAACCCTGCAGCCCTCTCAGAATTCTTGGGAGCACCCAATTTCTCAATCCTCGGAGCAAAAAGTCCCATGGAAATACCCTTTTTGATCTTCCTAAGGCCTTTGAACGCCATTCAAGCCCTCGCATACGACGGTCAAATAAAACTACTATACCTACTGCTCCTCTTCGGCCCACTTGCATTCTTTTCATTCAGAGCCCCCTCGGCACTTATCCCAGCAATACCTTGGTTTGGCTTTTCCCTGTTGTCACAAACCCAGGCGCACCACGTTCTTGGACACCAGTACGAAACCTACGTAGTCTCATTCATCTTTGCTGCGGCGACATTCGGTTTTGCAAAGTACCAAAGAAAAGACCCGCCACAGAAGGGGATTTCCAGTTTTCTGAAAAAAAGCACGCGCATCAGTTATATAGCGACCGCAAGTCTCATCTTCTTTCTCATAGTTAGTCCCATGTCGCCGATACCCGGCTTTCTCTATCCAGACTACTTTTCAATTTCTGCAGGTAACCATGGACGACTCCTCAGCGAAACCATAAACCTTGTGCCTCCTAACGCTTCAATTCTAACCCAAAACAACATATTCCCATACGTTTCCCACAGAGTCGACGCATACGTCGTGCCAGTCATATTCCTTGACAGCGGCATTCGCAACCTTGCCATAGACTTCGTCAATAAGACAATCGACAAAGTAGAATACATCCTGGTTGACAAAGAGACAGACTCGGTTTCGACAGAACTTGTACTCTCGATGTTAGCAGTCAAACCCAACTTCAACCTTCTAGCCTCCAGAGACGACAACACCATACTCCTTTACCGTCGCAAATCCTAGCCCAACAACGGAACCGGACAAAACTGTTATTATGCGAAGAAATCGATACTAGAACCGTCCAAAGGGAAACCGATGAGAATCGCAGTGATCCATCACAGCCTCAATCCAGCTGGCGGAGCCGAAAGACTCTGCATAGCCGCCATAGAAGCACTGAAAACACGCGGACATCAAGTCACCTTAGTCACAGTTGAAAGAACAAACTGGGCTTTTCTTCAAAGCAAATTCGGACAAACGACCATGCCCGACAAAGAAATCTACGCCACATCCCAACTCCTCTCCCAAAGGCTCAAGAGCATACCAGTGGCGTCAACCTATTTCTTGGCTTACACAATGCAACTTTTGCTTAACAGGTCGAAAATCAAGCAAGACCTGACACTAAACACATTCGGTGATGTCATAAACTCCGTCGCTGACATAACATACATTCACTTTCCATTGAGGGCAGCCTTAGAATTCTCGCAGGTACCAGCCTTCACACACTCATCTACGTGGCGGGGACTAGCCCCTCTGTACAATCTAATCGCCTCAACCTGCGACAAGATCGCCCCCAGTAGACTCTTGATCACAAACTCCAAATTCATGCAAGGAATAGTAAAAGCCACCCTAAACCGCGACACAGTTGTCATTTATCCCCCAGTCGACATAAGCGCCTTCTCATCGAAAAGCTTCAATACCCAAAAAAGGGACAACCTAGTCGCAGTTGTTGCAAGCTACACACCGAAAAGACATCTTGAACAACTGCCACTAATAGCACAACAGACAAAGGCGGCCACGTTCATAGTGATAGGCAAAACAGACGAATACTCCATACCTACAATACAAAAACTAGAAGAAAACATGCACGCGTTCCACGTGGAAGACAAGATAACACTACTCAAGAACGTGCCCTTTACTGAACTCAAGGGAATTCTCGCAAATGCAAAAGTATATCTTCACATAATGCCCTTCGACCATTTCGGAATTTCAGTTGTTGAAGCAATGGCTTCAGGATGCGTTCCCGTAGTACATCGATCAGGCGGCCCATGGACAGACATACTCGACACAAGGCAAGGCGCATATGGCTTCTCATACGCAACCCCTGCTGAAGCAGCAAACTACATCGACATGTTAGTCACAGACGAAGGATTGAGAAGCAGGATAGCAGCGAAAGCTTCATACCGATCGAAAAAGTTTGATAGAACAGTTTTCATGAGAAGATTAGCTGAAGTGGTCGAGAGAGTTGCGAACTGACGACGAACCTCGCATATCCATAATCGTGCCTACACTGAACGAAGAAAACCATATAGGTCTGCTCTTGAACTCCCTGAAAGAGCAATCACCAGTGAGCTTTGAAACATTAATAGTCGACGGCGGAAGCAAAGACAAAACCCCGGAAATCGCACATCAGCATAACGCAAAAGTTGTGATTCTTCCAGAGCACGGCGAATTTGTCTCAAGAAACGTCGGCGCAAAAATGTCAAAAGGCCATTATCTACTCTTCACATGTGCAGACATAATTTTCCCCAAAGACATTTTGCAAAAGATAATTGACAAATTTGAAAAAAACCCGGAGCTCATCGCTCTCAGCGGCCCAGGATACCCGTTTGACGCTCCTCTTCTGGGCAAAGTCGAATACGCAATCTACAACCTTGTCAGATACCTTGTTGTCAAACTTCCCAAACCATTCAAAAGATTCAGTACCAGCACCAACTTTTTGGTCGTAAGAAAGGGCCATTTCGGTAGAACCGGTGGCTTTATGGTCGACGACATAAACGCTGATGGACTCATGGGCAAAGAACTACTCGACATTGGAGACGTCGCGTTCTATCTCGACACCTACATATACTCGTCAGCACGACGAATGAAAAACATGGGGTTCATCGACTTCAACAGACACTATCTGTATGCGATCGAGAACTTTTTCTTCTTTACGTCGAACAAAGGCGTCATAAGAGCTTGGAAAGTGAGGGCCACAAGAAAACACCGCAAAATGCGCGAGATCTAAACTTCGAAAACTTGCTCAAGTTCTTTCTTCCTTTACCTTCGTCTCTATCCACTTGTACGTCTGAGCCAGCCCGTCTCCCAGACGAACCGTAGGCTCCCATCCGAGAATCTTCCTTGCCAGCGATATGTCGGCGTTGCGACCTCTGACTCCTTGGGGCGCTGAGTGGTCGTACGTCTTGATGATTTTCTTACCAGATATTTCAGTTATCATGTCTGCCAGTTCGTCGATTGTTACAAGCCTGTCGGAGCCTATGTTTATGGGTTTGTCATAATCGGATTCCATAAGCTTTATTGTTCCTTTGACCGCGTCGTCTACGTAACAGTAGCTCCGAGTCTGTTTGCCATCTCCCCATATCACAATTTTCCCAGGGTTCTTCGTCTCGGCAACCTTTCTGCAGAGTGCTGCGGGTGACTTTTCTCTTCCTCCCTTGTAGACTCCTTCAGGACCGTAGATGTTATGATAACGGAGAACCCTAATGCTCATTCCATGGTCGCGTTTGTAGGCTTCACACATTTTCTCGGAATAAAGTTTTTCCCAACCATAGAAATTGTCCGGATCAGCGGGATACGCATCTTCTTCCTTCAGCCCATTAACGTTCGGGTCTTTTTGTCGGTACGTTGGATAAACGCATGCAGAACTGCTGAAGAGATATCTTTTGACCTTGTTACGTCTAGAAGCCTCAAGCATATTCGCGTTTATGAGAACGTTGTCGTACATTACTTCCGCGCCGACTTTCGTGATGAAGCCTATGCCTCCCATGTTTGCGGCAAGATTGTAGACCATGTCAATACCTCTTGTTGCAGCCAAACAGTTTTCAAGAACCCTCAAGTCGAGTCTCAGCTTCTCACTGTAATGCTCTTTCAGAACGTAGCTCTTTGATTCCACGTCAGCTATTCTTACAAAATACCCTCTGTCAAACAGCTCCTTCGCCAAGTGACTGCCTATGAACCCGCAGCCGCCTGTGACTAGAACCCGGTCCATCGATAATCACCGTAGTCTTTGACTGTAAGTTAATCGGCGCTGGTGATATAATTTGATGATACGTATAAAAAACTTGTTAGGTAACAACTGAGGTTAAGATGCGATTACCTTGCTATCTCAGCGTCGCTGAATTAGCCTTCATGTTGTGCTTCACTTTGCCTCCCCAATGCTCGCTTATTGGGAACAAGTCTCAGCTCGAACCACATTATAGAGAAACCTAAATACCCTGCGTTCAGACTCTGTTATGAAAGAAATGTCGACCCCTACCTGCAACTTCGTTCAAAACATGTTTCTTAAGTACTACACTGAATGCTTTCACGAGGTCGGTGTCCCGCCATCATTTGAGAAACGTGAGTTTGCCGCATTGCTTTTCAGGAACAGAGTAATGGTCAGGCATAAGGGTTTCACAAGTGCCCGAGAGTTGGAGTGTTTCCTGCGAGCTGATGTCCCTTCTGATGTCTACTACTCAAGCGCCTACTATGAACAACCTGGTGCCAGTGAGATGAGCGCAAAGGGTTGGATCGGAGCTGACCTGATCTTCGATATCGATGCCGACCACATACCAACATCATGCGATAGAACTCATGATGAATGGACTTGTGAGAAATGTGGGTTCTTCGGAAAAGGGATAACACCAGAAAGATGTCCTGCATGTGGAGGCGAAAAGTTCAACGAAAACACTTGGCTGTGCGAGGTCTGTTTGGATTCCGCCAAGTCAGAAACCATCAAGTTGTTAGATATGCTGATCAACGACTTCGGCGTCGCCGAAGAAAGCATACACGTTTTCTTCTCAGGGCATCGCGGGTATCACATCCACATAACAGACGAGACAATGCAGTGCATGGATGCGCTCGCACGCAAGGAAATAGTTGACTACGTGTGTGCTTTGGGATTTGACAGAGTTCTTCAAAAAATCGACGAGAACAACATGCAGGCTCTAAGCATAGAAGACCATGGCTGGCGAGGACGCATCGCGAAAGGCATACATGACTTTCTACTGGATGCAAAACCCCAAGACTATGCGGCCATTGGACTAGGGAAGAACATCGGCAGCATCATAGACAAGAACAAAGACTCGATTCTGAAGAACCTTGAAGAAAGGACAAACTCGAAAAAGCCAAAAGGCCTAGGCCCAGAAACTTGGAAAAGAATAGTTGAGCACACATTGGAACACAAGACTGCCCACGTCGATACAGTAGTCACCACAGACATTCATCGGCTGATCCGACTGACAGGCACCCTTCACAACAAGACAGGCATGAAAAAAGTAGAGTTCCCAGCGTCGACGATTCACAGATTCGACCCATTCACCAGCGCGATAGCCTTTAGAGAGGGAACAACAACGATATGCGTCTCCAAAGCGCCTAGATTTAGACTGGGTAACGGAACATACGGTCCTTACAATAACGAAGAAGTCAAGTTGCCGACCGCAGCGGCTATGTTGCTGATCTGCAAGAATCGGGCCGAGGTGACCCCGCAAAATGTACAGTGAACTCCTACAAGTGTACGAGCAAGAAATCGAAAAAGAAGAACTGACCAAAATTGCGTCGGACTTCTATGTCAGAATCGCAGACTATATCAGGCGACTGAAAGAAGAAGGAAGAATGCTCGACAAGCGCACTGTCAAAGCTGATCTTCTGAAAAAAGAAATGCAGAACGTAAGAAGAATGATCCGAGTGCTCATACAAGTGCGTTACATGAAAGTAGTCAAAAAAACAGAAAGGATGGAGAATGTATCTCCTGAGTTCCTGACGTCAGAAGAACAAGAGATCTGCACGACCATTTCTGCTCTTTCTGAAAAGTTTCACGGTCTTACCGATGACATCCTTAAAGGACGTGCACCTAGGATCAACATTGCGCAGAGACATAAGAGAACAATCTTACTCTTTTTGAAAGAGGTTCCGTCAGTAATAGGCTCAGACATGAAAACCTACGGACCCTTCGAAATTGAAGACCTTGCATCTCTGCCAATTGAGAATGCCCGCATAATGATCAACCAAGGCTCTGCTGACAAAGTCGAAGGTGGTTGAATGCAAAGGAGAGATTCATCAACTACCGCAACAGTTAGAGTCTACTAACGTGTCTGGCATGGAGCATTTGGATGCTTCTCAGACTCATGATCTTGCCCCACAAGAAGCGGCTTCCGAATATTATCAAGGGGTACGATATGATCCAAGCTATCGAATAAAGTTGGCCATAGTAATTGTGGAAAAGTTGCGCTTGGTAGCTATTTATTCCTCCTGTGTCGACGGCAATCACGAATATGCTGACTATCCTCAATACATTGATGAAAAATGTGACGATGGCACCAATGACGAAATAGGCTAACTTCTGTTTCAGTGGTATAGACATGTTTCTTAGAAACAAGAGTATCGTCACTGAGTAGATGATCAGACTTTCAATTCCTGAACATGGCCATGCAATGCCGGCTTCCGCCGATCCTCTTGAATTTTCCACGTGCAAGACTGGGGCGCCGGAAAACTCTCCTTTCCATTGGATCTGATATCCCATGAAGCTGAGCACCATTGCCGCCAGCGTTGCCGCTGCTGGGACAAGAATCTGAAATGGCGAGAAACTTCCGTACATATAGATGTTGTCGATTGTGTACACTACGCCGATGGTTGCGAGGAAAATCGGAGAGATCGAAAAACTATCCAAGCCTGTTACTCCGTATTCCAGCATAACGATGAGTACAAAAAGAATCGCCAGGACGAGATACTCAACAGACAGAGGCATCCAATTTGACTGTGCGATACTGTTTGCGTTTGCCCAGTTCAGAATAACCGCATTCAATCCGAAATAATTGGACACCAAGAGGTAGAGTGTTGGGAGCAAGAGAGCACCAGCAAGCGCGATAGTTCTGAGCGATTTCAACTCATTGACTCTGGCGACCCGCAGTTTTTCCCAATTTATGATGACCTCCAGCATGACTAACCACACAAAGAAGATGTAGAAAGTCCTGCCTTTCCATGTCATCTCAAACGTCTTTTCATAAAATGGATAGGCTGCATTCTGATAGATGTACAAGACAATGAACGGTATTATGAACGAAAGAACCGGCGCGATTCTTAACAAAGATTGGCTGTTCTTTCTCACAGGTTGGACAATGTCTACCATCCCACAGCTTCCTCGTCAGTCGAGGCTCCAATTATCCAGTTGTCATTTAAAAGGATGTATCAAGCAACCCTCAAAATCACGCCTGTCACGCACTTGTGGAGATCGGCGAAAAAGTATAAGAGTACGTGTGGTTTTCTTTATGCAAAGTTGGTCGTGACTTACGTGAATGTTCCTAAAGAAGTCAAAACATACTGCCCGAAATGCAAACAGCATCAGGCACATGCGATCACGCTTTACAAGGCTGGAAAGCGGAGAGCTTTGGCCAAAGGCGAGCGACACCATGAGCGTGAGAAGAGAGGATATGGCGGGCAGAAATATCCGCTTCAGAGAGAGTTCGCGAAAACGACCAAGAAGCAAACCTTGAAACTGAAATGCAAGGTTTGCGGTTACATGAGACATAAAGATGGCATCAGACTGAGAAAACTGGCTATCGTTTAAATGTTGAGTGGATGTTTATGGCAGAATGGGAAAAACTTATTCCACGACCGAGAAGCCGTTTCGTTCGCGTCAAGTGTCAAAAATGCGGTAACGAACAAGTAGTTTTCGGAAGCGCCGTGAACAAGGTAAAGTGTAGCGTGTGTGGAACAGAGCTTGCAGAGCCATCGAGTGGCAGAGCATTGATCAAGGGCGAAATAGTTGCAGTCTTCGAATAAGGATGGAGGCTGCAATGTCACTCAAAAAGCAAGAATGGCCTGAAGCTGGAGACTTGGTAATAGCCACCGTTGAGACAGTTACCGACTATGGCGCTTACGTGAAACTCGACGAGTTTGAGAAGAAAGGCTTGCTTCACGTTTCAGAGATATCATCTTCTTGGATTCGCAACATACGCGATTTTGTGCGCGAAGGGCAAAAAGCCGTTTTGAAAGTCCTGCGTGTTGACTCCGAGAAGGGTCATATAGATCTGTCTCTGAGACGGGTAACAAAGAGAGAAAAGATTGAAAAAATAATGTCTTGGAAAAAAGAGAGAAAAGCAGAGGCTCTCATCAGAAGTGTGGCTGAGAAGACAGGGGTTCCGGTGGCGGAAATCTACGAAAAGGCCGGGACGCCGATGGAAAATGAATATGGGTTGTATGATGGCTTCGAGAAAGCTGTTAGAGAGGGTTCCGAGGTTCTTACGAAGATTGGCGTGCCTGAACAGATTGCGGCAGCGATCATGGAGGTCGCGCAAGAGAGGATCCATGTCCCAATGGTCAAGGTAAAAGGCATGGTTGAGCTTAAATGTATGAAGCCGAATGGTGTGAAGATAATCAAGGAAGCTTTCGTAAACGCCAAGAAAGCTGAGAAACTGAGCGACGCAAAAGTCCGTTTCTACGTCGTTGCAGCCCCGAAATACAACGTTGAAGTCATGGCAGAAGACTACAAGCGCGCGGAGGACACTCTTCAGAAAGTGGCTCAGCATCTTGTCACAAACGTCATCAAGGCTGGCGGACAAGGTACTTTCAAAAGGGAAAAATAATGGTATGGCTTCTGAGAAAATGCGGGAAATGCGGAAACTATACACTGAAAAAGAGCGCATGTCCTTATTGTGGAGGAGCGGTCATAATTCCGCATCCGCCGAAATTCTCACCTGACGACAAATACCTGAAATACCGTATGGCATTGAAGATGGGGAATTCCGAGGCATGAAAGAGACTTTCGTCAAAGAACTCAAGAAGATTGATTTGAAAAATCCAATTTTGATCGAAGGGCTCCCAGGTTTGGGACTCGTGGGTAAGATTGCTATACGCCACCTAGTCAAGCAGGTGAAAGCTGAAAAGTTTGCGCACGTTTACTCTCCTTATTTTCCCTATTTTGTGCTTGTGAGCAAGAAGGGAAACGTAAGGCTTCTGCGTGGAACATTCTACGCGTGGAAGAAGACCGGGAAGAATGACATCATACTCTTCACAGGCGACAGCCAGGCTCAAACAGTTGAGGGACAGTACGAAATATCCGAGCAGATACTGAAGTTTGCCCAACAACAAGGAGCAAGAATGATAATCACTATAGGTGGCTACAGAATGGAAGCCAGAGACAAACCAAAAGTCATAGCAGCCGCCACTAACCAAGATTTGTTGAACAAAGCTCTACGGGCTGGAGCAGAAGTCAGCCCAACTGGAAGCCCAATCGTCGGTACAGCTGGGTTAATCTTGGGGTTATCTCATCTCCAGAAGATTCGATGCACTTTGTCTCCTGGGAGAGACAAGAGGATATTTACCTGACCCGAAATCTGCAAAAAGCGTTCTAGAAGTGTTGCAGTCGATGCTTGGTTTTGATGCGAAACTTGCTGGACTTGATGAGGAGATCACCAAGGCTGATAAAATGGTCACTCGCCTTCAGAAAATTGAGGAGAAGAGGGCTTTGGAAGCTGAAGAAACACGGAAGGAAGAGGACAAGAAAGTCACATACATTTCATGAGAGGAGAATGGAGAGATGCCTATATCTACAGTATACTCAGAGAAGAATGGAAAGAACCAAAGATACTAACAAGCACTGAGAAGAAGTAGAAAGCTTCTGTCTGTTATTAACATATAGAACTATTATTGAGCTTCTTTTTCAGTTGATTTTCTCTTAATGATTTAGTCTTTAATACTAATCTTGTCTAATCTTTTCTTCTAGGTGGTAATAGTGGTTGATGTACAGACAGTTTCTATAGCGATTGCTTCTGCAGGTGTGTTCCTAGCAGCTATCTACTACATTTTTCAGATTCGGCACCAGACAAGAATAAGGCAAACAGATTTGACTATGAGGATGTACACGAGCTGGGTCAGCGAAGAGTTGACCAAACCATGGTTGAAAGTGTGGAACCTTGAATTCACAGACTATGATGACTTCAAGAAGAAATATGGAACATACCTTTCTGACAACCCTGAAAACGCAGCACTTCTTTCTGTAATAAACAGTTTTACTATCATAGGCTTACTTCTCCAAAGGAAACTTGTAGACCCTGAATTAGTTGGCCATCTCCCAGTCTCCATGACATGGAACAAAGTGAAACCAATTGTAGAGGGAGTTAGAAAAGAAACCAACGACCCAAGTTGGTATGAAGAGTTCGAATACCTCTACAACGAAATGAAGAAAAGAGAACAGAAGCTTCAGCAATCAAAAGCCTAAAGCTTCAAAGATTTCAGGGACACTCTGGAAGTCTTTTGACTTCACCAACATGGACTTCATTTCAACAAGGCTTATTATCTTAAAATGTATCAAATTACAATATTCATAGATGCTCTGAGATGGCGAAATCATGTCCTGGAAAGAGTTGAAGGCAATTGACTATGCAATAATAGCTGAACTGATGAAGAATTCAAGACCAAGCGATAGACAGCTTGCCAAGATTCTGCATGTTTCTCAACCAACAATAACCAGAAGAAGAGGAGAACTGGAAAAGGAAAGGCTGCTTGACTATACTTCAATTCCAGATCTAGCCAAGTTGGGGTTTGAGATTCTGGCATTCACCTTTGGAAATAGGGCTGTACATCCTGAACATGCTGAGTTGCAGATTGAAAAAGCCAAAGACTTCATAGAAAGATATCCAAACCTCATTTTTGTCTCATCAGGGAATGGGTTCAACTCTGACAGAGTGGTCATATCAGTCCACAAAGACTACTCTGACTACAGCAAATTCCAACAGGAAATCAAACAAGAAGGGGGAGAGATTATGACAGTAGTTGGTTCATTTATCATAAGCCTAACCAGTGACAGCATACTCAGACATCTCACATTCAAGTATCTAGCAGAACTAGTCAAGGAAGGCCACATTCAACAGAAAACTTGAATATCCAAAGATAGCTCAAACTCTCTTTTCAGGGAGTCCCTAGAAGTTTTGTGGATACGGAAAACGGATAGCTATCTTCGTGGTTCATCCAGAAACTTAAAAACAGATAAAGCCCTACTTCCGTCCTTCCTCATACTATATTACAGAAAATCAGCATTTACTCTATGGATGGTGTTCTATGAAGTGTCTGGCCGCGGTGCCAACGTCTCTCATGTCTGATTCTCCATCGCACGCTATTGTAATAAACCGAAATGCGCGTCGTGCGGTAGATAAATAGAATTAGCTTCTAGGTGGACTTATATTCTCGACCGTACATAGTTGCCTTAGGAATACCGTACTTCTACCTCACTCTTCCCTGTAACGTGAACCCGACCCCATGCATTTTCTTTTCTCAAGTTATTCTCTGCCGTAAGAGTAGGTGCAAACAAAAGAGTTGAAACATGATCTGTCAGACGTCTGTTATGTTCCTCTGGCATTCGTAGATCAAAGCTTCTTAGTCCGGCTTCAATATGTCCTACAGGTGTGCCAATCTTCACAGCTGCCAGAGAAGTTGCCAAAGCTCCGTTAGTGTCTCCTTGGACCAAAACAAGCCTAGGTGAAATACTCTTCAGAAGTCTCTCCATCTGAGTCATTATCTGCGCAGTCTGCCCTGCGTGCGTGTGAGCTCTTACCCTGAGTTCAAAATCTGGTTTGGGCAGGTCGAGTTCGTCGACGAATTGCCTAAACATGTTGTAGTCGTAATGTTGTCCACAATGTACAAAAACCGACGGGATTCTTCTCTTCCGCAGTGACCTGATGATGGGTGACACTTTTATGATTTCGGGTCGCGTACCCGCAACAACCATCACTGGTTTCATCGGAGTTTTTCACTTTTGATGATTCGATAGTTACCCTCTATTAACCCTTCTCGAACGATAAGATCCCTCAGTCGGCGGAATTGTGCCTGTTCAAAGTGATTTCAGGGTTTTGAGTTTCAGCAGGTTGCTGCTAAGTCTTCTTCAAGTAGTTCTCGCGGGGTTCGTACACTGTTCCTTCGCGGAGAAGTTGGCCGAGGAGACGTTCTGCTTCTCCTCTAGGGATATTGTGTTTTGTTTCAAGCTCACTGAGAAGGGCTACCTTCTCCACGATTCCCGTTTCTTTTTCCATTTCCATCAGTGTTGACAGGATTATTTGAAGCCGGTCTCTCATGCTTTTTGGCTTTCCGGTCATTATCAAGTCTATGTCCATCTTGTATGAAGATAGGTCTATGCCTACTTCTTCTAGAGATCTTTTCATTATGGCGATCGCTGCTTCCGCGTCTTCGGCGGAAACTTCGTTTCTTAAGGCGACTCGCGCTCTGGCCTCTGATGTGCGCACGAGGGATTCCAGTTGGCGTGCAGTTATGGCAACGGGCGACCCTTCAGTTTCGCTTGCCGAACGCATGGCCAGGTAGAAATCGTTGAGTCGCTTGATTGCCTCTTGGCCTAGAACAGGCTTGGTTCCCTTTGCATAGCTTATGTATTTTCGTAGGAGGTCAACTGGTATTGGGGTTTCAACGGGGCTTGAGCCTTTTCTGTGAATCTCCAAGATGTGAGCCGACATCTTGCTGTCAGACTCTTTGTTTGGAACGTCTCTCAGCACGAAGATTAGGTCGAACCTGGAAAGTATCGTGACTGGCAGAGAGATGTTTTCAGACACTGTTCTGTGCGGCTCGTATCTTCCTAGTGCAGGGTTTGCTGCGGCAAGTATGGCTGTTCTGGCGTTAAGTGTTGCGACGATGCCTCCTTTTGCCACTGAAACGGTGTGTTGTTCCATAGCTTCGTGTATGGCCACTCTGTCTTCTGGGCGCATTTTGTCCATTTCGTCTATGCACGCTATCCCCTTGTCTGCTAGTACTAGGGCTCCTGCTTCAAGGGTCATTCCTCCGCCCTTTTCTCGTATTACGGCGGCTGTCAGGCCTGCGGCTGTTGTACCTCGTCCTGAAGTGTACAGTCCTCGAGGTGCAATTCGGGCTACGTATTGCAGGAGTTGAGACTTCGCTGTTCCTGGGTCTCCCACTATTAGCGCATTCATTTCTCCTCTTATGCTGATGTCAGGCAAGGTTTTGGGCACGCCGCCGAAGAGTAGGTACATTATGGCTTCTTTGATGTGGTCATATCCGTAGATTGACGGCGCGATTGATCCAACGATTTTGCGATGCACCCAGGGATCTCTTGAAAGTTCAAGAATTTTCTGTTCTTCTTCCGGCGAAGGGAGTACTGTTTCTGGTTCTTTGCCTAATACTTCAATTGAATTTGCGTCCAAGTGTAGTATGAACGTGCGGAGTTTTCCTACTCCTGGAAGCGTTGGTGCGAGCGCCCTTACTTCTCCGACTGCGGAGATGTGGTCGCCGGGTCTTGCTAGGTCGACGATTTCGCTTCCGACAAGCTTGATGTTGAGTGTTCTGGGAAGCTGTCCAGGTGGCAGGTCTTCAGGTCTCTCTTGAACTCGTAGATCTTGGGAATCGATGAATGTGGATTCTTCTTGGACGAACTCGAAAGGTCCTTTTGAAGCGCAGTCTGGGCTGCTGCATGCAAATGGTGCTTTCAGGAAACTGCCAGTTTGGTTTACTGGGTTTACTGTTCCGCATCGTTTACATTTGAATGCTGCCTGCATGACCATTGGTCTTACTGGTGATGAGCGAACGACAATGCCTTCGACCATAACAAGCTTGCCGATCTGTTGCGACCCGAGTTTTCGCAGATGTTGCAGCTTGCAGTAACCGTACGATTCTGACGTCTATTGCTGCCGTCTTTTCTGCGTATTCGGGGTCTTCTATCTGTAACTGCGTATAAGCGGCATTGTTTGCATGCTTCAAGTATTCTGGTTTTTCAAGTAGTTCTTCGGCTATTCTTTGGTCAAAGGTCAGGAGGTCATCAAAATCGACTGTGAGTGAAGTTTTACCTCCGACTGCCATCTGGGATAGTCTCTGACGGTACTTTTCTGTTTTGAAGAAATCTTGGAACCGTTCCTGTGGGTCTACAACTTCTAGTTCCTCGGTCATTCAACCCCTCCCTCGTACTCTAAAATCTGTTTTCTCCAACTATCGATGAGTCTGTAGAGACGCTCGTAGAGCGATTTTTCCTCATTCGTCAAGTTTCTCAGTGTGTTTTCCGTCTGCGCAGGCGCAGAAGCTATTGAAATGATTTTTCTCAGTCTTGAGTTTGTAATGTCTTGTGTGAGTTGTCTGAACCTCTCGTATTCGCGGATCTTCTCTGGATCTTTGGCGATTTCTCTTCTGAGTTCTGCGAGGCGCCTGCGGAGCTTTGGATAGAAGTGGTCGGGGATCTTGGACACTTGTCCACTGGTCTGGATTCGTTCAGTCCACTGAACTTTGTTGAGTTTGACTGCGTCTAGTTGGTCCTCTTCTTTTAAATGGGCGATTCCGGCTTTTTCAAGTTCGAGTGCAGTCCAGTAGTATACCTCGTAATCGCTGCCTTCTTCGAATGGGCCTAAATTCAACCCTGCGAGTATGATTTCTGGGGAGCTTCTGTTGGCTATTATTCTGACAAGCGAGTTTTCGAAGCCGAAATCCATATCTTTTATAGTTGCTCTTGACTTGCCCTGCATTCTCCTATCTCCCCGCGGTTTGTAAGCTAAGAGACAAAGGAATATAAAGACTGTAGTTGAAAAGCGCGAGTTGATTTGGAAAGACAATGCCTTAGACGCCAATCGTCAAGAGTAGTACTCTGGCATCGCAGAAATTGCGCTGTATCTCGGTCAAAACAAAAAAAGGAAAGTCGGGAGTTTGTGTGTTCCTATGGCCAGAGGCCCAGTGTCTTGATCGCATCAGCCACTCTGCCAACGCCAAGCATCAAAGCTGCGAGTCGCATATCAGATTTTTCTTTCCTTGAAACGTTGTATACGTCATTGAAAGCCTTTACCATCTTGGTTTCCAGTTTCTCATTTACCTCATTCAATGGCCAATGTTCGCGTTCCAAGTTCTGAACCCATTCGTAGTAGCTTACCGTCACTCCGCCCGCGTTAGCCAAAATGTCCGGGATGAGAAATATTCTCTTTTCGTGGAGTATTTTGTCAGCTTCTGGCGTTGTTGGGCCGTTTGCGCCTTCAGCTACTATCTTTGCCTTTACGTTGTCTGCATTGGTTCCTGTAATGGCATTTTCCAAAGCTGCTGGTATGAGTATGTCGCATTTTGTCTCAAGCACTTCTTCGTTCGTCATCTTTTCAGATCCTTTGAAGTTGACCACGGATCCCGTTTTCTGTTTGTGTTCGTATACTTTGTAGGGATTCAGCCCTTCTTTGCAGTAGATACCGCCCATTGAGTCGCTCACTGCCAGAATTTTTGCACCCCAATCATGAGCGATCTTGGCTGCGTTCCAGCCAACGTTGCCGTAGCCTTGAACTGCGACCGTTGCCCCTTTGATCTTCATGTTTAGTTGTTTGCATGCTTCTCTGGCGCATATGTCAGCTCCTAGTGATGTTGCTTCATTACGCCCTTCAGAACCGCCAACGCTAATGGGCTTTCCCGTGACGCACTCCGGGACGCTGTAGCCCTCGCGCTGGCTATAAGTATCCATTATCCAAGCCATTGTTTGTGAGTCAGTGTAAACGTCAGGCGCAGGGACATCGCGATATGGTCCGATGATGTCAAAAATCATGCTTGTGTAACGTCTCGTCATATTCTCTAGTTCGTTTCTGGACATCTCTTTTGGGTTGCAGCAGATGCCGCCCTTTGCTCCGCCGTAAGGAATGTCCATGACTGAGCATTTCCATGTCATCCACATTGATAGTGCAGTGACTTCATCTAAGGTTACATTTGGGTGATATCGTATGCCGCCTTTGAATGGCCCTCTTGCGTCCATGTGCTGTACACGACAGCCTTGGAAAACTCCGATCTTGCCATTGTCCATTTTGGTCGATACTGCAACAGTCAGAGACCTTTTGGGAACTTTCAACATTGCATGTATCCCAGGGTCAAGTTTCAGCTTTTCAGCGGCGAGTCTTAGCTGTTCCAATGCGACTGAATATGGCGATTGTTCTTTTCCCATAGTAATTTCCCCTATTGCGGAGTCAGCTTGTTAGAATGTATGATTTAAGGATTACTGTGAACTTTCGTAAAAAGAAAAGAAAAGAAGGAATGTACTAGTCTAGAATTCTTTCTATTGCGTCTTTTTCAAATTCGTCGGGCATTGGTATTCCTGTGACTTTTGTTGCTCTCTCTGAGAGACTCATTAGGTCATTTCTGTTAATCAGTTCCAGCTTCCATTTTCTGTTGCCTGCCAAGAGTTGTTTGAGTCCAACGCCAACGCGATCAGTCAAGTAGGTGTAGACCGCAACTGATTCCCATGGTATTTCTTTAAATCGTTCACCGTATTTTGTTTTCAGTTCTGGTGTAGCGATGAAGAATTTTTCCGGTGTGGCGCCGAATTTGTCCGCAAATGATTTAGGTAATTTGCCCTCCTCAGCCAGTTGCCTAAAGTAGCTTCCCTTAAAGGCAGCGGTTATTGGCGAACGTCCCATCAAGACGGCTTTTACAAATGGGCCGCTTCCATAGTTGCTCATTGCGATTGCCTTGAAAATGGACGTTTCTTCTATGAAGCCTCCTGCCATGATAAGGTCTGGAACGTGGCGTCCTTTTTTCTTTAGTATCTGTGCACATTTTAGAACTATGGCTTCCAAGTAGACTGTTGGAATGCTCATCTCGTCCATCATGGGCACGGGGCTCATGCCTGTTCCACCTGCTGCTCCATCGAACGACACATAATTGATCTTGGCTTCTGACGCCATTTTCATCGTCCATGCAACAGCTGAAGGTCTGTATGCTCCCGTTTTCAAGGTTACGTATTTTGCACCTTGTTTTCTTAACCACTCAATGTCTTCTATGAAGTTCTTTTCTTTTGGTATGCCTACTCTGCTGTGTCTTTCGAAGGATTTGAACACACCGTCTTTGAAGGCTTGTTGAACCGTTGGGTCTTCAGGGTCTGGAATTACAATATATCCTCTTTTCTTCAACAGCTTGGCCTTTTCAAGGTCTCTTACTCGCACTTCTCCTCCAATGGCTTTTGCTCCTTGGCCCCATTTTCTTTCGATGACATTAACTTCAAGTTTTGAGATAGCATAGACGTCAACGCCGAGTCTTTGGTCTTCAACATTTGTCTGAACAACTATTTCTCCGTGTTTTTCATCCCAGAACTTTCTGAATAGATCAACTCTGCGTTTCAGCTCCTTTGAATCTGTGACTTTTCCATTCGTGATTGTAGCTTCAGGGTCCATTCCGCATACGTTTTCACCGACGATTATCGATGCGCCAGAGATTGCGGTGCCTATTGCTAGTCCTTCCCAATTCAGTCTAGCAACATCTGTTGAGCCGAAGGCTCCGTTTAGAATTGGGATTTTCAATGGTATGCCTCCGACTTTTGTTTCTATGTTGACATTCGGAAATATGGTTAGGTCTGAGTTTGGTTCAATTCCTTCTGCTTCGAAGAGACCTGCCTGTATGTTGAAGTTTGACCAGTCCAGTCCGAAATCTTTGAGTGCTCCTGCTGTGCTGTAGCCGAATTGCGCTGGGTCTGGATAGAGTGCTTCTCTTCCTCTGAAGGCTGAGAGACTTATTTCGCAGAGGAACGGGCAGTCACGGATGCAAATTGGGCACATTCCGCTTGTGGGGCTTGTGTCCTTCACTCTTGTCTGTGTTCCTGTTGTCGACTTGCCGTTCAGGTACGAACTATTTTTGTGTACGCGCTCAGTCATTTGATTCTTCCTCCATTCTCCAACATTGTTTCAGAACTAGGAGAGTACTTTACGTAGGCTTTTAAGCCTTTACTTAAAGATGGTGTTTTGTGAACATTCATGAACATGGAAAATTCACGCACTTTCGATGAGATTGTCAGACGTCGCGGAGTGTTTTTGTTCTCTCACAGCCTACTCCCCTAGTTTACTTTTTGATCCAAATATGATTAGCTTATCAGATCAGAAGGTTGCCGTTTTCAGGATGTCTTCGAGGGCACCAGAAATTAGGATAGGTGGCAAGTCAGAATTCGATTTTGAGGCCGTCAACCGAGTATTCTCGACGTTGATATGTCTGTGGATCATATCTGCTGCCGGCCTTTCTGACTTCCAGAAACCTCTTTTCTCCTTCTTTGGTTAGATCGACAACGACTTGTGTTATGTGTTCTATCAGGGCGCAGAATTCTTTGGGATGGGCGTTCTTGGCTATTGTCCAGTAGGCTAATGTTCTATACGCGTATAGCGCGGGGCAGACGTGACTGAAGAACGCTCTTACGGCTTCATTTCCCCACACGTGTTCCATTAGGGACAGACTGTTGAAGACAAGTCTTGTTCCCGGCGTGACGAATTCTCTTTCGATTCTTCCAAAGAATCTGTGAAACTGTTCTGGATCTTTTGAGCTCGGAACTTTTCTTATCCAAGACGGTGCCTTGTCATAGAAATCAACAAATACTAATTCTCCCTGACCTGAAGATTCTGAGAAACAGTCCAACACAAGAAGCCTATCCTGCCAATCCTTCGGAAGAGTCATAACCAACGGTTTCAACTGCAGCAATAAAGCCTGTGGAGGATATATGAAGTCAAGATAGAGCACTTGGTTTCCTTCAACAATGCCCTGTCTCATAAAAGCATAAAGAAATTCTCGAGCGAACGTTGCGGACTCCACTTCCCACACAACGTTCTCTCCCAGAAAAAGTCCACCTCCCAAAACTCTGTCTAACGATTTTACGCCAGTCGACAGCCTCTTTTCGTCTTCTTTTTCCACGGCAGGTCTCCCTTGTTTGTTTCGCTGGCAATGTTAAAAACGTTTAGGTTAGTCGGAAAGCATGTGTTGCGCTGTTCAAGTGTGAACATTGTGTACATAAGGTTTCTATATTTGAACATGACATTAAGTATCTTCTAGAAATGGAGATGAAGAGTAATGTTAAGCTCAGTCGAACTCTCAGGGCGCGAACTTGGAATGGTAAAACTAATCGCAGACTTCTTTGCAGAGAAACCCGAACTGACTGCGAAGATCGAAAGCTACACCACAGCTCACTATGCGTTAACAACTACATATGCTGAGAACTTCGGCATCCCAGAAGCAGATGCAGCAAAGATATTCGAAGAACTCGAAAGAAAAATCAAAGAAATAGAATACATCCAGGTCGAAGCACCACAGCCGCTCAGAAAATGTCGTTCACTCTCGAAAGAAGAGATAAACATGCTCCGGGTGCTAGTCGACTACTTCTCAGAGAACCCCAAAATGGCTCCAGCAGGTTCCTTCACAACCAAGAGACCCGAAGTCATTATCGAATCATACCTTTGGTTTTTCGGCAGCACAGTCGGCAACGGCGAAGCTGCAAGAGAAAATTTCCAGAACCTTGTTGAAAAACTTCAAACCTCAGTGTCAATCAAACTCGAAACCCTGGCTTCGGTCGTAGCATCGCCGAACCCTTACGAGGCAGTGCTGAAACTGTTGGACATGGCTGCACAAAAACTGAACTTGGATCCTGGGGTCCACGAAATGCTCAAACGCCCGATGCGTACAATCATAGTCAACATTCCGGTAGTCATGGATGATGGAAGTATTCAAGTCTTCACGGGTTACCGAGTTCAATACAATGATGCACTAGGGCCAACGAAAGGCGGCATAAGATATCATCCGGAACTAACGCTTGACGAAGTGGTAGCACTGTCAGCGTGGATGACTTGGAAGACCGCAGTGACAGGTCTGCCGTTGGGCGGTGGTAAAGGCGGAATTCGATGCAATCCAAAGGGAATGTCGCAGGGAGAACTGGAAAGACTGACCAGAGGCTATGCCCGTGCATATGCAAGATACATAGGACCTTACGCTGACATACCCGCTCCAGACGTCTACACTGATGCTCAGACAATGGCTTGGATAATGGATGAATACAGCCAAATGGTAGGTCACAATGCTTTCGGTGTTGTCACAGGAAAGCCCGTGCGCATCGGTGGATCGCTTGGGAGAAATGAAGCAACATCAAGGGGTCTAATGTACACCGTCATTAAAGCAGCGAAGTGTCTTGACTTGAACCTGAAAGGGACAACTGTTGCCGTTCAAGGCTACGGCAACGTTGGATTCCATGCTGCTAGACTATTACATGAACTTGGCTGCAAGATCATAGCAGTTTCAGACTCGAAGGGCGGAGTCTACAACGCAAAAGGAATTGACCCGAGCAAAGTGATGGAGCATAAGAACAAGACAGGCTCTGTCACTGGATATGAAGGATGCAAGGGTGTCACGAACGAAGAACTGCTGGAATTGAATTGTGAAATTCTAGTTCCGTCAGCTTTGGAGAGCCAAATCACTAAGGCAAATGCTGGTAAGATCAAAGCGAAAATCGTAGCTGAAGGTGCAAACGGACCGACAACACCTGAAGCCGATGAAGTGCTGTACAGGAACGGAGTCTTCGTGATCCCAGATATCTTGGCAAATTCAGGCGGCGTAATCGTCAGCTACTTTGAACAAGTACAGAATCAGATGAACTACTATTGGACAGAAGAAGAAGTACGCACAAAACTTGAACACACTATTGTAACCGCATTTAGCGAAGTCTTGGCAGTCTCTCTGCAGTACAAAGTGAACATGCGAGTCGCAGCCTACATGAATGCTGTGAAGAGGGTCGCAGAAGCAATGTTTTTGCGCGGGAGCAAAACCATCGTGCCTTTGGCTGCGCCGAGCGGGATAGTCAGCGCTTAATCCACACTTTCTTTTTCTATGTACATGAAGCGTGTTTTCATGAACACACGTTTAATAGAAGCGTTTCCTAGAAACAATTGGGGAAACAGTTGTCAATTCATCTTCATACAACGATAACGAAAAAAACAGATGAGATGCTTGGAGAGCTGACTAAAACCTACGGCACGAAGAACCGTGCTATTGAACAAGCGCTTGAGACATTGTTGAGAGTTGAGAGAGTAGGCTCATGCGATGACTGCGCCATAAAAGCGAAAGTGAACGAACAGACAAACCTCAGACAAGCTTTGAATTTAACATCTGTTAGCAGAAAAACCATTGACAGCCTCTTGGAAGTCGCCGTAGGCGATAAAACCATTCAGGATTTCATAGCAGAGCAAAAAGCAGAAGCAAAGAATACAATCGAAATATTGAAGGGTTCTGTAGCATGGAAGAAGCCTTCCAACTTTAGAGAATTCATGATGGTTCTTGAGGAATTGGAGAGCCTGACTCGGCTCTTTGAGATTGCATCACACAATGAGCTTGACAATACGGTTATTTTGAGGCCAGACTCCTTTAAGCGGCTACCAGAGATCGTTGCCTTCCAATTGTCAACGATTCTTGAAGGTTTGCAGATTTCCTTTGACATGCGCGTGATGGGAGAGGACATCGCGGTCAAGATGACTCGTCAGGACGTGTACCCGTTGAAGAGAAAGGAGTTCGGAGATTCTCTGGGCGAGCAGGTTGAAAAAAGATTATCATGCGCGACTCCCGGCCTGTTTAAGAACACGTTGATGCTTGTCGGACCTGCATTCATGAATTGGGCTGAAAAGCATCTTGAAGAACCGATAACGGGCTTCGGCTCACTTCTAGAAGACATCAGGATAGCGCTCGGCGTAAGTGAGCTTCCCAAAGAGCCTAAAGAGTTCGTGAAAAGCCTGCTTTCTGGGTTCACGAAGATGAACTGGTTCAAGCAGGCCAAAATACTGGGCGAAGTTGATGATAAGACGATAGAAGTGTCATTTCAGTCAACTACGCCATCAGTTGCGAAACTCTCCATTGTAATGCTTTCAGTGATCTTGGCAACTCGCGGGTGGAAGATTCTCAAGTTCTCCGTCGAACAAACAAATGGAAACGTGGCGCTTCAGTACGTTGGGGCTGAAGACCAGAGTCTTGTCGATCAGATAGTTGAAGTGAGTCTTTATCAGACTGTTGGGAGGCAGTTCTTGGATGTCATTCCAGTTCCGCGTGAAGTCTTCAATTCCTTCGCGTCCAAAGTCTATGATACGAATAGGGAGAGGTTCAACGAAATATACAGAACAATGGGGGTTCGAGTTTCAAACGCAATCCGCATGCTTGCAAGAAATGACCCTGAGAAAATCAAGAAGCTTGCGCAGACTTACATCCTTAAGAACACGGGATCTGTCCAACCTGATTCGGAAATAAGGTTTGTAGATGATGAGCATTTCACGATAATCTTCAAGAAGATTGACATGCTAGTGATGAACAGTCAGCGCACGCTCGTCGAGTCTATGTTCAGAGAACTCGGTTACGAGATTTCAACGACAGTTTTCCAGAACCTCCTGAGCTTCAAACTGAAAGCAGTTGAAAAGCCGATCCTCGAACCGCTTCCTCGCAAGAAACTGATGCAGACATTGATAAATGAAATGTCGGCGTCCTCGCCAGAAGAGGCTTTCGAAATAATAAGAGAACCGATGGATGAGATATTCCCGGAAGACTATCCGTGGACGATCAGAGAAGCTGGTGATAGAATCATTGATATGTACCGTGAGCTTGACGTTGAGGTTGAAATCGAATACTTTGAAGGAGGTTTCACACTCAAGTACAAGACCTGCCCGTATTATAGGCTGGTCAAGTCCGGACAGAAAACATGGCTTTGCAGTATTCGCAAGAAAACGCTTGATTACATAATTTCGAGGATCTCGCACGGGAGAAAAGGGAAAATAAAGATCATCAAGTCTTTGTTGCAGAATGAGCATCCTTGCGAATACGCAGTTTTTCTGAAGGGGTTCTTGGAGGAAGACTAGCCCACAGTTTTGTTCTAAATATACTTTTATTAGCGCATGGAAGTAACGTATAGGCTGGGAGGCAGACTCGAATTGAGTTTTGAGATGTGGGCCGAGAAGTACCGCCCGAAAACGTTAGGGGATGTTGTTGATCAGAAGGATATTATAGAGCGTTTGAAGAGTTTTGCCCGGTCTAGGAATGTGCCGCACTGTATTTTCGCTGGGCCGCCTGGAACTGGTAAGACTACGGCGGCTCTTTGTTTGGCGAGGGACCTTTATGGTGATGTTTACAGGGAGCATCTTATGGAGTTGAACGCGAGCGATGAGAGAGGGATCGATGTTGTCCGGGATACTGTTAAGACTTTTGCGCGGGTGAAGTCTATTGGTGAGATTCCGTTTAAGATTATGATTTTGGATGAGGCTGATAATATGACTTCTGATGCGCAGCAGGCTTTGAGGCGGACGATGGAGCGTTTTACTGAGACGTGCCGGTTCATCATGTGCGCTAATTATAGCGGGAAGATTATTGAGCCTATTCAGTCGAGGTGTGCTCCTTTCCGTTTTACGTATTTGCCAAGGGAAGAGCATGATTGTTGTTTGAAAGAGATTGCTGAGAAGGAGAAGGTGAAATTGTCAGCGGAGGGTTTGAACGCTATTTTTGAGGTTTGCGGGGGGGATTTACGGAGGGCGATTAATACCTTGCAGGCGTCGGCGTCGTTGGGGAAGCCTGTTGATGCGAAAGTCATCTACTCTATCACTGGGAGGGCGCATCCTGCGGATGTGCAGAAAATGATCAAGGCGGCTATGGACGGTAATTTCACGGAAGCAAGAGGACTGCTGCGGGATATGATACAGAAGTATGGCGTTGCTGGCAGTGACCTAATTCGCCAGATTCACACTGAGCTTTTCAGGGCGGAGATTCCTGAACAGTGGAAGATTAGGCTGGCGGATGTTGTTGGGGAAGTGGATTACAGGCTTGTTGAGGGTGCAGATGAAGAGGTTCAGTTGAGTGCCTTGCTGGCTAAGCTTGTTGAAGCTGGGGACGAGTTGAAGAGCAAGGGGTAGGTGTCCTCCTCTTGTATGCCGCGTGGACTGTCAAGCATAGGCCGAAGTCTTTGGCTGAGATCGTAGGTAATTCTGAGTCCATTGAGAAGTTTGTTGGTTGGGTGAAGTCTTGGGAAAAAGGTGTTCCCAAGAAACGAGCTGCATTTTTGTATGGCCCACCTGGGACTGGGAAGACGGTTACTGTTGAGGCAGTGGCTCATGATTTGTCGATGGAGTTTGTCGAGAAGAACTCGAGTGATTATCGGACTGAAGAGGCGGTCAACCGGTTTGCGGGGTTGGCTTCGCAGTACAGTTCCTTGTTCGGCGGAAAACGGATCGTTCTCTTAGACGAGCTGGACGGCTTGACTGGCACGTCAGACAGGGGTGGGGTCAAAGCGATTAGTGATGTTGTGAAGAATGCGCAGTGTCCGGTTGTCTTGATTGCGAACAGTGCTTATGACCCTCGCTTTGCGACTCTTCGTGTTTACTGTTTGCTGTTGGAGTTTAAGAGGCCGCCTGCGGGTGAAGTTGCGAAATGTCTGAAGCGGATAAGTGAAAGCGAGGGCATTCAGGCTGATGAGGCGGCTTTGAAGTTTATCGCTCAGCGGTCTGGCGGTGATGTGCGTTCGGCGGTGAATGACCTTCAGGCGTTGGGCCAAGGGAAGAAAAAGCTTGTGTATGAGGATGTTTCTTGGCTTGGGTACCGTGATAGGCAGGACAGTATTTTCAATGTTTTGAGGATGATATTGTACGGGAAGACGTGTTCAGGTGCCAAGCACGCTGTGGACATGGCTGATGTTGATGTTGACATGCTTTTTGAGTGGATCTATGAGAACGTTCCTGCGCACATGAGTGACTCGCATGATTTGGCTGACGCGATGAATGCTTTGGCAATTGCTGACTTGTATCGGGGCCGAATCCGCAGGACTCGTGATTGGGGTTTTATGCGTTACGTCATTGATTACATGACTGCAGGTGTGGCTTTGGCCAGAAAGAATAGTCGGGTGTCTGGGTGGGTTCCTTTCAAGTTTCCTGAGCGTATTCAGATGCTTTCCCGTTCCAGATCGGAAAGGGCGATGCGGCTGAGCATAGGAAACAGGGTCAAGCACAGGTGCCACATCTCTGCTGTCAGGGCCTCGAAGGAAGTCGTTCCGTATCTGCGGATAATCTTTGAGAGTGATCCTGAGATGGCTGCAGGCTTGGCTAAGTGGCTTGTCTTGGATGAAGAAATGGTTGGGTATTTGGTTGGAAGCGAGGAGAAGGCTGGAGCAATCGTCAAGCTGATGGGCTAGTGTATTTTGCTACCTTCTGCAACGTCTTTTTCGGGTTGCAGGATTACGACGTTTCCTTTGCTGTCTTCTGCGGCGAAGATCATGCATTGGGATTCTATGCCCATTAGTTTCCTTCTTTCCAAGTTGAGTATGAAGACGCCTTTCTTGCCTACGAGTTGTTCAGGCTTGTACCACTGCAGGAGTCCTGCTACTGCTTGTCTTTTCTCGTTTCCGAAGTCCACTATCATTCTTATGAGGTTGCGTGAGCCTGGGATCTGGCTCGCTTCTGTTATTCTTCCTATGCGTAGGTCGAGTTTCTGGAATTCTGCGAAAGGTATTTCCATATTGTGTGTCCCCTTTCTTGGTGTGGTCTTGACGTAGTTTGCTATTAAGTTTTGTGTGTTCTTCTTTTTTGCTTCATTTTGTTGACTTTCTTGACTAGGCCTTTCCATCCTTCGATGGATTTCGAGTGCACTATTTCGAAGGCTTCGCTGGACGTTAGTTCGTACATTTCTTGTCCCGTAGCTTTTCGTGCAAGATATTGCGCCGCGTTTAGTACTTCTCCGTTGAGTCTTGAGTCTGTGAAGTCTGCTAGGTGGCAGATGAGAGCTTCGAGGGTTCGCGGTCTGATTGGCCCGTACTGTCCGTGGTGGGCAGTTACGATGTGTACTAATTCAAGTGGGAAGTTTCTTCTTACGAGTTCTGCTGTTGCCAAGGACAAGTGGTCCAGGTACTCTGCTAAGGGCGTGGAGCTGAAGCTTCCGTTTTCGTTCTTGGCGTACATTGTTGTTTTGAATATGTCGTGCAGTAGGACGCCCGCTATGACGAGGTCGCGGTTTGCTTTGCCGTGGTAGATTTTTTCGGCTGAGTCGCACAAAGCTAATGCGATGTTTGTTGTTGATGTGACGTGTTCGATGTACCCGCCTGGGTAATTGTGATGATGAGAAAGGCCGGCTGGTGCGGTCTCAAGGGGTAATGCTTTGTAGGTTTTGCCGTCTATTTCAAAGGTCGGGTTTTCAAGTAGTTCGCTGACTTTTTTTCTGAGGTTTTTGTCGCGTATTTTGGTGGCTAGTGTCTTGAGTTTTGATGTTGGCAAGTTGGTCTTCACTTGTGTTTGTTTTAGGTTTGTGATGGGATATTGGTCTTTCGTTTTTCTGCCGTGGCAGTTTGGTGTGCTTTGAGGAGAGGCTCGGGGAGGTGGTTGTCGCGGGTTGTCTGTTGTACGATCCTTATTGCTGTTTGGAGGGAGACCATGTGTCCGACGCTGACGTAGATCGGTTTGTGTTTCGGGTTGATTTCGAGTTTGGCGCCGATGGTTTTGCCGTTGTGGGTTATGAGGGCTACTTTCTGTTGGGGTTTTTGGATTTTTCCGACGAGCTTGTTTTTTGCTACGCCTATGGTGGGTTTCTTCAGTACGAGGCCGAGGTGGCTTGCGAGTCCGCAATGGTAGGGGTGTGCGTAGCCGTGGCCGTTGACTAAAAATACGTCTGGTTGTATGTGCAGTTTTCCGATGCATTGTGTGCTGGGCATGATCTCTCTGAAGGCGAGCAGAGTCGGGATGTATGGGAGTTGCGTTTTGCAGGATGCTGTTTGTGTTTCTTCCAGCTTGAGTGAGTCGTATTCTAGGATTGCGGCTGCGGCGATAGAGGTGTTTTTTGTATATGCAACGTCGATGCCTGCCACGTGTCTGATTCTTCTAGGCAGTTGGTCTTCGAGGATGAGAAGTTTGGACATGCGCTGTTGTGCTCGATGGGCTGTTCTCACTGAAAAAGTAGCTGGTTTAGCTGGATTCTTGTCCATGCTTTGTCAGGTCTGGTTTTTCCTCTTATGTATCGTTTCAAATCTTCTGAGGTGTTTTTCAAGGGCGTTTCTTCTGATTTCTTGGGTGACGTCCCCGCGTGTGATTTCGATGATTTTTCTGGCAACGTCACATTTTCTTCTTAGGCCTGGGACCAGCATGTAGGATTCGTCCATAGCCATGAGTTCGGTGTATATTTCGTCCATTGTCTGGAGATTTTTCTCGCCTTTTTCAGCGTTTCCGACTCTCAGGGCGTCTAGTGCCAGACGTCTGTATTCGCCTATTACATCGGCTAGCCCGAGGATGTAGTCGGTTGGGGGTACGTTGATTTTTTCGGGGGTTATGAACTGGTTTTCTTGTACTAGTGTTTGGAATATGTTTGCTTCACTGTATTCTTGGAGTGCGGCGCTGTATAGGCCGCCGTAGATTATGCTTGGGTGTGTTGTTGAGGTTTGATCTAGTTTTGTGTGGATTTTCTGAGCTTTTTTGAGCAGGGTTTCTGCTTCTTTTGTGCGTTTTTGGTGGATGAGGAGGATTGCTTGTTTGGAGTAGCTCTGCATGGTGCGCATTTGTTTTTGGGCTGTTTCGCGGATTTCGTCTTTGTCGCGGAGCTCTTTTCTTATTGTGTCGAGAATTGGTTTTAGGTTGTTCAACTTGTTTGGCACCCTGGTTGGGTGTAGAATATGCTGTTGTGGTATTTTATCATATCTTATCTTTGAAAATGGAGAATGCGAGGTCTATATGCTTTTTCCGCCTTGTTCTGTCGCGGGTTCTTTCCATTTTTCTATGAGAAGTTTGTTTTCTCCGCCTGGTTTGAAGGTTGCTTTGACGGATATTGAGTCTGAGTCTTTGAATGGGAACATGCTGTCTTCGGCTAGGTCTTTAGGTATGTAGATGAGGTATTTGCCGTCTTTGCGTCTGAACAGGCGTCCTCTTCCATTACTGACCATGTGTTAACACCTCGATTTAATTGTTGGTATAAGAGTACGGGTAATGGTTGAGGCAATATTTAAGGTTTGTTCTCATTTGATTCACGGGATGTTCGATTAGGTTGCCTGTGGCGCGGGGTTTGGTTATTGTTTGATAAGTGTTTGGTTGTTGTCTAGTCGTTTTGATTTTGGGAGTTTGCTTAGGAGTGCAACGCGGCTTTCTGCTGATTCGTCTATGAGGTTGTAGTTTGTTTGTTTTGCGAGTTGGTGGGCGAACTGTATTATTTTTGTGTGGCTGGGCGTGTTTTCGTATGTTAGGCGTAGGCGTGAGTAGCCGATGTGCATGTAGGCTTTGGTTTCGATGTATGTGGGTTCTGCCTTTTGGATGAGTCTAGCGTAGGCTTGTGTGCTTTTCATGTTGAGTTTGTCTGCGAGTGTCATGCGGATGACGGTTGGGCATTTGAAGCTGGGGAGCAGACTGAGGGTTTGGTTGATTTTTTTCCAAGCGTTTGGGGTTTGGGGGCGGCAGACTCGTTTGTATGTTTGTTCATCGGGGGCGCAGAGGCTGATGTAAAGTTGTGTGGGTTCTTGTTCTAGGCTTGATAGGGTTTGGGGTTGGGTTCCGTTTGTGACGAGGAATGTGGTGAAGCCTTTTTTGTGGAAGGCTTGAATTAGGGTGCCTATGTGTTCGTAGAGTGTGGGTTCGCCTGTTAGGCTGATGGCTGCGTGGCGTGGGGTTTGGGCTTCTTTGACTTTCTGTTTGTCTGCTTTGGGGTTGGCTTTGTAGCCTGTGAGGATTTGGTATTGGGCTTCGATGCTTCCTTCGATTATGTGTTCGGGTTCGTCCCATTGGGGGAGTTTGGTTTCGTCCCATTTTGTTTTGAGGTCTGTGGTTTGGGCCCTCCAGCAGAATAGGCATTGTTGGGTGCAGTAGAAGGCTGCAGGGGTCATTTGGATGCATTGGTGGGTGTTGATGCCGTAGAATTTCTGTTTGTAGCATGGGCGATTGTGGACGAGGGTTTCGTGGAGCCATCTGCATTTTTTTACGGCTGAGTGGTTGCCTACGAAATGGTATTTTTGGCGTTCCATGGCCTCGACGAGTTCGGGGCAGACCGTTGCTGTCAAGAGAAGGTCACTTGTCTGCTGCGTTTGGCTGAGGGCTATTTTTCGAAGCAGTATTGGGCGTTTTGGAATTGGCGGTTGAGTTTGACTATTTCTTTTTTGATGTTTTCGGGGTTTTCTTCGTCGATCACGGTTCTTTTGAGGAGTTCGGCGACCTTTATCATTTCGGGTAGTTTCATGCCGCGTCTGGTGATTTCGTCTGTGCCTATGCGGATGACGCAGTCGGTGATGATGTTTGCTTTTTGGAGTTTTCTGGCGATGGTTCTTCCTTTTTCGTAGTTTCCGTAGTCTATGATCGTCTGGTGCGAGCTGGTGTAGTCGAGGTGTTTGCAGATCACGGGAAAGCCATAGTCGTCTAGGGCTTTGGCCAGGGTTTTTGAGTTGCGTATGACTTGCGTTGCGTATGCTTTACCGTATTTTTTTGCTTCGGCGAGTGCCAAGGTGAGGGCGGCTATACGGTTCCAGTGTGCATTGTCTACGAAGGCTGGGTAGATTTTCTGTTTGAGGGTTTCTCCTGGTTCTTTGTTGGCGAGGATTATGCCTCCTTGGGGGCCGAAAAAGGTTTTGTGTGTTGAGCCGAAGAGTGCTTGGGCGCCTTCTCTGAGTGGGTCCTGGAATTGTTGGCCTGCTATGAGGCCTAGGACGTGTGAGCCGTCGTAGCCGACTGTGGCGCCATTTTCTCTTGCGGTTTGGGCGAGTTCTTTGACTGGTTGGGGGAATGTGATGAGGCTGGCGCCGAAGATGACTATTCTCGGTTTGACTCGGAGGATGGCTTGCTTGGCCTGTTCAGTTTTTATGTTCATATCTTTTTTTGAGAAGGGGAAAGCAGTGGTTTTGAGTTTGAGCAGGCCGGCTAGGCCTTCGTTCCACATTCCTGGGTATCCGCCGTCTGTTGGGCTGATGCACATGAGGGTGTCGCCGGGTTTTGTCAGGTTGGCCAGGACGATGAGGTCGGCTATGTGTCCTGAGAGGGGGCGGAGGTCGGCGGTTTCGGCTTTGAAGAGTTGTCTTGCGAGTTTTTCGCCGTATTGTTCGATCTTGTCCGTGTACTGCGTGCCCATGTAAAAGCGGTCTCTTGCCGTGTAGCGGTGGGCGAGTTCTGATGAGAGGAGGGCTCGTACGTGGGGGCTCATGATGTTTTCTGAGGGTATTAGGTTGAGGCATTGTTCGGTGCGCCATGTTTCGTGTTCTTTGACGAGGTTGAGGATTTCGTTAAACATGCTGCTCACTTGCTCGTTGGGCCTTATTGTGTTCTTGCTGGTTTATGTTTGTTTTTCTGCTGGTTCGCTGCGGGAGTCAGAAAAGTTGTTCATCTGCTTGGGTTTTGACTGTACGTTATTTGGCTGTTGTGGGCTGTCCTCGGGATTTCGATGAGAGGCGTGTGTTGTATTCTCGCGGGATGCTTGTAGGCGGGAGTCTCAGTTTATTGGTCAAGAGACTTTTGTACCTGTCAGTTAATCTTGGGTTTTCTATCTGGGATGTATGAGAAAGTCTAAATATTGGTTGGCAATAGCGCGCGCTCACGTGTCAAGCGGGTCTGTTTCTATGAGCGTGAACATGAACGGGCAGATCCACTTGGAGTACGGTACCTGTCGCCTTGTCGACATGAATGTGCAGGAGAGCATGTCTAGTTCAGGGATGGGGCAGACAACTACTGCCAGTGTGTCGATGCAGATGAGTCTCATTCAGGATGCTCGGCCTTAGGATTTGCACTTGAGTATCGTGCAGGAAACGTGATTGCCGTTGATTGTTGCTTGTGAAGCTGTGCTGTCAGGTCGCGCATGATTGAAGCTTGCATTTGAGTTGTTCTGGGGTTAGTTCTCCTTCGATTCTGGATGTTCCAATTATTATCGTAGGCGTGGTTCTTATTCTCTTCAGCCAGGCTTTCAGTCTGCCTTTGAAGGTGTGGACGTCGTAGACCTGGACGGGCAGGCCTTTGTCGTTTGCGAACTGTTCTGTGAATTCTAAGGCCAGTCTGTCGTTCTCGGACAGTATTCTTTGGACTCTTGAAATGTTACGGTCAAGGCATGGGTGGTCGATCACGGGTCGGACGAAACCTACGGGCACAGCGACTTTTTCATTCTTAATGTAAATCTCTATTCTTTCTACCATGTTAACCGCAGATTATAATAGTGCCTTGAGCAACTTAAGAGTCTGTCGTTCAGCTGCTGCTCATAAGCCTGACCGATGTCGGAGAATTTTAGCGTGACGTGGTATTGCCTGTTGCGAAGGAAAGCAACCAAACTATAGCGAGAAGCGCGCGCTGAGCAAAGTCTTATACAATCTGGGTCAAAACTAGCTGTTAGCGAGTCTGGGGGGTTGTGCATGGTCGAATATGAGCACAGAGGCAAGACCTCAAAACCGTTTGTGAGTTTTTGGGAATCACTCGCAAGCAGGGAAGGAGCAAAGGAGAGGGCACGCTATGTGCTGGAACCCGTAAATGAATATCGCAAGCAGGCGAAGAAGATACTGGAAATAGGTTGCGGAATTGGAGAGGTCTTGGTTAATCTTCCCGAGAGATACGCTATCTACGGCTTGGACGTCGAAAGAGACTACATTGAGGTTTGCAGAAGGAGAATGCCAAGGGGTAGGTTCTTTGTTTCCAGCATGCATAACTTCAAGATTGATGAGAAATTTGATGTCATATTTTCTGCTAACGATGCCGTCAACTTTCTGGAAGACTTTGCCCAGTGGAAATCAACGTTCAAAGCAGTGAATGAGCATCTTAACAGAGAGGGGCTGTTCATCTTTGACGTGTATACTCCAAAAATGCTGAGAGATACGATTCATTGGCTGCAAAAATACAACAGGTCCACTTCATCAGTCAAAGAATTCGCCAAAGGATACTACTATGACAAAGAGATAGTGAAGGGCAACACGCTGACTTGGGATTCCAGAGTCTTTGAAAAACTCCCAAATGGACTCTACCAGCTTCACAAATACAAGTTTAAAGAAACAATGTACCCGGTTGCAAGGATGAAATCTGCTCTGTCTGAGTATTTCGAGATCGTTGAGGCCAATTTGAGAGAAGAAGGCAGGAAGATTCTATTTATCTGCAGAAAGAAGTGAAAGATAGAATACGTGCCATTTCTCCTTTTCTGGATAAGACAGGATGTCTTCTTTGTATCCTCTCTTTCTACATATGTCTATGGCAGCAGGATTGCCACTATAGTATACTATCGAGTCAAAACCTCTTCTTTTAGCAAAGTCTTCGAAGAACTCGAAGAATTTCTTGCCATACCCCTTTCCCCTATGCTTTTCCTCTAACCAGACCGTATGGAGTTCAACAAAATCCTTCTTTTCTCCAAGAAGCCTCTCCAAAACCATTCTTACCTCTTCTTCTCCTGGCAGTCTGAAACCGTCAACTCTTTCTTCATGCCATATGACATGACCAATTATCTCACTACCCTCTCTCCAAACAATCAGATGAGACGGATCCCTCTCGATATGAGCTACTTCAATCGGTCCAAGCTCTCCATAGACTACATCAGTGACTCCAACCCACCTCAGATACTCGTGAATACCACTATTCCTTTGGTATCTTCTGAACTCATCCAAATCACAGCCAACATCAAACCTCACAGGTCTGTCTACTCCACCTTAGCAGTTGATTGCTGAAGCTTCTGTTCTCTTTTCTTCATTTCGTTGTAGAGGTATTCAAAGTAATAGTATATTGTTGGGTCATTTAGTTGCTGTCTGGCTTTTGTCACTCCTGTCTTAACGTTTTCCCATGTCCTTGCGATTGCTCCACCAAACAAGTCTTCAATCATTGTGGTGTCTACAAGTTTTCTTTGAAGTAGAATGCCTACGCCCTCAAAGAACAAGCACACTTGATTGACTTCTCGAAGTCCAACTTTCTTGTCGAAGTCATAAATGTCATCTATGCTCTCAAAGTCGCTGGCTCTCTTCCTTACTTTTGTCCATGCATCTTGAAACTCGTTGCTACTGAACGTAGCATACAATCTCATAACAAGGTCTGTTTGTCTTGTCTTGGTCTGATGCCTAAGCTGAGATGCATAATATATGACTCCAACGACAACACTTGCAGAAGCAACACCTATCGAGACTGTCTGTATATCAATCATTATCAGCACACAGCAAGCATGACATAGTGTCCTCATTACTCCAGCCAAGCCCCTCTCTGTCTCTCTTGCCATTCGACTATTCTAAGGGTCTTCACGTCAATGCAGTCGAGCCACTGCTCTTTCAACGCAAATGCCTTTTCGTTCTCCTCGATGTGTGTTCTGAACGTCTCCCAGTCATTAAGAGTCTCAAACTCGAAGATCAGCACGCTTCCATAGTGAAATGAGTAGCCTCCTAAAGCTTGCGCAAAGTATCTCATCGATTTCAGCTTGAAACGCTTAGCGTTCTTGCGCCAGTAGTCCATGTTCTTCTTAATGCTTTCTTCATGTTGTTCAAATCGACCTTTGATCAAAGTCCAAGTCACAACTATAGACTCCGACACAAGCAACTCCTCATGACCTAATCGATTCGATTCCAGCTATAACTTTTCCGCAAAATCATAAACTGAACAGTTCCATATGTGTGAATGCGTGTAGCGTGGACTAAAATACGACGGTAGACCCCACGTTGTTGAGCTCACGACCAGACAACGTTGACCCCTCCCCCTACTTTTCTAACGCTAAAAACCTTCATCCCTGCGAGAATCAACAAGCACCTCGCCTTTCTCAACATCTGGGAAAAGACTTACTTCAACAGTGCGTGCAGAAATTTCTTTCCAGAGTTGGGCTAGGAGAAGGCTGTTTTTTACGAAGGAAGCTCTTGGTGGGCTCTGTTCGGACTCAGAAACCACCCACAACACCCTCACAAATCACTTGAGAAAGTAGCGAGAAGGAAGAGCCAGCCACGTCTTTCGAAGAAAAGTCGTTTTTTCAAGAGGTTTTGAAGATTCTGAGCAGCTGTAAGGCGCCCCTGCCCCCTGGGATAAGGGCAACATTGATTCTACGTTAGGATGGCTGGAAGAAGCGTGCAAACTGCTGGAAGTAGGCTTCGAATACGCCACTGACATGGACGCGCCCAAACTGTTCAGGAAACGAAAACAAAAGATAAAGCTGTAGGATAAAAGGTAAAGTTTAAAATGCTCCCAGTGTTACACATGTTCACAATCTTGAATGTATTTGATGAGGGAAAACGTTTGAAGGTTCGGCTCAAAATCACGCAGTTGACGTGTTTATTTCTCGTGCTGGCAGCGGTTGTGATGCCTCTTTCATTCTTGCCCGGTGCTGTGGCAACGATGAACTTGTTCTCGGTGACTCCTCCCCAAGGAAATATCGGGGCCAGCGTGCAGGTTTCCTCAAACCTGACCACGGCTGGTGGAAGATACGAGATACGGTTTGATGATTCTGTTGTTGCGAGCGGGAATGCTTCCGGGAACAGTGTCAACGCAACTTTTGTGGTTCCTGAAACCTTTGGCGGTAACCATACAGTGAAGGTGGTTGACGTGGCGACAGGGGACAATGTGTCAAGCACTTTCAGTGTGACCGCTGCTTATTCTTTGAACGTTGTGGTTCCGGAGAGTCCGCGACAACTTCAGCAGGGCGACTCGGTACAGATCTGGGCAAATATCACAGGGGGTGATGCAAGCAAGACTTATGCAGCGGATGTTAGCGTCGTTGCTCCCAACAACCAATCGCTTGCGACGATGGTGAACCTTACGACTTCATCCTTGGGAACTGGTTCAGCGAGCGTCGTGTATCCGGACAATTTCGTGGGTAACAAAACATCCTTAGTGGGAAACTATGGCGTTTCCTTTAACAGCACTCTTGCCACGGGAGCTTTCTACGTCGGCCTTACGAACGCGACCGAGTATCATAGGCTTCAGCCAGTCGACGTTAAGGCTGTCTACCAACCGAATGAGGCCGTCAATATGACAATCACTGGAACGAATGCGCGGAGCTCCTTCAACTTGACAGCAGACTCGTCTGGCATCGTTCACTCTATCGATTTCATTGTCCCTCCAAACGCTTCGATAGGAACCTACACGGTGAGCATCGTTTCCACGTCCGCCAACGCCACCGTGAAGAACCCGACGGACACGCAGAGCTTCACCGTTCCGGGATTTGCGGTCGATGTGACCGCCAAGAACTTGGCTGGAAACGCTGTACAGACCGTCGAAGTCAGACCTTATGAGAACGGAACAGCTTTGACTAGTGTCATGACCAATTCAACAGGAGAAGCGGTTTTGACGCTTGAGATTGGAAACTTCACGCTGGACGGATACTACTTATCCCAAAGAGTTGGCACACGCGATTTCGAAGTCACTGGTCCTTCGGCGACGGAACTCGAGTGCAACCTCACGAACATCGGAATAACCGTTGTAGCGATTGCCGATGGCGATCAACTGGGTATTCCTGAGGCTAAGGTGTTCTTGAATTCGACCTCTGAAAACAGGTCACTCACAACTGATATCACGGGCAGCGTTGTCGCTTATTCTCTGCTGCCGAACTTCACCTATGGTTTGAACGTGTCTCGGTATGGTGTGCCCTTTGACTTCATGCCAATACCGCAACTGTTGAATGCGAGCGGAAGCCTGGTTCCATGGGTGAATGTAACGTTCGTGTGCCCGGCCTACTCTTTGCAGGTTAACGTCAGCAGGGGAGACGGTCAGCCTCTTGGAGGCGTCGTGGTGAAGATCCAAGAAGCGTTGGGCGGTCTCTACAGTCAGCGCACCACAGACGCAAACGGTGCGGCGACCTTTACCTCCGCATTGGGCAACTACACAGTAGCTGTTTTTGACAGCAACGGGCTGGAGCTCAACGAGACGAGTGTTGAGCTTTTCCAGAATCAGAACGTCAGTCTCACGTGCAGCCTCTACGGTCTGACAGTGACGGTCAAGGTGACTGACTTTTTCGGTCAAGGTCTGGCGAATGTGAAGGTTACCCTGCAGAGACAAGGTCTCAGCCCGATTTCAATGGCAACGCAGGGCGACGGAACGTCGACTTTCAACAACATGGTCGGGGGCGACTTCCAGATCGGAGTCTACATGGGAGATCAGACTGACCCGACAGCAGCCGTGGAACAGACGGTCGAGTCTTCAATGACTGTCAATGTCAAGCTTGACAGGTTTGTTAGTCTAGGCGGATTCCTTGTTGATACCAGCCAGTTTATCATAGCATTGCTAGTCATTGTGACGGTGATGTTGGTCGTGGTGTTGGAAGTCTATAGGATGAGAAGGGCGAGACATCAGAAGGTTGAAAGTAAGAGTTCGGATAAGGAGTCTTAGGGAAAAAAGTTTATATTAACTCATGTGAAGAGTAGTCCTTGGACAAAGTACTTGCTATCGTGAATTTTGTTGAAAGGAATAGTCAAAGGTCGTGCAAACCTTGGCACAGGTCAAGAATTGTTCTGCAAAATGTGAATCCTTCAAATGCGCTAAAAGCTCCAACGTCTACCGCGAAGACGGCGTATGGTGCAGGTGGACTGAAGAAATGTGTAGCGTCGCCAACTGTTCATTCGCGCTCTGCACAAAGAGACGACTGCTGCCCAGAGGAGTCTGCGGAGAAACCATAAAGAGGAAAACGGTTGAAAAAAGGCTGGACGAGGTCGTGGGTCCGACTATAAAGCTCCACGGCAAAGCGCTACGCAAGCTCGGTGAGAAAGAAATCTTCTAAGCGTGAGATGAGGGCTCACAAACAGAAGCAGCAGCGTGTTTCGCGGGTCATCGCTTGCCCTTATTTTTTTCCTTCTATTTGGCAGGAATCCGTTTAACGACTGGCGGTTTCACTTTTTTGAGAATCCTGTACCCGCAGATTATGCATTTTATTTCGCCCCCGCGCATTTCCAGTTCCTCTGAAGGAACCTTTGCTCCGCACCTGACACATTCATAAACAATTCCGGGGGAGGGTTTTTCCATGGCGATTCTCCTTCCTACAAAGGAAAGCCATTCTGCTTTTAAATGTTTCCAGATCTTCAAACATAATGCACACGGAAGGACGAGGCTTGCGGAAACGCGAAAAGAATACTCTGTCAAGAATGCTGATGCTGCAAAGCGTAGCCAAGGTCTGCAATTCGTATGATATTATAGGAGATATTGCAGTCATACGCTTGTTTGATTCGCGGGGAGAAGGCGAGAGAGTTGCTCAAGCTATCTTGAGGATCCACAAGAACCTTAAAACGGTGCTCGCACAGACAGGCGCCGTAAGCGGCGATTTTCGGCTACGAGCTTTGGAGTATCTGGCTGGCGAAAGAAAGACCACAACTCGTCACGGAGAATCAGGTTGCGTCTTTTCGGTTGATGTGGAGAAGTGCTATTTTTCGCCTAGACTTTCGTACGAAAGAATGCGTATTGCCAGGCAGGTTAGGAAAGGCGAGGTCGTCGTGAACATGTTTGCGGGGGCGGGCTGTTTTTCCATAATCATCGCAAAATACTCGCATGCTGAAAAAGTCTACTCCATCGATGTTAACCCTGAAGCATTCAACTACATGCGAGAAAACGTGCGAATCAACAGAGTCTATGGGAAAGTCGTTCCGATGCTTGGAGAGGCGAAAGAAATAATCGAGGAGAGACTTCTTCACGTTGCGGACAGGGTAATCATGCCGTTGCCTGAAAAAGCTTTTGATTACTTGCCTTGCGCCTTATTGGCACTCAAAAAGACAGGAGGGTGGATCAACTACTACGATTTTGAGTATGCAGGCAAAGGCGTGGATGCTGCTGAAAAGGTCAAGCTAAAAGTCTCTGAGGGACTGCAGAGTCTTGGAGCGAACTTCCAAGTCTTTTGCAGCCGTGTTGTTAGGTCAACTGGGCCTCATTGGTGGCAGGTAGTCTTGGACCTTGAGATTGGTGGTTAAGGATCTGGGGCGTGTTCGAATTGGGCCTGTTCTTGGGTGGCTCTTCGTGGAAGAGTTTAATAGCTCAAGGTATGAGTTAGGTCTGAGGAATTGCATATGAAGAAAACGCTGATGGAGATCCTCGCGTGTCCCATTGACAAACATCATCCGCTTGATTTGCTTGTTTTTGAGGAAGCGGACGAGGTGATTGAGGGTATGATTCTCTGTCCTGAGTGTTCAAGATGGTATCCGATACGTGATGAAATTCCTGAAATGCTTCCCGATGAGCTGCGTAAGGAAAATGAGGATTTACCTTTTCTGAAAAAGTGGAAGGCGAAAGTTCCGGACAAGATTCTGTCTGGGGGTAAGCCTTTCAACCTTAAGAAGCGCGGGAACTAGGCTGGAACTATTCGAGTTTGACTATTCTGCCTGTGGCCGATGACTTCAGCGCTGATTCCGCTATTCTCAATGCTTTCAGTCCGTCGAGTCCTGTTATCAGAGGTTTGTCCTTTTTCATGATGCAGTTTGCGAAGTGCTGAAGTTCAAGTTTCAGCGGTTCCTGCATTGGGTATCTGGGTTTCAGGGTTTCTTTTGCGTTCTCAACCGTCAGTTCTTGGGTGATATAGTCTAGGTTCATGATAGCTTCGCTGCCTGTGGCAATGAGGATGCGGGTTTTATACGGTGTTAGCCAGTTGGATTCGATGAACGCGCTTTTTCCACCCTTAAACGTTAGCATTATCTGCGCATAGTCTTCGTACCTTATGTGTCTCATGCTTCCAGTTTTTGCGTAAACAGCCACTGGGTCTTCATTGAACAGGTGCAGCATAATGTCGATGTCGTGGATGGCTGTGTCCTTGACTACACCGACGTCTCCTATTCTTTCAGGCCATTGGGAGACTCTCTTTCCTGAGGCGCACACGAGTTCTCCTATTGTTTTGTCTTGGACTGCTTTTTTGATGTGTTGTAGTCCTGGGATGAAACGCATGAGGAAGCCTACGGTCAGGTGTACTCCTTCTTTTTCAGCTTTCTTTAGCAGGTTCTCTGCTTGCTTTACGTTTGCTGCCATGGGTTTTTCCACAAGAACGTGCCTGCCTGCTTGAACGGCTTTTGTTGCTTCTTTGGCAAGGACGGTTGACCACGTGCAGACGCTTACTGCTTCGATGTCCTTGTTTCTGAGCATTTGGGCAGCGCTCGTGTAAGGTTTCGCTCCAAATTGGTCAGCCACGGCTTTTGCTCTCTGGGGGTCTATGTCGCAGATGGCGACGAGTTCGGTTTCTGCAAGTTCCTTGTAGACTCTTGCGTGGTTCTTCCCCCAGAAGCCGGTTCCTATGACTGCTACGCCGATTTTCTTCATTTGGTCCAGACTCCTCTTCCCAGTCCTCGGTATGTGAAGCCTTCCTTTTCAACTTTGTCGGGTTCAAACGTTCCCGTGAGATCAACTATTGCCGCGGGCATCTTCATCATGTGTTTCAGCCTGTTCAAGCTCAGGTTCTTGAACTGTTCATGAGCGACCAGTAAGACGATACAATCTGCGCCTTCCAAGTTTTCGCTAAGGGTCTTTCTTGGGTTGTGCTGGAATTCTGCCAATTCTCTCTCTGAGAAGTATGGGTCGTAGACGCTGAGCTTGGCTCCTCTGGTTTCGAATGTTTCGGCGATTTCTCTGACAACACGAGATGCGGGTCCTCGTGCATTGAGTGTTTGAGAGATTCCGAGCAGGACAACTCTTGCTCTTTTCAGAGTTTTTCCACAGTTTCTCAGGGCATCCTTTGCGAGGTTGGCTGTGTGTTTTGCCGTTTCCTCGTTGATTTCTCTTGCCGCGGCAGGTAACCTGAGTTTCACGTTAAGGTTTTCAGCGTCTTCCAGCAGGATGTATGCTTCTTCGTCGATGTGTCGGTTCACCTCACCGAGCGGAAGCATTTGGTAGTTACAATTATGATTCATGAGTTTTTGTGCCTCGAGGCAGTCTACGCCGAGTTTTTCGCATAAGCATGCCAATTCGTTTGCTACCGCGGTCTCGGAGTCTTCTCGCGCAATTTCGAACAGAATTGCTGCTTCTGCCGTTCTCGTGTTTTCTGTTGTGCACACTGTTTTCTTCGTGAGTGATTCGAGGGTTGCTGCCCCTGCCTGCAGGCCTCTTTTGTCTGATGTTGCTGCGATTCGCTGGCACTCTTTGACTGCTTCAAACGTTGAACAGCGCGATGGTGAGGTCGGGGCATAGACTACGGCGAAATGGGTTCCTGCTTTGTAGCCAGAAGCGTTCTCCAGTGTTTCTTTGACTATGCCTTCGGTAACGCCGATTCCTGCTATGCTCATGTTGAATATTAATGAGCCGCCCCGCAGGTTTGAGCCTATGATTTTGCACGTGTTTCTTATTTCTGAATAGTCGGGTTTTTTCTTGGAGTCAATCTTGGTGGGGATTGTTATTGCTATGATGTCGCTTTGGGAAACTGCTTTTTTCATGTCTGTTGTCGCGTTCAAGAGGCCTGTTTTCACATAGCCGCGGATTCTGCTTTCCGCGTCGCCTTTGAAACCGGTCAGTTTGCACTTTGTGATGTTGTTGATTTTGGTCGGGTCCGTGTCAACGCATATTGTTTTGAACCCTGCGTCCGCGAAAAGGATTGCTTGGAATATTCCGGTCTGTTCGCATCCTATTATCGTGGCCGTGTATTTTCCCCGCTTTTCAGGGGTGTCGATTTCTTCTGGTTTTGCCAGCATTATCGGGGAGGACATGTGGGTTTCTCCGAAAAGTCGCAGCAGTTAATGTACTAGTTTCTGAGTCGGTCGATTATTTTCTTGAGTTTCAGGCTGTAGTCTTTTACGAGTTGTGCTGCTTTTTTCTCGGTCTTTGCTTCTGCGTAGAGTCTGTAGATGGGTTCGGTGCCGCTGGGTCTTATCAGGATGCTGCTTTTGTCTTCAAACCAGATCTTGACTCCGTCAAGCGTGTTCGTCTTCAGTCCTTTTGTTTGTTCAATCAGTTTTTGCAGGACCTTTTCTTTCAAGTTGTCGTCGCATTCCACTTTTCCTTTCTGAAGGTAGTATGCTGGCAATTCTCCTAGAAGCTCGGAGAGTTTCTGGCCTGTTTTGGCCATTATGTCTAGGATGAGTGCTGTCGACATCGCGCCGTCTCTGACGGGTTGGTGGGGCCCGTAGAATATTCCTCCGTTTTCTTCGCCTCCGAGTTTGGCTTTCAACTTCTTCATGGTCTGGGCGACTGTGACGCTTCCAACTTTAGTCCAGACTATTTTTCCCTTGTACTCGTCGGCGATGTCTTGTATTAGGGTTGAAGAGCTTACGGGAGTGACGATTTTTTCGCCCTTGTTGGTCTTCAGAAAGTATTTTTCGACGAGCCCGAAGGTCTTGTCTCCCATGTGAATCTCGCCTTTCTCGTCGATGAAGATTGAACGGTCAGCGTCCCCGTCGTAAGCTACGCCGAAGTCCGCGCCAACGGCTTTGACCGCTATTGCCACGTCTCCGAGGTTTTCAGGACGCGGTTCAGGCGGTCTTCCCGGAAACGTTCCGTCAATGTTCGCGTTCAGAGTTGTGACTCTGCAACCCAATTCCCGCAGCAGACGCGGCGATGTCAGACTGCCGACGCTGTTTGCTCCGTCGACCAATACGTGATAATGCTTCTTAGCGATGGCCTTGACGTTGACGTGTTTTTCTATTGCCTCGATGTATTCGTCGATGACGCCTGGAAGTTCCCGTGTCTCTCCGATCGCGTTCCACTCGGCGAGCCGGGTCTTGTCTGTAAAGAATACTTTTTCGATTTGAAGTTCCTGTTTGTGCGAGACTTCTATCCCGTCGCTCCAGATCACTTTTATTCCGTTGTATTCTGGCGGGTTGTGTGACGCGGTTATTATGACTCCGCCCGCGACTTTGTGGTTTTTCACTGCGAACTGAAGCGTGGGTGTGGGTACCATTCCTGTCAAGAGTACGTTGCATCCGGTTGAGTTCAAGCCCGCGATGACTGCCTTGGCGAGCATGGGTCCGCTTGTTCTTGCGTCGTAGCCGACTACGAGTGTTCCTTTTTTGAAGAAGGTGCCTATTGCTGCTCCGATCTTGATGGCGATTTCAGGGGTCAGTTCTCTGTTTGCTAGGCCTCGGATTCCGTTTGTGCCGAACAGGTGTTTTGGGCTTAACATAATGGTGCGACCCTTCTCCTAACAATTGCGGTTGGATGTTAATACGCTTTTAGAAACCTCGTTTGCAGGGCAGACTGACACATTCTCGGCGAGTGATAGGTTGTCTTTTATCTTGGCATGGTCTGCTATTATGCAGCCTCTGCCGATCTTGACTCTTTTTCCGATCTTGACGTTCTCGCCGATTATGGCTCCCTCTACTGTGCAGGAATCTGATATTGTCGTGTTCGGGAAGACGATTGTGTCTCTGATTTGCACGTTCTTTCCTATGGAAACGTTCATGCCCAGGATAGTGTAGGGTCCTATTTTGGACTGGTCTCCAACGGTGACTTTTCGGTCGATCGCGACAGGGCTCAATACTTCCGCTTTCTTGTTCACTTTGGGCTGTTTCGGATGAACAAGGCGTAGTAGTTCTTTGTTTATTGCGACGTAGTCTTCAGGTGTGCCTATGTCTGTCCACGTTCCATCGATAGGATGGCCGTAGAGCAAGCCTTTCTCGGCAAGTGCTGGGAAAACTTCCCGCTCGAGAGAAACCGCACCGCTTCCTGGGATGTATTCGAAGATCTCTCGACTGAAAACGTATACGCCGGCGTTTATCAAGGCTGATGAGGCTGACGTGGGTTTTTCAATGAACTTCTGTATCTGACCATTCTTAGCGAGTTCCGCAACGCCGTATCTGCTAGGGTTTTTGACTTTGCAAAGGGCTAGCGTGGCGACTGCTCCTGTCTTCTCATGTTTTCTAATGATCTCATCGTAATCTACATCGGCAAAGATGTCTCCGTTCAAGGCCAAGAATGGTGATTCAGGTCCGATGAGATTTTCAGTTTTCTTTATCGGGCCGCCTGTTCCCAAAGGTTTCTTGAGAGGGTCTCGTGAATATTTCACATGTACTCCTGCTTTGTGGACGCCGTATTGTTTTATCATTATCTCAGTCTGATAGCTTACGGCCATTATGGCTTCTCTGACGCCATGCTTGGCAAGTCTTTCAAGAGTCCATTGCAGCAACGGCTTGTTGACTATTGGGAACAAAACCTTGGGCCTGCTGCAGCTGATAGGTCTTAATCTTGTGGCGAACCCACCTGCCAGAATGACTACTTTCAAGAGTTTCACCGTCAAACCGCAACCTTATATTCGAGCAGCTTGTAATAAAACGATTTCGTGATGAACATGAAGGCTCAGAAGGTCCTGCTGTACGAGATGAGCTGGCCTGATGCCAAGAAGTACTTCTCCAAGAATGATATTGCCCTCGTTCCTGTGGGCTCGAACGAGCAGCACGGGCCGGCTAATCCCTTGGGCACAGACCATCTCATAGCTAAGAGCATTGCCGAAGAGACTGCCAGACGAACAGGGGTTATATGTTTGCAGGTTGTTCCCTTCGGCGTCAGTCCTCATCACAGACAGTTCTGGGGAACCATCTCGATATCGCCCAAGATCTTCAAAAAATACGTTGAAGAAGTCTGCCTTTCACTCAACTACTACGGTGTGCGAAAGATCGTGATTGTCAATGGTCATGGTGGCAACCTAGCTCCGCTTGCGGAACTGGGGAGAGAGCTCAGAGAAAAAGGAATCTTCGTGACGATTTTCCAGTGGTGGACTGCGATGTCGAAGCTATTGCCGGAACTTTTTGAGCCTGAGGAGAGGCATCATGCTGGAGCAGAGGAGACTTCTATGAACCTGGCCTTGCATCCCAACCTTGTTGCCATGGACAAGCTTGTTGACGAGGAAGATAAGGAGCACGTGCTGCAAGGAGCGGGTATAACATTGCCGCTTGGCACAGTTGACGAGACAAGCTCGGGAGTCTACGCAAAGGGCTCAACAGCCTCGGTCAAAAAAGGAAAGAAAGTCTTCGAAGCGGCTGTAGGCGAGCTTGTCAGGCATGTCAACTTGCTCAAGAAAGCCAATATGGAGGATCTGTTGCAGAAGCCAAAGGTCTAAAGGCTCACGCTTGACTGCGGCGTCTATGCGTACAGGTACTTTTGTCGTTCCCACTCAGTCACTTCATTACTTTTGCTCGGCTGATGCTGCTCATATTCGTGCCATTCCTGCATCTTCAGTGCAACGTACTTTTCTGCAGCCTCCTTTCCTAATGCTTCTGTGCAGATGTCGTCGCTCTTCCATTCTTCCAGCGCTTCCTTCAGCGATGTTGGAAGGACTTTGACGCCGAGTTTCCTGCGTTCTTCTTCGCTTAGATGATAGATGTTCAGGTCTGTGGGTTCGCCGGGGTCAATTTTCTTTTTTATTCCATCCATTCCTGCCTCGATAACCGCTGCGAACGTGAGGTAAGGGTTGCAGAGCGGGTCGGGGCATCGGAACTCTATTCTCGCTTCTTTTTCTTTCTCGGGGGAGAATGCTGGTACTCTTACGAGTGCTGACCTGTTTCTTCTGCTCCAGGCTATGTAGACGGGGGCTTCGTATCCTGGTACGAGTCTTTTGTAACTGTTCACTGAAGGTGCGACTATTGCGCAGAGGCTTCTGGCGTGTTCAAGAATGCCTCCTATGAAGTATCTGCACTCTTGTGAGATGTATGCATAGCCTTTGGGGTCGTAGAACGGGTTCTTTCCTGTTCTGGCTTTGACCATGCCTAGGTGTATGTGCATGCCGCTTCCTGCTTTGCCGTGCCAAGGTTTAGGCATGAATGTTGCTGTCCATCCGTATTTCTTCTCTGCGACAGCTTTGGCGGCGAACTTGTAGCGCACCGCGTTGTCGGCCGTTATGGTTGGGATTGAGTATTTGAAGGTGATTTCGTTCTGGGCTGAGCCCACTTCATGATGCTGTCTTTCTACGGCGATTCCCATCGTTGCGAGCGCGTTGCTGACGTCCATCCGGTATGGTTCGGTGAGGTCTCGGTCTGGCGACACGTCAAAGTATCTCTGCTTTTCAGTGATACGATTCTCGACTGGCTCGATAAGACCTTCTTGGTTCTTCTGCACCAGATAGAATTCAAGCTCTACCGCAGCTGTGGGTTCGTACCCATCGTCTAGCCTTTTTTCAAGGCATTTGTTGAGTATATAGCGCGAGTCGCTTTCGAATTGTTTTCCGTCTGACCGTTGTATGCTGCAAATGAAGGCTGCGACGCTTTTGTTGTAGAAGTAGTACGGATATGCTGTGAAGGTTGAAGCGTCGGGTTTCATGATCATGTCGCTGTCTTCGATGTGCGCCCCGCCTATCATCGATGAGCCGTCGAATGTCACTCCTTCTCTGAGTGCTTCTTCAGCTTTTTCGGCGGGTATCGTGCGGCCTCTTAAGCCTCCGATGAGGTCTGTGAATTGGAGGAGCACGTAGTCGGCGCTTTTCATGAGTTTCAGGTACGTGTCAAAGCGTTCTGTCGTCTGTACTCTTATGCGCATGTTCCCTTTTCTCCCAAGTGGACAGACTAATGATAGAGAACAGACTGCATTGTATGAATATAAACTTTGTTGCAGAATTCGTAAGCAAATGTTAAATACTTGAGTGGAATATTGAATGAATGTGCAGTTGGTCGTGAGTCTTCATGAACTTGGATGAGACAGATGTCAAAATATTGAAATCCCTGATTGCCGATGCTAGGCTTTCGTCCCGTCAGGTTGCCAAGCAGTGCGGCATTTCCATTGGAACAGCGCTTTCAAGAACAAAGAAGTTGGAAGATGAGGGCATTATCAAAGGTTACACGGCCGTTTTGGACCATGAAAGGCTAGGCTATGAATTGACCGTCGTCACCGAGATTACCGTGTCGAAGGGGCGACTTCTGGAAATAGAGAACGAAATAGCCCGGATCCCAAACGTATGCTGCGTGTACGACCTCACAGGGATGGCTGATGCTGCAATAATAGCCAAATTCAAAACCCGCGAAGAATTGAGCAAGTTCACGAAGCACGTTCTTTCATTGCCTAATGTAGAACGTACGAACACGCATGTGGTCCTGACCACAGTCAAGGAAGACTTCAGAATAGTCTAAAAGTCTTCCGAGCTGTTTACGGTTTTCGTTTTGGTCAAAGGCAAGACTTAATTCGTACTCTAAATTAGAAGGTAAAACGTTTGCTTGTTGAAAGCGGGGGTTGCCAAGCATGGTCAAAGGCGTAGGCCTGAGGCGCCTATCCTGTAGGGGTTCGTGGGTTCAAATCCCACCCCCCGCACTACAATTCCTGGCACGTTCCGAGCGTATTTCAGCTGGATAGGCGCGCGCGGCTTCCAGTCCATGCTTGAAAAAATATAAGAGACTCGTCACCCGTTACTAGGCGGATGGAGTCCTAATAATGAGGATTCTCGGTGATGTTTCAGAGGCCATAGGCAACACGCCACTGGTCAGACTGAATCGCCTGACGGAAGGCCTTAATTGTACCGTTCTCGCTAAGCTGGAATCGAAGAATCCTGGTGGCAGTGTCAAGGACAGAATATGCTTGGGCATGATCAACGAAGCTGAAAAACAAGGTCTTCTCAAGAAAGAAACTGTGATCATTGAGCCGACCAGCGGAAACACGGGAATCGGTCTTGCAATGATTGCCGCCGTGAGAGACTACCATCTAATTCTCACGATGCCCGAAACGATGAGCATCGAGAGGCGCAATCTTCTGAAGGCCTATGGAGCAGAACTCGTTCTGACACCAGGAGCCGAGGGAATGAATGGAGCCATCAAGAAAGCCGAGGGACTTGTCGCCAAGTCACCCAACTCTTTCATGCCGCAGCAATTCAAAAACCTGGCAAACCCCAAGGTCCATCGGGAAACGACGGCTGTGGAGATCTGGAACGACACGGAAGGAAAAGTGGACATTCTCGTTGCTGGCGTTGGAACAGGAGGCACCATAACAGGCATTGCCGAGTACATAAAACCCAAGAAGAAACAATTCAAAGCAATTGCAGTCGAACCGCATAACTCGTCGGTTCTCAGCGGAGGCAAGCCTGGTCCTCATAAGATTCAAGGAATCGGAGCCGGATTCAAACCGGATGTCCTTCGGATGGAGCTGGTCGACGAGATAATAAGGGTGAAAGACGAGGAAGCCATGGAAACGGCGAGGCAGCTCGCCCGGAAAGAAGGATTGCTCGTGGGCATTTCCTCTGGGGCGGCAACCTTCGCCGCGCTGGAAGTCGCAAGAAGGGCTGAGAGCGCTGGCAAGCTATTGGTTGTCGTTCTTCCTGATACGGGAGAGCGCTATCTAAGCACCCCTCTGTTTCAAACAGGATAGGGAAGACCAGCCATGAGACGCAACAAAGAAAAAGAGAAAGTAGCGAAAAATGACCCTCATCATTTATCAAAACAAGTGATTACTTCGACAAAGAACGACAAGAACTCCAAAAAGCTCAATGACTGTTGGTCCGAACGGAGTCTGCCAAAGATTTCAGACAGACTAATGGCGGCTTACGTCTCCTGCAACGACCTTCAGCATCTGGAAGGAAGGGATCTGCCTTCGAAGCAAAGGACGATCGGAATTCTGAACGACATCATGGCGATTCTTTTCCCCAACTGGCTCGGCGACAGCTCGCTCACAAAGTCGAACATCTGGTACTTTCTAGGCGGCACACTACATTCTCTCCGCACCCGCCTCGAAGAAGAGATAGCGAAGAGCCTGAAGCACGTCTGCCTCAAGGAGGAAGAATGCCCAACTGATATCTGCAAAGAAAAAGCGCAAAAAGTCGCAGAGGACCTTGTTGAGTGCCTCCCCGAGATAAAGAGACGACTGTCATGTGATATTCAAGCCGCATACGACGGCGACCCGGCAGCAAAGAGTCTTGAAGAAATCATCTTGAGCTATCCGTGCATCTATGCTATTGCAACGTACCGCATTGCCCATGAACTCTACGGCAGACAAGTTCCTCTGATACCTCGAATGATGAGCGAGCATGCTCATTCGCTTACCGGCATAGATATTCATCCAGGTGCAAAGATCGGCGAAAACTTCTTCATAGACCACGGAACTGGAGTCGTGATCGGCGAGACCACCGAGATCGGAAACAATGTGAGAATCTATCAAGGAGTGACTCTCGGCGGACAAAGCGTGCCCCGCGAAGAAGTCTCCAAGCTGAGGGGCAAAAAACGTCACCCAACAATCGAGGATGATGTCATCATATACTCTGGAGCCACAATCCTCGGAGGAAGAACAGTCATCGGCAAGGGTGCCGTCATCGGCGGCAACGTCTGGATAACTTCTTCCATCCCGCCTAACACGACAGTAACCATAGCCACTCCGAAACTTTCCCTCAGATCAGAAAATCAAAACAGAAAAACTCCAAAAAACAGGCACACGAAGCGCTAGCTCAGTCAGGGTCCACGTTCTTACTCTTGCTTCATTAGCTCAAAGCTTGTTCTCTGTCAGGATATGAATGAGCAGTCGCCGCGCGCGTCTGGTTTAGTACCCGAGGTTCTTGTCTACGACGTTGATTAGGGGTTGTTTGTGGATGAATCGGTTCAGGTTTTCCGTGAATATGTTTGTTAATCGTTCGGGGTAGTGTGGTGTGTCCCCAGCGATGTGGGGGGTGATTATGACGTTCTTGAAGTTCCAGAGTTCGCTGTTTTCTGGTAGGGGTTCGTTTTCAAAAGTGTCCAAGCCTGCGCCGGCGATCCATCCTTGTTTGAGGGCTTGAACGAGTTTGTTTTCTTGAATGATTTTTCCTCTGCTCACGTTGATGAGTATACCCGTGGGTTTCATGCTTTTCAACTGCCTTTCTCCGATCATTCCTTCTGTTTCCTTAGTTAGGGGCAAAGAGAGAACGGCGAAGTCAGACTCGGCGAGCAACTGGTTCAAATCAGCGGGGGCGATGAGCCTGTCAACATTGGTCGATGCTGGACTGGTCGGGTCTCTTTTTGTGGCGATCACTCTCATTCCCAGGCACTTTGCTTTCTCTGGCTATCTCCGTTCCGATCTTGCCCAGTCCTACTATTCCTAAGGTTTTGCCTGACAATTCATCGATCATTGGCGAGGTCCATGTTTCGGGCCGTTCCCACTTCTTCTCCGTCTGATTTCTGATGAAGACGTGCAATCCTCGAGTGAAGCAGAGCATCATGCCGATGACGTGTTCCGAGATGGGCGTTGGATGGACGCCTCCAGCGTTCGTCACAATCACCCTGCTGTTTACTACTTCTGGAATGAGAATCCTCTCAACACCCGCGCCAAAAGATTGGATCCACTTCAGTTTCTTGGCAGCTTGGAACAGTTCTTTCGAGAAGAAACCAGCAAACAGACAATCCACATCCTTGGCGAGGTCCAGAGCTTCTTCTTTGTCCTCACTCTGCACGACTTCAACTTCAGGCGAAACATCCCTGATCTTCTCAACATAAATCTCGGGCAAATCGAAAGAAATCAGAATCTTCGTCATTTCCATATCAGGAACCTCCAGTCAGGATCGACCAGTCAACACACGTCAAGTCAGACATGGGGACACGACGGTATTTAAATCTTGGAAATCTGAGTGTGCGCGTCCGACATCATTGAAAGGCGCGCAGAATAGTCATCAAAAGTCTGGAGTATTTTGCTTCTCCAGCGCGTGCCAGTAATGTTGGGAAGACCTGCAATTGTGACAAATCGAAACGCGCGGGTTCGTGTCTAGCGGTACTTGGTTTTCAGCGGCCGAATTTTTCTTCTTTGCATGACGATTATTGCGCCCACGATAATTAGTGGGATTATCAGGGCAAACGGCAAAATGTCTGGTTGAAACTCTGCGACGATCCAGGTGGCTTTGATGGATATCACATGTTCCGAGTGAGTGTAATTCAGGTACACGAACACGTATTCAGCGTTTCCTGTTATGTTGAAACCTCCTGGGGTCAGGGCTCTTCCGTCAAACGTGACGGTCCAGTCGTTGAGAGCACTCGCGTTGAGCAGGGTTCTTGGAATGGTCACGTTGCAGAATCCTGTGCCCGGTGGTCCAGTGACATTGAAGGTTATCTGCTTGGCGTCGGGGTCAAGGCGGAAACTGGTTACAGTGGAGTTCGTGAGTATTGGAATGTCGTAGGTTTCTTGGTTGTAATTCACTTGGTTTTCGCAGGCTATGAGAAACGTCAGGTCTTTCAGACTGCTGAGGGAAGCGTTGTCCCAGACCATGCTTCTGTAGTCTCCGGAGAAATGGTCTGGAGTAGGCACGTCGGATGGACTGTTCAGCAGGACCGTCTGGTTTGCGTTTGATGCTCCTGTGAACGTGACGGTGAGTTTTTCGAAGTCTAGCGGCGGCGCATTCGGGTCAGTTGCCAGGTCCATCCACTTCTTGAGTTTGAACGTTATGGTGTCTATGTTGTCAGCTTGGGGTTTGAGGATCAGCCCGCTAAAGCTCGCGTGCATCCAGTCCTGTCCCATTTCAAATTCTACTTGGAGATTATTGATGTTTATTTCAGTCTCATTGAGCAGGCGGACCTCCCAAGGCAATCCTGCTGGGGGCGGCGGGTACATGGTTGCTATCATGAAGCGCTTGGCTTGGTTGAGCTCAGCTTCGAAATCGCCTTGAGCAATCGCGGTTGAGGCAAAGGTCGCTGTTCCATTTGACATATCAAACGTTTCCGTTGAAGACGTCGTATTGCAGTAGATATTATTGAAGAACGATTCGAAGACGTCATGCAAGTTAGGCGGCGCCGTGTCTGGCAGAAATGGAAGGATGTCGTTTTTCAGCTTGCTCACGTTGGCTGAAAGCCGCGTGTTCATAGACATTCTTCGGTCTGTGCTTGAATAGGAGGCGTTGACACTTGCGTCTGTCAGGACATGGGCTGTCGCGTTGGCAATCTTTAGCCACGCTTCTATCTGCGTTCTCTCTGAAGACCATGGAGACATTGATTGGGGTATCGCGGGTGGCACTAGGACAAGGAGGCTGTTGCACAGAGCTTGCACATCGCTCGTCAGATGAAGATCCACTTGCGCAATTCGTGAACTATGATAATAACTGAGCACTAGAGACGCGTTTCTGACCGAAGAGGCGGGTGACTCCAAGGACGCGTATGCAAGCTGCTGCAATTGATCAGCTGGAGACCCTGGCGGAAACATCATTTGGGCAAGGGCCCCTGTGAAGTTTCCGTTGATGGTAGCGCTGTACGTGACGTATGCGCCGAGCGTTGGGTTCGACCACGGGGTCTTTGTGATGTTCAGCTGCGTGCATTCTAGGTAACCCGAACTCTGGTCGTAGAGGGAATCTGGCCCTCGTCCAGTGAAGTTGCTAGTCAGGTCAGCGAGCTTCTGGTTCAGTGTCGTTTCGTTTATTTGGAAATCGTTGAAGCTCGCGTAGGTGATGTTAAGGTCGCCGCTGAAGTAGAGACTGCTCCTGTTACCGCTGAAGTCCACCGTGACATCGGCGAACGGGAATCCTGGAACCGCGTGAAAAGTGATGTTCCCCCTCAATTGTGTTCCATCAAAATCCGCGCGAACCGTCGCGTCTGACATGTTAAGTGGAAAAACGGTGCTCTGAGTGTTCAACAAGTCAGCCGGTATGATCGTCTGCCCGGTGATGGTTACGTCAAACATCCCCCCAGAGTACGTGGCGTTAAGATTGACGTCTGTCGAGTTGAATGGGTAGTACCAGGTCGCTTCCGGAGGCAAGACATCTGAGATGTTGAGTGCGTCGTTCAAGAGTCCGTTCTCGTATGCTGAGCGCAGATGCGCTTCGATTGCTTTGTAGTCCAAATTTCCTGGAAAAACCATGGTGCCGCTCGATGTGCTCGTCGTCAGGTTCCCGGTCGTTGAGTAACCCAGTGTCGCGTTTATGCTGGGCCAGTACTTGTTTTCTGGGTACATGTGTGTGAAATTGAGTGTTCCGTCCACCGCAACGGTTGCGTCCGGATAGACCTTAAAGTTCACTTGAATATCTTTCGAGGACGCGTCAAAAAGCGTGTAGTCATACTGCTTTGAAAGAGCTGCAAAATCAAGGCGGCTTGTTTCAACGGCGTTTGCACCGTCATATATGTATATGTAATCTACATCCGTTGGATTGAGATGCTCAGAAGCGATCCCTGAACCTGAGAAATTCATGTAGACCACGTGAACACCAACAGTGAAGTTTTCCGTCACATATTGGTAATCGTAAAAGTAGTTTGTCATGGTCCCGTTTTCCATCAAACCTTGTGCACTGACTTGATAATATCCAGCTTCAGTAACATTGATTTCTATTCCGACTTCAAGATAATCAAAGAGGCCATCACCATCAGCGTCAATGCCTCGGTCCGAGATGTGTCCGGTCAGAAAGGCATGAGGACTATCGAATTCAGTGTAGTTGTAGACTCTCGACAACGGGGCGTTGTACGTGCTGTCCAGGGGCAGGTAGTCTCCAGTGCTAAGGTCGATCCAACTGACTCTTTGAGGGTTCAAGCGAGAGTCGAAAATCATGGGACCGTAGACGGACAAGTTTATGTACTGAACGCCAACATTGAGGAAGCTTCCCTCAAGGAAATTGACCGGGATGTTGTTGCCAGACTGGTCCATAAGGCCACCGACTATTACCCGAAAGTTTCCCGCAACAGTTACGTTGATTTCCACATCGACCTCCAGGTAATCGTACAATCCGTTGCCATTAGTGTCAACACCATGGTCAAAAATGGTTCCAGTCAAGTTCGCTTCAGGCTGCTGTGCAGCCACGATGGATCCACTCAATACCGTTAACGTTGAAGCTAGCAAGAGTAACAGCATCGACAAGGTCAAAAATATCTTGATTCTCATGTTCTTTACTCCATCTCTGTTTGCACTCGCCATTATATTCATGCGTTGTCAATGTTTATATAGCTTTCACGCAAGACTAACCGTCAAGGGGATCACTGCGCGGCTACTTACGTTCTGCTTGAGAAACCTTCTTCGAAGAAAAATCAGAACAGCCCTGTGCATTCTGGGAGTGGCAATAGCTGCAACTTTCGTGGTCGCCGTCGGCGCGACTACCATGCGGTACATGACGGTGATACGGGAAATGAACGTGCTATTCAACGGTCAAGTCACGGTCGTGGATCAAAACGCGATCGTGATCCAAGCCATTCCAATCAGCGGCGGCATGTTGCCCCAGAATCCAACGGTGGAAAAAATAGCAGCGATTCCCGGAGTGAGCGCCGTCACACCAGTCCTTTTCATTACATCAGCAGGACCAGAGGCACTGGCTCAGCCAGTTCCCGTAAACTTCACCATGGGAATTCCAGTCGAAGACTGGGCGCTTGTTCTTGGTCCAGTGCAGCTGAGGGGAAACGGGCATCTTCCAGCAAACGATTCAAGCAACGAAATCGTGGCTGGCGGCTCCATCGCCGACCAGTACAGCTGGACTGTGGGCACAGAAATACAGGTGAACGGTTACACCTCGCGTGTTTCAGGCGTTCTTGATACGAAGATGGCGTTGCTGAATCGCTGTTTGGTCATGCCTCTCAGACTAGCACAAAGCGTATACAACTATCCCCAGAGCGTGAACATAATCGCGGTCAAGCCCCTCTCAAACATGCCGCAACAGAACTTGACCACGGCCATAAAACAAAAAATAGGATACGTCAACGCCTTGACGGAGACCCAGAGGAACGACATCATTCAGCCTATTCTGGACCAGATGCAGACATGGACCGTCGGCATAGAAGCAGTGGTCTTCATCATCAGCCTGATACTGGTCATGACTGTCACGGTCATGAGCGTCTCGGAGAGGCGGCGCGACTTCGCAACCTTGGACGCCATAGGAGCTCAGGCAAGCTACATGTTTCGGGTGGTGATAATCGAAACTTTTCTGATAGGTGTCTTGGGCGGCATCATCGGCGTAGCCTTCGGTTCTCTGACGGCCATCATCTTGGCAAGCCTCTACACGAACATTCCCGTGGCGCTGTTCTTTCCCAGCGTCCTAGAGATTGTTCCGCCTCTCTACATGTTGGAAACGTTTGCAGCTATCGTGGGAGTCTGCTGCCTCGGAGGGGTAATTCCAGCGATAAACGCGATGAGAATGCGTATCGCCGAAGTTCTGAGAGCGGAATACTGATGAGAATCCGAACAGTGAACCTGACTAGGTCGTTTCGAGTGGGATCATCCGAAATAGCGGCTGTCAAAGCGGTGAATCTGGAGATGAATGAGCCAGAGCTCGTAGCCATTGTCGGGCCGTCGGGCTCAGGCAAGTCTACACTGCTCAATCTTATCGGATTGAACGACTATCCGACTTCGGGGAAAATCTTCATGGACGATGCTGACGCGTCGCAGCTATCTGGTCGTGAGCGCAGAAGAACCCGCAATATGCGCATGGGGTTCGTTTTTCAGACGTTCAATCTTTTCCCCACGCTCAATGCTTTGGAGAACGTTGAACTACCCATGTCACTGGCCAACAAATCCCAGAAAGCGCAGCGGGAAAAGGCGTTGAAGCTTCTCGAAATCGTCGGACTGACGCACAGACGTAATCACAGGCCAAAGCAGTTAAGCATGGGGGAGATGCAACGCGTAGCCATCGCGAGGGCTCTCGCAAACGAACCGGAAATAATCATAGCCGACGAACCCACAGGAGAGCTCGACTCGAAAACGGCCAAGGAAATCATCAGTCTTCTTCAGGACATAAACAAACGCGAAAAAACCACGGTTGTCGTGGCAACCCACGACGAAAAAATAGTCGAAGCAGCAACCGTTGTTTACACCATGCAGGATGGCAAGCTGAAAGCGAACAGTTGAACCCTCACAAAGCTGAGGCAACATGGACATGCGCTCAGACATCGTGCGTTTCAGAAAAGTTTAAAGTCTGATTCTCGCTTGATATGCATGGGGAATGCCTTGGACTGGCCTTAGTCCCAATCAACGATTTCTCATCTTTCTTAGCGAGCTTTCCGATCTTCGGCGGTCTCTCCATCACAGGAGGAGTTCATCTTGTCACCTGTTTCTAGAAAAGAGATCGACCCGTTCGGCACAAGCTCGGTGAATGACTATCAACGACTTTATGAGGAATTTGGCATCGAACCTTTCAGCCCGCTTCTGTCGCGACTCTCGGAACCATCGTTGTACATGCGGCGCGGAATAGTATTCGGACACAGAGACTTTGGCAGAATACTGGATGTCATGCAAAGCCATGGGGGATTTGCAGTCTTGAGCGGCATAAAACCTACAGGGGAATTTCATCTAGGCACGCTGATGACCGGCATGGAAATCATCTATTTTCAGAAGCATGGTGCTCAAACATTCTACTGCATCGCTGACATAGAGGCCTACGAAGACAACAGAATCCCTTTCGACAAAAGCGCAAAAAATGCGGTCGATAATCTTGCTGACATGCTCGCTCTGGGGTTGGACCCAAAGAAGACCTATGTATACCGCCAATCTAAGGAACCCAGAGTCAAGGATTTGGCCATACTCCTTGGAAGGCCGGTGACGTTGGCCACTATGAAAGCCGTTTATGGTGAACGGCGAATCGGTCTGTATTTGTCAGCACTGATTCAAGCCGGAGACATTCTGTTGCCTCAGCTTGAAGACTTCGGGGGGCCTAAGCCCACGGTGGTCCCCGTAGGAGTTGACCAGGACCCGCACCTTCGTTTCACCCGAGACCTGAGTCGCGTATTCAGTAGGAAGTACGGATTTGTTCCGCCATCCTCAACCTACCACAAACTCATCAAAGGGTTGGACGGTTCTCCGAAAATGGCCAAGAGGCTGAGCAACTATTTTACCCTGAATGAAAAGCCAGAAAAGATCGCCGAGAAAGTCTCCAACGCTTTCACTGGCGGAAGACCCAGCGTCAAGGAGCAACGCGAACTCGGTGGAGTCCCGGACATCTGTCCGGTCTATGAAATCTGTCTCTTTCATTTTGTTGAAGACGATGATGCAATCAGGAAAACATATGATGCATGCAAGACTGGGAGGCTCTTGTGTGGAGAGCACAAAGAACAAGTCATCGATTGTGTATTGAAATTTGTGAAAGAACACAAGAAAAGAAAGGAGAAGCTCCTAGAGAAAGCAAAAGCTGTTATCCAAGCATCCTGAGACGAGTGTGTCTGATACATAACGCGCTGCGTTTTGAGCGCCTTCGATAGCCCTGATTAACCTCACACTTGGAGCCAGTTTCTTTTTCATCTGCTTGTTTGTTGGCGAGTAGATCATCGTTGCAATGCTCATCGTCTATGCTATCGTCCTAAGAACGCCGTAAAACGGAAGAATGGTCAAGAAGTGATTCTTGCCAGGGCTCCCTAGGAGCCTTGCTTCTATCGTAGTTGGGCGCCAAGGTTTTGGGTGCTACTGAGTGTTCCTTTTTTTCCGATACTCAGTTGTTTTTCTCCTCTGAATCTGGATGTTCGTGCATTCTCGATTTGGATGGTGTCTCCCGTGGAGATGGAGTCTATCTGTTCATTCCACAAGCATAGCTTGATTGTTCCAGTCTCGTCTGCTATCAAGGCGTTGGTTATGTTTGCGTAGTTTCCAAACCGTGTGACGACACGTTTTGGCGCTGGGATTTCTAAAACCTTTGCCTTCAGACTAATGTGGTTCATTCCGGTTCGCAGGTCTCTAATGGGGAAAGAGTGTGATCCCTTGTTTTTCTTGTTCAGATGTCTGCGGATCATGTCGGTCTTCATGAAGTCTTTGATCGGGTTGATTCGTTCCAAGAGGAATGCCTTGGGCACTGGAAATTGTGCAACAACTCTGGAGTCTTTCATGATAAGAAATATGGCCTTGTCTTGTGTTGTGCTGCGGCATTCGATCGAAAGTTTTCCACATTTGGCTTTCTGTCTTTCCCCCGCCGAGATCAACGCATAAAAGAGTTCGTCAGGGTCAACTTCATGTTTTGTTGATAGAAAGGCGAGGTACTCGCCGGCTGATACTTTGTTTTTCAAGGGCCTCACGGGGTCTTTTCTCCTTCTGCTACTCCCATCGTAATGACTGCTCATGGACGATTCTGAAGGTCTTTGAGAAGGCTTAAGAATCGAGTTCTCTTTTTGAAGTCTCTTTCTTTTTCTGCTTCTCGTATGACGTGGAGCACCCAGCTTCTCAGTTCAGAATTACAGTCCACTTTGGACGGGTGTCTTCTTTCTGCACTGCTGGTCGATGACCGAGCTGGCGTGCTCACCTGCTCGTTTGTTAATTCCATAGTTTTCACCTCATTTTTTTAGTAGAATGGTGTTAAGAAAAATGACAAAATTCGATTGGTCCCTTTTGTCAGTATTCTTCTCTACGAAAATTCTACCTCTAACTACAGTGCACTTGGTCACATATTAAGATATATGAAGCTAAGCACAGGCAAGAATGATCACGTGGAGAGATTTTCCAGTCAAAATGGCCCGTTGTGAAGAGACACGGGAGGCGTGTTGTTATCTAGTTGCTGCTCAACGTCTCGCAGTGCACCAGCGCGCGCTCTTATTTCTTCGCTTTGCCTTTGCCGATCCCTCGGTATGTGAATCCTGCTTTGGTTGCTGTTTCTTCGCTGTAAGCGTTCCCGCCGTCGATCAGGACTGGAGTTGCTAGTTTGTTCTTCAGTTTCTTCAAATCTAGTGTGAGGTACTGCTTGTGTTTCGTGGAAAGAATGATTGCGTCTGCGCCTCTTATGGCTTCGTCCAAGTCTTTGGTGAAAGGTAGTTCGAAGTCGCGGACAAGTGGGTCATGAAGGACTGGTTTTGCGCCGCGTTTCTTCAGCTCTTCATACAGTGTAGCCGACGGAGTGTTTCTTGTGTCGTCGGAGTTTGCAAGGAAAGCCACACCCAATATGGCTATTCTTGTCCCTTTCAGTTTCTTGCCGTGTTCCATCAAGGCTTCTTCTAGCAGGTCTACAACGTGTGCCGGCATTTTATCATTCAGTTCCCTGCTTCCGATTATGACCTTTGGACAGAATTTGAACTTGCCGTAGGTATCCAAGCCGTACTTGAGCAGCCACGGGTCTTTTGGTAAGCAGTGTCCCCCGACTCCCCCGCTTGGGAAGTGCATGTTCCTCACAGGGTTTGAAGCCGGGTTCTTGGGGTCGTTTGGGAGCGTGTTGACTAGTTCTCGCACTTTGTAGGCGTCGACGCCAAGACTCTCGCAAATCAGTGCCACTTCGTTGGCAAAGGCGATGTTAACGTCCCTGTACGTGTTTTCGACGACTTTGGTCACTTCCGCCGTAAGTGCATCCGTAGGGTAGAGCCCCGCCTTCACAACATGCTTGTACAGCTCTAACGCACGCTTGGTACTTTCTTCGTCAATTCCTCCGACTATTCTGGGAAGCTCCACAATATTCCTGATCAGCCGCCCTACCATTACCCTCTCGTAGCAGAAGGCCAGCGAAAAATCCTTGCCTGCCTTCAGGCCCGAACTCTTCTCCAGGATGGGCTTCACAATGTTGTTCGTTGTCCCGGGGGCTACAGTTGACTCGACAACCACAAGCGTCTTTGGCCGCATGTACTGGCCAACTTGCGCGGCAACGTCCTTCAACGATGAATAGTCAGGAACTCTGTTAGCGTCTGTTGGCGTCTGCACGTCAATCAACACGGCTTCGGCATCTTTGCAGACGGCGATGTCCTCAACAACCTTGAAGGTTTTCTTCTTCACAACGCGTGCAATAAGCTCAGATAAGCCTGGTTCATCTCCGCCGATCGGGTTCTTTCCCTTGTTCAGCCAGTCAATCTTCCATCCAGAACGCTTAGACCTACGTTGCACGCCGACGACTTCAAAACCTGGAACATCCGCAAAAAGGGCTGCGATAGGTATTCCGACGTACCCCATACCGATAACTGCGATTCTTCTTACCATGCACCTATGCCAAATGACGACAAGTATATTTTGCTTTCGCTCCATCTCAGGACTGGAAATCGAAGGGAATGTGCGCGACTCTAATCCTGTGGGCATGGGTGCCGATTGATCTAAGAGTCTAGCCGTGCCTTAAACACGCGGTCTGTGATTTGATCGCAGTTTTTCTAGCGAAACTTCGACTTTTTTCAATTCTTGAAATTCTACAGTTATCTTGTGCTCCACTGAATCCTTTTCCTTCATGTCCTCAAGTAGCGTCTTCTTCAGGGCATCACGCTCTACGACCAATGCTTGTTCGTTCAAGGGTCGCGCCACCTTCTCCATTAGCGTCAGGTTGTGTTCCTGTTCCTTTGGAGGTTCTCGTTAAGGTCTGGAGAGGCCCAAAGGGGAGAAAGGAGAGGAGAATGAAAATCTAGGTCGTTCCAGACCTTGACGATTTTTCGTGAGGAACAAGATGCGTCCACTTGCTCTCAACCTCCGACATGTAAACACTTTCCATTTCGCCCATATAAGAGCCGTCGGACAAACTTTGAACGGGATTCGAACAAAGCTTGGATCAAGACTGTAGCGGCATGCTGGCTTCTCGTCGAACTCGTGTTTCCATCCAAGTCGCCAGCGTCTTGTCGACGAGTGTGTCCATGAAGCTTGACTTGTAGGCTACCAGCACTTTCGCCACTCTGTCTTCATCGTGAACGGTGTAGATGTTCTCGTAGCCCACCTTCTCCCTGTCGAGAACGCCCTTGTCAACCAAGTACTTGAGATAGAGCGAAAGTGTCGAATGTGGCAACTCAAAACAGTTTGCGAGGAACTGGTACTTTGCCTTCTGGTCCGACAATATCACCAAGACGATTTCTCTAAGCTTCTTCTGTCTGAGTGCTGAGAGAACTTTCTTGTCTTCCGGGTCCAGAGGCCGTGTATAGTACCTTTTGACGTGCTCGTCTGCTTCACTGTATATGATTCTCCTTCTGGTCATGTAGCTGACATGGTATTCTACTGTCGCTACTGGCATTTCGAGGATTCTCTGCAGTTCCCTAAGATGAATACCCTGATTTGCCTCTATGACTTCGTATATCTTCTTGCGTTTTTCGTTCTCCAGGATTTCATCTTTGAACATTACGAAACTAGTCCTTTAGTATTCCAAGCAGGATGAATATCAGTCCAATCAAAGGAATCAGAAGGTGCATGTTCTCGTCCAATGCGATATGATACGCTTCGTTGACCAGCTCAGGTAACGAGATCAAGGCGTGAACCCAGAAAACACCAAAACCCACGGAGATAAGCATCATCTTCGAATTCTTCATCCGCCAGTACGCTGAAATGACAAGCAGGAACAATATTGTCGTTGCCATTACTAACCCAGCCCTGACGGCAACGTCAAGAATGCCAATTTGCATGGTTTCCAGACCCCTTGAATTGAATCAGATTGCCCGAGCATAATAGTCTTTCTTGAAGGCACAAAACTGGGACTTTCTTGTAGACTTAAGAGATTTCAGGAGGACGGTCCGCAACTCGGTCAAACGGATAATGTTCAACATGCCGCACGCGCATTCTGGACAGAACTGAGCAATTCTTCGGCTCCGAACAAGACAGTATAACAGCAGCTGAGACTTAATACTGGCGAGAGACTACCTTTTCAAAATGGTTTTTATACCGCTTCTGCAAAGATGAAACTGAAAGGAAGTTCATCGCATGGAGTTTAAAGGAAGTCAAACCGAGAAGAACCTGCTGGCAGCTTTTGCCGGCGAGTCTCAAGCCAGAACACGTTATACTTTCTTCGCCAGTGAGGCAAAGAAGGAGGGATACGAACAGATTTCCGCGATTTTCCAAGAAACATCAGACAACGAGAAAGAGCACGCGCAACTATTCTTCAAACACCTGAAAGGCGGAACTGTCGAGATCAAGGCCGCCTATCCTGCTGGGATCATTGGAACAACAAGAGAAAATCTGAAGGCGGCTGCTGAGGGCGAAAAGTTCGAGTGGGGAACACTGTACCCAGGTTTTGGCGAGGTTGCCGAGAAAGAAGGTTTCAAGGACGCTGCGAAGACCTTCAGGAGCATTGCCAAGGTCGAAGCTTACCATGAAAGGCGGTACTTGAAGTTGTTGGCAAACGTAGAGCAAGGCAAAGTCTTCAAGAAAGACGTGCCGATAAAGTGGAAATGCAGAAACTGCGGGTTCGTCTACGAAGGCAGCGAAGCGCCCGACAAGTGCCCCGTGTGCGAGCATCCGAGGAGCTTCTTCGAGGTCTGGACTGAGAACTACTGAACGTGTCTCCTGAATCCCTGACGAGCAGGCGTCTTGACATTCAGCGTCTTAGCTAGGCGTTTCATTTCATTGTTGCTCATCCACTCGGTCTTTAGGTACTCGCAAATCCGCTCGTCGCTCAGACCTAGCCTTTTTGCTTCTTCAACCGTATGCTCATAGGCCTCAATCTCGGTGGGCCTGTCCACGTAGCTGTATCTGTCATCGAACAGTTCCTTTCCCTCCATGAACTGTCTAACGTGGACCAGCTCATGGACCACGTCGAGGTAGATGTCGACGAAGTCTCCGCAGTTCAGGTAGTCCGCGCTGACGATCAGATGTCCATCAGTGTCGCTGACGCCCATGTAGCCACGTCTTCCGGAAAACTCGACTCTCAGCTCCGAAAGTACCTTTTCTGTCTTCTCCCCGAAGATTCGCCTGATTGCCTCAACCTTCTCGAAGCCCTTGAAATGTTCGGTAAATGGCTCGGTCCATGTTTTTGCGTTGCGGAGTATCTCGACGTTGAGCTTGGGTTCCATAGCGCTTGTTTCTCCTGTTGCCTTTGCATCGAAATGATATCAATTAGTAAAATATCCTTCGGTTCCCCTGTATATTTTTTATCCATCCATTTCCTCCAAAGCTTAAACTATTGCATGTGGAAAGTTTTAAATTGGCATCTATGATATGCATCTACGGTGGTTTCTTTGGTTAGAGTGAAGAAACGTTCTGAGGATTTCAATAAGGCAAAATTGAAAGCTTCTGTTAAGAAAGCTGGAGCCAAAGATGAACACGCAACAAAAATTGCCGAGAAGATTGCAGGCAAAGTAAAGCAAGGAACGACGACTGTCGTGATAAGGCGATGGGTCATAACCGAACTTAGACCGCTAGACCCTAAAGCTGCAAAAGCCTACGAGACATACAAAAAGCCAGCAAAGAAAGAGTAAATCTAATTGAGCGCGCGCGCTCTGATTAGAATTCTTTGCAGGCTTCTTTGAGGGCTGCGAGCAGTTTTGCCGCGTTCTCGGTGATCTTGTACTTGATTGACAAGTTGCCTTGGCTTGTAAGTGATGGAGTCTTCTCCACGATTCCAGCTCTCAGCAGGACACGGAGATGTTTTTCGATTGTTGATCTGTGACGATTAAGATTAAGTGCTATCTTGCCCGGGTTGCTTATGTCTCCTTGTATGCATTCTAAGATTTGAAGTCTAGATTTATCGCCCAACGCCTTAAGAAGTCTTTCCGTTTTTTCCTGAGAGTTCATCCAGCTTGCCACTCCTGATGCGAGTATCCTTCTACCTTTCGGCAAATAAATGTGCCTTTCGGCAAAATTAATCCGTAAGAAGACAAAAAACATTCCAGAAGCGTCGGAAACACTTTTTGTCAAGGCAGATAATAGTGTAGTAGAGTGAAGCAGGATATGTATCATCCGAGGATAAAAGGTTCATATTATGACATGGGACGCAGCTATGGAGCTATATTGTACAGGCATGGCTTCAGAGTCGCAGCCCAACCAGAAGAAAAGCTTGATTTTGCCGCGAAATCTGAGTCCGAAGTAAGAAGAGTCTTTCCAGAAATATTGGACGAGATTAGAGGCTTCTCAGAAGCCTGTCACGCTTCATACAACGACATGGCAGCTTTCATGCTGACGATTGGAGCTTTCAAACCTCAACCAATGTGTAGCAGCTTCGCTGCGTCTAATGGCTCTGATGTGATATTCGGGAGAAACTATGACTTCTTCTACAGCTTCAAGAAGTACACGGAAAGCTATCTGACCGCACCCCAAGATGCTTTCATCAGCCTCGGGCATTCTGATGTTTTCATAGGAAGAGAAGATGGCATCAACGAAGATGGCTTGGCTATCGCGATGACAGGTCTATGCGACAAAGCCGTCAAACCCGGAATCAGTTTCGCACTGGCAGTGAGATCAGTGCTTGACAAATGCGCCAGCGTCAAAGAAGCCTCAAAAAGCATTTTGGGCATGCATGCTTCAGCCAACGCCAACTTCTTATTGGCTGACGATACAGGTGATATGGCCGTCGCCGAAGTCTCGCCCGACAAGGTCATGATTCGTAGACCAGAGAACGGCGAGAACTTCATCGTATGTACAAATCATTTTGTTCTTCCTGAGATGCAGCAGTATGAGGACCTGGAACGTCGAAAGATAGAGAATTGGGATACGATCCCACGATACTTAGCCATCTCTGAAAGCATACGAAAGGAGGGACGCAAAATGAGCTTGGAAGCAGCACAACGAATCATGTCAGATCACACTGGCTACGTATGTTCTCATCAGGACAAAATAAAGTTGGGAACGCTGTGGTCGATAACCGCAGGCCTGAAGAATCTTGACGTATTCAGAGCTGAAGGAAACCCTTGCCGAACCAAATACAAAGAGGACCAAAGACTCAAAAGAGAAATCCACAGGAAGAAAAGGGCAAACTGAGACTAGCGCGCGCTATGATCGAACTGTCCTTATCGACTCTAGAATTTGTTTGAGCTGCGTTTCTTTTTCTACGGGATTTCCAGCGCAGTCATGATGGCCAACAATTACAATATGGCCCGAACCATGCTTCCCTGTAGAGATTCCAACTCTTCGTTTCATAGATTCAAGCGTCGGCTTATCCTTGTTTTCAGCTAAAACCCTAATTGGGCCAGGCTCCGTAATCATATCAACGTAGTCTACCTTGTACTTTTTACGGATATAGTCGATAACTGGGATTTGTGTTCGACCATCCATGCAGTTAATAGCGGTAGCAAAACTTCCATGGCTCATATGTTCATGTTACCTCCTGCATTCCTGTGGAAATTACTCAAGTTATATTTAACTAGCATCTTTGGGTTTTGGATAAAACTTTACTCCTCTTCAACCAAGATACTATTCTGTCTGCCAACTGACTTTTTTCATTTGTAAAGGAGTGGTCTGCGTCAAAGATTTCTATTTGCACTTGTTTGGCTCCGTGCCTCTGCAATGCTCGGAACAGAGGCAATATGTGATGTTCTAGGTCAGCTTCCTGGTCACGCCATCCACCGATTATCAGAATATCTTTGCAAGACAGTGCCTGAGCATGCTTCACCAAATCGTATTTATCCACATCTGCAAGCATCGCAGCAAAAAGTTCTCTAGCCTTAGGGGCTCTGAAACCTGAATCTGATATGTCTTGGTCCACTTTCTTTTCAAGCCATCGCCTGAATTCATCACTCTGTTGCATCATCCTTCCCACACCGCCAAGGTTGGCTCCAGCAAGGTCGACCACTCTTTTCACGGCGGCGTCATTCAATGAGCCCAATAAAGCCATGCCGCCACCATAACTGTATCCTATGATGGTGATACTTGACGGGTCAACGTTGAACTCTTGGACAACAGAACGGGATTTCACATAGCGTATGGTCGAGATTACATCCTCTAGGGCGTTCGCATCCGTGTATAGTCCTTCGCTTCCCCAAGTGCCACGGTAATTGAAGGCAATGGCATTGAACCCTTCTTTCATCAATCTCTCGCCAAGTCCAAGCACGTCTGTGTTGTTTCCAGGAAACCCATGACAAAGGATTACTGTTGGCAATGGTTCAACTCCAGAGGCTTGATAGAAGATTGCGTGGATATTTGCACCTTTGCTCTCAAATGTAACTGGAACTGGCTTCTTCATCTGCCACCACACAACTATCTATCTCCAAACTGTTCTTAAAGACTCGTAGAAGAGTTACACACCAAATCCTACCAGCCATAACTTTTCCGCAAAACAAAAACAACTGGCTTAAGAGGGCTGATAGAGAATAGTCACGAAAACATGCGTGTGCCATCTCAAGCGTTGGTAAGAAAACTCAATATAGCCTCATTGAATTCTCTTGGAGTTTCCATGTTTGACACGTGTCCCGCTCCTTTCAGGGTCATTCTCTTAGAATTTTGTATCTTCTCGCTCAGGATGTCAGCAATTCTGTGAAAATCTGGCAAGTCACGCTCACCTACGATAATGAGGGTCGGAACTTTAATCTCCTGAAGTCGTTCTATTGCGGGCGGGTCTAAAGAGCGTAGTGGGTCGGGGTTGACAAAGTGCCAGCCAGAGTAGTCAGAAATCATCTGTTTGAGTCGAAAAGCCACGTTTGGCTTCTCGCAAGCTGGTTTAAATATGAGGCAATTCTTCCACATGTCTTTTGCTGCCTCTACGCCCTTTTCTTTAGCTTCTTTCCAGAGAGATTCCATCAATTCTCTATAGGTCTTTGACCAATCTTGAAACCCTCCAAGAATGGAATCAACAAGTATGAGAGCCCTAGTCACTTCTGGATATTCAAGAGTGAAATCAAGAGCAATTCCGCCGCCCATAGAAAGACCGACAACGCATGCGTAGTCAATCCCTAACTGATTCAGAAGGGCTTTCAAATCCTTCGTGTGGCTGTATTCTTTCCCGACTGTTGGAGATGCTGATTTGCCGAAGCCACGCACATCGTAACGCACCACTTTGAAACGTTTTGCAAAGACTTCAAGCTGGTCATCCCACATTTTAGAATTAAGGGACCGCCCGTGAACAAGCACTAACGGGTGCCCTCTGCCAACTATCTCGTAGTAAAGTCTAGTGTCATTCACTTCTGCAAAACCCTTGTCTACCAAACGCCAGACACTCAAACGAGTTAGCAATTGCCCATTCTGTTATATTTTAGCTTATAACTTTTCCGCAAAACCAAAAAACTGTTTTAAAAACCGTCAGTTCTGTTGTGTGTCTTATGTGTGTTTGTTATATGTCTTGTATGTCTTGTACGGTGTGTTAAGAGAGAGTAAGTAAGTATATAGTTGTAAGTAGTAGTTTGGGTTTGGGTTTGGGGGATAAAGTTTTAGCGCGCGCTCCATTAATTTACCTTACAATCCTCTTCTTTTAGTAAAGTTTATCCTTTCGTATAAGCTTTGACATTGGCGCACCCCGCGTTCCGAGGTTCCAATACATATGTTTCAGATAAGGGCAATGTCGAATGAGGACTTCCCGTTTGCCGTTAAAATCACAGGTCAGGTGGGATGGAACCTTGTGGAAGACGACTTCAAGTTCATGATGGAACTGGAACCTGAAGGCTGCTTCGTAGCTATTGACAACGGTGAAAGAATCGGCCTTGCCACTACAATCAACTACGGCAACATTGGCTGGTTCGGGAACCTCGTCGTCAACGAAGCCTACAGAAACAAGGGCGCAGGCTCTCAGCTCGTCAAGCATTCAGTGGAGTATCTCCTGCACAAGAACGTCAAGACTATCGGGTTGTACGCGTATGAGAACAGAATCCACTTCTACAACAGACTGGGTTTCAAGTACGATTCCGACTTCATGGTAATGAAGGGAAAAGGCTTTCCTTCACCGCCGAATTCTAGCGTAGAAAGGGCACAAGAAAGCGACATCCCCAAGGTCGTTGAGTACGACGAATCATGTTTCGGCAGCTCCAGGAGAAAGCTGCTTGAACCCATACTGTTGGACCAGGATAACCTCTGCCACATAGTAACCGAGAACGGTCATGTTTCAGCGTATGTTGTGGCCAAAGTGTACCGTGGCATGGCTGAACTCGGCCCGCTTGTTTGTCCTGCAGAGCGCAACAGCCTTGCACTTGACCTTCTTAAGACAGTTCTTGACAAGTTGAACGGCATAGAAGTCTCTCTTTTCTTGCCGGCAAAAGAAACTACGACTATCAACATGCTTAAAGGCAAAGAATTCATCGAGGAATTCCATGTGGCCAGAATGTTCCACGGGCCGCCCGTGGTCCAGAACTGTATTCAAACGGCAGAATCGCTGGAGAGAGGTTGAAAGATCATGTCACAGGACAATTGTCGCATCATCGTTGAAGATTTCCTCAAGAACTCTTGGACATGCGTCGAAGCCATAGTAAAAGAACTCAGCGCCTTTGAGGGCAAGCGACCAAAAGCTTGCCTCTACTATTTCAAGAACAGCCGGAGGGAAGATCTAAGTTTCGACGGTAGTCACTTCTTCCTCCGAGCGTCTGTCGAATACTCAAACCCTCAACTGACTGTGGAAGAAGTCCAAGGCATCATCGCAGCCCGTCTGCTGGAGGTCTGCGGCAACCATTTCCACGGCACAGGGTTGCACATTCCAGATGCGAGAGATGTCGACACGATCTGTGAGCTTCTTAAGAAGCCTCCTGAAGGAAAAATCGTGCCCTTCCTACTCAACACAGACGAAATCGAGGCAGACAGATACTCCATGAACCCGTTCAAAGAATCCATAGTAAACAGCGGCCAAAGCGCCTTTTCCTGTGCACGTGTGAAAACGGAAAGCCTTGGCATTGACCAGAACTTTGCACAAAAATACAACGGTTCGCTCATATGCAAGAGCGAAATCGAGCTCATAGCCAAGCACTTGCGTTCGTGCAACAACAGCTACGTTGACATGGTCGACGCAGTCAAGTATGAGCAGCTGGAGAGCCTTTCAGCACCTTTCGGTTTGAACCTGCAGGTTTACTCGACGCGGATGCCTCTATCGGTTTTGGAGAAGGAAACTCCTGATGGGCTGCTCCATCACGTCATACAGAAAGCTCACGCAGACTACGAGACCTTCGAGTGCATTTACAGATGTATGGGCCGAAGCATGAAAAGCCTCACAACTCTGCTCACCGTTCCCCATTCTTCGAAGGGCTACAGCTCCAAGCGCGCAGCCAGAGGAAGAATCTATTTTGATGGGACTAAAGTGAAAAACGTCAAAGTTGACTATCGCACAGTCCTGTTGTATCCCAACGCGATCGACCCTGCGGACGTAAGCGTCGCCAAAGCAGACGACAGCTTCACGGTCGAAGCAGAAAAACTGACAAACTACGACTACAAACAAACGCCTTCGTCACCGCAGTTCTTCCTTTACTCGCTCGCGTCGCCCGAAAACGCGGTGCTGTGGCACGGCATTGGAGCGTTCGGAGCTTCAGAGCTGCTGAAAAGCTACACTACTACACGTTTGGCCTGCGCCAAAGACCTTCTTATCGGCGGATTAAACGCAAAATACGGTGTCACAACAAGAATGCCGTTGCAATTTAACCTCGTACCCAAGTTCATGTGGTTCCATCCTGTGCACCGCAACATCGACGCAAGCATAGGCTGCGTTGAAGACCTCAAATTCTTGGCAGACTTGGGAATGAAAATGGAACACCTGTCGACTGAGCAGTACATCCGCAAATGACAGTAACCCTTTTAAGGCTTCAGCAAAAATGACTGATCGACCGTTATGTTCTTCAAGCAAATCAAACATCGGGGCGACAACTTCTCCTACATCATCGCAGACGACTCCACGAGGGAAGCTGCCATCGTCGACCCGAGCTTCAACACGGAGGCGATCGCTCAGGTTCTCAAGGCAGAAGGCCTGAACGCAGAATATATTATCAACACGCATCAGCACGCTGACCACACTGCAGGCAACGAGGACCTCAAGCAGAGATTCCACGCCAAGATCGTCGCTTACAAAGAGTCCAACGTCAAGAAAGACGTCAGTGTGGAAGATGGAGACACCCTCCGCTTGGGCAAGGTGTCGATCCGCGTGATTCACACTCCAGGTCACACGCCTGACAGCGTCTGCCTGCTCGTCGACGGAAAACTGCTCACGGGCGACACACTGTTCGTCGGCGAGTGCGGAAGAACAGACCTGCCTGGCGGCAACCCCGCGGACATGTACCACAGCCTATTCGATAAGCTGACGAAGCTGGATGACGATGTGGAAGTGTACCCTGGCCACGATTACGGACCAAGCCCGAAATCGACGATCGGCAGAGAGAAAGAAACAAACTATACGCTCGTTGAAAGACCACTTAGGGAGTTCCTCGAGTTCATGCGGACTCCTTGAATCCGCATCAGAACAGGAAAAGGCTGAAACCTCATGACGGTTATAGCACAATGAAGCATGGAGGCCTAGCTGCTGACTGAAAACAACCAAGGCTCTCGTCCTCGGCCGCGCATAGAAACTCTGTCTGACCTTGTCTTCGGGCTGGCGCTTTCGATAGCGCGCGCTAGAACCTTATGAATTTGACAGATCTTCAGAAGTCCAGCTAGCTTAATATGCACATCTCCACAACTAGAAATAGCGCAGAACCTACGAAAGCAACATGGAAAAAGAAGAATGAACGCTGGTAAGGGCAGAATGATGTCTGAAAGAGTGGTATCTTACGAGATAAAGCCGGACATTCCACCCAAATATGTGGAGAACCTGCTGGATTTCATTTACCAGAAATATCTGTTGCCCCAGAAGGAGAAATTCACCCGTGTCTCCAAGACCCAAACAGGAGGAACCTCCTCACTTGCCTATAGCGTGCAGGGGCAATCTGGCACACCCTTGCTCAGCGTTCGCATTTTAGGGAGCATGCCCCTGAAAGTCGACATCACGCCGATGGTTGAGACAGTCAAAGAAGACACGATAGAAGAAGTCAAGGAGGACGTCGAAATCGCCGTGGAGCTTTTTGAAGAAAAAGTCAGGGCGAACACGCTGTATTTCGCATGGAGAGAAGGCGAGGACATCGTTCCTGAGAAAATGTCAGGAAAAGAAAAGAGGTCGCTCAACAGAGTTCTTCTTGAGACTCAGGTCTTCCTCGCGGTTATTTTCATCACCATCGGTCTGTTCCTGTTCATGTTTCTTGGGCCTTTATGGTGGACGGTGCCTATCATCCTGCTAGTCCTACAATTCGTTATCCTCTTTTTCTCAAACAGGCTGATCCAGATAGGCACCGACTGGCGCATAACCAAAGACAACCCGACTATTCATCTGTTAGAGTACAGGCTGCCGCTTCAAGAACAAAAAAGCTTCGAAAAAGAGTTCCCTAAGGAAAAGCTGCTGAGCATGAAGAAGGAAATCTACGAGCAGACGATTCAGCAGAAAGGCGAAATAGACTGTCAAACCACGAGCCAGATATTCAGCAAGTATGGAATCCAATGTAATCCTGAGAATTTGGCTGCAAGGCAGGTGAACGTTTACGAACTGGTCGCGAGGACAGCTCGGATTTTTGGTTTTCCGGTGCCGAAAATAGTCGTTTCCAACACGTTGATCCCGAACGCGGCAGCCGCAGGTCCTAGCCCGAGTCGCGGAATTGTTCTTATAACAACTGGCCTGCTGGCTCAGCTTGAGGAGAACGAGATCGTCAGCGTCTTGGGACACGAGTTCGGCCACATGAAAGGGCACGACCCGCTTGCGTTGTTCGGCTTGACAGGGGCCGAATTTCTGTTTCGATTCTACGTTCTGCTGCCTCTCTTTCCGTACCTGTTCACTTCCCTGCTTTTCATCGTGTACTTCTGGGCTGTTATGACGCTCATCTACTTCATAGCCAAGTTCTTCGAGGCCCGGGCTGACCTGACCTCTGCCATGGTTGTGGGGCAGCCGCAAGTCCTCGCGGAGGCCCTTGAGAAAATCGGTTTCAAGAGACTCCTTTACGAGCGTGTCCCCTCTTACCGTATACAGGAATGGGTGAGCTTAGACCCGCATCCACCCATATACTTCAGAATCCACCGCCTCAGAAAACCCGGGGAAGCAACCAATGTAAAACACCCACTGCTTCAGTCTGCAAGAGAAGTGACCAGAGGCTTCCTTGACAGCCTCTAGGCCAGAGGAACAGGCTTGCCTAGACGTTGACCAGGATCTGTTCGCCCTCAGATTTGACCTGGAAAACCGGCTCTGGCTTCTTTGCTGGTCCCTTCACGACGTTGCCCGTTTTCAGGTCGAAAACCGAGCCGTGACATGAGCAAGTTACGTTCTGGCCTTTGAGCGAGCCTTCTGAAAGCATGCAGGACATGTGCGTGCAACGTTCGCCTATAGCATAATAGTTTCCGTCAACGTTGGCCACGACGATTTCTTGCCCGCCTGCTTCAACGCCGATCATCTTGCCCGGTTCCAAGTCTTTCACGAGGGCTACCCTCACAAAACCCATCTTCAGGTCCGTCTCCTAAACACAGTTACGTCCCAGCAAGTGAATAAAAGTCTTCTCATTCTCTGCCGCTAATCGTCAAAAGAAACGTGCACTCGAGATTTTTCAACAGAATAAACAAGAAAAGGGCAGCAAACCTTTTTATATGAGACTGCCGTTCTGTGAGGCTGTCACAATAACCAATGCATTAATCAAAGAAGCTTTTTAAAGGCTCCTGAAAATTCGCATGGAAACTTTTGTGGCAGGAGAAAACGAACAAATGAGTATAAGAACTTTCAAGGACTTGCCTTTGAGTCCACAGGTTATGAAGAGCATCGAAGAGCTTGGGTTCACAGAACTTTTTCCAATCCAGGCCGAAGCTATGCTTCCATTGCTTGAAGGCAAGGACATTATTGGACAAGCCCAAACAGGAACGGGCAAGACTGCGGCTTTCGGCGTTCCAATGGTTGAACGCTTAAACCCAGAAGAGAGGGCAGTTCAAGGCCTAGTCCTGCTGCCCACACGCGAGCTTGCTGTGCAGGTAGCAGAGCAGCTTGGCCTATTTGGCAAATACCGCGGAATAAAAGTGTTGGCAGTTTACGGCGGAGAGCCTGTTCAGAGACAGATTCATGCGCTGGCAAGGGGAGTTCAAGTCGTCGTCGGCACGCCGGGCAGAGTAATCGATTTGCTCGAAAGGGGTGCGCTGAACTTTTCACACGTGAGCGTTCTCGTCCTCGACGAGGCTGACAGGATGCTTGACATGGGATTCATCGAAGACATCGAGTACATACTGTCAAGAGTTCCCAGACAGAGGCAGACAAGCCTGTTCTCTGCGACGATCGACCAGTCGGTCATGAACGTGTGTCACAGGTACATGAAAAATCCCGAGAAAAAACTCGTAAGCAAAGACGAGATCGCTGTTACACAAATCAGCCAATATTACATGGTTGTAAACCCCTACAGTAAGTTTGAAAGCCTCTGCAGCATACTCGACCAGAACCACATAGCCCGCGCAATCATATTCTGCAGAAGACGCACAGAAACAAGCGCCGTTGCAGACAAGCTCAGAAGACAAAGATACGACGCAAAGGCTTTACACGCCGGATTCACACAGCCGCAACGTGACCAAGTGATCAACGCTTTCAGGAACGGCAGACTCAGATTTCTTGTGGCAACAGACGTCGCGGCACGCGGCCTAGATATTGATGGCATAACGCACATCATAAACTATGACATGCCAGAAGATGCACTCGTATACTTTCACAGGATCGGCCGCACGGGCCGCATGGGACGTGAAGGAACAGCCATAAGCCTCGTGGGCTATGGGGAAATAGCCGGACTGGACCAGATAAAGGCGTTGACGAAGACCAACATAGAGGAACTGGAGCAGAACCTCATCGTTGCACCGCATTTATAAGGGACGACGCGCCATTATTCTGGCGCGGTAGCGTTCTTCACAACAATCGCAAACATGGAAACAACGCTACACACAACAACCAAAGAAAAAAAAGAAGGAGTGAAAGAAAATGGCAGAAAACAACAAAATCGTCTTCATTGGCAGGAAACCAGCAATGAGCTACGTTCTGGCGATCATCACAAGCCTATCGGCTTCTAACGCCAAGGAAATTACGTTGAAAGCACGTGGTCAAGCAATCACGACAGCCGTAGACGTTGCAGAGATAACGAGAAGCCGCTTCCTCAAAGACTTGAAGGTAAGCAAGATCGCCATAGGAACTGAACAGATGCCAGCCAGAGAAGGCGAAAACAGTGCAAGAGCGGTCTCTACAATGGAGATAACCCTAGCAAAAGACTAGAGAGACAACCAAAACAAAGTACCACAACGGCGACAACCTCGCCTTTCTTTTTATTTTTTCCGAAGCAATTGCTCTCGGTCGACGTATTCCAAGATCTCTGTTAGAGTCTTTACCGTTTCTATCCCTGCAGGCGCATCCCCGTTCCGGCTGACTAGCACGGCTCTCATGCCAGCTTTTTCGGCGCCCTCGTAGTCATACTTCAGGGAGTCACCTACGAAGATGGCCTCCCCAGCCTGTACGTTCAATCTTTCGAGCGCGTAGCAGAAGATTTCCCTTCTTGGTTTGGCTTTCCTGCAAGTGTCGCATCCTACTGCAACGTCAAAGAGGTTGTTGAGGCCGAGTTTGTCGAACATTTTTCGGATTTCCTCCTCGAGCGCGTTCGTCACGATTCCCAGCTTCACTTTCTTCAGTTTCAGCTTTTCTAGGGTTTCAGCAGCGTCTGAATAGACCTGAAGGTCTGCGTAGTTGAACCATTGTTCATTGATGCTCCGAGCCAACAGCCTTTCGTTGTCTTCTATGCCTATGCTCTCCAGAAGTCGCCCGTTCCATCTGTTCCAGTATTCCATGCCCTGGTCTGCCATATCGTCAACGTCAAATTCTGTCTCGTTCCTCTTGTGAGCTGCGCGTATCTTCTCAATCTGCACGCGGTATCCATGGGCTTCGAGGATTCTGTGGAAAACCTGTGCCGGCTCGAACGACTTGACTATGGTTCCGCCTAGGTCAAAGATGACGGCCTTGACTTTTCGCGATTTTCTCATAGACGGACGGGTCTCCAAGCGCATACATCATGCCATGAAAACATAAAAAGGTTTTAACTGTGTGCACTGAGCGTTTGAATCCAATGTGTCTCTGGCGAAGCAGGCCTAGAGGACTCGTAGCTCTGCTACGGAAGAGACGATAGCGTCGGCGAACTGTTCAAGCTTTTTCTTCTTTGTGGAGCCCGTCAGTACGCCTATGCTGGCTAGGACTTTCGCGTTTCTTCCCATGCGCATGTCCGATACGGAGTCTCCGATCATGACGGTCTGTTCTGGCGAACAGTTCGTGCGTTTCATCGCCTCAACTATCATGTCCGGAGCGGGTTTCCCGTTCACAACGTCGTCGTCTCCGACGAAAGCATCAAACAGCATGGCTATTCCAAGCGCTTCAAACGAGCTGGCGATGCGTCTGTGCGTGTCTGTTGAGGCTATGGCCAGCTTCAATCCGTGAGCTTTCATCTGCTTCAACGTGGCTTCTACTCCTGGGAGAAGGACCGTGCTGAACGGCGGTTTCATACGTTCATCAGCCTCGTCATAAGCCTTCTGAGCTTGGTTTCGTGCTTCTTCCCACGAGTAGCCTTTCAGGTAGAAGCATGCAGCCGCGATGAGCAGCTCTTGTTGTCGCGGCGCCGTGGCCAAGGGTCCACCGTAATCCATCTTATCATGGGCAAGGTCAACGCCCATCACTTTTTGCCACAGGTCAGCAACTTCCTTTCCTCCGTGCTCTTCAACCGCTAGCCTGCGTGCTCTTGCCAAACCGAAAAGCACTTGAGTCAAGTCAACGAGCGTGCCGTCCTTGTCGAAAATCACCAGCTCGCAGTCTATGCTCTTGTTTCCTGCGATGAGTTTGACCATGGTTGTTGCCTTGTACGCTGGTGTACGTCTGAGGTTTGGACGGTAAGTATCGCATCAAAAAGTGGTTTATTCTCGGCTTGCGAGTATGACTATGTAGTCTGCTGTGTCGGCGCACATGTCCGCGGCTTGTTCGATGAATTCGATTAGGTCGTCGAATATTACCATGGCTCCGGCGTTCACTTGGTCTCCGTATTTCACGAATAGTGCTTTGGTTTTTAGGTAGTCTTGGTCGATGTCATGTTCGATGTCCTCGACTTTTTGTGCTCCTGTTATCGCATTGGCGGGTGCGGAGTTCAGTTTTTCTATGCACACGCGTAGAGCTTGTGCGCAGTCTACGAGGCGTGAGGTCATGTGAGCGGTGTTCTCGCAGAATTCCTTCGGGAATTTCACATCGGCAAGCATTTCCAAGCATCTTGCAGCGTCTTTCACGTGGTCTGCCAGTGTGTCCAGTCTTTTCACTAGGTGCAGCAAGTCTTCGCGGTAGTCGGCGAGCAAAGCAGCTCCTTTAGACAGTTCCTTGAACACCTCGGTTCTGAGCATGTCCACCTCTTCCTCTTCCTTGAACAGGTTCTCGACCCGCTGTATCGCGTCGTTCTTGTTTCCATGCGAGATGCTCTGGACGGCCTGGTTTAGAAGCGTCACAGTGTCCAGGGCCTTGGTTATCTGTTCCTGAGCCAAGTCCAGAGCTCGTGATTTCCGACGTTTTTCGAACCATTCGTAACTTCTCTTTTCCATTTCCATTGTCTCCATTACTAACTACTTTTTGTTATCCCTTCATTATAAAACTTCTTAAGATTTGCTGTCCGCATGTTCCTTTTCACCTGAGACTGACTTTCTCCCCCCATGCGCGCGCTGGAGGTTAGTCCTCTTCCCATTTGGTTATCCATGAGCCTACGGCGATGGATAGTAATCCTAGAACCGTTATTATTGCCGTGTTCAAGATTGCCTGTTGTGGTTGGCCGAAGATCAAGGTGGCTCTGAGTCCTTCGTTTACGTAGGTCAGCGGGAGCACTTGGGCGATTGTTTGGAGGAATTGGGGCATTTGGCTTAGTGGGAAGAATGTGCCTGAGAGGAACATCATCGGGAAGGTTATGACGTTTGCTGCTGCGTCTGCTCCGTCTGGGTCTTTGACGAATCTTGCGATGATCATTCCAATGCCCGTGAACATTAGCGAGGCCATTGCCACCATGAGAAGCGACACGGCGTCAACTGTCATTTTCATGTTGAATATTGTCAAGCCTAGTACCATCATGACTGCCATGCCAAGGAAGGATATGAGGACGTTGTAGATTGTTCTGGACAGTATCCACTCGTAGCGCTTCAGCGGCGTGGTTGCCAATTTGTGGAAGACGCCGTTTTCTTTGAACCGGGCGCTCAGTGAAACGGCCGTGAAAACGCTTGTGGTCATTGCCGTCATTCCGATCATGCCTGGCAGGAAGAAGTCGATGTAGCCGAAGCGCTTCGGTGCTATGGTCAAATCTTCAATGCTCATATACTGCACGCCATTCGAAAGTTGAAAGTTGAACCTGTCGATGATGCTCATTACGATGCTTCGAACGATGGGCGCGGAGGACGTGGATTGGTCATAGACAAAAGTCACGTTCGCGGTAGTGCTGCCGTGGCTTAAAAGCGCTGTGTTCGCGGTATCGTTGAACCCTGACGGGATGACGATCAGGCTGCTCAGTCTGTTTGCTATTGCATAGTCCGTCGCGTTGATTGATGAGTCTATTACTTGTAGGTTGAATGCGTTTGTGGAGTTCAGGACGTTTATGATTGTGCTGGACCAGTATGTTGCTTTGCTGTTGGTTTGGTCCTGATTTTGCAGGTAGAGGTCGTATTTCATTGATGATTGACTGAAAATGGCTCCGAATAGTAGTATTAGAACGCAGGGAAATGCGATGGTCCAGAAGATGGCGCTTTTGTTGCGGAAGAAGGTTTTGATGCTGGCTTTAAGGTCGAGAACCACGTGGCTCATATTTTGTCGCCCTCCTCTAGCTGCGCTCCAGTAAGGTTCAGAAAGACGTCTTCGAGGCTTGAACGTTTCAGCTGCAGTTCTTGAAATGGTATGTTCGCACTGCCCAGCTTGTGCAGGATTTCGGAGACTGCGACGGCATGGTTCAGGTGAACCGTGACGTCACCGCTTCCGCCGTCAAAGTTTGCTTTTATCCCGAGTTCTTCGATCGTTGGAACTGCCTTGGGACTTGTTTTCTTCAGAATTAATAGGTTCTTCTTGCCGTGTTCAGAAATAAGTCTGTCCGTGGTGTCCAGTGCGACAATGTTGCCGTTGTAGATTATGCCCACTCGGTCGGCGAGCACTTCTGCTTCTTCCATGTAATGGGTTGTCAAGAACACGGTTTTTCCTTGTTTATGAAATTCTTCGATAAGGTGCCAGACAACGTGACGTGCTTTCGGGTCCAGTCCAGCTGTGGGCTCGTCCAAGAAAATAAGTTCGGGATCGTTAACTAGGGCAACGGCTATTCCGAGTCGCTGCTTCAGTCCGCCTGACAGATGCTTGAACAGTGCGTTTTTCTTGTCTTCCAAGTCAACCATTTTGATCAGGCCATCGACATCCGGGTGGCTATTGAACATCCCAGCGAAATACTGGATTGTTTCCCTAACCGTAAGTCTCTCGTAGGTAGCAAAGTCCTGCGGCAGGACACCTGTTCTTTTCTTTATGTCGTCTTTGTCTTTCGAAATGTCACAGCCAAGCACGTAGGCCTTTCCGCTCGTGGGCTTGCGCAAACACTCCAGCATCTCTACGGTCGTGGTCTTGCCCGCACCGTTGGGTCCTAAAAAAGCAAAGATCTCGCCCTTATTAACCGTGAAAGAAATACCGTTGACAGCGGTCAAATCTCCGTAACGTTTCGTGAGCCTCTCCACGTCAATAGCAACATTGCTGCTCAATTCTGTCCCTCATATATTGTCGGTAGCTCCTTCGAGGTTTAGCCTGTGGGTTTAAACGTTTCGTCAAAGAAGACTCGATCTCACCGTGGGCTGAAGACCCACGATCTGCCATATGTTTTCCTCGAAAATCCTCGCGAGTCCGCGCTCACATAATTCCCCTGGTGATTACGTACACAACATGCGCCGAAATCCTTTCTTTTTTTCTTCTAGGTAGGTTCGTGCTGACACAATTGGGCGAATGTCTGTCGTTGCGAAGATTGACCATACCCTTGAACAGAAAAATCCTGGTTTTCTTATTAGAAATTCGCTAGATTGGGATGAAGTCGATGGCTAGACGTCAGTCGATTGTGTCCGCATTCGTCCTTTGTTCAGTTTTTTTCGATTGCTTTCTTCTCTTCTTCAAGCTGATCACGTTCTGGCTGTCTGCCAAGTTGGTTCTCTCATATGTGGGTGAAGTACCATGGTTCGGTGGGGATGCTTCTCTTTTTGGTTCTTTTTGGTCTGGCTTTTTCCATTTGAGTCACCGACAGAAAATGTTGCACCCTTAGCTTATGTTGGTTCTCCAAATAGTGTACGCATGGCTACTGATTCTATATAGTCGAGTGTTCTTTCGTGTCAACGTAATTTTGTCAGCTGGTTTGCTGTTCTGTTTTCCAGTATGTGCGTGTTTTGCCTTTGGCCAGTTTGACTTCTTCTTTTTTGAAAATTGGGGTCTCTTTTTTGTATCTTTCAACTGCTTCTTCGAGGACTGGGAACAGCTGATCGCGGTGAGAGCCTGCTACTGAGACGTAGACGAGGTCTTCGCCGATTTTGAATTCTCCGAGCATGTGGTGTATCTGCACATCGGTGATGCCTGGCTTTTTCTCCAGATCCTCACAAATATCTTTTAAGACCTGATTTGCTTTTTCTTCGTAGGCTTCAAGATGCAATTTCTGGACCTTTTCGTGTTTTTCTGTTTCTCCTCGGACGACGCCGACGAATATGGCAACTGCTCCTGCTCTGTGGAAGTTGGGTTTCTTCTTCACGTCTTTCATAAGGTCGGTGAGTGTGAACGTGCCTTTTTCATGAACGCTTGCGCTGCTTTTCAAGCTTTTCGCACCTGCAGGTAGGTAGGGCTTGTTTGGTTGTATAAGGGTTGGCGTTTTCCAGAAGAACTAATCAGTCGGAATCAGGTACTTACGGGCGTCTTCTGGTGTACCATGTGGGACTGGCAGGTCTTTCATCGTTTGCAGTCCGGCTGGCGCGTTGATTACTCTGGGGATGGCATTCGCGATCATTGCCACGGTTCCTGCGTCGCCGTGCACGCATGGCTGGATCTTCTGGCTGATGTTCGGTATGCCGTGGACGTTTATGGCATCGTACTCTTGCTCAGCACCTATATACGCTTCGAAGTGGAGTGTGATGGCTTCTTTGTTGTTGACAGTGGCTCTTGCAGTTTGCTTCAAACCCGCCACTCTTCCTGCTGGGACTTGGACGTTCGTTGCTTGCGACGGATTTCTTAGCTATGATAGGCTCTGCGGGTTCGACGGTTATTCTGTCAAGTTTCCAAGCTAGAGCTTCGGCTATCATGGCGATGGACTGTTCTAGACCAACGTGGCCTGTGATCTGTTTGTTCTTGATTTTCGTGTTGAATTCTTCGATTGTGAGTCCTGCGCCTATTTTCTTCTGGAAAGGCACGCGTCTGGTGGCAGCGTTCATGATTCTGGTAGCTTCGATCCTGTCTATTCTCGTACAGGGCGCTGTAAGCGTAATGACGAGAGTGTCCATGAGGAAGCCAGGGTTTATTCCCGTGCCCAAAACCGTTACGTTATGCTTCTTGGCAAGTGCATCGAGTTCCTTTGCAAGTTTAGGTTCGGAAATGTACGGGTACGAGAGCTCTTCACATGTCGACACGACATTAACGTTCAGCTTGACAAGAGCACCTATCTGCGAGAAAGTCTGTCGGAGGTAGGATGAGGTGGCATGAACAACGATGTCCGGCCGCGTTTCCTCCAGTGTTTCTTCCACGTTGTCTGTGATGGTTATGCCTGTTTCTTTCCCTAGCTGAAGGACTTCGCCTAGGTCTTTGTTCAGTTTTTGTGGGTCTATGTCTATGGCGGCGACGATGTCTATGCCCTGCTTTTCCAGTAGATGTTTAGCGATAAGTGCGCCGACTGCGCCGACGCCGTAGAGTGCTACTCGTATGTTCTTCATTCGCGTCTGCCTCTTGTGTTGGTCTCTTCTGTCTTTTCGGGTTTAAAAGGGTGTTTGGTTCTCCTGTGAGGTCGGATGTCCATGAAAAACCTTTACGTTTGTAAACTTTTATATGTTGGGCTTCGCCAATAAAAGGGAGGGCCCAAAAAATTGGCAAGCTCGGCGACCGCGGTTTCCAAGGAAGTTCTCAACAGGATTCTGGACACTGAAAAACTCAAGTACTGCTTCGAATGCGGCATATGCACGGCCAGCTGCTCCATGGCGGAGATGCTAGGCGCAGACTACAACCCGCGGAACCTGCTGGAGCGAATTGCCTGCGAGCCCGAAGCTGTCTTGGATTCTGATGAAGTTTGGCTGTGCGCTTGGTGCTACGGTTGCCAGAAGCGTTGTCCGCAGGCTTTGAAAATTCCCGAGATCTTTCTCGAAATGCGAAAAGTTGCTAAAGAACGCGGAAGCAAATCCTTCGACAAAGCGTTGCAGAAGATCGTGAAGAATATTCCACTCCCGCTCGTGACCACGCTCGTCTGTTTCCACCCTGAAAGGGCGGGCTTAGAGAACGAGAAAGTCCTGAAACGAATTGAAGAGATCAGGGAAGAGATGCACAAACCGCGGAAGGGCGAGAAATCTTCTGGAAAAATAGCGATCATCGGTTCAGGTCCTGCCGGTTTGAGCGCCGCGTATGAGCTGGGCAGGAAAGGGTATTCGGTCACGGTTTTTGAAGCGTTGCCCGAGCTTGGTGGCATGTTGCGCAAGGGCATCCCTGAGAATAGGCTGCCCAAGCGCTTGTTGGCCAAGGAAACGAAGTACATAATGGACTTGGGCGTGGAAGCCAAGACGGGTACGACAGTGGGCAAGGACGTAGGTTTTGAGGACTTGTGGAAGGAGGGCTACAAGAGCATATTCGTCAGCGTGGGCGCGCATAGGAGTCAGCATTTGCGGGTCGAGGGTGCCGACTTGGACGGTGTGGTTCATGCCTTGGACTTTTTGTGGGATTCCAACTTTGGCAAGAAGATGAGTGTTGGGAAGCATGTCGTCGTCGTGGGCGGCGGAAACGTGGCTGTTGATGCGGCGAGGACCGCGAAATACATGGGCGCGGAGGATGTGACGATAATTTACAGGCGTTCGGATGAGGAGATGCCTGCGAACTTGTGGGAAGTGAAGGAGGCGGAGAACGAGGGCGTGAAACTCGAGTTTTTGGTTTCGCCTAAGCGGATCCTCGGCGAGAAAGGAAAGGTCACGGGCGTTGAGTGTTTGCGTATGCAGTTGGGCGAGCCTGATGAGTCGGGGCGGAAGAAGGCGTTTCCGGTTGAGGGTTCGGAGTTTAGTCGTGATGCGGATATGGTGATTCTGGCAATCGGTGAGGCTCCTGACCTTGGATTTTTGCCGAAGGATGTTGAGTTGAATGAGGACGGGACAGTTTGGGTTAACCCTGTCACGTTGGAGACGAGCCTGCCAGGGGTTTTCGCGGGTGGCGACGCGGTGTTGGGGCCGGCTTCGGTGATTGAAGCGATTCGCGACGGGAAGCGAGCGGCTGAGTCCATTGAATGTTATTTGGAGTCCGAGGGGGCGCGGTGAGTTGGCGGAGAAGAAGGCGGCTGAGGCTAAGCCGAAAGACGATGTGCGTATCGGCGTTTATGTGTGTCATTGCGGCCTGAACATCGCGGGTTCTGTTGATTGTGCGGAAGTTGCCAAGTTTGCGGCGAAGCTGCCCGGCGTGGTTTTGGCCCAGGATAATCGTTACACGTGTTCTGACCAGGGTCAGGCTGGAATTAAGAATGACATCAAAGAGCACAAGCTCAACCGTGTGGTCGTGGCTTCGTGTTCTCCTCGTCTTCATGAACCCACGTTCCGCAAGGCGTGCGAGGAGGCTGGGTTGAACAAGTACTTGTTCGAGATGGCCAACATCCGCGAGCATTGCAGTTGGGTTCACTTGTATGACCGAGAAGCGGCCACAGAGAAGGCGAAGGACCTTGTTAAGATGGCCGTTGCCAAGTCGGCATTGCTTGAGCCTGCTGTGGAAGCTGAGATGCCGATCACGCGACGAGCGCTGGTCATCGGCGGTGGCGTCGCTGGGATTCAGGCAGCCCTGGACCTTGCGGACACTGGCTACAAAGTGTACCTGGTGGAGAAGGAGCCGAGCATCGGCGGGATGATGGCAAGGATTGATAAGACGTTTCCGACAATGGACTGTTCCATCTGCATTCTTGGCGCCGAAAATGTCCGATGCGGGGCACCATCCGAACATTGAACTGTTGACGAACAGCGAGGTAAGTGAGGTTAAGGGTTACATTGGAAACTTCCACGTGAAGGTGCTGAAGAAGCCGCGGTACGTTGCCAAGGACTGTTCGGCGTGTGGCGAATGTGCGAAGGTCTGTCCGATTCTTGGCCCCGAACGAGTTTGACGTCGGTCTCGCGACGAGGCATGGGATTTATACACCGTTTGCGCAGGCCGTTCCTTCCACTTACATCATCGACATGAGTATGTGCCTCAACAAGAACGGCATCATCGTGTGTGACAAGTGCATAAAAGCTTGCGAGCGTCAGGCGATAAGCTTCGAGATGAAGCCCGAGACCGTTGAGCTTGAGGTCGGCACCGTCATTGTGGCGACGGGTGCGGACGTTTTTGACCCTTCTGGCTTGCCATATTACGGTTATGGCAAGTATCCGAACGTGATCACGTCGCTTGAGTTTGAGAGGCTGATCAACGCGGGTGGGCCTTCAGGCGGCCACTTGCTGAGGCCGAGTGACAAGCAGATCCCGAAGAACGTAGCGTTTGTCCAGTGCGTTGGCTCGCGGTCGGACAGGAACGGAAAGCTGTACTGTAGCAACGTTTGTTGTATGAACACGATCAAGGACAGTCTGCTCATCAAGGAGCACTGGCCTGAGACGGAGATCTACGTTTTCTACGTGGACATCCGGGCTTTTGGCAAGGGCTTTGAGGACCTGTACAAGCGTGCTCGAAAGGCGGGTGTCAAGTTCATCAGGGGCTTGCCAGCGGAGATTTTTGAGGACCGGAAGACACACAACCTGTGGCTTGTCGGCGAGAACACGCTGCAGAAAGAACGGTACAAAGTCAACGTGGAGATGGCTATACTAAGCATAGGCCTGGAGGCGCGGAAGGACAGTGAAGTGATCCAGCGGTTGCTGACGCTCTCAAGGAATCAGGACGGGTTCTTCCTTGAAGCTCATCCGAAGCTGAGGCCCGTGGACGCCGCGACGGGCGGAGTGTTCTTCGCTGGCTGCGCGGAAGGTCCCAAGGACATCAAGGACAGTGTTACGCAGGCGAGCGCTGCTGCGGCTCGCGCGGGCATATTGATGGCGCAGGGCAAAGTCACCGTTGAAGCTATTACGCCGATCACTTTCCCGGACAAGTGTAAGGCCTGCGGCCTCTGCGTGAAAGTTTGTCCTTACAACGCGATCACGCTGGATAAGGACAAGAAGCGCGTGGAGATTATTGAGGCTGCTTGTGGCGGCTGTGGGACTTGTGCGGCTGAGTGTGCTTTCGGTGCGTTGACGCAGAAGCATTTTACTGATGACCAGATTAATGCGCAGATTGATGCGGTGACGGAGGAGAAGCCGGAGAAGAAGATCGTGGCTTTCTGCTGTAACTGGTGCAGCTACGCAGGCGCGGATTTTGCGGGTGTCAGCAGGATGCAGTATCCGCCGAACGTGCGCATTATCAGGACGATGTGCAGCGGGCGCGTGTCGCCGAGAATGGTTGAGCGCGCTTTCGCAAGGGGCGCTGGAGCCGTTCTGGTGGCAGGCTGTCATCTTGGCGATTGTCACTATATTAACGCGAATTACCAGACGCAGAAGCGTGTGGAACGGTTGTGGAAGAAGATGGAGACGAGCGGCTTGAGCAAAGAACGGTTGCAGTTGTTGTGGGCTTCAGCCGCCGAAGGCGAACGTGTGGCGTCGAAGGTTCATGAGATGAAGCCTATCATTGACAAGGTTTCACATGAAGAGATTGAGAAGTCTAAGAAGGTTTTTGAGAAGTCTTTAGGAGTGGTCTAGGATATGCCTGAACGGATTAAGCATGCGCCCTTGGATAAGGACAAGGTCAAAGCCTCTAGGGGCGAGGTTCATCTAATTAAGGACGAGTGCAAGGGCTGCGGGTACTGTATCGAGTTTTGTCCGAAGAAGGTGCTGGAGGAGTCGGACGAGATCAACGCTAGGGGTGTTCATCCTCCAAGAGTCGCGCATGAGGAGGATTGCATCATGTGCGGCTTCTGCACGGCGGTCTGTCCTGATTTCGCGATTTATGTGGTTGAGAAACCTCAGGGTGTTGAGAAAGTGGAAGTGAAGGGTGGTAAACATGACTAAGACTAGGAACGCTTTGAGCGGCCCGCATTTCATGAACGGTGACGTTGCCTGCGCGGAAGGCGCCTTGGCGGCTGGTTGCAGGTTCTTCGCTGGTTACCCGATTACGCCAGCTACAGAGATTGCTGAACATTTGTCGCTGAGGATGCCGGAGATCGGCGGGATATACATTCAGATGGAGGACGAAATTGCGTCGATGGCCGCCGTCATAGGTGCTTCCTACAGTGGTTTGAAAGCCATGACGGCCACGTCGGGTCCGGGTTTCAGTCTTATGCAGGAGAACATCGGTTTGGCAGTAATGACTGAAGCGCCGTGTGTGGTTGTGGATGTTATGCGTGGCGGTCCGAGTACGGGTCAGCCGACTATGCCGGGGCAGCAGGATGTCATGCAGGCGAAGTGGGGTTCGCATGGGGATTATGGGATCATCGCTTTGACGCCCAGTTCTGTGCAGGAAATGTTCAATCTGACTGTTGAGGCATTCAACTTGGCTGAGACTTATCGTGTGCCGACGTTGTTGATGGCGGATGAGATTGTGGGGCACATGTGGGAGAAGGTGACGATTCCAGCCGGGGACAAGATCAGGACCTTGAATCGAAAGAAGCCGAACGTGCCGCGTGAGGAGTATGAGCCGTTCCTGCCTGATGCTGACTTGGTTCCGCCGATGGCCTGTTTCGGTGAGGGGTATCGTTTTCACGCGACGGGTCTGACGCATGATGAGCATGGTTTTCCGAAGACTTCGAGCACCGAAGTACAGCAGAGGCTGGTTCGAAGGCTGTGCGAAAAGATAGGCAAGAACGCTGACAAGATAATCAGGGTAGAAGAAGTGATGCTGGACGATGCGGACGTGGTTGTTGTCGCCTACGGCATCGTTGCACGCGCCGCGTTAAGCGCAGTTCGAAAAGCGCGGGAGAAGGGCATCAAGGCTGGACTGTTGCGGCTTATCACTTTGTGGCCTTTCCCCGAGAAGCAAGTGGCCAAGGTTGCGCAACAGGCGGAGAAGATTGTTGTTCCAGAGATGAATTGTGGGCAGCTTGTTCGTGAGGTTGAGCGGGCAGCTAAGGAGACTCCTGTCTCTTTTCTGGGGAAGCTTGGGGAGGAGCCGCACACGCCTCTGGAAATATTGGAGTCTATCAGGAGGAGTAGTTGATGGTGCAAGAATTGGTTCATCCGTTTGCGAAGTATCTTCGAGCGGAGATGATGCCGCACATCTGGTGTGCAGGCTGCGGTAACGGCATTGTCTTGAACTGTTTCGTCCATGCTTTGGACGAGTTGAAGACTGACCTGGACAAGCTTGTGATAGTCTCGGGAATCGGCTGCATCGGACGCACGGCTGGGTACACGTACGCTGATTCTTTCCACACGACGCACGGACGGGCATTAGCGTTCGCCACAGGCGTGAAGCTCGCGAACCCCGAGTTGGAGGTCGTCGTTGTCAGTGGTGACGGTGACCTGTTCGCCATCGGTGGCAACCACTTCATCCATGCGGCGCGGAGGAACATCGGCGTGAAGGTGATCTGCGTTAACAATTTGAATTATGGCATGACCGGTGGGCAGCAGGGACCGACGACGCCTTTGGATTCGATTACTGCGACGAGCCCTTATGGGAATGTGGAGCATCCGTTTAACCTCGTGCATCTGGCTGCTGCTTCAGGCTCGACTTATGTGGCGAGGTGGACGACTCTGCATGTGCGTAGGCTGACGCAGTCTATCAAGAAACTGTTGCAGAAGGAGGGGTTCTGCTTCGTGGAGGTGCTGTCGCCGTGTCCGGAGATTTTCGGCAGGCAGAACAAGATGCGCTCTGGGCTGGAGATGATGGACTGGTTCAAGCGGGCTTCAGTTGTTGAGAATTTTTCTGACCCGGCTAAGGCGGACATTTCGCAGGACAGGATTGCGGTGGGCGAGTTTGTGGACATTGAAAAGCTAAGTTACGAGAAGTTATTGCATGAGAAGATCTCGAAGATTAACGAGAAAGCTATGGAGAAGGTGCAATAGACATGCGTGTTGAGATTAGGTTTGCGGGTTTCGGCGGTCAGGGCATCATCAAATCTGGCATCATCGTGGCCTCAGCGGCTTGCATCCACGGCGGGAAGAACGCTGTGCAGACGCAATCTTACGGGCCTGAGTCCAGGGGCGGAGCGTGCAAGTCTGAGGTCGTGATTTCTGAGGAGGACATCGATTTTCCGAAGGTTGTTGAGCCCGACGTGCTCGTGGTGATGAGTCAACACGCGTACAATGACTACACGGGCGACGTGAAGGCGGGCGGGACAGTGATCATGGACCCTGATATGATTCCGTCGGAGAAGGGGTTGAAGGGTGTGAAGGTGTACAAGGTTCCGGCCACGAAGATCGCGGAGCAGCTTGGCAGGCGTATCGTTGCGAACATTGTAATGCTGGGCGGTTTCGTCGCGATCACGCGTTTGCTGGATACTGATGCGATGAAGGAAGCAATCAAGGAGAACATTCCCAAGGGCACTGAGGAATTGAACCTGGCTGCTTTTGAGAAAGGATACGAGTTCGGGAAGAAACTGTAGAGACACTATAGATAATCTGGGAGTCGCAGAAGACCAGATAGCGTTCCTACACATAACGAATTTGCAGTCGTGTGCGGGGGTTCTGAGGACGTATCCGCTTGCTCAGCTTTACACTCTGTACGCATATTTGGACCATATACGAAACTAGGTAGGTCACTCGTGAGAGAAAGAAAATCTGCGAATCCCAACAAGTCTGTTGGGAGCGCGCTGGTGGCTATTCGGCTGCTTGTTTGGGAAGCTGGGCCAGTTGGGTTATGACTTTTGACCCTCTGATGCCCACGTGTCGCAAAGGCGCGATCTTCTTTGCTTCGTTATAGATGTCCGAGGCTATCTTGCCCAGGACGATTTCCTGCGCAAACTGGTCCATCGTAAGCGCAGCTGCTTTTTCTTTTATTATCTTGTCCATTATTCTCCGGAGCACGTGCTCTTGTGATGTTTTGATGCGTGAAAGCGTGAAGGCGCTTACGGCGACGCGGAGGGAGTATCCGTCTTTTGTGGTGATCTTGAAGAGGCCGTCTACCTTTGTTGTCCTCCTGCGTACGAGACTGCGCAGGTAGTCACGGCTGTATTCGTGGCCCTTGAAACTTGTTTTGGCGTTTTTGCCTTCGATCTCCGTGATCTGGAAGCGCATCTTCAGGTATTGGTGGCTGAAATCGTTGGTTATATCGTAGAGCGTGGAGTCTACTACTCTGCCTATTAGCTTTTCAGGCTCGTCTGCGGGGATGGCTCCGAGTTCAACGTTTCCGAAGTAGGGTGGAGCCATGACCATGTACCATGTCTTGCTGCGCCATTTGTCGCGGATGCGTTTTGTCTTACTGGACACTTTATGCCTCCGAATGCGAGTTGAAAGGTTCGCATCATACTATTAAAAGTTTTACCGATTAGAGGTGATTTCCTTGATTGCTCCCATGTACTTTCTCAGCGCTTCAGGAATTGCTACTGTGCCGTCTTCTTTCTGGAAGTTTTCCAATATAGCTACGATTGTGCGTCCTGTGGCAAAGGCTGTCGAGTTGAGCGTGTGAACGAAGCCTTTTGGCGCTTCGCCCTCTTTTTCGCGGTAGCGTATGTTGAGCCTTCGTGCTTGATAATCGGTGCAGTTGCTGCATGAGTGTAGCTCGCGGTAGGCGTTTTGGGCGGGCATCCAAGCTTCTAAATCGTATTTTTTGGCTGCTACTGTGCCGATGTCGCCTGTGCACACGTTTACGATGCGGTAGGGTAGGCCGAGTTTCTGTGTGAGCATTTCTGCGTTTTGGATGAGTTCTTCGTGGAGTTGCCATGAGCTTTCGGGTTTTGTGAAGATGAATTGTTCGACTTTGTTGAATTGGTGGGTGCGGAATATTCCGCGTGTGTCTTTGCCGTGTGCGCCTGCTTCTTTGCGGAAGTTTGTGCTGAAGCCTGCGAGCTTGAGTGGGAGGTCTTCGGCCTTGAGGACTTCGTCCATATACATGGCGGCCATCGGATGCTCTGACGTGGCGATGAGGTAGAGGTCTTCGTTCTCGATCTTGTACAGCACGTCTTCGAAGTCTGCCAGGGCTACGACGCCCTCATACGGTTTACGATGCATCAGGTAAGGCGGCTCTACTGGTGTGTAACCTTTCTTTCTCAATTCTTCCAGTGCGAACTGGATTATGGCGTTGTCGAGTAGCACGGCTTCGTTCTTGAGGTAGAAGAAGCGGGCTCCAGCGATTTTGCCGGCTCTTTCAATATCAAATATGTCTAGTGCCAAGCCGATTTCCATGTGGCCTTTAGGTGTAAACGTGAATTTGGGAGGTCTGCCCCATCGGCGGATTTCCTGGTTGTCTTTTTCATCCCTGCCCTGAGGCACGGACTCGTGCAGGAGGTTTGGGAGGCGAAGGAGGAGGTCGTGTTGCTTTTCTTCGCATCCTGTGACCTGCTTTTCCAGAGTGGTGATTTCGTTGTCTATTGTTTTGGCTTTGGCAATCTCACTCTTAGCGTCTTTGCCGGCTTTTTTTGCGGTGGCAATTTCTGCGGTTGTCTGTTTTCTTTCGTGGCGTAGCTCGTTGAGGCGGGTCAGGCCTTGACGCCACTGCTCGTCATACTCGATGAGCGTGTCGAGCATCTTGAGGTTTTCAGGGTCTCCCCTTTTCTTTAGATTCTCCCTTATGAGGTCCGGGTTCTCGCGAATGAGTTTGATGTCGAGCATGTTCGTTCACTTTTTAGCCTTTATGGTTAGCCTTGACTTGTCTATTTAATATTACTGTGAAGGCCATGGGCTGTTCTTTTGCGGTGAGGTTATGCGTTAATTATAAAGGGAAGGTTGGTATTTGTGGTATGTTGTTAAGCTTGGGGAACTATGGCTGAAGGTTCTGAAGAGACCAAAGTGGCTCCTGCTGAGAAGCTTTTGATTGATGATTTGTCGAATTTTCAGTTTCACGTCGCCTACATGGCATATTCTGACGCTTTCGACAAGACTTCTGGCGAAGAGGGCAAGAAGCAGCTTAACGAGAATATTGTGGCTTTGCAGCAGAACAAGATAGACTGTCAGGCCTTCTACAGAAACATTAGCCAGTTCAGGGGCGAAGAAGGCTATCAACGCGGTTTTGGTCGGGCGATGATAAGGACGCAGAAGAAGCGGGAATGGCGCAGAAAAACGCAGAAACAAGAGAGAATTCGAAGACACAGAAAATGAATTGCTGCCCGTGGTTGGCGCGCTCTTGGTCGAACGTGGTGATCGGAAGTTGGCCGCGAAGGCTAAACCTGTGCTGAACGGTCTCATATTCTCAGTGCCATTCTCGGTGTTTTTCCATGTCGTCGAATGAAGGAATCGGAAGAATCACAGGCAACCCGTTTACGAAGGACGGCAAGGTCCTTTTGAGCAAGATTGCTGTTTCGGGAGACCTGAAAAAGGACATCCTCAAAGCTGTCAACCTGATTGGCGGTTTCGACAAGGTCCTCAACAAGGGTGACCGCGTTCTGCTCAAGCCTAATTACAATAGCGCCGATCCCTCGCCTGCATCGAGCGACCCTGAATTCCTTAAGGCTATAGTTGAGTTGTTGTTTGAGCATGGCGCTGGAAAAGTGATCGTGGGGGAGTCTTCTTGGCAGGGGCTCGCTACTCGGAAGGCGCTGGAGCGAGCTGGAACACTCGATGCACTGAAAGGCACTGGCGCAGAGGTCGCGTTTTTCGATGAGGAAGAATTCGTCAAGGTCAATGTGGGCGGGGAATATCTCAAGCATGTGAGCTTGGCAGAACGAGCCATGCAGGCTGACAAGATAGTCTATTCCTGCTGCATGAAGACACACTTCCGCGCTGACTTCTCCCTCAGCCTGAAGCTGGCCTTCGGGTTCACGAAGAAGAGCGAGAGAATGGCGTTTCACGTCAGGCACTTGAAAGAAAAGCTCATCGACCTGAACCTAGTCGTGCATCCAAACCTGATAATCATGGACGGAAGAAAATGCTTCATATCGGGAGGACCCTTCAGTGGCCAGGTGCGAGACGCAAACGTCATTCTTGCTTCAGGAGACCGAGTGGCCATGGATGTCGAATCCATCAAAGTCATCGCGAGTTACGAAAATTCCAAACTGAAAGATGACCCGTGGAGCTACACCCAAATCCGCCGCGCAACCGCACTCGGACTGGGAGTAAGAAGCGAGAACGAATACACGGTCGTACAGGACTCGGACTAATGCGCAATCTGTGAACAAAGCCAAAGACGCGTGAGCGAGTTCGCGTTCAGACTAGGATTTGCAGGTCATCAAGTATTCATGTATTGCTTTTGCTGCTTTTTTGCCTGCGCCCATGGCGCTTATGACGGTGGCTTCACCCGTTACTATGTCTCCGCCAGCGTAGACTCCTTCGATGTTCGTCTTGCCGTTGTCATCTGCCATTATGGTTCCCCACTTTGTCACCGCTAGTCCTTCTGTGGTGCTTTGTATTATTGGGTTGGGGCTTCTTCCAACAGCGACTATCACCGTGTCTGTGTCCATCACGAACTCTGATCCTTTGACGGGTGCAGGTCTCCTTCGGCCTGATTCGTCTGGTGGTCCGAGTTCCATGCAGACGCACTCCATTGCTTTCACCCAGCCCTTCTCATCACCAACAAACCTTGTCGGGTTGGCCAAGAACTTGCAGAGTATTCCCTCCTCCTCCGCGTTCTCGATCTCCTCCTTCCTCGCGGGCATTTCCTCTCTGGAGCGCCTGTAGACAATACAGACTTCTTCAGCGCCCAGACGCAGTGCAGACCGGGCAGAGTCCATCGCCACGTTCCCGCCGCCTATGACCACAACGTGCCTTCCGACCCTGATGGGCGTATCATAGATTGGAAACGCGTAAGACTTCATCAAGTTGACCCTGATCAAGAACTCGCTGGCAGAATAGACACCTCCCAGGCCTTCTCCCGGCAAGCCCATGAACGCCGGTAACCCCGCTCCTGTCCCGATAAAAACCGCGTCGAACCCGCGCTGTTTGAGCAGTTCGGGAATCGTGTGTATCCTCCCTATCAGATACCCCAAGTTCAGGTCGACTCCCAGTTTCTGAACGTAGTCCACCTCGGACCGAACGATGCTCTTGGGCAGACGGAACTCGGGGATGCCGTAGATCAGCACGCCGCCTGGCAGATGTAGCGCCTCGTACATGACTACCTTGTGCCCCAGCCTGGCGAGCTCAGCCGCGACCGTCAGTCCAGCCGGACCGGCGCCGATGACGGCAACTTTCTTTCCAGTAGATGTAGTTTTGGCAGGTGCTTTGACCCCCTTTTCTCTTTCCCAGTCTGCGAGCCATCGTTCAAGCCTGCCTATGCTCACTGGCTCAGCGACTTTTCCCATAATGCACTTTTTTTGGCACTGTTCTTCCTGCGGACACACTCTTCCGCAGACGGCTGGCAGCGCGTTCTTTTCCTTGATCTTCTGAATGGCCTCCTCGTACTTTCCCTCTCGCAGTAGTTTGATGAAATCTGGAATGCAGATCCCCACGGGGCATCCCGTCACGCACTGTGGTTTCGGACACTGCAGGCAGCGGCTTGCTTCTTCGAGTGCCTGCTGTTCCGTGTAGCCCGTGGCCACCTCTTCAAAATTCTCTCTTCTCACTTTCGGTGCCTGCTTAGGCATCGGCACGGCTTCTTTCTTCAGCTTAGGCTTCGGCTTACTTTCCGCCACAGCCGCATCCTCCTTGCCTCTCCCACAGCATCGAGCTCAACCGTTCCTCTGGCAGGAACATCCTCTGCCTGTTCACCAGCTCGTCAAAATTCACCTTGTGCCCGTCGAACTCTGGCCCGTCCACACAACCGAACTTCATCTTGCCGCCCACAGAAACTCTGCACACGCCGCACATTCCCATGCCATCAATCATGATCGGCGTCAGGTTCACAACCGTCGGAATGCTGAAAGGTCGCGTGATCTCCGAGACATCCTTCATCATTACAACCGGCCCATACACGATGCACCTGTCAAACCGTTCCTTCTCAAGCACGCCCTTCAGGAAGTCTAAGCCCTTATAGCCTCTCGACTCGTCATCCGTCGCCACGTAGAAGCCGTCGCTCAAAGCCTTGACCTCGTCCTCGAAGAACAGCAGTTCCTTGATCCTCGCGCCCACAACACTCACAACCGAGTTGCCTGCCTCTCGAAGGGCCTTGACCTGCAACAGCATGGGCGCGATCATCACGCCACCGCCGACGCACAGGACCTTGCCGTATTTCTTGATTTCCGACGGCACACCAAGCGGTCCAGTGACGTTCCAGATGCTGTCACCCTCTTTCATGCATCCGAGCTGCTTCGTTGTCTTGCCGACCTCGTTGAACGCGAAGCTCACGGTGCCCTTCTTCGGGTCGATGCCAGCTATCGTCAAGGGCACGCGTTCGCCCTTCTCGTCGATTACCACTATTATGAACTGGCCGGGCTTTGCTTTTTCAGCCATCTCGGGCGCTCTGACCTCAAACCACTTGATCTTGGGCGCAAGCTCTCTTTTCTTCAGTATCTCATACACGCACCTTCACCTCCATCTTCAACGATGGCAACACGGCAATTCTCCTGTAAAACTCCTCCAGCTTCTGGTTGAAGTCGCCCATGCACCTCGGCGAAGCATAGAAGAGCTCGAAACGGTTCAGCAGCCCCAGCTTTTTCAACACGTTCTTCAGAACGGCAACGTTTCTTTCAGCCGTCTCCTTGCCTTCCTGAAGCTTACAATCCTCAGGCGCACACACCACGGCCATGACCCCGTCAAAACCGCTCTGCAACGCGTTAACCACGTGTACAGGGTCGAGGGCCTTGAAACATGGAACCTCCAGGGTCACTGCGTTCTTCTTCAGCAATTCCCTCTCAGGCTGGTCCAACGCCGAGAACTCTGACCACTGACATACAAAAACCAGGATGATTGGGCTTTTGCCCTGCGCCTTCAGTTTCGTCGCCGCTTCCCCGTAGCGCTTGAGCACGGTTTCGAACTCGAAGCCCTTGACCTCGATCGCCTGGTGCGGACAGACCAGTGCGCATGCGCCGCAGCCCATGCAATCGTCGAAAAGCACGTTGGGCGTGGCAAACGGTTCAGCCTCGATCGCCTTGTACGGGCATATGAAAACGCACTTGTCGCAGCCCACGCACTTGGAAGTGTCATAAACGACCTTCCGAGAGTATCTCACAACCTTGAACGCGTCTTTGCTGAGGCCGAACTGCTCCAGCACGGCTCTGCCCAGCGTCATCCGCCTGTTGCCAATCCTCGTGCCTTCCTTATACCTGCAGTATTTGTCCTCACACTGGATCGAGATGACCCTTTTGATGCCCGCTTTCAGGACCTTGAACACGAACTCGGAGGGCACCCGTCCCGCGCACGGTAATCGTAACGGAATGTAATCTTTGACGTTCAAGCCTTCCTTTTCCAGCATCTCTTGGACCTCGCAGGTTGAGGGCGAGTTGCCCCTGCACATCAGAACGAGCGTGTCGCTGTCGCACTTCTCATGCATTTCCTTGACGAGCTTCACGAGGCTGTCATAATCGTAATACTTGATCTCGATCGCCATGGACGGGCAGGCGCTGTAGCATATGCCGCAGACCTGGCACTTCTGCAAGTCAATCTCAACTTTACCAGTTTCCTGGTCCCGCTTGATGGCTTCGTAGGGACAGATTGAATGGCAAATGGAGCACTTACTGCAAAGGTCCTGGTTGATCGTTACTGCGGCTGCACAACTTTCAGTCATTCGCCAGACTTCTCCAATGCTGGTAGATAAGCGCGAACACGATACTCTAGACGTTGCTTCGTGGGTTCGGGAAAATATAATGGTTTTGGCATGTTTTCTACTGTTTGTAATATGGTCTTCGAATGTAGCCGTATGCCTCCAGGGCCGCAGTTATGCCCTGCCCGACAGCCGTGCCCACCTGCTTGACCGGATGATTTGTGACGTCTCCAGCGGCGTACACGCCAGCGATGTTCGTGTGCTGAAGCCAATCTATCTTAATATAGCCATCCTCGTCAACGGCCACGCCCGCCTCTTTGGCTAATTGACTGTTGGGCGACTCGCCTACCTGCACGAAAACGCCGTCAACCGGCACCTCTCTCGTTCTATTGTCCTTCTTGTCAAGTACGACGACTTTCTTGACGACCTTGTCACCTACGATCTCTTTAACTTCGGTGCTCCAGAGAACCTCCGTGTTTCTCAACTTCTTCAGTTCTTGGACAAGCACCTCCTCAGCCCGAAACGTTTCTCTCCTGTGCACAACCTTTGTTTCTCCAGCAAGATGTGCAAGATAGAGCGCTGTCATCAAGGCCGAGTTGCCGCCGCCCACAACGAGCACACGCTTGCCCTTGAAGAACGGGCCGTCACAGATGCCGCAGTAGCTCACGCCCCTTCCGCGAAACTCTTTCTCACCTGGAATTCCCAGCTCACGATAATGGCTACCCGACGCGATAATTATTGTCTTGGCCTCGTACTCTGTCTTCTGAGTCTTCACTACTTTTCTATCCGCCGAAAGCTTCAGGCCCTCGACACTTTCAAACTCGTTAACCTTCACGCCCGCGCTCTTTGCATGCGCGTGGATCTTCTGTGCAATCTCGCTGCCCTTTGCGTCCTGAATACCCGGATAGTTCCCAACCATTGGAGCATCGGCCACGGTCCCGCCGGCCATCTTCTCCTCAAGAACAAGCGTTTTCAACCCGCTTCTAACGGCATAAATCCCAGCCGCCAAACCAGCAGGACCAGCGCCGATGATTATCAATTCATAACTTTCCATGTGACACAGCTCAGGAACACTAGTTTTCAGGAAGTCATTTATGAACTATTCGTAACAGCGATACTGTAAACTTATCTGTCATAACGCACACGCTAGCAAAAAACCCCTCTTTATAACCAAAAGTGACAGTCGTAAACACATTAATAGGAGCTCGCTCATCTACGTTTGATGGAAAAATGGAAAATGATGCGTTCAAAGCATCGAGAATAGTCAAGTCTGTCGTTGTTTTCATAGTCTTAGCCATAACTTTGGTCAGCGTTTTCAGCAGTTTTTACGTTCTCAAGGTTGATTGCTCTCCACCAATTGTTGTAGAAAAACCACAAACTTCTGACCAAATAGGCTGGCATACCGCAGAAACTTGGACTTTTGGAATTACAACATTTACGGTTTTTGTAGTTAGGGTCATAGACTATTACGGCTACATGTCTGACGAAAATGATATTAAAAAAGCAATAACGAAATTTCTATCATGGCTTCTTAACAAAATAAGGAGACCGAGAGAAAAGACAATCTCAGAAAAACAAAAATTCGGACGAACAGCCACACTTAAACTGAAAATGCTATCTTCTGAAATATCCAAGCTAATAATCTCTCTAATTGCTAGTCTCGCAACCATAATAGGTATTCACGCCAAAATCGTCGTCAATTTCGTTCTCAACACAAGAAGACGAATCCTGTTTTCCATTACCATGGAAACATAGAATCCGAGCGCGCGCTAAGAACAAAGGAATAATCAAAGAACCCATAAAGACAACATCTGAATCAGGTTTTCTGCGTATTCTGAAGCAAAGGGAAAAACCAAGGCACAATTAGAAAACAAAACTGACAAATGCACCACTAACATTCTGTAAGCTGGAAAAGTCATGACAGATGAGTTTACAGTATCCGTGGTGAGAAAGGCTTATATGGATGGACTATCCAACCACACTTTGTGCGAAACCTTACGATTCCCCGCCTCTCAACGTTCGTTGTCCTGGCTGCTCTGTGCATAGGCGTCCAACTCGCGCCTCGGCCCCCGAACGTCGAGTTTACGTCGTTGATCGTCTTCTTGGCTGGTGCTATTTTCGGCATGCCTTTCGGTGGTGGGCTGGGAGTCTTGGTGATGTTTGTCAACGGATTTGTTTCGTCTTGGGGGTTTGCTGGACTGATCGCACCATTTCAGATGATCGGGATGGCCATGGTTGGACTAGGAGGCGGCTTGTACGGACGTTCGAGACATGGCTCTTATGACTCAGCGTCGTGTGCTGAGACGGCGGTCTTGGGCGCTTTTCTTACTCTCGTTTTTGATGTCGTCACCAATTTCGGGTGGGCCGTCCATTTTGGGTTGTCAGGCCAACCCGTTTTCCTAGCGTTTGTCAGCACACTCGTTTCTGGTGCTGTGTTCAGCTTGGTACATGTTGTCTCTAACACGGTCGTCTTCGGAGCAGCTTTCGTCCCAATCACAAACGCTCTGCAAAGACTTCTTGGAGGTGGACAAACTTGGAAAAAAGAGTTCTCACCTACGTGATCTTGGCCTTTCTCGTCTGGGCAGTCAGCGGCACCGCCATAGCTGGCTACTACTTCACCCAATACACCACCTACCGAGATGAATACAGAAACCTGCTGAATGATTTGAACACGCTTTCAAACACGATGGGAAACCTCTCGAGTGTGATCAACCCCCTCGCCTTGCGGGTCGACATTCTCCTGAGTTACGGCAACGGGACGAGAGCATGGTTTAACAACACGGCGCTCCCTATCGGTTCGACAGCGTTCACGGCCATACTTGCAGTATCGGACGTCGAGTACAAGGACTACGGAGGAACTATGGGGATACTGGTCACATCCATAAATGGTCTAGCTGGCGATACTATGGCGCACGGATGGTTCTACTGGTACAGAGACGTGCAAAATTCGACGTGGGTATCTCCGAGCTATTCATGTTCGCAATACATACTTCATCGAGGAGATACTGTTGCCTTCTCATACGAGAGCTACAACCCCTGGCCAACTTCACCTTCATGATGCAGCTGCTCTTCTGTCCGCAACTCATTCATCTCTTTCTTACAGCTTGCTCGTTCAAACGTTTTAAAAGCGTAAATTGTTACTAAGAATCTGTGTTCAAGTCGAGCACTGTGGTTTGGAGAATGGTTGGCAGTGGGATTCCTGAGAACGGTTGATTGTGCGAGCAAGATTGCCCGTCGTTGTAGGCCTTCCGTGGGTCTCGTTCACCAGTTCGGAAACGTTCATGAGTTTTCATTTCTAATCAATGACGGTCTGTGTGCGAGGTGAATACGAACGGACCCGCTTGAAACAGTTAGCAAGGTCTCGGCGAAAATCGCGCCTGGACGGTTGCCCTCGTTCGCTGAGGCTCACGTGATCAAGGCTTTGGAAGAAATCAATCTCCAACAGACCGTAGGCAGGATGAAACTCTCAAAAGACCTCCAGTTGGGTGAAGGCGAGGCCAGGACTCTCGTTAAGCATTTGAAGAACGAAGGGCTGATCGACGTTTCAAAATCAGGGATTTCCCTCTCCGCAACGGGAAGAAAACTGCTTGGTAGTCTGAGAGCTCTCCTCAGCGAACAAGTAGAGATTTCGTCCACGTCCTTGACGGTCGGGTCCTTCAACGTTGCAGTCCGAGTGGCAGGAATGAAGGACTCAGTGAAATACGGTCTGGAACAGAGAGACGCTGCAATAATGGCAGGAGCAAGAGGAGCCACGACTTTGATCTTTACCAAGAACGGGCTGTCTATGCCGGGCATAGGGGAAAACGTGTCAAAAGGTGATTTCCCCCTCCTTGCCGCTCTGTCAAAACTGAACCTGAAAGACGGCGACGTCGTAATAATCGGAAGTGCAGACGAAGAAATCAAGGCAGAACTCGGAGCGAAGACGGCAGCCCTTGAACTCCTCAAAACAAAGAATAGAAGAAACATCAGCGCAAGAAGCACATGAACCTAACGCAATCGTAACCCTGTTTTCTCCATTTGAACCGTTATCGGAGACCAATCACATCAGCTCCCTCTGCAAATAGACCACGCTAAGACTCCAGAGTAGAGGTCATAAGTAGTTGAGCCACGTGACAGGCTCGCCGGCACTTGGAAACGTGACAATTGACGATGTCTCTCGCGACCCCCCATTTTTGTTTGCTTGTTTTATCGTCAAAGACCGTTTTGTCACTGTGGAACCGATTTTGATACGTGCCAAAAATCTTAAGTTCGGACAATGTTCACAGATTGGGTTGGTGTGGGATGCGGAGTTCACAGATTATTCAGATTGGCTCGTAGACAATGCAGGTTCGGTTATTAGATTTCGTACTGCTACGGAGTTTCTTCATGAAAAGAAGGGGGTTGAATCTGCAAAAAGGGATCTCTTGTCAAGTAACCTTGTGAGATATTGGCTGGGAAATCTGAGACCAGATTGCGGAAGGAATGCGTTGCATGGTGCCAAAACAGAAACATACGAGAACGTCATGGGAAAACTGTATGAGTTTGGTCTGAGGAAAGGAATGTCCATCTTGGACCGCAAGACTGAACCGTTTCTCCGATGGTTGCACCAACAGATCAGCGTCCCCGCGGAAGGGTATCTCCCAGTATTCTTTCGCACGTTGGTCTCCGCTTTTTTGACCATGACCGGATATGCGGATGATGAGTCTGTCAAGGCATGGGTTCTCAGACGGCTGGAAACCATCTATCCGTTTGCGAGGAAAGGCGATCTGAAAGGAGTATATGTTCCTCAAGACAAGTTCCCTGGTTTTCCCAAGGCCTTCAGGAATGCTCCACTGGTGAACCCTGAGATCTATCCTCATGAAGAGATGAAGCTGCCTTGGATACACGACGTGAATGCCTTCTTGCACTCGCCATCCATAATGGAAGATGCAACGCTCAGAGCCAAGGTTGAAACCATCATCAAATTCATCCTGACTTCAGAATACCAGAAGCTTCGAGTTGGATATGGAGTAGTCCGCCATGGGCCGGGACGATACTACATGATGGGGTGGAGCGTCCACTTGCCTGGATACTTTGGGTCCGAGTTTTCAGGCATGGAGTTTGGAAGGCTGCTTCTGCTGCTTGGTCTCTTTGGCAGATCAAATGTGGCAAGAAACCACATCTGGTACAGTCGATCTGTGGAAACGTTGACTCGATTCAAGAACGAAGAGGGTCTGATCAGTTTTCCTCGAGAATCCTTGTCAGAGAAAAGAATCGGAGTCTGGGTGCTGGGAATGAGAATGGGACTGGAGGAAAATCGGAGAACCAAGAAAGCCATTACCTGCGAATCTACATTCAGATTTCTCGAGATCAAGTCTCACAATACTTGAACGACAATCAAGCCAGACACAACCTCAGCACATGCTATCCAAGGCTTTTGGTGGGCAAAGTGGGATCCGAGCCCCCATCAGGCGGCGAAATCTCTCGCGCGCTCTCAGACTGTAATGCATTACACGAGCACATCGAAAGAGATGTCTTCGGCAAGCTCTTTTTGCTAATTGTATAATGCCATTGTGCACTATACAGATTCAAGAACTGATTTCTCTGTCTTCTGTTGATCGTTTTTGACAGTAGGATCTGAATAGATCATATCTCTGCAGGCGTGGCCAACCAGTCTTTGCATAGATCAGTTTCTCTGGATTTTTCTTTAGCCAGTTCATCATGTGGAAGAAGCTCTTTGCCTTTTTCTCATCTCTGTCTTTTACTGGCTCATACCCCAAGTTTCTGATCTCGTCGAGATATGCAATTTCTGTAAGCCTCTGCGGTTCTCCAGTGACTGTGATTCTGTCAATTTGATTGTCGCCATACCTCTCTTTCAAACTGTTTACCGCTTCGTCGAAGATGTAGCCTTTGCAGATTTGAATTTGTTCGTCTTTCTTGAGTTCAAGTTTATTCAATAGTTGAAACACAATTTTCGAAGTCTGCTTCAGATACTCTTTTGATCGGAATCGCGGATATCTGAAATATCCGACATCTACGATATCGTATCTAAATTCCTGAGTCTCGGAGCGAAAGGCGCCTATGACGACGCCAAAAAGTAGATCACCTATGCCAGCATCATCAACAATTATCGTCAGTTGACGCCATCCCCTTTTGTAAGAGACAAATGAACCATGTGCGCATTCGTAAGAAAGCCTCATATGTGTCTTATATTGTTTATTTCTCGGATTTCTTGTCGCTAGTGCTGCGACGTCTATACTCCTAAAAAACCGGAGATTGCTCAGATCATGATACTGTCTGGGATCGACAGGTCAAAGCTCACGTTTGAACCCTTGGACGCACGCATTCACAGGTTCGGGATTGGGGCGAACTCGCGTGGCGACGTCTCCCGCAAACCTGATTTTTGAGGAAAGAAACGAAGGTCGTTTGCTCGATCGTGGTCTCATTTGGGATTCTGGGCGTGGGTGCGTCGGAAAGGTTTCTGTCATTCTACTCTGGTACCCAAATCTACGTCCCTGTCAGGCTCTATCAAGAACCAGTTATTCTTCTTAGATTTATCTGCCACTCCTAGAGTCAAGACTTCAGACTGAAAGTTGGCCACTTGTTTAGGAGGAAAATTGACAACGGCTATGACTAATCTCCCTATTAGTTCGTCCTTCCTGTACCCTGCGATCTGGGCACTGGAATTCTTTACACCTATCTGTGGACCGAAATCTATCTTCAGCTTGTAGGAAGGCTTTCTTGCCTCTGGGAAACGCTCCACTTCTAAGATTCTGCCTACTCGCATGTCAACTCTTCTGAAATCCTCATACGTGATCATTGAAGTCACCATGCTATTATAGCGCGCATGCGTGTTCCTAAGATGGTCAAAAGTGGTTTTTATTTCTTTTTTGGGGTTTTGGGGCGGTTTTGAGGTGCACAACCATTTTTCGCGCCGGCCATCAGGCGGAGCTCCCGTGATTCACCATCTCTCAACACGACCAAGATTTAGCCATCAAACAAACCCATATTGGACGCTGATAGCGCGCGCAAAAAAAGAGAAGATTGTTAGGGCTCTTGTTCTGTCAATTTTGTCGGCTGCCCAAATCTGCTAAATTTCGCGAGCACAGCTTTCACCGTGTTGAAGACAAGTACTGAGTCCTGTGGATAGATCTTTGGATCTCTTGTGGTATCGATCAGTTTCATGAGTTCAAAGATGCTGAAGGTTTCATCTTGAATGACCATTGAGAGATCTGCCACGCCGCTCGTCTTTGCAAAGATTTCCAGTAGTTCTTTAGCTCTTGGACTGAGCTTGTCGAGTTCTATCTGAGTCATTCAGATCCCTTCTTGCCTTTAGGTTGGGCTTCTTTGGTTGCTTCTTTTGTTCCTTCTTTGGCTACGCTGATTCCTGCTTTTGCAGCTATGGCAAGTTTGGCTGTCTCGGTTATCGGCAGTTTTCTGAGAAGGTCGGTGATGTCTATTCCCATATTCTGCAACGCAATCAGCATGGCTCCAAGGTCTGCTCCCATCTCCGCGCTCACAGGAATGCCCAGAATGTTGCTTTCACCACTCGTCACAAGGTTGATCTTAGCTACTTTCAGTCCTTCGCTGAGGGCGGCAAACTGGGCTTCTTTGATGGCTTGATTCGCTCTGATGACTTCCAAGGACAGACCTGCTTCATTGTACTGTTTGAGCGCCAATGCCTTCTTTTCAGTGCCTTCTGCTTCGGCAAACAGTTTCTGCCTGCTGACATCTGCTTCTGCAAAGCCCGTCAGCTTCGTCACCTGAGCAGTCCCATCCCCTCTCTTTACGTTGGATTGAGCTTCACCATCTGCTCTGGTTATGGCGGCCTGCTTCTCAATCTCAGCGTTTCCTACGGTCAAGAGTCTGTTAGCCTCAACAGTCTGCTTATTAGCCTCTTGAGTAGCCATTGCAATGTTTTGCTGTTTCTGCTGGTCGCTTTGCCCTATAGCTTGGTCCTTCTGAATCTGTCTGATCCTGTATGTCTCTTCTGCCTGTGCTCTCTGTGTTTCTTTCTCCTGATTGGCAATGGCCTCAACTATTGCTGCGTTCTTCTCGTAGTCTGCCAACTGCTTCCTCGTCTCTGTCTCGATCAGTTTTGCCTGTCTTGCCTCAATGTCCTTGATGACAGTGTAGTTCTCAATGTCTCTGAAGTAGATGACTTCTAGACCTGCAATCTTTATTCCCCATTCAGTCTTCAGGATTGGAGCCACTTCATCCTTCACTGTCTGACTAAACTTGGCCCTGTCCTTCATGATATTGACGACATCCATCTTCATAGAAGAGTTCCTTGCAACAGCTTCAATCAGGTCCTTGACGTCAGCCTGTATCGCGGGGAAACCTGTCATTCCCTCAGTTTCCACCTTGCCCAACTTCTCTGCTGCAAGGTCAGGATTCTCAATGTTCAGCCAGCACCTGACATCCCCAGCGAACTTTGCCATGTCAATGTCTCTCAAGGGAATATTCGGAATCACAAGCTTGATGTTCTCCAGCGGCAGAACAGACCTTTGCATGATATAAGGGATATACCAATATGCCGATCTCTGTCCTTCCCTAGAACTGTAGACTTTCCTGCCTTTGCGTCTGACAACAATGTGAGCCTCTGATGGCTTAACAACCGTGTAGCTTCTCGAAATGATGAAGACAACAACAACTACAACCAAGAATGCTATGCCTACAATCGCGGCTATCGTTCCTACGTCGAAGTCCATCTCAATTTTCCCCCTTCTTCACAGTGTAACAACACAAGCAACCCGAGATTTAAGGATTAATGAAAGATGACCCATCCGCACGGTTCGACTTGTCAAGACTTCATGCTGAGCTGATGCTGCCAACCTTTTTCCAACAGTGCCAGTCGTACCAGTTTCACTTCCGAGAAGCACAGAGTCACCGAATACAAATTCACATCCAACATTTTTTGCTGCCCCAGCATGAAATCTCTTCCTCTGCAACTGTTCTTTGTGAGGCACGAAAGAATAAAGTGCTCATTCCCACAATTGCTAATGTGATTTAGACTGGCGAGAATTTACCAATGATGCCCGTGTGTATTGGACACCCAGAAGAGAGCTCAACTGCAAAATCTCAGTTTTTCTTTTTCGTTTCGCGTATTGTCTACTGTTTGGGCTTTCGTTTCGTGAAGTATTCTTTGAGCGGTTTCCAGTAGAACTCTGTCCATCCTTCTGCAATATCATCTGCCTGCTCTGCTGGCACGTTCGAATGAACCATGGATATTTCGGTGCCGTCCTTCACTTTCCTGAATGTCAATTCCAGTCTTGAAGGAGAATAACCGTCTGGCCACTCAGATGTCAACCATTCTTGCACTATCTTCTTTCCCTTCTCCAGCTCCAGGTTTCTGCCCGAGATGTACCCGTCCCAAGCCGTGAATTCTCCTCCTGCCTTCGGATCACATTTTGCTTTGCTTCCTGTGAAGGCAGAATGCTTTTTTGAATCCATGAATGCTTCGTAAACCTCGTTTGGAGTAGCCGGGATTAACGTCTTCTGTCGGATAGTGGTTACATTTGTGCTCATGTTTCGTTGCCAGCCTTTTCTGAAGCAAGAGGAATCTCGGCTCACTTCTTAAACCTTCTTAATAGCGCGTGCTGGAAAATGAACAAATGTTTAAATGTGTTATAGCAGATTGCCCTTTAAGGGATCCGCGTGGAAAGCGAAGAACAAAAACTTGATTGCCGCTTCTGTTCTTGCCGTTTCTGCTCAGAAGAGGATCTTAAGAAGCATATGGACCGGTTTGGGTCAGATCCACATGAGCATCTTCGCAGTTGGCAGGAATTGCACCGGAGAACAGAACGCTATTCTCCTGAGTGAGATCTCTCACGTGAGAAGCATGCCTTGGCTGATCATGATTCTTCAAATCTGGGTTTTTTGAAGAGGTGTCCGAAATGTATATGCAGCTCGGAAAGAGCCTACTACGCTCTGCATGGAGTATTTACAATATTCCGGCGATTCGGCGCAGAAGATGCAGTGCTGTGTCTTCGGCAACGAGGAAAACGCAGTCTCGCCACACCTCCAGTCTTGGACATTATGGCGCGCCCTAATAGATAGGTTTAAAGCATAGGCGACGGATCAACTTCCGTGCAAGAAAGTCTTTTTTTGCGCTAAATAGCATAAGGAGTTGAAAGAGCAAGATGTATAATCGAGAGATGCACAAAGCGGTCTGCGCTGAATGTGGCAAGGAATGTGAAGTTCCCTTCAAACCAGACGGCAGCAGACCTGTGTACTGCAACGAGTGTTTTTCTAAACGAAGACCGCCGAGAAGATACTAGTTCATAAAGCTAACATCTTTACTTCGTTTTCCCCTTCTTTTTTTGTAATCAGTCGCAAGGAAGAAGGCCCCTTCCTCTTTTTCGTTCGAATACAGTTATGCCCAAAGACACAGCGTGCATTGCGATTCTGGTAGCTCGTCGAATTAGCCGATGATCCACAAACAAGAAAAGCAAACGGGACTTGGAAAGCTGCGAAGATCAACTAAAGTGCTTGCACAAGGAGTTCGGCTATGTCCATGATTTGGATTTTGCCTTCGTTTCCCGTGGTCTTGACAGCGTCTTCAAATGTTAACAGGCAGTAAGGACATGCTGTAGCTAGGATGTCTGCGCCAGCTTCTACTGCATCTTTCACGCGTGTCTCGGACAGTCTTGGTCCTGGGATGTCGACCCACATTCTTCCGCCGCCGCCTTCGCAGCACACGCTTCTTGTCCGTGAGCGGTCGAACTCTAGCAGTTTCACGCCTGGCACGCTTTCGATCACTTTCCGTGGCTCGTCGTAGATGCCGTTCTGCTTCCCCAAGAAACATGGGTCATGATAAATGACCTTCTTGTTCAGTTCTTTGCAGAACGTTAGCTTCTTTTCGTCAATGAGCTTGCACAGCAGCTGCGAGTGATGCTGGACCTCGAAGCTCGTCTGGTTATACCTGTTCTTAAACGCGTGATAGCCGTGTGGACAGTTCGTCACCGCTTGCTTGACGTTGTACTTGTTGAAAGCCTTCATGTTCTCCTCGACGAGGAAGTCGAAGAGCCCTTTTTCTCCCATTCCGTAGACTTCGCTTCCACAGCAGTTCTCCTCATCGCCCAAGACGCCAAAGTTCAAACCTGCCTTAGCGAAAACGGCTGCAACGTTTTTTGCCACGTTTTGAATTCGCGGGTCATAAGCCGACGTGCAACCAACAAAGTAGAGCATGTCTGCGCCTTGTGACATGTGCTTCACGTTCAATCCTTGCATCCATTCTGAACGCTTGTTACGGATCCTTCCCCATGGATTGCCGTTCTTGAAAATGCTCTCCAAAGCATCACGAATCGTCGGTGCGATCTGGCCTTCTTCAACCGCCATACCGCGAACGTCAATCAGAAACTCGTACGGGTTCAACTCCTTCGGACATCGTACGCCGCAGGTGCTGCAGGTTGTGCAGCTCCACAGCTCGTTCTGCGAATGTTGCGTCAGCTTGCCCAGTGTTGCGACTTCGCGCATGTACTTCCTGACGTTGAGGTTGGCTTTGCGTGCAACTGGACAGCTCCCGGTGCATGTTCCGCACTGGATGCATTCAAGCAGCTTGTGCTTCTGGGTGAGTTCTTGAGCATTCATCTCAAACATCACTTTTACGTGAAAAAGGAGCATAAGGTTATTAAAGCGTTTTCCCGTGAATCTTCTGAATCAAACCATTCAACAGGAGATTTCACTGATGGAGAAGAAATCGCCTAGAATCGGCATTTTCGTGTGTGAATGCGGCGGCAACATAGGCGAAGTTGTTGATGTCAAGGCGGTCGTCGACGCTGTGAAGACTTGGGAAGGTGTCGCCGTGGCAAAATATCACAAGTATCTATGCTCCAAGCCGGCTCAGGAAATGATACTCGACTCCGTCAAGAAGGAGAACTTGGACAGAGTCGTCGTGGCCAGCTGCACACCACGCATGCATTTAGCCACGTTCCAGAGCGTGCTCGAAAGAGCCGGGTTGAACCCGTTCATGCTTGAGTTCGTGAACATCCGGGAACAAGACTCATGGATCCTCGGACCACACCCATCGCCTGAGGCCACGAAGAAGGCCATAAGCCTCATCAAAGGCGGGTACGAGAGAAGCAGAGAACTTGAGCCATTACAGACCATCAGCGAAAAGGGCTCAAGAGAGATCCTCATCATCGGCGGAGGCATCGCAGGTATAACCGCAGCCCTTGAACTTGGCTATTTGGGCTACAAGGTTCATCTTGTCGAGCGCAAGCCGAGCATCGGCGGCAACATGGCCAAACTGACGAAGGTGTTTCCGACGCTTGACTGTGCGCAGTGTATTCTTACGCCGAGAATGGCTGAGGTCGGACGCAACCCAAACGTCATGCTCTACACTTACGCACAGGTACAGGAAGTGAGCGGAAGGCCCGGCAACTACGACGTGAAGGTGTTCATGAAACCCCGCGGCATTGACGTTCAAAAATGCAGAAGCTGCGGAGTATGCGCGAAAGTCTGCCCGGTTTCCGTTCCCGACGAGTTCAATGAGGGCTGGTCGCAGAGAAGAGCCGCGTACATCGAGTTTCCACAGGCTGTGCCCTCGGCTTACACGATAGACTTCAAATCATGCACCAAATGCGGAAAATGCGAACAGCTCTGCCCAGCCAAAGCTGTCAGCCTCTCAGACCAGGGAAGCACTGTTGACCTGCACGTCGGCGGCATAATAATGGCCACCGGATACGAGCTTTACGACGCAAAGAAACTAGAAACGTACGGGTACGGCACGTACAAAGACGTCATCACGATGATGGACCTCGAACGCTTCGTGTCCGCAACGGGCCCGACGAGCGGCTACATCAAACGAGCAGACGGCAGTGACGTCAAGCGCATGGCAATCGTCCTTTGCGCAGGCTCAAGAGACAAGAACTACATCTCCTACTGCAGCCGAATCTGCTGCATGTACTCGCTCAAACAGGCCTTCGTCTTGAAGAAGATGCTGGGCATCGACGTCACAATCTATTACACTGACATCAGAGCCACAGGCAAGGGCTACGAGGATCTCTACTGGCGTGACCAAGAAGCCGGCGTGTCGTTCATCCGTGGAAAAGTCGCCGAGGTCTACAGGAAGAACAACGGCAAGCTCGTCGCCGTGGCCGAAGATACGATTACAGGCGAAGTGACCGAGGACGAATTCGACATGGTCGCCTTGGCAACGCCGATGGTTTCGCCCTCCGGCTTGAACGAGCTCGCCGAAAAAATGAAGGTGTCCATCGGCGAAGACGGTTTCATCATGGAGAAGCATCCTAAACTCGACCCCGTGGACTCGCTCGTCACAGGCATCTTCGCGTGCGGCTGCGGGTTAAGCCCCAAAGACGTGCGGGACACGGTCTCAGATGGCCTAGGTGCATCCGCCAAGGCTGCACTGTTCCTGAAGAGCGACTACGTCACTACCAGCCCAGAAAAAGCTTACGTGATTAGCGATTTGTGTAACGGCTGCAGCGCCTGCGTGTCTATCTGTCCGAGAAACGCTATAACGATGCAGGAAGGCAAAGCCAAGATCGACCCGTTCCAGTGCACAGGCTGCGGCGCATGTATACCCGTCTGCCCGCAAGAAGCTATAGACTTCAAGAACGCAACCACAAAACAGATCATTGCAAGCTTGAAAGGCGTGCTGGCAGACAAGGACCCGGGCGAAGTCAGAATCGTCGCTTTCGTAGATAAGAACGTAGGCTACACGGGCATGGACTTTCTAGGCTTAGACCGAACCAAGTATCCAGAAAACATCCGCATAGTCACAGTTCCAACAACGGCAATCATAGGCATCAAACACATGCTCAATGCCTTCGCATACGGAGCCGACGGTGTTCTAGTCATCGAGGGAACACAGGAGATCGACGAAAAATTCTCGAAAAAACGCATGATCGACATGGGCCGCGAACTGGCAAAATACGGAATCGAAAACATGCGCGTACGCTACAGCTACGTGCCTCTGCCGGTATACAAGAAAGCCGCGGAACTCTTCGTGATGTTCACCGACCGGATCAAGAAGTTCGGACTGCTCCCCGAAGAAAAAAGGAACAACATAAAGCAGAAGCTTGCAGCATAAACGAATCGGTTTCCTCCCCGTTTCAGAAATCTGCAGAGTGAGCGCGCCAGCGTGTTGCTAAATTCGATGAATTAACATGAACTTGTTTGGTCATGCTTTGGCTTGGCCAGACGCCCATGACTAGTACGTAGAAGTGTTAGGAGAATGCAACTGTGCTTGGAAGGTGAGCAGAAATTGACACAAACAATTCGATTTAGCAACGCCCTAGCGCGCTATTTTTTTGGCTTTCTCTTTCGCAACTTTCTTCACAGACCCCGCGGCATGTGCTTTTCTTCTTCGTCTAACTACAAGTGCAGCTGCAATGACCACGATGATGACAGCTGCGATTGTCACTTCCGCGTAAGTCAGCGTGTTGTCAGACGACTTCGGCGTCGTGTTGATTTCCGCAGCGGAATACGAGACCACTTCATTGGTGCTGGGGATACTATGTGATGTCAGTGAATAATTCAGTTCCAGCATCATGCCCGTTGCCTGATCGTACACAAGGTGAAATTCAAAGTCGTAGTCGGGAATGGCGTTAAACGACTCGTTGCAGTCGATTAGGTTGACCGTCCTGTTCATGCCGAGCAGGCCTTTCGTTTCGGTCTTGTTGATAAACATTGCAGCCGAACCTTCAGGAAGCGCCACTAGCAGGTGCGTATCGCTGCCTTCTGCCAGATTACCTGCAACCACAAGATAATTGTTCCACAGGTTGCTCGAGTCTCCTGAACGGTCTGTTTCTCGCGTTGCAACATCAAACACATAGTCTGAGCCGTCTTGGAAAGTGCCGTTCATGAGCATCCGAGACGTATGAACAGTGACTCTGTTTCCAGTGACAAGTATGACTTCCATCTTCATCCATTCTGTGGCGTTGAAATCCTCAGGGTTGCCGGTCCCGCCTGAAATAAGATTCCTGTATTCGACCCAATACCCGACTTGGACGCCTGGATTGTACTCGGTTGCCCCAACAGGAACGGCTAGAACGACGAAAGACGCGCAGATCAAAACTGCAAAGACCTTCTCAAGCTTATCTAGCATGGTTCTTCCCTGCCGACTAGTCCGTGAAGGTCCTAATTTTCTTATCGGTCTCCATCATAATGGCTTCCTGAGATAGATGCCCAATCGATCACTCGCCTGCTATGCGTATTGTGGAGGAGCAGGAGGCGGCGGGGAAGAACTGGCGGAGGGGGCGAAGCGCGCGTTCTTCCCTTTGGACCTGTGGAATGCCGGAATCCCCAGCGCCGTGATGCAGACTCCGTCGCCATGAATGGGATCGGGTATCTACTGTACTGCGGGTTCGTCTGCGGGTGTCAGGCCGAAGTACCAGAGCCTGTGCTCAGTCCAAACGCGCGCGTGTGCGCAGGTGCCAGGTATAGTAACAATTTGTGAGGTTTTCTTGTGTTCGCATTACGTGCGTCGATGTTTAAAGTGTCAAAGCCGTTATGGATTGTTTGAGGTGAAAAAACATGAAGATAAAGAACGAAAAGCTGAAGATTGCGGCGCAGATCGAAGTTTACCGCGCGCTGGCACGGATGCATCCCTAGAGCAACGCTCTCCTCTTTTTCAACACGGGACGTGATGTGCTCCAAAGCCCTGTCAAGGCTTGTTTTCTTCATAACCAAACGTTCCATTTCATTAGAGCGAGAGAAGTTGGGGGTCACATGCAGTACGCTGGTTTTTGGATAGAAAAAAGTTGGGAAGTTGATTTTGCTTGGTCTAGATCTTGCGTTTGTTCAATACGGACCTGAAAGTCTTCCCGCAGCATTTGTAGAGGCCTATTGTGAGTTCGGTTCTTTTGCCGTTCTTGTCTTTTCTACCAGCCATCTTCCAAGTCTTCTCGGGTTTGCTGATTTCCTTCTTACACTTGGGGCATTTAGCCATTAGACTCACTGCTTGAGCATTACGTACACTTGAGATAAAAAACTTTCACGTGAAGTCCTCATGGATGGTTAGCTCAGTGGTGGAATATGCGTCGAACCGAAATGATTCCTCCTGAACTTACAAGAGTGGACGTAGTCTACGAAAATGCTCGCGGCTTTGGTGTTAGCGCGCGCTGCTCAGATTGGCTCTTTTACTGCTTCTATTACTACTGATTGTGGTCTGAGAAGAACTTCTATAAGAGGTGGATGCTTCTGAATTCCTTGCTTCGTCGGTTGTGGCTCCACGAGCCTTCTTACGAGAAGTCTGTTCTTATAGAGCACTTTGAAATAGTCGGTTAATGTCCTGTGGAAGCTTGTAGTCTCGAATGGTTTCAGGAGTCTCTCCATTTTCCAATGAATGTGGTCCTCAGCAGCTCCGAAATATCTCGTAGTTGTGCTTATTCTGTTTCCTTTGTCAACTACCATTTCGAAACAGGGATGAGGAATTGAAAACACAAACCGACTTTTGCTTTTCAGAACCCTTGCCACTTCAGACACCGTTCTCCTGTAGTTCTTGATGTCTTGCAAGGCCATAAAACAAGTCACAAGGTCGAAGTGATTACTTGGAAACCTCGACAGGTCAGCAGCATCCATAACATGATAATCTATGCCTAACTTCTCTTTGACCTCCTCAGTTCTCGCATGTTCTATCAATTTCGTCGAGAAATCTGCCCCAGTCACCTTGGCACCTTTTCTAGCCAGTATTCGAGCGTTGTATCCCTCACCGCAGGCCAAGTCCAGCGCGAGTCGACCTTTCACATTTCCCACAAGTCTGAAAGCCGCAGGGTTGTTAAGTTCATCTCTGTAATAATCCTTACCCTGCCTCACGAAGTCAGCCCAAGACTCTGCTGCTTCGTCCCACTGCCTCATGATTCGGTTCTTCTTTGGTAAGAGACATCACCCGTCTTCCATTTCTCGCAAATTGTCCATAACTGATTCTGGGGTATTTAAGACTGATAACGTTGGTTTGGTTTGGATAAAACTTTGTCCCAACCGACCAACAATTTTCTGAAGAGAAGGACTGTTTCGGCGAAAGACTCTTTTTCGGCTTTCTTTCGCTTCAAGCACAGGTGATATTCATGCTCTTTATTCCACCAAGCGCGCGTTTTGGGTTTTGGAACAAGACTTTACCCGCACACACTTACTCGTCTTGAGCTTCAAGTTCCGAGACGATGCCTTCTGCAGTCTTTTTGTTAGCAAGCCAGTCAAAGAACAGTTGCCAAGACCTCTCACGTTCGCCGCTCATCACTAATTCCAAAAGCTTTTGAAAAAACAAGAATGCTACATCTTCAGGCAGTTTCATGAGTTTTTCATGTGCTACATTTTCCAAATCCTCGAAGAATTTCACTTGAGCCTCCTTAGTCTCTTTTTCCATTTCATCCCCTCTCTTTCTAACCAAGATTTGGCACACTAGCGCGCCTTGTATGAAGGTTCTTCCATAAAGTACTTAGGCAGACCTTGGGTACTTTTACGTGTTTGGGTTTGGGGGTGAAGTTTTATCCAATAAATGGGTTACACTCTCTATCTCGGAAGAAGAGAGTGTCGTGGTTTGGATAGAGATTCGGACAAGCTGAAACGATGGATTATTAGGGAGAGGTTGGAAGGGCAGCCTATCACTGCGATATGTGTTCAGTCTCGTATCAGCCGGAAAATGTTCTATTATTGGTGGAATCGGTATCAGGCTGAAGGTTGGAAGGGACTTGAAGAAAAGCCGAGGGGTCGTCCATGCGGACCTGGGATTGACGGGTCTCTGAAAAAGAAAGTCATCAAATTAAGGAAGAGATACGATTGGGGACCAAACAAGATAGCAGGTTACCTCGAACATAGAGGGTTCACCGTTGACCACCACAAAGTCTATGACGTAATCTGCAAAGCTGGCCTGAACCATCCGATAACCGAGCCCAGAAAGACTTGGGGAACGAAGCGTTTCCAAAGAGAACACTGCAACAGCCTCTGGCAAGCTGATTTCAAGCTCTGCAGCGACGACAATTGGATGATCAGTTTCCAAGATGACCATTCACGATTCATCACTGGCTCGGTTAAGATATGGAGTCCAACCGGAGAAAACGCCTTGCAGCTGCTTGAGAAAGCCGTTAAGCGGTATGGTGTTCCCGAACAAGTGCTTACTGATCAGGGAACACAGTTCAAGCCTGCCCGAGGAGGAACATCGGAATTCGCCATGCACTGCCAGGAACTGGGAATTGAACACATCACTGCCAGCGTACGCAGGCCCACAACCATAGGCAAAATAGAAGCATTTCACAAAGCGTACAAGGTCGAGTCGCACCTTTTCAATCAGCACTGGAGCTTCATACGCTACTACAACTACACGAGGCCCCATGAAGGGCTAAACTATTTAACTCCAGCAGAAATATACCTCAAAGACAAAGTGTAACCCTATTTTCGGATAGAACAT
>CAVYNL010000032.1:0-42087 GCA_963769845.1 Candidatus Bathyarchaeota archaeon | reverse complement strand
GATCTTCTGGTAAGTGAGAAGAGAAAAGGCTTCCGTAACAGGCAGGTTCGTTGGTTGGGTTTGAGGTTGTGGATGGGTTTCTTTTTGAGGAGATTGTTTTAACCTAGGTCGAGGAGTCTATCAGCGGGCAAGCTGCCGGGTATTTCTCTTCGTACCATTAGGGCGGCGCCCCTGCTTGTCCTTATCTCTATTTTCACTTTGCTGTAAGCCTGAAGCCCGTAGGGGCCTAGGTTTATCACCAAGTAGGCTTTCGCGTTGTTTTTAATACTGTGTCTGTTGGCAGCTCGCTGTTGTAGATGAAGGCAGTTGCATTTGGTGGACCTGTCACCAAGTTCATCAGGTTTGCTATGGACTCGTTGTTCGTTGATACCGCTCCGCTGTAGATGTTTGCGAGAGAGAAGTTCATTCCTTGGATTGCTACTACAACCGTGCTTTTTGCCATGTCAACTTGCTCTTGACCTACTGCAAGTTTTATGGGAACGGCAAGGTATGTTACGTTCGCGTTGCTATCGGTTTTAGCCGTTATGAAACCGTCTAGTTCGAGTGCGCTTGTGGCTTCTTGTATTCCCTTGTCGATTGTTGATTTTGCCTTCTGAGCAGAATAGAAACCCATGTTAATGACTACGTAGGCAAGAGCTGCGGCTATCACCACGAAAGCGATCAGCACGATCGCAGCCTCTATACCCACGATACCGCGCTTGTTCTTTCGAGTGTGCTGTGCTTTCCGTCCCATCTTTTCACGTCTTTGGGTTAGCGCTTCATCACCTTGAGAAGGGCGGTTGCACTATTAAGTCTTCTTTTTCAACAATAAGGAGCCCAATTCTGTTGGTAGTATCAATAAGGTTGAGATGAAATTAGAGTATTTCTTCTTAATTCTGTCTGGCTGTTGCTCTCTCGGAAGCCTCTGAAGGAAAGAAGAGGGAGATTGTTACTTGGTCTGGTCTTTGTTTGTCATTTCGTTTATCTGTTGTTCCATCATGTGCCCTTTGCAGTAGACCAAAGCTTTCTTCACACCTGCTACTGTGAGCGCAGCGCTCTTCAGGTCGTTGGCAAGTTTGAAGGCAATAGGACAGAATGGGCTTGAGGGGATGAACTCTACCTTGAAGATCCCGGTTGTTCTTCTTTCACGTTAGTGATCATCTGCATTTCTGCGAACGAAAGACCTGTTTCCGGGTCTACGACTTTGCCGACGGCTTCTCTGACTCTGTCTTCCATTTCGGTCAATCTCTACACTCCTGCCAAATCGTGTGGTTAAGAGCATGTTCACGGTATATAATCGTTGCGCGCAGGTTCAGGTTCTGAAGCCCTGTCTTTTCAGGTGCATGCGCCAGCTCAGCGTCATCGTTTTCGGATGTGAGGCTTTGACCTCGTCTAGACGCGTAACGGTTGTGTTGTGGGGAGCTTCGAGAACTTCTTCGGGCTTTGTGTATGCTTCATGTGAGATTTTCTGCATTGCGTGATGAATCGGTCTAGTTCCTCTTTCTCGGCCGTCTCTGTGGGTTCGACCATTAGGGCTTCTTCGACGATGAGTGGGAAGTAGATCGTAGGTGCGTGCAGACCGTGGTCGAGAAGGCGTTTCGCGACGTTGGCTGCTGTCACTCCAGTGTCTGTTTTAAGGGGTTTGGCGCTGAGGACGCATTCGTGTTTCCGCGGTTTCTGGCCGTCGTACGGAAGTGCAAGTCCCTTAACCTGGCTCAGCTTCTTCATAATGTAGTTTGCGTTGAGAACCGAGATTTCTCCCGCCTCCTTTAGCCCCTCTAAGCCCAAGCTCAGTATGTACGCGTATGCTCTTAGTAGCACCGCCACGTTCCCATAAAAGCCCTTTATCTTATCTATGCTCTTCGGTCTGTCATAATCGAGGCGGTACCGCTTTCCGTTGAAGACTACCCGCGGAACGGGCAGGAACTCGGAAAGACTCTCTGAAACGCCAACGGGCCCTGCTCCCGGGCCGCCTCCGCCGTGTGGTGTGCCGAAGGTTTTGTGTATGTTCATATGGACGATGTCGAAGCCCATGTCACCGGGCCTTGCCCTGCCCAGCAAAGGGTTCAGGTTTGCTCCGTCATAGTAGAGCAGCCCACCGGCTTCGTGCACGAGCTTTGCGATTTCGTCGATGTCTTTTTCGAACAGGCCGAGCGTGTTGGGGTTTGTGAGCATAAGTCCAGCTGTCTTTTCGGAAACGGCTGACTTCAGCGCTTCGACGTCTATGCAGCCGTCTGGGCCTGAGGGCAGTACGACTACGTTGAAGCCTGCCATAGCAGCGCTCGCGGGGTTGGTGCCGTGGGCAGAGTCGGGAACTATGACTTCTGTTCTTTTTTCGCATTCGCCGTTGGATTTGAGGCAAGCATGCATGATGAGCGTGCCAAGCAGTTCGCCGTGGGCGCCAGCGGCGGGCTGCAGACAGACTTCATGCGTGCCCGTGAGCTCGCTCAGCCAACGTTCAAGGTTGTACATGACCTCAAGGATGCCTTGCACTGTGCTCTCGTCTTGGTACGGATGCAGCGTGCTGAACGTCTCCAGACCGGCAAGAAGCTCGTTTATCTTGGGGTTGTACTTCATCGTGCAGCTTCCCAGCGGATACAGTCCTGAATCAACGCCGTAGTTCATCTCGGACAAGCGCGTGAAGTGTCGTACTACCTCGACTTCAGAGAGTTCCGGGAGCCCCGGCATATCTGTGCGGCGCATGTTCGCAGGTATTAGCGAATCCAGGTTGCTCACTGACTTCAGGATTTCCTCCTCTGCGCGGGGGAGTGTGTGGCCGCGGCGTCCCTTTTTTCCGAGGCTGAAGATGATCGGTTCGTCCCAGCTGGCTTGCTTGTACATGCTCGTTCCCACCTTCAATGGACTATTTGTTCGATGGCTCTTGCTAGGTTTTCGATTTCTTGTTTTGAGTGGACTTCGGTGACGCAGTAGAGGGCGGTTTGGCCGAGTTCAGGGAATTCTTTGGAGATGTCCTTGCCGCCTTGCATCTGTCGTTTGAGAAGCTCTCTGTTGACCTCGTTGACCGTGAGGCCTGCCTGGTCGAAGTTGACCGTAAATTCTTGGAAGTGTGCTGCCTCGAACACTGGTGCTCTGATGTGCTTGATTTTCGAGAGCAGGCCGGCTGCATAGTTGCTCTTGAGTGTGACGGTTTCTCCCAGTTCTCTCATGCCCTCTGGTCCGAGGAGAGCCATGTATACGGCTGAGGCCACTGCGCAGAGTGCCTCGTTGCTGCAGATGTTTGAGGTTGCCTTCTCGCGTCTGATGTGCTGTTCACGGGTTTGAAGTGTCATGCAGAAGCCTTGTCGAGTGTTGTCCAGTGTAGTTGTGAGCCCGATTATTCTTCCAGGCATCTGGCGGATAAGCGTCATGTCGTCTCGGCATGCCATTATGCCCAGCAATGGGCCGCCGTAGTTCATCGCGTTTCCAAGCGGTTGGGCTTCGCCGACGACGATGTCGGCACCGTATTCACCTGGAGGCTTAAGGATTCCGAGCGACGTGGGGTCGACGCCCGTGATGAAGAGCGCCCCGTGCGCGTGTGCCTCTGCAGCTATTTCTTGAACTTGGGTTTCGATGAATCCCAGGTATGATGGGTTTTCTATGTACACGGCAGCCGTTCTATTTGAAACCTTATTCTTAAGGTCGACAAGGTCAAGCTGCCCGTCTTTCTTCTGGTAGGCTACTCGTGTGACCTCTATTCCAACGGGGTCAGCGTAGACTTTCAGTGTTGAGGCTCTCTCGGGGTGGATGATTTTTGGGATAAGAATCTCGCTTCGGCCTTTGACTCTGGCCGCCATTCTGGCGGCTTCAGCCAGTGCCGAGGCCCAGTCGTACATTGAACAGTTGGCCGCGTCCATGCCCGTGAGTTCGCACACCATGCTCTGGTACTCGAACAGTGCCTGAAGCATGCCCTGCGATATTTCCGGTTGGTACGGCGTGTAGGAAGTGAGCAGCTCGCTGCGTTGCACGATTTCCTTCACGACGGCAGGGACGTAGTGGGGCCAGCATCCTGCTCCGAGGAAAGCTGACATGCTGCTGCAGGGTCTGTTCTTTGAGAGCAGGGTTGTTACGTGCTTTTTGACTTCTGACTCTGTCAGGCCCGTTTGCGGGATGTTCAGGTGTTTGTTGAGGCGAAACTTCTCAGGGATGTCCGCGTACAGTTCGTCTATGGTTTTTATGCCCAGTTCGTCCATCATTTCCTGTCTAATTTGAGGAACAGAGTTCGGAATGTAAGGATGTGTCTTTCCTGTCAAGCGGTTCCCAGCTTGGGAATAACACTCGAATGCAGCGGCTTTAAGCTTTTTCAGTCGTCACCAACCTTCGCGATATGGAAAAGGAATCAGCGGATGTGCATTGCTCAGTATTGTATGCCTGTCAATTTTCATGTATTTTCTGAGGGATTGGATAGTGATGGAGTTTTGTTTGAGGCGGGACAAGCATGTTTTTAACGGTGTGGTGTGTGTTTTTGTGTTGGTGAGCTTTGCTTGGGATATGAGTATGAGGATTTGTTGAAGAGGGCGCGTTCGCAGTGTTCTGAGGTGGGTTCGAAGCGTGAGCGTTTGGAGTTGCCCAGGCTGCAGTATGCGCGGATTGGCATGCGCACCGTGATTTATAATTTTAAGGAGGTTGCTGGTGCCTTGAATCGTGACGCGCAGCACATTATGAAGTTCTTGACGGGTGAGATGGCGACTGCTGCGACTGCTCAGGGTTCGAGGGTTATCTTTCAGGGCAAGTTCTCTGAGGATACGTTCAGCCGGCTCATTCAGCGGTATATCGAGGGTTTTGTGAACTGCCCCGTGTGTCACCGTCCGGACACGAAAATCGTGAAGGAGAAACGCTTGTCTTTTCTCGTGTGTGACGCGTGCGGGGCAAAATCGTCGATAAAGCAGCTCTAAGAGCGTTTTCCGCTTGGAAGTGTACATGAACCTCCAGAAAGTGGGCAGAAACGTTCTATTGGCGATATGCGACGTTGAACTGCTTGGAAAAACCCTGCGCGAGGGCAAGATAGTCTTCTGCGTCAAAGAGGGTTTCTACAAGGGCGCAAGAGTCCGCGTTGACGAGGCAGTATCAATGATAGAGAATTCTACCATAGTGAACATGGTGGGAAAGAACATCGTAAAAAGAGCCATAGAGCGGGGCTACGTACACCCTGAGGCAGTGCTCGAAATAGAGGGAATCCCCCACGCACAGATAGTCAAATTCTAGCACCCACACATGTTCAGAGCCTCATATTCGGATGCGTTTCCTCAGCCTCGTGAGCTTACGGGTTTTCTGTTCGAAATGACGGGTCAGGAAAGCCCCGACGGCTATGGGAAGCACTGCAGCGAGGAACACACTCACGTTCTTCGCGAAAAAACCCACAGCAAACACAATTACTCCGAAGCCCGCAGTCGCCCAGCACATTCTGTCATGTAGTTTCGCTCTCTCTATTCTTTCGTCAAGGCGCTTCAACACCCTGTCCTCGTCCTTTGGACTGAGAGACTCAAGATATCCATGTTCGCATTCTGTCGAGCATATAGGTATGCTTAGTATCTTATCTTTGAACAAGAGCCTTGAGGTCATCTCGTCACATACGCTGCACGGCCTTTTTTTCCTCATGGTGCCTGCCGGCTATTTCATGTTTGTTTCATGCATGAGATAGGCGCGCGCGCTCAGATAGTTGAATTCTGAGACGGTTTTTTGAGCATGATGCATGGCCTGCGAGAAGTCTATCACAGGCTGTTCGTTCTGCGTGAACATGTTGCCTGTCAGCTCATAATGAAGTCCGTTGGTCAATGAGGCTATCATCGTTGTAGTGAAGGAACCGGATGTCGTCCGCAAGCTGCCCGCAACAGGAATCACGTTGATTACGACAGTGTAAACGTTCTCTCTCTTTATGAGCTCTGAGACTGAGACCACGTCTTTGACGGCCTCATCTTCATACTTGAAAAAGGCTGCATCGAGAGGATTAAGAGCTCGATCATTGCTGAATTCGCGCACGTCACCTGTTTGCAAGTCTCGCTTAAGAGGGACGTTGGCGTCTCCATCAGTTACGATGACCATCACGGGGATCGTGGATAGGTCCCTGCGTTTGCACTCTTTCAAGACTTCAAGTGCCTTCTGCATTCCAGCGGCTAAGGGAGTGAAGCCGCTCATCCTAAGCCTCAGTAGTTTATTGGTCACCATTTTCAAGTTCGATGTGGGATGTTGGACGATGACAGCTCCCATTTCTTTGAAAGTTACGAGCCCAACCTTGTCCCTGTAGCGGTACGCGTCGTTGTGCAGTTTCAGCATCACCTCTTTGATACTGTCTACGCTGTGAAGCATCGATTCGCTGAGGTCAAGGACGAAGACCATCGTCATGGGGACACGGTAGATTCGCCTTTTCTCCCTGACATCCTCCGTGTGTATAGCGAGAGCCACGTCCTGCGGTTTCTCTCTGAATCTCTGCATTCTTGCCGCAGTCCTGATGGTTGCTGGAAAATATATGTCAGAAGGCTTGCCTTTCGGGATCTTCCAGCCCCGGGTTCTTCCTCTGTGGGTCGCGGTAACGGCTTCGGCCCTCTTTCCTATGCTGCTTGCCGCATGTTTGGAGCTCTTCTTGGTTTTGAGCAGGAACCTGAAATGCATAAGCCTGCTTTCACGGATTTTGTCGATGAACGCTGTTCCTCTGGTTATTCTCGGGCGTGGCCACTCGTTATTTTCAGCCAGGACGGCGTTTTTGCCACCTTTTTCGGGTTTTGAATCGAATAGAAAACTGGCTTTGCTACGATTGCTGCTTCTGACGAGCAGGTTGCCAGAAGTTGTGCCTTCCAACTTCTTGGCTTTTCCTATTTCCTTCTCCTTTATCGTCCTCTTCCTGAGACCGAACGGCGGGAATATCTTTCTTTTCTCTTCTTGCGAAGGCTGTTCTCCTTTGTCCTTCTTCTGTTTGACCTTGTCCAGCGTGGGTTTCTCGCGGTCTTCTTCCTGCTCAGCTTGCTGCAGCTTAGCGAGCAAGGACTCCCTGATCTCCTGAGGAGTGGCCGGCTCCAGAAAGCCGCCTTCCCTGGTTCGATGGTTGAGAGTGAGCTCAGCGGCCTTGAGAATGTCCTGCGGAGCCACGTCTTTTCTGTTCTCGAAAGCAGCTAACGTCTTGGCTGCCTTGGTAATTACGATGTCCGGTCGCATCCCGTCGACTTTTAGCTCAAGACACAACTCACACACAACTCCTACGAACCTGTCGCTGATTTTTACATCTTGCAGAATTCTTCTGGCTTGATCTATCCTGTCTTTCAGTTGTTCTTGGTCGGCCTCGTGCTTTCTAATAAAGCCATCGGGATTATCCTCGTACTCCATGTTTCTCTTCACGACTTCAATTCTGTCCTTTGCATCGGAGATTCTGTGAACCTCGACAGATAATGGCAATCTGTCCAGCAGTTGTGGTCTGATTTGTCCCTCTTCAGGGTTCATGGTTCCGATGAAGATGAACCGTGACGGGTGCCTGACCGATATTCCTTCACGCTCAACCACGTTCCAGCCCGTGGCAGCAGCATCCAAAAGGTCATCCGCTACGTGGTCAGGCAGCAAGTTGATCTCGTCAACGTACAGAATATTCTGATTCGCCTCGGCCAAGATTCCCGGCTCAAGGGCCTCAACTCCCATCTTTATGGCTTTTTCAACATCAAGGCTGCCGACAACTCTGTCCTCAGTTGCGCCCAGCGGCAATTCGACGACTCTCATCTTCTTCTCTTCAGAGGGAAGCTCTCCATTCTTGGAATAGAGGGCTCTGCATCTGTCACACATGTTCGATGGGTCATCTGGGCTGCAGTTGAACGGGCAGTCTCTAACGACTTTGACCTTTGACACGATTTGAGCCAGTGCTCTTACGGCGGTAGTTTTTCCAGACCCTTTTGAGCCTCTGACCAACAGCCCGCCGATCCTTGAGTTTATGGCGTTAAGAATCAGAGCCAGCTTCAAATCGTCCAAGGACACGATAGCAGAGAAGGGATAGGTCAGAGGTTCCTGCATCTTTATCCTGGTAAACATAACGAGAAAGAGGGGATTAAAGAACTTGCCGCCGTTTCGACATCATCCAGCAACCTGCGAAGCGGCTCACTGGTACTGGAAGATGTTTTTGCGCCTCGAAAGTGGCGATGAATTTTGTTAGGACCTGTCCCCTTGCTGGAGTCGACGTGAACAGGCGATCAGTTTGCGGGAATTACCTGTCGCGCATGCGAACATAGTTTTAAAAGGAAGAAACATGCTTTTACATTCATGCATTCGAGGTGCTCAGTTGGGTAAAAAGAAAGTTCTAAGTGAAGGGGAATTGAACCAGCTAGTGCTCCCGGCGCAGACGGACGTGTTGGGCATCGCGATAAAACTTCTTGGTTACGACCGTATCCTCGTCCGATGCCAAGATGGTCACGAGCGACTCTGTCGCATTCGAGGGAAGATGAAGAGGAGAGTCTGGATACGCGAGGGAGACGTTGTGTTGGTTTCTCCGTGGGAATTTCAGACTGACAAGCGCGGCGATTTGACTTGGCGATACACAAGAGCACAGGCTGAAATGCTGCGAAAAAGAGGATTTCTGACTATTTAGTAGATAGCTCTCTTTGGTGGTTGATGTGGCCTATCGTAAGCGGGTTGACGGGAGACTTCTCAGGAAAGAAAAATCCTACGAAACAGATCAGCTGATGAAGGAGAAACGCAGCGAAGAATACGAGGTCCTGGAAGAGGTCTTTGACCGTTCGACGCTCATGGTGATCTATGATTTCATGAACAAGGGTCCGATAAAAGAGATCCATGGCGTTGTCAAAGCCGGGAAGGAGTCCAGAGTCTACTGGGGGAAAGATAAAGATGGAAAAGAGCTCGCAATAAAGATCTATCTGGTTGTCTCCTCGGAGTTTCACAAGGGCTTACTGAAGTACATTGAAGGAGACCCTCGATTCAAAGGCATAAGGCACGACACACGGTCATTGATTTTTGCGTGGGCACAGAAGGAATTCAAGAATCTTGAACTCGCTGCACGCGCAAGAGTCAGAGTTCCGAAGCCGATAGCCGTGAAAAAGAACGTGCTCATCATGGAATTCATAGGGGAAAACGGTGAAAGCGCACCCTCACTGAAGGAAAAAGTTCCCAAGAATCCTGAGAAGGTCTATGAGTCTCTTCTCATGTACATGCAGAGACTCTACTGCAAAGCTGAGCTTGTTCATGGCGATTTGAGCGAGTACAACATTATGATTTGGAACGGGCGGACAGTGCTATTTGACGTGTCCCAAGCCGTTCCCCTTGTGCATCCTCTGGCGGATTCTCTTCTTCGCCGGGATTTGACCAACATCAACAAGTATTTCAGCAGGCTGGGCGTAAAAGTTCCGTCGATCGACGAGTGTTATAAGAGGGTGACAGGACATGGTGCGAGTTAACACCTTAATCAAGGTCCCAAGAGAGCGCGTAGGCGTGATAATCGGCCCCGACGGGGTCACGAAGAACAACATTGAAGAAAAGCTCTCAGTCGAGCTTCAAATAGACAGCGATTCCGGGGACGTAACCATAACGATGAGCGAAAAGGCCACAGATCCATCTATGCTCTTCAAGGCGAAGGATGTAGTGACAGCTCTCGGCAGAGGTTTCTCGCCAGAACATGCTTTCAGACTTGTGAGAGATGAGGATGCAATATTAGATGTGATCGACCTTCGCACGGTGTTTGGCAAGTCTGAGGCAGACATAAAGCGTGTGAAGGGCCGAATAATTGGGATGAATGGAAAAACGCGCCGATTGATAGAAGAACTCACGGATACGCAAGTTGCCGTGTTCGGACACACGGTTAGTATCATCGGAACGATCGAGCAGGCAGGAGTAGCCAGAGAAGCAGTAGAAATGCTAGTCAAAGGTAGTATGCACAGCACGGTCTACAGGGTCCTGCATCGGAAACGCAGGGACCTGAAAAAGAAAAGTCTTGAACTGTGGGAAAAACCCCCCGAAGAAAAACAACGACCGAAATAGAGTCTCATCGCATCCCAGGGCGTCTGTATACAAAAGCATCAACCGACTACAGCTCTGAATGGCGCGTACGCACAAAAGAAAGGATTTGCTTGAGAATCGCTAGTTTTATTGGCTATTTGAATTCCTGTTTTCTCCTTAGAATCAGGAGAGTTCCTATCAAAGGAGCAACAAACAACGGCAGAAAGTAGTAGACGAACGAATTTAGTGGATTGAAATCGGGTATGATCACGGACACAGCATACGTCGCAAGACCGGAAAACGTGCAAACGAATTCGGCGATTATTGTCAAGCGGTAGTTTTTCCTCTTCATCGTAAGTGCGGCAGCTGCGGCAGCGGAAACGAAAGCGACGAGGGACATGACGGTCAGCAATTGGCCATAGATGAACCACTTCTGAGCAACAAGACGAGGAACCCAGTTGTAGATCTGGATCAGGGCATTTACGGATAAGATTAGGAGTGTCAGAGAGCATAATGATGTTGCGATCATGAGGATCCCTCCTGCGGAGACCTGGGGGGTTCCCGCTGAGGGCTTGAGCCCATGAGCACAATAAGGACAGTAGATCGAGTCGTCGGGCACTCTTCTGCCACACTTTGGACATATTAGACTCATGCTAGAAGCTCGGTCGAACTTGAATTAAACCTTACGAAACTCTTTTATGCAAAACGCAAATCCGTGATTAAGGGAGAACAGACTGTTGAAGTTTTTGCGGTTTGCTTTCTTACTTGGTCTACTGATGCTCACCGGCGTAACTGCTTCCGTTAGGGGAGATCGTTCGTTCAATCTGATAGAGACTGAGAATCACCACGTGGCTGAGCTGAATTCAAACCAGCCGTACGTTGCTGGCTGCTGTGTCGCGTCGGAAGACCTGATGAAGTACGGAACCATCAAAGGCACTGCAGTTGAAGTGGGCTTTCCTTCGACGGATTCTGGCTATTTCCCCGCTGGAAGCTGGTTGGGGGCAGGCATGTTTGTTCAGGCGCAGGACACGAGATTCCTCCATGTGGACTATGGATTCTATATGATGCTCGTTTTGGACGCGTCCGGAGGTCTCTTTGTTGACATTGGTCTTCACCAAACAAGGGAGGGAGCGATGCCCCTGCTAATGCCCAGTGAGGAATTGCTGTACGCTCGAACCTGGCAGCTGTCCGGGGTCGATCGCGCAACTCCTTTTACTCTTGCTATGGAATGGGCTGAGAACGAAACAGTCAACTATTCCGTCCGAGTTAGTACAGAGAGCATCGGATTCGTATCGGTCCACGTTTCAAGCTTGCCGAACTGCGAGAACATCATACCTAGATTCTACTCAGGAAACATAATCGTCGGGCAGTTTCCGATGAGCAGGTATGTTCACTACTTCCAGTTCGGAATCACTAGTTCTACGCAAATGGCAAACGATCATTGGAGCGCACTCCTGAAGGATCCAAGAACGCTCGGACTGGATAATTGGTCCCTCGTAGAAAGGGCCTGGTCTATCCAAGGAGACCTCTCATATCTTGACCAAGACTGGAGATGGGGAGGAGGACTCTACGCAGGAGTAGATGCTCGATATCAGATGAACTCACCCGAAAGTCCGAACCAAGTGCTCTTCTTCCACAGTGATCGAACGCTGCCCACTGGAACGTTACTCTGGGACTCCGTGAACGTGAACACGGACGGATTAACAGGTGTTCCCGCATTACAGGTAGCTCAGAACGAGTCAACGCTCGCGAGAGACTATTGGTCGGTTGAGCACTTGGTTTCAGCTCTGGCTATCCTCGTTGTGGGTACGACCTGTTTGATGCTTAGAAAGAGCAAGGGTTCGTCGTGATGACTGAGTACGTATCCACCTGTCTTGCGTCCCCGATCTTTCTAGCGCGCTCTTTTTTGCCTATGACCTGCCCCTTGTTTGACTATGTCACTCAATATGCTAAGACACTTACCATGATACGGGCTCCGCACTCAAGATCGAAATCATCGTTCTTCATTGGGGCCAGAGTCGTCATCGCCCGCAATCAAGACTGACGAATGAACGTCAATAAAAGGTTTATACGCGATTTCGTGCGTTCATTGAATGCCATGCTGAAACGTTTGCAGGTTACTCCATTGGCCGCTGAAAGTCTGGGGGTAAGGTCAATGTGTACGTACGTTGAGACTCCTGACGTGCGGATCCTTCTTGACGCTGGCGTTTCTCTCTGCCCGAAACGTTTTGGACTACTGCCTCATCCGAAAGAGTTTCAGGCTATCGTGAAATCGCGAGAAAGAATCGCTGAAGCGGCTACTAAGGCTGAAGTTGTGACTATCAGCCACTATCACAACGATCATCATACTCCTTCTTTTGAAGATTGGCTGTGCAATTGGACGAGTCGCGATGTGACAGCTAGGCAGATCTATGAGGGCAAGACAGTTTTGATGAAGAACCCTAGAGAAAACATCAACTACAGTCAGAGGGAGAGGGCATGGATGTTCCAAAAAACAACAGGAAAATATGCCGGCAAGATGGAGATTGCGGATGGAAGGACCTTTGAATTTGGCGGCACGCGGGTGAGTTTTTGTGAACCCGTCTTTCACGGTCCTGAAAATTCGGAACTAGGGTGGGTTCTCGTGGCCTCGATAACATATGAGGATGAGAAGTTCGTGTTTGCGCCGGACGTTCAGGGTCCGATGGCGAGCACCACGCTCAGGATGATAGTCGAGGAAGCTCCTCAACTGCTTCTCATAGGCGGTCCGCCCCTCTATCTAGAAGGTCTGAAAGTCGGCGAAGGCGAGATACGCCGAGCGCTTGAGAATCTCGCTACCATCGCGGAACGGGTTCCGCAAATAATCATTGAGCACCACATTCTTCGAGACAGGAATTGGCATGAAAAAGCTACAGACATTTTCTATGCAGCGTACAAGACGGGGCACATCGTCCAGACAGCTGCTGAATATCTCGGCGCGAAGAACTATTTACTGGAAGCAGCTCGAAAGGAGCTTTTTGACGCGGAACCGCCCTCGAAGGATTTTGAAGCTTGGATGCGTCTAGGCGAGGATGCCAGAAGACTGACCAAACCACCTCTAGAAACAGGAAGAACTACACAGTCACTCAGGTCGAGACTCAAGGTTCCCCTCTTCACAGACGAGGTGCTCCATGAAGCTCGTATACAAAAGCATCCCCCAAAGTCACTTTTCTGGGGATGAACTTGCTGGTGTCAGATGCAACGAAGAGGCGCGCGCTAAGGCTGACTTTGCTTTTCTTTGTGAGGTTCCTGTCCAGAAAGGTCTCTGGAGGGCCGGGGCCGGGATTTGAACCCGGGCGCTAGGCTCCACAGGCCTATGGGCTACCAAGCTACCTCACCCCGGCCACTATTTGGACGACCTCGATCACACTTTGTAGTCGTCTCGCTCATTTGCGTTTTCTCGGGAATATTAAGCCTTCCTTTTGGCACACGTACTCAAAGCTTCCTTCAAGCAATGATTTGTTTCCTCAGGTTTGTCGGTTACTTTGACTGAACCTATCACTGAGGCATCCAGATAAGGTGTGTTTGATGATTGTATCATAGTCAGCGTTTCGAATATTCTCGTGTTCTAGAAAGTCTTTGATGTGTTTGGGTTCTATTTTTTTGGCCCATCGTTGCTCGCGCGCGGTATTTGGGCTGAAGTAAGTCACTGTCCACGTCATCCTGGTGCATGTTGAGCAGCGCGCTCGCTTAGGTTCGCCTTTTGGTAGATTGGTTTGGGCGCCTTGCATGCTCGTGGGTGGGCAGGGTTGAGAAGAGTCAATGATGAAGTTGCTTACACTGATTGATTCATGATGAATTGCAGAGACAATCTTATGAAGGGTATAGAGCGTCGTCTGCTTTCTGAGCTGATGAGGAACTCGGAGAAGCGCGCGCAATTTACACTAGAACTGTGGAACGCGAGCTGACAGAAAAGGAGATTCTACGTGCTGCTGACGCATTCTTCGCGAAGAGGCTCGAACCTTATATAGAGAGTGTACGCTACAGGAAAAGTGGGGTGAAAGCCGCCCTTTCAGAAATGAGATCAAGATGCGGGGCACGCTTGTTCATCCATCCGCATAGCCCGTGACTGCTCCAGTGTTGGCTAAGGTCATTGCAAACGCGGCAGCACTAAAGCATCCGGCGGACGAAAGCTCGCCGAACGAACACTGATTCAACTTAACCTGTCTAATTCGCTGTCTTGCTATGGGGACAATTGAGGCAGAATAGCTAATTAACAACATTGTACGCGTCAGCTGCAACATCGAACACGTACAGGCGGCTTAGGCGACGCTAGGCGCTTCCGCCTATCAGCAAAGAGGCTATAACCGCGATGGCGACTATGACCACGGTCTCCAGCAGGGTTATTTTCCAGTGGATTCTGGACCTCCTTGCCCTATATCTGACTAGGAAGAATCCTACGACCGCGCCGACGATTGCCAATGAGACGAAGATGTTAACAGGACGCGGCAGAGCAAAGTAAAAGAGTATTGGCACTATGCCAGCTAGGAAAGTCGTTGTCCCGCAGATTATGGCTGACAGGATGTTAGACCTGTTTATCTCTTTGTGCAGAACCGTGAACAATCGTTGAACAAGCGTCAGCGACTTCTCTCGCTCCTTCTTGTCGGGAATGTCGCTCAGGCTGTAGTTCATCAGAGTCTGCAGAGTTATCATGTCGGCCATGTCTGCCGTTATTCCGCCGAGTAGGAAACTCGAGAAGTTCGTTATTGCCACTGACGCAAGAGTGAGGAAAGCCGCGAAGGCCGCAGTCTTAAAAGCTAAACCTGCGATGAACGCAGAAAGAACGACAACCAGACTCGTGATCGAACCGTCAACCAGCCCCGCCACAACTTCAAGAATAGGTTCTTTCTTCAGAAGAAGGCTTGACCATTCTTTTCCCAGCTTCACGCCCTGCTCAGTCAGCTGGACCTGCTGACTATCCTTGATTATTAGTCCTTCAGCGGCCATCTGAATTAGGGTTTTCTCCAAGTCGTTCATCTCCACGCACACGTAGCCGGTGCACACTTTGTCGATCTGGTGTTTCAGCGAGGCCTCTTCTTCTCTGTTGCCTTTACTAAGATTAATCAGAACGATGACTCTAATGATGTCTTGCAGTTCTTGGATCTCAAACGACAAACGAGACGTTCACCACGGTCAGGCTAGATTTCCTAGAGCCAGTTAATAGCCTTTTGTGTGCTGATCACTGTGGCTCGTGTCGAACTCTCAGCGAAGGTTTTCGAACCTTATTAATTCATGCACAAAGGGCTGTCGGTACCTGCCGTGAGCGCGTTGCCGGGAGCATAAACCGCACTTTTCTCGTTACACAGTGCCTTGTGGAATTCTGTCTGACAGAAAGTGAAGACGGATTTGCCCAGAGGTGCGACAGTCTGTTGGAGGGCAACCGCGCGGAATTCAACCGAACCGTTGGAATTTACAACAAAACCGTAAAATCGATGCTCCACGGACGAGTGAAATGTGCTGTTTGGACTAAACTCTCCCATCGGGCTGAATTTTCAACAATCAGGGAAGTGTCGAAGGCCGCCGGATTCAACGTGAGAGTAATACTGCCTTTATGCTATCAAATCGAATGGGAGGAGGTCGAGCCGGCATCTTATGCGGAACGTGCATGATCACCGGGTTGTTACGGGGCTCAGCTGCTCACTGTTCTCCGATGACTTGTATTATGACGGTTCTTCTTCTTGGGTGAACGTCTGTTTCCACGAACATTAGAGATTGCCATGTCCCGAGTTCTGCATGTCCGCCAACGACCGGTATGGTCTTGTCAGGTGGAAAAAGCATAGATCTCAGATGGGCATGCGCGTTTGAGGCGTGCTTGTACCCTCTGTTCTTTGGCACTATGTCCTCCATGAACTCCTTGATGTCTTCCAGTAATCCGTGTTCGTTCTCTGTCAGGAGTAGCACGCCTGTGGCGTGTGGTGCGAACACGTGTGCCAAACCGTTTCTTACGCCTGACTTGGCGACTGTTGCTTGGAGCTTGTCTGTGAGGTCTACGAATTCTATTTCTCCCTTCGTGGAAAACTCGAAGGTAGTGTTGAAGAATTTGACGTTGGGCATCCGGGTTTCACTCCAGCAGGTTTGTCATTATTGCTTCGTCTATGTATTTGCCGTCCTTGAAATGCTTTCTTGGGATTCTGCCGGTCTGGACGAAACCGACCTTCTCGTAAACGTGGATGGCTCTCTTGTTGGAGGCGAAGGCTGTAAGGGTCAGGACTTTGAGCCCCATTTTTCTGGCAAGGTCGATTTGAGTATGCATGATCTCGGTTCCGATGCCTACGTCGCGGTAACCCTGCTTGATCACTATGCCGATGCCTCCGACGTGACTCTCATACCCCGTTCGCGGGTTGACATCAGAAGATGCAACGACTTTCCCTCCTACGTCAGCCACTAAGAAAGAAGTCTCACCCTTCTCCACGCGAGCAATTAAGCTGGCCAGCCAGTTAATCTCTTCTTCTCTCGTGGCTTTCTTGTTCTTTGATATCTCGGCTCCCTCGTCCACAAGCGAATTTATCAGCTCGAGCAGCTCGTCTAGATCCTCCCACTTTGGAGTTCTCAGAACGACGCTGCGCCCGTCTTTGGCAGTGAAGCGTTTCACGATCTTGCCTGTTCTCATAGGCCAAGCATAGAGCACACTCGCATTAAAGATTTTCCAGCTGCACGAAAACTCTCGTTGAGAGTCAGACCACTCTGTTGATGCTTCCGTATACAGGCGTTCTGTGCAGAGGAGCAACAAGCTGCTGGTGATACGTAACAACGTCACGTAATACCTGCACAACGAGCATCACTAACACGTAAAAACCTCATCTGTAACTGTCGGAAATATGCGCCACATAGCCCAGTGCAAACGTGACAACTTCTACCCCTCAAACGAAAAGGCCGAGGAAACAGCCCCAATAGACAGGTGATCCGCGATGGCTGCAGGCGTCGTGAGGAACAAGTTGACTCGGTTCTAGCCCTAGGACTGTATACAGAAGCATCGCCTAGAAACCGCATGGTCGACGTTTTCCTAGCCGCAGTTGAAAGACGACTAATGAGTGCGAGCGGCAGACAACATCTTTGGGACGAACGCTGGCGGCGAGATCACAGCCTATCAGGTCGCGCCTTCATGAGAGCTTGACCAACTTTGGCGAGCATCAGTCTAGAAAGCCGACATGTTCTAGAAAACCCGAGAAAAACTTCGAAGCTAGGTCGAAGTCACTGGCGAAAGCTTCGCATGGAGATTTTCGTCGGTTTTTATATGAGGCGCTGGGCAAGTCCATGCCTTAGGCTGAAGTGTGTAACAGAAACGCCTGATACGAGGTTCTTTTCAGATTTGCAGGCTTCTGCGGGCTTCCAGTTTTTTTGTTCTGGTCAAAAAGCTTACAGATTTACGGGGCACGCGGAATTCGGCGCGAAACAGGCTCGAAGAAGGTTTTTTTCAGTTGAAAGCGAAAGGAAAGCTGGTGAAATGTCGAAAGGGCCAATTCGGAAGCCCGTACATGTGATGCGTCTGGCAAGCTAGTTCTTGAGATAAATCGACAGAGTCATCGGATGTGCGACATATTGCTGATTTTGAAATAAGCGCTTTAATCGGTCATGACGCTCTGGTCTGTTAGAGAAGGGCAGCCTAAGGTGTCACGCTTGAAGGGAGAGTTCTTCGGAAACGACGTTGAGACCCTAGAAAGGAACGTGAACGGGAGAAACGTTAGAGTTGAATGGGACTGGGGAAACTTCAAGAGCACGGAAGGCTTCCCCACAGATGACAATCTGATCAACTGGGCTATAGGCCAAGACCAGGCGTTGAAGGAATGCTTCCTCTGCCTGGACGAGTGGGTTCACAAGCTCAAGTGGCTGGAAAAGAACAAGTGGTACGAGAGCTGGAGCAGCCCCGACAAACAGAAAGAAGGAACAAAGACGGCGATAAGCCCAGGGCCATATCTTATGCTTCTAGGTGACCCTGGAACTGGAAAGTCCTTGATTGGCAAAGCGCTCGCGGAGAAGCTCACACAGGTTTACAAGGAGAACGGGATAAAGCTTTTCGACACCTTGAGCTGGAAGAACTTGGCTATGCCTAGTCAACCTAGGATTTCCATTCACAAAGCGAGCGAGGGCAAGAAGATACAGCAGAAGGAGCAGCTTAGAGAGCTGAAGAAAAAACTCCTGACCAAAGTGGGTTTCAAGGGAATACAGGTTTTCTTGATAGTAATGGGTTTGTTCTTGATGTGCTTGGGCTTCTACTTCATGTACCAGGCTTGGCAGACTTGGTCAGCAGCAACTGACTCTTTCCGCAGCTCGTTTGACGGCTTCTCTGATTTTCTCTTGCAGAAATTCGTAGGTCTAGTTCCGTTGACGTTCATCCCGGGGGGAAGCCTGGTATTCTTCGGTGTGTTCATAGGCTGGTTCGGAAAGATGAGCGGTTCCGGAGGAATGAAAGGCATCGGAGGCGCTCAGCAGTCAGATGTCCCAAAGATGCTCGTTGACAACAGCACTGGACACGCACCGTTCATAGATGCAACGGGCCATAAGAGTGCACAACTGTTCGGCTCCATAGCGTGGGACCCCTATCAGACAGGCGGTTTGGGAACCCCAGAGCATCAGAGGGTCAGTGCAGGAGACGTTCACGTCGCGTCCCTGGGAATTTTGTACATTGACGAGATAAAGAACCTTGACCCAGACGAGGCTGTGACGCTGCTGACAGTGCTTGAGGATGGTCAGCTGCCGATAACGCTGAGGGGAAGGTTCAGCGGTGGTGACACCGCAGCAATGGCCGTTTCAACGGAGCCCGTTCCCGCGGTAACTTTCCTCGTAGGTGCGGGGAACTTTGACAGCGTTAGTCAGATTCACCCGGCATTGATGGACAGGATCTACGGCTACGGCAAAGTGGTGAGAATGAACAACGATATGCCGAACACCGTGGAAAACAGACGAAAATACGTGCAGTTCGTGGCTCAGGAGGCAAAGAGGTTCAACCTTGCCCCGTTCACGAGAGAAGCGTGCCAAGAAATAGCAGAGGAGGGAAGGAGAAGAAGCAACAAGAAAGATGCATTGTCAACCAGGTTCAGGCCGCTGATCTCGATCATAAAGACAGCTGCGACCTTGGCGATGAATGAGGAGTGCCAGCTCGTCGACAAGAGACACGTGCTTGAAGCCATCGGGCAGCACTGCAAGACGATTCAGAGACAGATACTTGAGAACGAGATCAATGAAAGGGGCAAACTGTTGGAGATCAAGCCAGACGGAATAAAGCTGGGACAAATACACGGTCTGGCAATATCGCGGGACCCGTACAGCGGCGAGATGACAGGCAGCGTTCTGAACGTTAAGGCGCAGATGGTGGGAAAAAATGAATTGCCCCGCGATTATGCGTTCAAGGGCTACTATAAGGTCACGGGAGTCGCAAAAGGTCAGAGTTTCATATCGGACAGCATCGCAAAAGTCAGGAGCGTCATACTGCAGAAATACGGGCTAGACATTGCTCAGGATTACCTGACACACATCGACTTCTCACAATCCTACGGCGTAGACGGGCCTTCCGCAGGCGTGACCATGACGATACTTCTGTGTTCGCTCATCGAGGGCAAACCTGTGAGACAGGACGTGGCGGTGACAGGAGAAATCAACTTGGGCGTTGATGATTCCATCCAGATAACGGCGGTCGGCGGCGTCTACGAGAAGATCAAGGCGGCCGAAGCGTGGGGATTCAAGAAAGTCGTTGTCCCAAAGAAGAACTATGAACACTCGATAGATGTCAACGATTACTCGATAGATGTTGTCCCCGCTGCCACGCTGGACGATTATCTACGGGAATGCCTAGTCGGTGGTCCCGAGCTGAAGGTTCCTGTGCAAGCTTATAAGCGCAGGAAGCCCTAGAAAATCTTGGTCTGGAGAGCAACCAGCCTTTCTAGGCTAGAGATGGCTATGGCTTGTGAAGGAAGCTGACAAAGCTGCGATCCGCAGATGGCGGAAAAGAGGGTTCTACAGCGAGAACGCGCTGGTAAAACTTCTTCAGAAACATGGATATCATTCTGTGCGCATTCCAGTGAGTAACCCCAGCCTTAATCCGTTGCCAGACATCATAGCGCGGAAGGGCCCTGACATTTATGCGTTCGAGGTTAAGAACGCGAAGTACTATGCCTATTTCCCGAAGGTGCAGATTGAGAAGCTATTCAGGTTCCTCAACGAGCTCATACCGCTTGAAAACGAGCGCAAGCACGCTCTTCTGGCGGCGCACCTCGGTAAGAAATGGATCTTCAGAGTTGTGAATTGGAAAGATTTTGAAAAGCGTAAGCTCCCTGAAAAGATGAGGATTCTTAAGCGGGACAGGGGAAACTTTGATGTGGATTCGGGGAGTTGAAAGAATTGAAACTGTTTAAACAGGCAATACTGGCGTCTGCGCTCCGCAAAACCTACGAAGCTTTCAGTGGTAGGCTCACAGTTTTGGACGGCGTGGACTTCGAGGTCGGCGAGGGTGAGTTCATGGTTTTGAGCGGACCTTCAGGCTCAGGGAAAACAACCCTGCTCAACGTCATCGGCGGGATCGACAAGCCGACGAGTGGGAGAATTCTCGTTTACGGGAGGATTTGACAAGCAAGAGTGAGGATTTTCTTGCAGATTTCCGATGCAACAACATCGGCTACGTTTTCCAATCGTACAACCTCGTCTCGACCCTAACTGTTGCCGAAAACATCGCGTTTCCGATGGAGTGGCTTCGAAAGCCTCGTGAAACTATCGAGGACCGCGCGAAAGAGTTACTGGACACCTTGGGTCTTGAAAGCAGGGCGGAGCACTTTCCGTTTCAGCTCAGCGGGGGCGAACAGCAACGCGTAGCCTTCGCACGCGCACTCGCAAACGACCCGCCGCTGGTCTTGGCAGATGAGCCGACGGGAAACTTGGACAAGAAGACCGGCGAGAAGATTATCCAGCTTCTCCAGAGGTTGAAAGAGGATGGGAGAACGCTCGTCGTCGTGACTCATGACGCGCGCATCGCCGACTTGGCCAATAAGAAGTTCCACCTGGAACAAGGAAAGCTGTTGAGCGGTAATGAGTGAGACGTTCTTCTCTGTGAATGATTTGCTGCGCAGGAAGTTTCAAACAGGTTTGGCCATCCTTGGGTTGAGTTTGTGCGCTGGGTCGACGGTTTTTCTTCTTCTTTTCGCTGACAGATTGGGTTTCGGAATTTCACTGAGGGTCGAGGGCAGCCTGACGCTGGGTCTTTCGTCAATTTTCTCGAACTTTTTTGTTTTCACCGCACTTCTGGTTTTCATGGTCGGCGCGGTTGTCACTTCATTCATGTCTTTCGTGATGATGGGCCAGAGGGTCAGGGACATAGGACTCATAAGGGCATCAGGGTGTCCGAGCAATGTGCTCTTCGGTTACTTCTTCAACGAACTGGTCATCGTCACTTTGGTAAGCTGTCTCTTGGGCACCGTTTTTGGAATTGTGGCAGATTTTGCTTTTACAGGCCTTTTCAGCGTCATCGGCTTGCAGGTTGCGCAGAAAACACCCAACTTCTGGCTTGCTCTCGTCGTATTCGCCTTGTTCTTCGCGTTCGCTCTTATCTTCGGCGCAAAACCCATCCTCAACGCCACAAGAGTTTCCCCCGCAGAGGCATTGTCACCCAAGTATTACCTTGGACTGACCAAAGAAACGGTTTCCAAGGTGCTTCCAAAGTCCAATCTTACAGTCAGAATGGCCGTGAGGAACCTCTCTCGCTACATGTCAGTCACTTCTCGCGCCGTTCTGTGCTTGACCGTCGTTTTTGTGCTCATAACGGTCGCCATAGCAGGCGGGATCATAGCACAACAGACCACGACAAACTGGATTGAGAATGCCCTTGGCAACGATGTTGTCTTGGTCGCTCACAGGGACATGTGCAACCAATACACGCTTCTATTGTCCAAATTCCGCGGTCCGCAAGTGCTTGCCACTTTGAACTATACGGCTGAAGAATATTCTGTTCCACCAGCCATGCTCCTGCAGCTCAATCAAACGCAGGGGGTTACGGGAATTGACCCTCGCCTTATCATCATGCAGAACATAACGGAGGTTTCAGGAAATGTCTATGACAACGACACCCAGTCGACAGTGACCGTGGGCGACAGCAGAAGAGGCGACTCGCTGGTCGTTGGAGTCGACCCAGATTTCGTCACGGGCCACTGGTTCATGCAGGGTGAGTTCTTGAAGGAAAACATGCTGGGAAACGCGGTAATAGGTGACTCTCTCGCGCTCAAAATGTTCAGCCAACCCTTGGTGCAGAGTGTCATGTTCATGAACGCAAGCTTTCACGTTTCCGGCGTCTGCGTCGACCCGATAAACAACGGAAAAGTGACGTACATTCACATAAGAGCCTTGGAGGGGTTGTGTCGCGTCCCTGGTCCGAACATCCTTCTTGTCAGACTTGATCCTTCATTGGACCGTTCAGATGTTCTGAACCGGCTGAAGGCCGTAGTTGCGAGCTTGAACGGAAGCTTAAACGGGAACTTCGAGGTTCTCGAGCTCCGGGAAACCGTCGAGAAGAACTCTGGCTTCCTTGGCTATGTCTGGTCTACGGTAGCCACTATCCCGCTTTTCGCCTTGGCTGCTGCCGCGTTCTGCTTGACGGACTATGTTGCACTGACGACGAGCCAGCAAAAGGCAGAATTTGGAATTCTCAGAGCAGTGGGGGCCAGACCTAGAACGGTTCTCAAGATCGTTACAGCCCAGAACTTGATCGTGCTCTTGTCCAGCTTTGGCGCAGGGGTGGCCGTGGGACTCATGCTCAGCCTGTTGTTTCTTGTTCAGAAGCCGTTCGTTTCGGTTTATGGCATGCTGGAGATTTCCGGAGGAATGCTCTCGGTTCTCGCTGTGACCTTCGCGTTCAGCCTCTATCCATCTGTGAGGCTTTCGAAGAAACCGACGCTGGAACTTATCCGAGAGTCTTGAAGCATTCCATCTTCTTTCGGAAGTGTTTGAGAGCGTGCACGTGGCCATGGAGTTCGTTGAGGAAATCCTGTGACTGGAACACGGGAACCACAGGCACATCGTCGCAGAACTTAAGTCTTGCTGGGATAAGGGTGAGAATCGCCGGAACAAACGTTATTGACCCTTCGAGTGAAAAGGTGATTTTTATCTTTGGACTTGGCAAGGCTTCGACGAGCGCAGATGTTCGCTGGACTTGTTCCTCGACTACTTTGTTCAAAACTGAGGGAGTGAGACCGCGTTTCCAGTGTTTGCAGTCTGCGCATACTATCAGTTGTTTTTGGCATGCGGCAATGTCTATTTCGTATCTCCGTTCGTCGTGTTTGAAATGCACGTTTCTGAATACGTGGTAACCGTTGTGTTCGAAGCCGTAGGCGGCTATCGCCTCGAATTCTTGCCATTGAAGTAATCTGCTTACGCGTTCAAGGTCTGCACCCGACTGGACAGCCCTTACGGCCAGTTTGAGTCTGTCTAAGGCGTCAGCCTCTATCATGTTCTCTTGCACTTTAATGAGGCCATCATTTTGCAGTTCTTGCAGCAAACTTCTGATAGTCGATGAAGGCATTCTTGCGTCTCTTTTTATTGCTTCATGTGAAACGGGCCCTTCACGGGTCAGTTTGAGCAGTGAGATTATCGCTTCTGTCTCAATATTCAAGTGACAGCCTTCATTCTTTAAACATGATGATGCTGAAAAACTGTTCTTTTTGCGATCTGTTTAAAAAGCTTGCTGCTCCGAACGAACGAAAGGCTCAGTGCACCCCAGTCTGAATATGCTGTCACTAAGGAGCTATGCAACATATCTCACTATTGGACGGTTCTCGGACCTTCGGACAACCTCTGCAAAACCAGCTCTGCGAAACGTCGAGACTATCCCCGTGAACACGAAGGGGTCAGGCAGCTTTCCCTTTCCCGGTTCGGTGGGATATCCCTCGATGATTTTGGCGTTCTGCTGCAGTGCAAAATCCACCGCGGCTTTGAGCAGACTTGTTGTTACACCCTTGTGTCTGAACTGTCTGGCCGTGAAGAAACAGACGACTGACCAAACCTCTTTGTCGTCAACACGCTTTAGCGTTCTGGAACGCTCAAGCGCGGGATACGTTTCCCTGGGACCTAAAGCGCACCATCCCATAGGCTGGCTATCGTGGTAGGCGATTATTCCAGGAACAATGCCTGAATCAACTATTTTCTTCAAGGACCTTCTGTTGCCTTCGCCCTTGTTCTTGTTGAATTCGCAGCGCGTGAGCCTCCACCACATGCACCAGCAGCCTCCACATGCACCTCGCTTCCCGAAGAGGTTTTCAAGGTCTCGCCATCTGTCAGGCGTTAAGGCATGAAATTGAAGGCCTAGGCTCTCAGCTCTTTCCGACGACATTCTACGGTTCTCCATTGTTTCGACCTGGTTTCCAGCTGAAAGATGTGTTTGAACCTCTCTTTAATATTGCCAGGACTCATATGCTTTCTCGATGGAGTGTTCCTTGTGTTGGACGTCAAGGCGGTGCTCTTTGATTTACACGGCACACTTGCCCATTGCCCAAACCGGATGACCGACACGGAGATCTCAGACTACCTTTTGAAAAGAGGCTACGAAGTCTCGTCGCAGACCTTAGAGCGGCATGGTCATTTGTCGCACTAGTAGACTATCCTAGACATGGATACAAGGACTGGAAATCGTTCTTCTCAAGAATATTCCACAGGCTTGATGCTGAAGTTGACGGAAAAAGCGCTTGCGTCTCTTGTTGGATTCCTAGAGGCGACACCGTATCAACTTCTTCCAGACGCCGCACGGGCAGTCAGACGGGCAAAAGAGGCAGGGTTCAAGACAGCTGTCGTCACGACGATAGCTCGCTTTCAGTTCAGCAAAGCTATCGAACCGATTGAAGAGTGTTTGGACTTCGTGATGACAGGGTGCGAAGCTAGATGCGACAAATCGAATCCGAAGATGTACCCCAAGGTTCTCAAGGTGCTTAGAGTTGAGCCGGGTGTGGCCGTCATGATTGGAGATGAACTGCTTCTGGACATCGTTCTTCCGAAGAAACTGGGGATCCGCACCGTATTGCTGGATCGGGAACGCAGAACTCGTCCCGATTGTGGGTCGGTTGATGCTTTCGTACACGACCTGGACCAGGCCATGGAAACCGTAATAAGCTGGCATAGAAAGAAGAACTGAAAACCAGCTGACGAAGGTTGAAAGATGGGAGATTACGCCTCGAGAACTCCGAAATCCAGGGCCTTGTATGAACGGGCAAGAAGGGTTCTTCCCGGTGGAGTGTCTTATGGCATACGATATTTTGAGCCTTACCCCTTTTACACCGCAAAGGCGAGGGGGAGCAAGCTCTACGATGTTGATGGAAACGAGTACGTCGACTTCTGGTTGGGACACACGACGCTGATTCTTGGACACAGCCCGCCCGCGGTTGTGCAGGCTGTAGAAAAACAGCTTAGGAACGGTACACAATACGGAACCTCGCATGAACTGGAAGTGTTGCTCGCAGAACAAGTGGCAAAAATGGTTCCAGGCGCCGAGATGACACGCTTCACGAACTCGGGAACAGAGGCAAACATGTACGCAACGCGCCTCGCGCGCGCATACACGCGAAGAGACAAGATTGCAAAGTTCGAGGGAGGATGGCACGGCGGCTACGATGCTCTCCATATAGCAGTCAAACACCCATTCGACCTCCCAGAATCCGCCGGGCTGACGGCCGGAGCAACCCGGGACACGATTGTGCTGCCATTCAACAACTTGGACGAGGTTGAAAAGAAACTCAAGAACGAGTCTGTGGCTTCGATTATGATCGAACCCGTGCAAGGTTCAGGCGGAGGCGTTCCTGCCGAAAAGGAATTCCTCAAAGGGCTGCGAGAACTATGCGATAAAAAAGGCGTTCTTCTAGTTTTCGACGAAGTAATAACCGGTTTTCGGTTGGCACCTGGAGGAGCTGGGCAGTACTTTGGTGTAAGACCGGACATAACAGTTTTCGGTAAGATACTCGGCGGAGGCTTTCCAGTCGGCGCTCTTTCAGGAAGAACAGAAATAATGGAGCATTTGAACAGTCTCGCTTACAAGCGGCCGGACTGTTCTTTTCACGGGGGAACGTTTGCTGGAAACCCAATAACGATGACTGCCGGGCTGGCAACACTGAAACAGCTTGAAGATGGTCGTATCATAAACGACTTGAACAAGAAGGGAACAAGAATAAGACAGAAGCTGAGCAGCATCTTCGGAAAAGAGCGCATAGACTGTCGGGTTGTTGGGGCGGGTTCTCTATTCAACACTCATTTCACCAAAAATGAGGTAAAAAGCGCATTAGACGCCAGCAAAGCCGACAGAAAAATGCTTCTTGCATATGACTTGGCGCTGATCGCCAACGGAGCATTCTTGCTTCCGACTCACAACGGCGTCATAAGCTCCGCGCATTCGCAAGAAGACGTTGAGAAGCTGTTTGAAGAAACAGAGAAATTCGCCAAACAAGCCAGGTTTAGGCTGACCTAACCTTTCTGAAGTTTTCTGCCTCTGCTCTGGCTCAGCATTGTTTCCGCTTTTTTCAGGTCTAGGAGAGTGTTGATGTTGAAGAACGTTCTAAGCCCATTGTCGAGCTGCTCGATTACCAGGGTAGAGACGTAACGGATCCCAAGGAGCTTGTTCACCATAGCTTGCATGTTGACTTCGCCCGTGCAGAGAGCTTTCGCAGTTGCTTCTGCCGCAGGCTTGGTGCGATAGACAGCCTGCAAAGGCTCGATATAACAGTTGGGCCATCTTGGAATTGCTGCGTTCCTGTTTATGCACAGCTCGGCCAGCAACGAGAGTACGTCGGGTGAAACGAACGGAGTGTCGCAAGGCAACAAGAGAGAGTATTCTCCTGATGCTGCTTCGAAGCCCGTTAGGACACCTGCAAGCGGACCGTGCAATTCAGCAGAGTCGACGAGAACCCTGCAGCCCGGGCTGACCACTTTTGCGTATTTTCCAGCCTGTGCTCCTGAGCTAACGACGATGATTCTTTCATCCACAACGCTTTGCATGGAGTCAAGAACGTGTCTTACGAGCGGTTTGCCGCCAAGCTGCAGTAATCCTTTGTCTTGGCCGAATCTGCTGGAGAAACCGCCTGCGAGAATAATGCCGGACGTTTGCAACAGTAGAATGTCTCCGTGACGCGTCAAGGCTATGCCGTTGCCATGTATAAGTCTTTTGTCGGAAATATTGCGACAACGGAATACAGTATATAACCGAATTTGCCTTCGGTTATCTGTGAAAAGAGGGTCGTTCATGAGTCAGGAGATAAGGGAGCTTAATCGTCTGATATGTAACTGCTGCGAAGAGAGAGAGTACGAGAAGTGCAAAGACTGCAGGATCTATCATCTTGTGAACAAGATAGCTCAGCAGTAGAAGAGAAGTCTAGGGCAAGCTGTTTATGTTGTTGACCATGTCGTTGAGGATTCTGGTGAACGGGTGGTCTGGCTTTTCCTGAGCGAATATTATGCCGCCTTGAGCCTTGAGGATGTCACAGAAGCAAGGTACTATGCCCAGCAACGGGACTTGGTAGATGTCCTTGAGTCTTGTTTGGATATCGTCCTTGCTTGTCTTTGAGGAAACGTCCAGAACTTTGTTCAGTACGACTTCTGTTTTCTTCTCGAACAGGTCATAGAGTTCACGGAGCATTCGTCTGGTTCCGTCTACGTCAGACCGGTCGAACGTGGTCGCTACAAGAACGAGGTCAGCACTGACGACTGCGTTGATAGACGAGTATTGTAGTCCGGGGCTCGTGTCAAAGATAAGGTAATCAAAGCCCTTACCATCCATCAACGAATTTCTGAGGGCCAACAGTCTTCCAAGTGCACGCATTTCCCATTTTCTGTCCTTTCCGGACATGTCTCTTATGGCTTCCGTTCCGGGGTTGGCGAGAGCCACGAAGAATTTGCCGCTGTTTCCCACTCGGTCGCTGATGTCTATCAATACTTTGCTGATGTCGGAAGCGTTGTTCAGGTAGTCGTTCAGATAATGCTCTGCCTTCTCAACTCTGAGCAGTGTTGAAAGGCTTGGAGCTCGAAAGTCAAGGTCGAACAGACACACATTCTTTCCACGCTTCGCAAGCGCCGCTGCCAAGTTGATCGACAGCAGTGTCTTACCTGTACCGCCTTTGTATGAATGAACTGCGATTATCTTGCCCATCACTGCCCACCTTGGTTTTCTCTTTCAACGTAAAAGTAGGCTTTCCGTCCTGTGCGTTCCTTCTTCAGGTATCCCATGATCACAAGCTGGTTCAGGTAGGCGCTTTCCACGGCCCGTGCTCTTTTTGTCTGACCAGATATTTCCTCAGCTGTTGCTCTGCCCATTCTGCAGAGGGTCATGGCTGTCTTACGGAGGTGGTCAGGCATAGACAGCAACGTCATAACGTCGAGTGGTGCATCTGCCATCGGCGGCAACATGTCTTTCTTTCCACGTTTCTGCAACTCGATCATCACTTCCATTTTCTCGTTCAACCTCTCAAGGTTCTCCCTTATTTTTTCGAGAACCTGCAAAGGTTTCTTACCGAGAACTTCCGGAGTGGCCACAATCATTTTCTCCATTGTGTTTTACACGTCTACAATACGTAGAATGGAACGTATTTATTAAGTCTTACGACACACGTGTAATGATTCGCAAGAATGATGACAAAAACAAATGCAGACTTACTATAACACCGATTCCAACACGACAGCAATGACATTCTAGGACGCAAGCAGAATCGTGTTCATGGAAGCGGAGTCTGCCCGATGAAGCATTCTTTTTTCGTGGAATCCGATACTAGCGTGCTCGACTAAGAAGTAGAAGAAACAGCCCTACGGCTGTGAAGCGTTCAGTTTAGGCGTATAAAAATTGGAAAGTTTGTCTAGTATGGCACTGGAACCCGGTTTCTTAATTCTTCGACGATCGGTAGAACCTGTTTCAGTTCTCGGAAGTACTTGAGTACGGTAATGCCTCTCTGCGTAACAGCGTAGACGACGCGTCTCTTGCCTACTGTGCGTTCTTCGACAAGGTTCTGCTTAATCAAGAAGTCTAGATATTCCTTAAGCACGCTGCAGTTAACATTAGCCTTATACATGATATGAGTCAGCTTCAAAGGCCCACGGTGCGCTAGCACTTTGAGTATATCTATATACATCTCTAGTTTGGAACGTCTCATCATCCAAACCTCTTTTGACGCATATTACCATCCTTTTTATATAAAGCTTTTACGTATTCAAACTACGTCTTTTTCCTAAATACTCTGTATTAGTAGCTCCTTTTCGCCTGTGCTCGAATTAGCACGTTTATTCTATTTTGGAAAGCAGTGACCAGGTCATCTACCAATATTCTTTGCAATTCTGTCGAAAGCCCCTTGGTGTTTCCGGCGAAAACCTTGACCATTTTGGCTTCTAGCTCTTTCCGCTCCTTAAGTGTCAACGTTGTTTTCAAGGACTATCCTCCGATGGTTGTTGGCATAAATCATCTGTGGCTATTTAACTCTCTTATGAAGCGGAGATATGAATTCAGGATTCAGATTCAAAGAATCCTTTTCGACCGTCGAGCAGTGACTCTGGGCAATGCTTTCGTACACGGCCCATGCAGGCCAAGGGCCGTCATACGTAACAGGATAACCCTTGGATGTTCGACCAAACCTTTTATCTCGCTCTATCCTATTGGTAAACTCGCCGGATGATGAGAAGGCATTAGAATGACACTCGGATGAAATCTCAGAGTTACACGGACGGCAACTTATCAGACACTAGTACGAGCATAAATGAAGCCCAGTATGCAGTTAGCGTTCGCGAAAAATCGGTCAGGCAACCAAAAGACAACTTCACGCCAGAGACAGGCTGCTAGCTTCTGAGCACTTTATTTGACAGGACTATTCGGCGCATAGTCGTGCCCAAAACGTCGCGAGACAGTGACGCCGCTGTTCTGGAATCTATGCTGAAGGGAAAAACGCTTCAAGTCTACTGGTACGTGATCCAACAGCCGTCGCAGGGCGTGGGCATTCGCCAAGTTCAACGCGCTCTGAGCTTCTCTAGCCCAAGTATTGCGGTGCACCATTTGGGGAAACTGCAGGACCTCGGTCTAGTGCGGAAAACAGGCACGGGCGAGTATGTACTCCAAGAAGAGGTCAAAGTAGGCCTCGTCAAATACTTCACACGCATGGGACGCTTCCTTCTCCCCATATACCTGTTCTCTTCAGTGTTTTTCTCCACGATGCTCAGCGCCTATTTGGCATTGTGCGCAGTAACCCAATTGGCACTGAGTCTCTACGCCGTAACTTTCGGCGCCCTTGCAACGCCTGTCTTCTGAGTCGAAACAGTCAGACAATGGAAGGAAAAGCCATTCTGATGCTCAAGCGCGCGTGTACTTGCTGTTCAGGCGGAGGATACCTAAGCGGGAGCAACAATGTACCAGAATTCCCTGACAACGGAGACTATAGACTTAGATAACACTGCTTGTCAAAGCTTGAGGGCTTTGCGGGCGAACGTTATGTATCCCGTATGAGCCGTCATCAGGGTATGAGGGCGAGTTTTTCCCCGTTCAACCTGCATTCCGCGCATCAGGCACTCGACCGTTTGGATGTCCACAAAACTGTTCTCCTGCAAGGCTTCAACGGCTTTGACAACCTGGTCAATCGTCGGACTGAAGGAAACTATAGTTCCCGAGGGTTTCAGAGCAACATAGGCAATGGGAACAACAACCCATGGAATTGCCAAGTCGAGGATCACCGAGTCAACATTGTTCTCATCGATCCCTGTGGTGATGTCCTTGCTCTTGAGTTCCACAAAGTCGATGAGACCTGCCCGTCTCAAGTTCTTCTCTGCTGTTCTCTTGAACTCTTCCCTTATTTCGTAACTGTATACTTTGCCATCAGGCTTCACGTAATGCGCCAATGCTGTGGTCATAGCGCCTGTGCCGGTTCCTGCTTCGACCACGATGCTTCCCGGACCTATTCCGCTGAACATGACGATAAGTCCTATGTCTTTGGGATAGTTTATCTGAGTTTCACGTGTGGATTTCATGATGTAATCATGCAACAGGGGCTTGAGAACCGTGAACTTGAAGCCTAGACTGCTCGTGAGGCTGCAACCCCATTCCTTTCCGATTATGTCATCGAACTTCACGAAGCCCTTGTGAGTGTGGAAGCTTTTTCCCTTCTCACCTTTGATCATGTACGTTTTGCGTGGACTGAGGTAGAGAAGTATGTAGTCGCCTTCGGCTATCGTCTGTGTCGTCAAAAAAGTCACTATGGAGTGTATTTGAAAGGGTGCTTCGAACGCTCTTTGTTCTCCAAGAGCTCGTCAATGCTTGGTCTGCCTTCTACGCTTTTGCGGATGGCATGGCGCATGGCCTTGTAGTTGTTTATGTAGACGCGTTGCCTGTCAACAGCAGTAGGGTGCACGAAGACATTCGCTATGATTATTAGGTCTTCCACTGCTTGTTTGGGTATCGTTCCGTCCGCAACGCTGTCGATGACCGCTTTGGCTACTGCTGTCTGAGCCGGGCCGTAGACCATGCTGGCTTGTCGCATTCCAGTGATGGTGACTGTGGGAACAATGAGCGTCACAGGTTTAACTGCAAGGTTGGGCTCCAAGATCGCCAGAAGCGGTTCGTGACCCGGTGTCGGCGTTGCCTTCGCTTTAGCAAAAGCTTCAGCCAATGGGCCTTCTTTCGCGCCTATCAGGAGGTCTATGTGCGCGACCTCCGCTCCTGTTCCTGCCAATGCCTCCCCTACGCGAAGGCTGAAAGCCTTTATCACGTCTGGAGTCACGTCGACAGTCATGAACCTTTCATCAATGGGCTTCTCAGCTATCTCGAAAGTTACGGTCTTGGGCTTTACCTTTCCGATCTTCTCAAGGTCCAGACGCAGCTCCTCCTTGGCTTCATAGGTAAGCTCTCCACCAAAGCTCAGAGGCTTTCTAACCGGTCCGACCTTCACTTTCATCATGTTAAGAGCTTCTTTCGTCCCAACAGGCCCACTTCCAACTATTATCCTAGCGATTTTCTGCACCTTGTACTGTAGCTCGCGTGCTTGTTGCAGTTCACCCTTCTTGATGTGATTGTAGATCTGTATCCACACGTCCGGAATCACGTTAGCACTGGCAAGTATCGCCCCTGAGCAGCCAGCGGCCAACCCAGCCATGACAACCTCATCGTGCCCGCACAGTACGTTAAGCTTGTCTCGCACCTTCTCCAGTACAGCTAGGATGAATTTCAACTGTCCGCTGCTATCTTTGACGCCTACTACGTTCGGGATCTGGGCCAAGTCTTCGACCATCTGCCAAGGCAGTTCTAACCCCGTGCACTGGGGAATGTTGTAGAGAATGATGGGCAAGTCTACCTCGGTAGCGATGGTTTGGTAGTGCTCATAGATCCCCCTGTCTGCAGGCTTCAAATAGTACGGCGTGACAATCAGAGCGGCAGTAGCACCAGCGTCTTTCGCGTACTTCGTCATTTCAACTGCCTCTTGAGTGCCGCTGGCCCCCGTTCCTGCGACTACTGGAACTCGGCCGTTTACCTCGTCCACAACAATCTTGATCACGCGCTTCTTCTCTTCAGTTGTCAGGTTGACAAACTCGCCTGTCGTTCCGCAGGGGACAACTCCGTGCACTCCAAGCTCCAAACAATGGTTCACTAGTGCTCTCAGCCTGTTTTCATCGATGGTTTTTCCGTCATCTGTAAAAGGGGTGACCAACGCGGGCATGATCCCTTCAGGCTTAAACATAAGTACCTCCAACCCAACCCTAGTTTCCAGAATGGCTCTTATATCATTTGGGTTGCTCACTGAAGAATCAAGACTAGCAAGATGTCAACATGCGCAACTTGCCAAAAATGCTTAAATGGGCTGAACTTAATCAATTAACATTCTGCGGAGGTCAAGCACGATGGTTGACTACAGAGGAAGACTCAAGATCAATGAGGATAACCTCAGGGAAATCAACGAGTTTTTGCTCAGAAGAGACAATTCTCTCGTTGGTGGAGTGTTGGAAGTCGTCGAGAAGTACGGCGGCGTCGATGAGATCAACCGCAAGGCCAAGGAAGCCGGCAAAGTCGACAGCCTCATGAACAGGCTCAGGAAAAAGAAGTCGCCTTTCGTGAAAGACCTCGAATGGCTTGCTCGGCAGCGCGATGAACATGCTTTCATAGGCGTAGAGGAGTACCGCCGACGGATCCTCGGCAAAAAAGCTTCGTCGATGAAGTTTGATGACAGTTTTGCAGTTACACTTGAGATCAGCGCCTTCAACTTTTTCCCGTGGCTGATTGAAGAAGCGAAGAAATCAATAAAGAACGGTGAACTCATGCCGGCACGCTTCATTCGCGTTCGGTCTATGAAAGAGCAGGTTGAAGATGATGACATCTTGGCCTTCGCGGCCGCTATGAGCATCATTGGGGCTTCTTATGTGCAGACTCTGGACACAAAGGGCACCCTGCCCGGTCCAGACGGAAAACCCATAAACGTCCATCTGAGTGGCCCAGACACGATCACGGGATACTTCGGCGGAGTTGGCAGCCCGAATGAATACCCGTTGAAGTGGGTCGACGAGTTTCTACATTACTATACGGAGTATGGCCTTCCTCAAGTCCTGAACACAAACTCAGGTACGGTGTTGCTGGGCTACTGGCTGCGCAAGCTGGGAATAGACATTGAGTTCAAGATTTCCGTGTTTCTGGGAAACGACAACCCGTACTCGATACTGTGGACGCTGATGACCGCGAAGCTTTTCAGCCGCGGCGACGGTTCAACGCCCCTGATAGGTTTTAACCTCTCAAACTCTGTTAACAACGAAACGATCGAACTTTCTGCATACATACGCAAAGCATTCGGGTTTGAAGACATACTACGCATCGAGCATCACGTAACCGAAGCCTACAAGAACATCGTGAGACAGCCGTACGACCGAACAGACGAACTCCTGAAGCTTGCAGATAAGGTCAAGAATATCAGCGCCAAACACGAAGGCGGACTACCCGAGACAGAGAAGATGCGGAAGCACCCCTCAGACATACTCGACTACTTCATGCCCAAGCAAGACATATTCCAGAAAGGACTCATGCCTGACCTTCTGGTGAACTATCTTGACAAGCACGACGCGGTCAACAACACGGCCAGAGTCTTGACCGAGCATGGACTCACGTTCATAGCTGCGCAAAGACTGCACAAGCCATGATGCCGAGCTAACTCTTCTTTTTTACCAGTAATCTTTGGGTCTGCGCATTGTGAGATATAACGTGGTTGCGACAAAGAACACAGTCGTAATCGTCAGGATCGTAGCCACCGTGCGTGTGCCGTAGAGATCGTTACTGTCTTGAGCGTGAGCGTCCAGTAACCCAGTGTAGGTGGCGTTGAGCTTCGCGTATTCCGTTGTGAGGTTCTTGAAGACCTCTGAAAGCATGCTGTGACTCTGGTTCAAGCTTTGGAACTGGCTCTCCAGATTCTCGAGATAAACGTTCCTGACGGTTGTCAGTGGGAAGCCGGGGTTTCGCTCAGTCGAAGGCAGGTCCTTGATCGTGTATCTAAGAAGTATTTGGCCGTAGGTTATGCCCCAAACGTCGGTCGGCACTATTATCGTACTGTCAAACTCGGTCGTTTCGTTGAACTGCAACGATGTAGTTGCCATCACACTCGTGGAGTTCAACAGGATCTGCTGTCTTCCGTTGATGAAACCGTATACGCTTACGTTCAAGTATTCTATACGCACCCCATCAGCAGTCGCATTGATCATAACGGCTATGGTTATGTTTCCGCCCGGAACGGTCTCTCCCGATGCGTTCACTCTAATGGATACCCCTCCGTACTCCGCTGAAAAGAAGCCCTGCATGTCGTTCATCTGGGCTTTCACGTTGCTAGCGCCGGCCAGAACTATTGACAAGGTCATGAAAACAAGAATCAATACGATGCGGGATCTCAAGTCAGTCACCATCTGTTCATGATAACGTAGATTGTCTGAGCGAACTTTATTTAAGCTTTTTTGCCCGTTCTTTCGCCGTTTGGCATAAGTCGCAACGTTCTTATTTGCGTTTTGATGGCGAAAATGTGGCTATCTAATCGAACGGATGAATCTCTGGTATATGAAGACGAAATAGATTATGGAAAAGACTGTTAGGAGCACTTCGAAGGCTAGAATCGCTGGATTTTTCTCAACGGCCATGAAATACCCGTGTGTCAGTATGTCCGTGAAAACCAACAACTGGAGAAATATTGCACCCCCAAGGCAGCTTAGACCAAGCGTATGGAACAGCACTTGCACTCTGCGGTCCGTTCTTGGTAGGGCCTTCATTGCTATCGCAAATATCAAGAGTTACTACTATACTTATACGTTATGTATCCCCACACACGACAATCTGTAATAATTCGACCTATGTATCAGGGCTAAATCCCTGCAACATACAGCGCGCGCTAGTTCTTATTTTTGGGTTTGGTGACAGTTTTGATGTAAGTATCTGTTTTTAGCCCTGTTGCATGATGTGATACTCCAAACGGACTGGACACAGCCTCAACGGTTTATGAAGAAACTCTACTTTCTTTCAGTTCGTTGGAATCCATGAGTTGCCATCTTTCAATACGGTCAAAAAGTGCTCACCAGACAAGCCCAAATCAAACGCCAATAGACAAAAGAAGGACAAAAAACATTTTTGACCACATTAGGACAAGCCAGCGCGCTGAGTGGCTCAATCCATCGTTCCACTTAGAATAGTGCTTTTTTGAGAATTGGCCACGCTCTCCTTTGTGCATAACGGCGTACAAAACAAGTTGACTTTTCATCATATTCCCTCCAACTATACTATAGGGAGATCTGTTCTTTTTCGAGAGATCGAGGGTTTCGTTTATGAAGCATTAGGGACTGCTAGCACACAGCAAGAGCGCGGCCAGATGTAATTGTGTGTACTAGAAGATTGTTACAGAAGCAATAAATGGGTCCTTTGCATCTACATAACGACGAGGGAAGAAAAGTGGGGAAGATTTACTACTCGTTAGTCTTTGCCTTTTTGCTGCTCTCTTTTCCGGTAATCATGAACAAAACCTTTGCAGATGCAACCGTCATGCGTGTTGAACCAGCAGACATCCAGAACATTGCCGTGGGCCAATCGTTCACTGTTAACTTGACCGTGGCCAACGTCCCGGCCATCTTCACATGGCAGATCATGCTATCCTACAATTCAACAACTCTAAATTGCACAGGGGCGGTCTACCCGACTGCAGGAGGGATTTTTGCGGGTCACACGATCATCCCAGTCGCTCCAGTCATAGACAACAAGGTAGGTTCCGTGTCGTTCGGAGCCTCACTCAGTGGGTCAGACATTACCTCTGGAAGCGGCATACTGTGCCAGATTACATTCAAGGTAAACGCGACAGGCACGAGCGGCCTGAAATATTCCACTCCTTACGGCGCCGACACGTTCCTGCTTGATGGCGACCTCAACGTTGCGCCCGCGTCCACGGAAGATGGATTCTTCTCGAATGTGGTAACTCCACCGACAACACATGACGTTGCGATCACCAACTTGTCCTTCTCTAATAACAACCCAGTACAAGGCGACTCCGTAGTAATGACGGTCGTAGCTCAGAACAACGGGACGGTCACCGAGAGCACCTTTGATGTCAAAGTCTCTAACGGCACAACTCTTATCGGAACGCAGACCGTCGCCAATCTTGCTGCTGGAGATACTAAGACTCTCACATTTAATTGGAACACATCTGGTGCGCCAACAGGTCCAAACACGATAACTGCCAACGCAACAAGTGTTGCCGGTGAAACCAACTTGAGCAACAACATAAAGACCGGAACAGTCAGTGTGCAACCGATCCGGCATGATATTGCCATAACAGGCCTGTCCTTCTCAAGCAACAGCCCGAAACTGGGCGACGCGGTAGTAATAACCGTTGCAGTCAAGAACAATGGCACGGCCACGGAGAATACTTTCGTCGTCAACGTCTCCAACGGCACGACGCCGATTGGAACACAGACTGTAACCAGCCTCTCGGCGGGTGACACGAAAAGTCTCACCTTCAACTGGAACACAAGCGGCGTACCACTAGGTCAAAACACGATAACAGCCAACGCTACGACTGTTCCCGGCGAAACCGATTTGAGCAACAACATAAGAACCGGAACAGTCACAGTGCTATCTTCAACCTCAAAGAGTGCCGACATCAACGGAGACGGAAGGTTTGACATGAAGGACATTGCCTTCGTGTGCTGGTCCTTCGGAACTCATCCTGGGGATGCCAGATGGAGAGACTCCGCGGACATAACCGGGTCACAGGGTGTGCCTGACGGGACAGTTGACCAGTTTGACATAGCTGCAGTAGTGAAGCACTTCTGGAACAAACCATAACCCCAACATTCTCTTTTTGTTTTGGCCCGCGAAAAATGAGCAATTGGTATCAGTTCCTTGAACCAGCAAGTTGAAAAGTCAGACTCGCCACCATAGAGAACTATAGCCTCACACCTCTGTTCATGGAAAGTGGCTGAAGAATCTGACTAGGGGCGGTCATCTGAACTTGAAGGAGTACAGGATTGGGACGGGAGGATGGGCATATTTCAATGTTCCAGGGCTCAATCCGCTGGTGGCTTATTCTAGAGCATTCGATTTTGTGGAGGTCAACTCGACTCATTATCAAATACCTTCGATAGAAAGAGTGAAATCTTGGCGAAGACTCGTGCCCGAAGATTTCAAGTTCAGCGTCAGAGCACACCGTTCAATAGCTGGCAAATTCAAGTTTCGCCCAGTTGAGAAGGCATTAGAAACGTTGGACAGAATGAAAGAGATTTGCGCCATCCTCGAGGCCAACGTCCTGCATTTTCAAGTGCCCCACACGTTCAGGATAGACGCGTCCTCGGTCGGTGACATACGTGATTTTTTTTCTTCGGTCAACCTAGGCCGTCTACGCGTCGCCATTGAAATGCGAGGAACGGACCCTTCAAATGCTCCCAGAGAGATGCTAAGGATGATGCGCGACCACAACATGGTTCATTGCGTCGACCTTTCAAAAGGCGAAAAACCTGCCTATGATTCTGACATTCTATACACCAGGCTATTTGGTCAAGGCAAACATAACGTGTACCAGCCCACCGACGGAGAACTCGCGGAAATAGATGCCCGAGCTTCCTCTGGAAAATCACAAAAGGTAGCTATGAGCTTTCATTTTGTGAAAATGTACAAGGACGCCGCAAGAATGAAGACATACAAGCAAATAGGCAGATTTCCGAAGGTCACCGGCTCAGCAGGGATAGCCTCGCTTGAAGAAGTCCTAAGCGAAGATGCGAAGTTCCCAGCAACCAAGCAGGAACTCGTACAGAACCAAGGATGGAAACTCTTTGACTACACACCTACGGAAAGAATTCATGCCAGCCGCTTCCTCGAAAAACTCCCTGATAAGGTTTATGCAGGCATAGGTGACGTAACAGAAAAGCTAAAAGGTGCGGAACTGTGACTGATTCAGGCCTGCCTGGGAAAGTCCTCATCGGAACGTCTGGATGGAGCTACAAAGAGTGGATTGGCCCTTTCTACAGCAAGACGGACAAAAGCATGCTCCGAGCATACACGCAGGTTTTCAAGACCGTCGAGATCGACTCTACATTCTACCGTTATCCCTCAAAAGGAACCGTGATGGGCTGGACGAGGTATTCGCCTGAAGGCTTCGTCTACGCCGCAAAGCTCCCTGGCCTGATTACACATGATAAAAAACTGGACTTGAGCCAAGGCATTGAGGAGGACTTGAAAGCTTTCATCGACTTGATGGAACCGCTCTACCTGAGCGGAAAACTCGGCTGCATACTCATCCAGCTTCCTCCAAAATTCAGCTTCAACCCCGAAAAGCTCGAACAATTCTTCAATATCCTTCCTACTCAGGTCAACTTCGCAGTTGAGTTTCGCGACAAATCATGGATGAGGAACGAAACGTGGGCACTGCTTCAGAAACATCAAGTTGCATACACCATCGTTGACGAACCCCTACTTCCTCCCGAAATTCACATCACCTCAAAAATAGCATACTTCCGATGGCATGGCCAAGGGTCAAGACCATGGTACAACTATCGCTATCCGCCAAAAGATCTTGAACCATGGGTTCCTAAGGTGAAGGAAGCCGCAGCAAAAGCCAGCAAGACATACGGTTTCTTCAACAACCACTTTCACGGCTACGCCGTGGAGAACTGCCTGCAAGTCATGGAAATGCTGGGTGTGGCAACACCGAAGCAGCTGGAGACAAAAAAACAGGTAGAAGCCTACATCAACAAGTCCGAACGGACTGAAAACTCATCTCTTCTAGCGTTTATCGAACCCAAAGGGAAGGCCTTCAACGACCTGCTCCACTATTTCGTTTCCCCTGAAAGACTCAAGAGAGCAGAAGAGATCAATGATGACGAAGTAAGAATCACAAACGAGACCGACTCACGCATAGAAGCGCAGGTCAAAGGGTACCACATACTAATCGATACTAACACGAAAACCATTTTTCACGATTGCGCTGACTGGCAAAAGATTCTGACGACAAAGAAACTGTGCAAACACATCGCCAAACTGTTGCTATCGATTGACAGGCAAACGGCGACAGAGACACTTGAAAAGCTCTTCGAAAAAAGAGACGAATGGCAGCTGAAGAGCTGAGCAGTAGTGCATTGCAGATGTCAGAGGGTGGGTATTCTTCTTGTTCCTCAGGTGCTACAATCGTACTCGACAGGGCCCTCATGAATTCGGCGAACAGCCTCGTGTTTTCTGTATGGACAGAAAAGATTCTCTGAAGATTCATTTCCTTAAGCACAGACCTCAATTGCAGCGGCATAACGTGCCCACAACCATGAACAGGATACTGCGGCAAACCGTGGTGGGCAAGCCAGTTAGTGAGCTTCTCAAAGTCGATCTCCATTTCCTCATTGAAAGGCTCAGAGGAAGCACATAATAGCTACCGGGTTCGGGTTTGATGTTCACAAGCTCCTCTAGGTCATAGAAGGACAATGCGAGGATTGCATTGCGCTGCCGCTTCGAGACTTCGAACGCGTTAGCAACCTTGGCAGAATACTGTTGCAGAATCGAGTTCTCCCACTTGTCGTATCTCTTCTTCGACTTTCGAAAAACGAGGATGTTGTCATCGTTCAAGTCAGGGAGTTTCAAGCCCTTGTCAACACGAAGAGCATTCAGCAAGTAAGCCTATTTAGGTGAAACGACTAAGCATCGGCCAGTCTTCTTGGCTACTCTGTAGAAGCTGTTCAAGCGGTCGACGTCTGCGTACGCAAACCCGGCCAGCAAAATGCCCTGTGACTGCTCAGTGATACTGGTGAGTTTGCTTTCAACTTCATAATTTCTTCAGGTCAAATGACATCCCGAAGTCGAAGAAGATTCGGATGTCTTTGTCTTTCAGGAGGAGTTTGTTGCCGCCGATCTCGTTAACGCCTCCATAAAATGTGATGCTCGTAGTATTCCTAACCATTAATGTCTCTCCTGTTTGTCTACGTTCTTGCAGGCATTGGAAAGAACTAGCATTATATGCGGAAAAGTGAAGACGCTAAACACTTTCGTGTATTTCGCGTTCCCCGCGTTCTTGACCGCTCTTACGTCCCCCCCTGCCTGCAGGTACCCTTTCAAGAAGGCTTTGGCCATTTTCTCCACACGGTCTGTGTCGACAAAGGGTGAAATGTAATGTCCAGCGTAGTATACAAATTCAGCAATATCCCATGCTCTGTCACCATTACGGTCCGCTTGCTCAAAATCCATGATGCAAATGTTGCCATCTTTTCCAACGATGATGTTTTCAGGTTTTGTGTCTCCCAAAGCAATGTTCAATTCGTGAACGTGCGCGAACAACTCGCCGACTTTCTCAAGGACTTGAAGACATTCCTGCAACTCCTTTTCGTTCTTCGATTTGCTTATCTTCTTCACCATCTTCTCAAGACTTTCTCCTTCTACGTACTCCATGAAGATGAGGCGCCTGGGAGGACTTACGTAGAGCAGTCTGGGTACGCAGATTCCTTTTGAATGTAGGAGCTGACTCATCGCGCACTCCTTCTCAAGCCTTAACCTTCCGAGAACCGTGAATGTGCGAGTTCCCACAGACCATAACGTTAATGGAAACCATTTGAAGTTAGACCAGTCCCTGAACCTTTTCACAACGACTTTGGTTTCCCTGTCTTTCGCCCGGGCAGTAACTAGGAATACGTCGTTCAATATGCCTCCGATGCTTTTGACAGAAACCTTTGTGTTTTGGGCTGCTCCAAGGACTTCTCTAGCGAACGCTTCTATGTCCATCCTATTGGCCAATGGGGCCAAGCCTGTTGACGTTGGAACGTAGACGTGGTTTTCAGGGTCTTCAACCTGAAGGTCGAGCCTGGCGTTCGGTCCCATCATCCTTTGCAAGCTGATCGACAAATACTTGTTTTCCGAGAAGAAGTTGAGAATTTGAGGAAAGATGCCGAGAAGCGAAGTGAAGAGGGTTCTCTGTCCCGTTCTAAATAGGTTTGTGAACCGCGCCCTGCGTTTGCGGGCGTATGCAACAAAGTCGGGGGATATTCGAAAGTAGTCATTAGAGGAATTGACTATGCCCTCTTGTTCCAGTTTCTTCAGAGCTTCCACGTAGCCGCGGAGCACGGATTCGACTTTCTCCCTTGTGACTCCTTTCTCCGTCAAGCTCGCCATGGTGAACATCATGGGCGGATAGAGTCTAGCTCTGGTGAGCATAGCTTCATACATGAAGTATTCAGGTTCTATGTAGAACAAGTATGAAAGCTCGGGAAAGTCATGGACAAGGCTTTCGAGCAGTTCCAATATCAAGCGTTTCTTCAGTTTAACCTCCTGAAAACGCAGATATTTGTCGTTGGCAAGAGGCGCATATGGAAAGATGAGTTCGCTTGCGAGGGCCTCGCCCAGAAAACCCTTGTCCACGTCTCTTTCAAAAACCCATTCGTCTACGGCCAAGACTGAAAGGTTTGTGTCGCCAAGGACCTTAGCATAGTTCATGAGTCTGGGCACGAAATCATGAATGACCAACAGAACTTGGACAGTTGCCTTGCTTTCAGACATTCCGAGCAAGTAATCGCCGCATACGCACGCTGCCGTTATTTGAGCAGAGGCAGCGATATGCCTGCAGAAGTCCATAATCTCCTCAACTTGTTTATTGCTATAGCCTTGAAGGTCAGGAGCCAACTTTCCACCCTGAAGCTGAACGGCAATTACAGATAGTATCTGCACCTCGGCAAAATATAACTAGTGCTACCCCGCGCGCGGACGAAAAACAAACGATGATCTTGTGA
>CAVYNL010000031.1:0-47165 GCA_963769845.1 Candidatus Bathyarchaeota archaeon | reverse complement strand
CAAACACTAGTTATTGTCCCACTGCATGGGACAGAATCAGAAACTGAACAAGAATAGAATCAAGTTTTGCGAAAGCTTCGCATGCGAGGAGAGTTTTAGGAGACGCCAGCATGGTGCTGCAGAAAGTTTAAAACTCTTTGAGTTTCAAGGTATTATTCGCAAGAGGAAAACATTAGCGCGCATGCGTGTTCCTGAAATGGTCAATAATAGTTTTAATTCCGGTTTGCGCGCGCGTTGAGATGACAGGCGCAGCCTTTATGTTCTATCGCTTCTCGGGTCAGAAAGGCTCTGGCCATCCGAAACCCTGACCCAGCTCAAGTTTGGATGCTCAGACATGGCCGTACATCGCTAGGGAGAAAACAGACCCCATCGATGCAAATTTCTATCTGCGCTTCCTAAACTGTGGAGTGTCAGCATTAGAGTTCACAAATTGAACGTTGGGGCAGTAGTAAAGTCTGCTCCGGGACTTCGCAGTCCATGTGGAAAGCGTTGCTTCTGACCTGCTTGCAGAGAAGACTAACGCGTTCTTCTTTGCATAGCTGTCCTTTCTTCTTCCAGTTCTTTAACGCGCGTTTCGATGAATTCTGTGACCTTCTCTTTGCTGTATTTTTTCTCTTCTTCCTGTTTCTTCAGTTGCTCTTCCACTGTTCCGAGGACTTTGTCCATATCTAATGGTTTCATTATGAAGGCATGTGCGCCTTTGTTGAGTGCATCAACGGCGTTCTGCACTGAGGGGTATCCGGTGATTATTATTTTTCTCATTTTCGGAGACGTGTCTTTCATTCTCGCTAGGACTTGTGTTCCTTCCATGTCGGGGAGTCGGATGTCGATTAGGGCCAAGTTATAGAAACTGGTTTTGGTTTTCTCTATTCCTTCGTTTCCACTTCCAGCCGCGTCAACCGTGTATCCTTTTTCTTCCAGGATTGCTGTCAGAACGGTTCTTATGCTTTCGTCATCGTCGACAACAAGGATTCGGGCATGTTCACCCATATCTTTTCACCTCCTTCTACTCTTGGTTTGGGTTCAAGGGGGATTGTTATCATGAAGGTTGTACCTTCACCAACTATGCTCTCAACCGAAATCTTTCCCTGATGGGCTTCTATTACACGTCTGCAAATGGCTAGGCCTAAGCCCATCCCCTTCGCTTTGGTCGTGAAGAATGGTGTCCAAATTTTTTCCATTACTTCTTTTGCCATGCCTACGCCGGAGTCAATGAACCTGAACTCGACATTATTGCTTGATGCTCTGCTTGAGATTGCAAGTTTTCCTCCTTGTGGCATGGCCTCAACGGCGTTTTTGATGAAGTTTGAAAAGACTCTTTTCATTTTGTCAATGTCTATTCTGATTCTTGGCTCGTTCTGCGTCAAATCTGCCAGTTGGACTTTTTCAGGAATTTGAACGACCGAAATTGATTCTGCGATGACCGATTTTGGAGTGGTCTCTGTCAACTCTAGTTGTATCTCTCTTGAATATTCCATCAAGTCGGTTATGATCCTGTTTGAGTATTGAATGTCTTTTTCAATGAGCTCGAGCATTTCCATCATTTTCTTTTCTGCATTTGGGCCTAGCTTCATTTTCAGATAGTATGTGGCGCCGCTTATGCCTGTCAGTGGGTTGCGTAGGTCGTGGCCAACCATCGCCGCGACCTGTCCGATGGCTGCAAGCCTCTCGGCTTTGACGAGTTGTTCTTGTGTGTCTTTCAACTGTTTTGCTCTGTGCTCGACCATTTTTTCAAGTTCTTGAGAATATTCCTCTAGTTTCTGCTCCATTTGTTTTCGTTCAGTAATGTCTCTAACGAGTGTCACAACGTACTTGGGGTTGCCTGATGCATCTCTAACGAGACTTGCAGAAGCCTCTGCAGCGAACTCTCTTCCGTCCTTTGCAACCATACGCACTCCAATGTTTTTGATTGGCCCCTTCTGTGGCAGTGTGGTCAAGTCTTCCATCGCTTTTGCTCGGTCCTTGCTTGAGATGACTGCAAAACCATCTTCGCCAACCATTTCTTCTTTCTTGGCATAGCCGAACATTTCTAAGGCCGCTTGGTTGCAGTCAACCACTTTCCCGTTCATGTTAATGAGTGTGATGGCCTCAGGAGACGATTCAATAGTGTTCCGCAGTTTCTCTTCCGATTCACGAAGAGCATCTTCAGCCTTCTTGCGTTCGTTAACATCTACAAATATTGCTTGTATGGCTGGTTGTCGGTCGTATTCAATTCGACGGAAAGAGATCTCGGTCCAAGACGCTGCACCGTTCTTTCCGACACCGCGAAATTTGAATGGGTGGGACGTAGGCTTTCCTTCCAAGCAATCTTTGTAAAGCTTGAAGAATTCGGCTCTGTCTTCAGGATGCACCGTGCTTTCGAATTTTTCCGGTGAAAGAGAAAGAAGCTCATCAACAGTGTAGCCTGACTTCATTGCCATCATACGGTTGGCAAAGACGAAGCGGGGAGGGATGCCTTGAGCAATCACTATTCCCTGCACCGAGTCCTCGACCAGCATACGGTATTTTTCCTCTGACTGTTTGAGCGCCTCTTCTGCTTTCTGGCGTTCGGTGATGTCTCTCATAACGGCCACGAAACCTACAGGGTTGCCTGAAACTTCTTTCACAACACTTGCAGAAAGCTCTGCTTGGTATTCATGTCCATCCTTTCTCATGAGAGTATACGGGACATTTCTCAAGAGCCCTTTTTCAGCAGTTACCTTCAAGTTTTCCATCGCCCTCTGATGATCCCTCTTCGCCATCAATTCTAAAGCACTCTTCCCGATCAGTTCCTCTCTCGATGAGAAGCCGCCTAAACTCACTGCGGCTTGATTGCAGTCTACTATGTTTCCTCTCAGATCAGTGATTGTAATGGCATCAGGAGAAGCAGCAAGTATGTTCTGCAGCCTCATGTTGTTCTCAAACAGCTCAATCTCCGCTTTCTTGCTTCGAGTGCGGTCTATGACTGTTGCTTGTACAGCTGGTTGTCCATTAAACTCAATTTGGCTCGCAGATAATTCCAGCCAAATCACTGTACCATCCTTTCTCAAACCTCGGATTTCATAGAGTGAGGGCACCGATTTTCCTTTCAAGCGACCTGCAAGACGTTCAAAAACCATGGCTCTGTCCTCAGGGTATACCAGACCTTCAATTTCCTTCGCTGAAAGAGAAGCAAGTTCGTTGACAGTGTAACCGAAGATGTTTGCCCAAGAGGAGTTGGCAAAGACAAAACGAAGAGGAACGCCTTGAATGACTGCTATTCCTTGCAGTGAGTGCTCAACCAACATGCGATACTTGCCCTCTGACTCCCTAAATGCCGCGTCTGCGAGCCTGTTATCCGTTACGTCAGTCCCTGAACTGAGGGTGCCGATGACTCTTCCTTCGGAACTTCTCAAGAAGGTGGTGTGCCACACGATGAGTCGTTCTTCGCCGCCTAGTGTTACAATCGGACTTTCGTAGTCTCGTTCGATTCCTCTTGCCATTGACGATTTGAAGGCTGTCTTGACATGGTCTCGGACTCTTGCAGGCACAAAGTTGTCGAACCAACTCTTTCCCCAGAATTTTCTCAGAGGGACATCCTAGCAGTCTGCAGCCTTCTCTGTTGAGGAGAATGATCTGCCCGTTCCTGTCGAGAGCAACCACGATTACGCCGACTATGTCTAAGTATCTCCGCGCGTTGTCTCGCTCTTCTTTGAGCTTTTCTTGCGTTTGCCCAAGCACTGATAGCATACTGTTTATTCTTTCTCCTAAGCCGGACAATTCATCCTTTCCAGTAGCGCGCGCACTCAAACGTGAAATGACAAACTTTTCAACAAGGAATATTGTCAACAGGCCGAAGGCGATACCTGTGACGGTAAGTGGTACAGTGGTGTAGAACGTGCCGGCTAGACCTTGTGAGTAAATGTCTCGGGGCGTGTCTGCTCTGAGTATGAGAATCGGGTTCCCATATACGTCATCAAGCAGGGTGTATGCGGCAATTCTTTCGTTGCTCAAAGACTGGACGAAGACTGGAGATTCCTTTGACAGAGAAGAGTTGGCCGTCTGAAAGTCACCTGAAATCGATGAGCTTACGATCGACTGCAAAGCAAGCGGTAACTGCGTCGTTTTGGACAAAAAGCTTAGCTCTGTGGAATCTAGAAATCGTCCTGTGACTAGTGTTCCACGAATCGGCTCTTGCTGATTGCTGTCTAGAATGGGTCTCGAAGCGACGAGAAGTGGTCCCTCAGGGAGAAGAATCGTTCCGACCACGCGGGTTTTCACGCTGTCGTGGCGTAGGATCAAGCGATTGGTTGCGAGGTGTGAGAGCAAGCTTTGTGGAACGGGAACCTCAGTCGCGTTGTTTAGTTCATAAGCTTTTCCGAACACAACTTGATCTGAAGTGTTAACGAAAAGCATTAGGTTGAGTCGCAAGTTGGCAAAGGTTGCATCCATGAGGTTCATTTCTATGTAGTTGGTGTTGCCGTTTTGGATGAAGGCATAAGTGTCATCCCACGTTGCGTAGTCTTGAGTCGTGACGTCCAATGCGTCAAGTTCATTAGACATGGCGCTAAGAACTCGATTGATGCTTTGACTGGTGGTCTTCTGTTCTATTTCAGTGACGTTTTCCATCATAATCGTGCGGGTAACGACAAATAGAATCCCAATTAGGCTGACCACGGCAACGCTTATGATCGTGAACGTCTTCCAACGCATTTTCACTTTTCCACCTCGCGATTAGGCTCTTATGACAACAGGCAAGTTCTGCAGTCCATAGTTGAGGCTTGGCACGCCCTTTTCATTTCCAATTTGGTAGCGTAGTTACGCCAGCCTTTGCGTATAGAATCTTGCGAGACAATATTTAACGGGTGTGAATGTGAAGTCTGAATCACTAGTAATCGTACGTATTCAGAATCAGACTCGGAACTGCGACCACTGGCCGGTGAAATCGGTTGTCAGATTAGCGCTCAATGGAGCTAGCCAGAGTTGAGTAAAGCCCTAGTGCCTGAGAAAGGTAATGCCTAGAAAACGGGAACATTGCCGCTTTCTTTTGTTTCTTTGCTTCGGACCTTGAATTGCTGAAGAGATTGTTTGTTACTCAGAGTGGTCTGCATTCGGTATCTGAATTCGAAATAACAGTGATTCTTATCTCTTTTTCATAAGTATTAATATACAATATACTGCCTACGTTGAGCTATCTGACTCTTGAATCCAAAAAGAGGAGTATGGTAATGGAAAAGTCGGAAGTTGCTAACATAGTCAAAATAGAGGCAAGTTCGAAAGACAAATGGACAGCGAGTTGCGACTGGGATTGAAGGATTCGATGATTTTGTGGAAGGTGGGTTTCCAAGGGGTTCCATGATTCTTCTGGCAGGCAGCTGCTGGTTCCGGCAAAACCATCTTTGCATCTCAGTACTTATATCACGGAATGTCAAAGTTCAACGAATCTGGAGTCTACGTGTCATTGGCCGAGAACCGAAGAACTTTCATGAAGAACATGAAGAGAATGGGCATGGATTTTGAAAAATACGAGCAAAAAGGGAAATTCAAGTTCCTAGATCTGGTAACAGTCAGAGACATAGGTGTTGAAAGCATCGTTAAACGCGTCCTGGCGGAGGTAGATTCCTTAGGGGCCAAGAGGCTCGTGATAGACTCCTTCTCAGCGCTAGTTCAAGCGTTTTCTGAAACAATCGATGCCAGAATAATGCTTCACACAGTTCTTGGAAAGATAGCATATCTCAACGGAGTCACAACATTGTTGATTTCCGAGAGACCATTTGGCACCGAATGTTCGGGTAGAGGAATGGAGGAATTCGTTACGGATGGTGTCATCGCTCTCAACTCCGTTACGAGGAAAGGATGGCTGACTAGAACACTGCAAGTTCTCAAACTGCGGGGTACAAGGATCAACAGTGAGGAACATAGCTACGGTATCGATGGACATGGGATAAGGACATACCCTCTGCCCGACATTACGCCTGTCAAGAAAATCTATTCGGAAAAGGTGCCTACGGGAATCGAAGGCTTGGACAAAATGTTCTTCGGATGGGGTTTTCAAGGGTTCCACAACACTGGTTGGAGGAGCGTCTGGCACTGGAAAAACCACATTCGCCCTACATTTCATCGCGGAAGAAGCCAAACGCGGCGGAAGGGGCCTATACATTTCCTTTGAAGAACCAGCGCAGCAATTGATCAGACATGGGGAAGGTTTTGGTTGGAGCATGAATGAATTCGTGGACAAAGATTTGATAAAGTTCGTCAGCTATTCTCCTGAACCTTTCAATGTTGAACAGCAACTTGATGAAATCTTTAGTTTCCTGAGAGAATACAGACCTGCAAGACTCGTCATCGATACGATCGTGGCCTTGGGACGAGTCATGCTTGAGGATAGGTATCTTCGATACTTAAAAAGTCTAACATCATCTTGAAAGATCAAGGAACCACAGCACTCTTCACTGCCCTTACCAAGTCAGTGATGCCCATAATCGGGACAGGAATCTCGCCAACCGTAGACAATATTATCGCCTTAAGACACGTTGAAATAGAGAGTACCTTGAGGAGATCCGTAGTCATCCTGAAATCCAGAGGCTCAGCTCATGACAACGAAATCAGAGAATTTGAAATCACCCCGAAAGGTGTGGTATTGAAGAAAAAGTTCCTCGGAATGGAGCATATCCTAGGAGGAACGCCGAGAAAGTCGATACAGGAGAAGCCCTCAGTAAACGATCGAAGTCTTCACGCACGCGCTGATTCCAAACACCAGCCAAAACGGAATAGGGAACAGCGATATTAACAGAGAGAGCGTAGTCGTCGATGAATGAAAAGAAGAATGTCTGGCTACATAAGGTAGCGCAGAAAATCTTTGAGGAAGCTACAGCTGCAAGCTTAGGCGCAACCTTCAACGTCATCATATCCTTCCACCTGAGACAAAAATTCGGCAAAGACCCTTATGAAGTCCTCTTGGACTGCCCAAAAACTTCAATGACGGCCTCAAAGAGGTCTTGGGCGAAGGCGCGGAAGCCGTCATCCAACTAGTAGGCACATTCCTCACCGTAAAATACAACGTAGACTGCACAGCAGAAGAATTCACAAGTCTGTTCACCAAGGACAGCACATTGTCAACACAGAAGCTGTCCGAAATATTCGAAAGCATAATCACCCAAGAAGAACAGAAACTAAAAACAAGATAATGCAGAACCAGCATTCGTAGTCAGCATACCCCTAAAGCGCGCGCCATTCATAACCCCCACTGACTCGCTGTCCACGATGTCGCGCGCCTCGTCGAGCCGCTTGAGGCAAGAGAACTAATTCTCTCTCTGTTTTTGAGCTGTTGATTCTGCTCGGAGTCCGAGCTTGAAATGTTTGCATTTCATAAACAATATAGTCCCCGCCAAGCCAATCTAGTTACTGCTCTCGATGGGGACGCACAGACTCCTTCCAGATTCGCACATCAGATTCGTTCTCTTTCTTCTCACGCGTCCCCGAGAGAGCATCAACAATCTTGATCTGAACTGAGACACCTAGACACTCCTATATGTTAAGTGATGGCCAGAGTGATGTCCGTTGACTTCATGATTACTTCCGTCTTCGTTCGCGTAGCGCGCCCAATGACGTTTTTCCTGACGATGAAGAAGAATGCATTGAAGACACCTTGACGCCTGAGTAGCGCGCGCGAGCTAATGCCTGGAAAACAGTCAGAGTCAGAATAATATGGAGAACCAGACCTTAGCCAGAGTGCATAAAAGGTTTATACTATGGCTTCACAATAGGCGAGGACACGTAGTGAAGGTCTTTAAGATGAGACGTTCCAAGCTCGAAATGTACGTAGACATCCTTAAAGTGTTGGTCCATCGCGGCCCGTTGAAGTTGACACACGTCATGTACAAGGCGAACGTGAATTGTGGTGTTCTGAAAGAATACTTGGACTTCTTGATCAGGCAAAGCCTTGTTGAGGAAAGAACTGTTGGAAAGAACAGATCTGTCTTCGCCATAACGCAGCGGGGTATAATAGTAGTGAAGTACTTCAAAGAACTGGAACAAGTACTGCCGATAATTGAAGAAGCAAGGAATAGTCTGCCAACACCTTATTGATCCGCTCTGAAGAAACACTATTCTTATGACCTATTCGGTTTCTGGTCGATTTTGAATTGAAAACATAGTCAGCGCGCGCTTTTTTCACAACGCTTTTCTGTATCGATTTGAGTCTCAGACACTCTTCGCAGAATGTTGAAGAGTACGTCAAATGTAACAAATCGAAACGCGCGCGCATGGTAAAGCACCGGCCATTCAGCCTCCTCCTTCGAATTCTGATCCCAGTGTCGCGCAATCTCAAAGTCAATCCAGCTTTTATTGCTGTCTTACAGTACTCGCACGCGCCTATAACCGAAATGAACTGATATCAGGACAAGGGTTTATAGATGCTTTCAAGCATCTATGTGCTTAACAACGAATTTCTTTTCACTGATTCTCCATCTGTATAGTTCAAGCCACTCTCTGTTAAGGTTTTCAAGAGCCTTTGATTCGTATTCTATTTCTTCTTTCCTCTGGAATACACCTGATGCCACCCACTATTGTGCTGCGAACACAGCCGTTACATGAAATACAGTCAGCGGTTAATCCTCCAATTTCCTTTAGCCATCTATTTGGAAGGTCTGGTTGTCGAATCAAGGGTCGGCATAGGGCAACGAAATCCACGCTTCCTTCAGCCAGTATGTTTTCAATCACGTCAAGGGATCTGATTCCACCGACCAGAATTAATGGTGCAGCGATCACTTTCCTGATTTCTCTGGCGTAAGGTAAATAGTAGGCTTCCTTATCTTTAGACCTGATATTTATTCGGCTTTCAGGCAACATAGCTGGTACCCAACCAAGTTCTTCTTTACTACGTGTCGTGACTTCCCACATGCATCCGCTGGTTTCAATGGCTGCAAACCCCGTTTTTGAAAGCCTTTCTGCAATTTTTTTGGACTCGTTGAGGTTTATTCCGCCTTCCAAGAAATCGTCTACGTTAATCTTTATCAAAATGGGAAAATCCGTTCCAACATTTTCCACGATCCTTTTGTAAATATCTTCAACGATTTTGGTCCTGTTTCCTGTGCTGCCCCCGTATTCATCTGTCCTTCTGTTAGTGTAAGGGGACAGGAACTCACTCAAGAGGTATCCATGGGCAGCGTGGAGTTGAACGGCGTCGAACCCTGCCTCCTTTGCCCTCCTCGCTGCTTTTGCAAAAGCTTCTATTGTCTCTTCTATTTCTTCAATCGTCATTTCTCGTGGCATTTTTTTAACCACAGGTTCAAAAACGGCAGAAGGGGCTATGGTGTTTTCTAACACAAAGGATTGACGACCACAATGAAGCAGCTGTATCGCAACTTTGCAACCATCGCCATGTTCATGGACTGTTTCTGCGATTTTTCTCAATCCTGGAATTAGATCGTCTCTGTATATCCCCGTCAGGCAAGGAACAGACTTACCACTAAGTTGCACATAAGCAGCACCTGTGATTATTAATCCAACTCCACCTTCAGCCAGAGTCCTATACAATTTTATGAGTTCGTCTGTAACGCTACCACCTTCAGAAGCCATATGCTCATAGGTAGCAGATTTAACTAACCTGTTTTTGACAATCATTCCACCAATCTCTCTGGCTTCAAAAGCCAAGAATTTGATCCTTTCAGGCATCTTCAACTCACTCACTTTTTCAACCTCTTGTCCAGGTTATCTTAATCATTGAAAGAGTAGCCTTTCAAACAATACACTTCTCATAAGATCTTAGAGAATTTATCATTTCCCTACATGTTTTCACGTTTAACGGTTTCGACATATTATTTTTAAGAGTCTGTCCTCACTTTGTTCTTTTGGCGATATGATATGTCAATCCGAAATACTACCAAAAGTAGGGTCTTCGGGGAGACATCTCCATTTGTCTTGGGTTCAAATCCCAGCGACCTTACTATAAACAAACCTGGGATTTTTAGCTCTTATTTGCGTTTTCTGGATGCAGGGCAAAGAAGAAAGAAGGGTTATGGGGTTCTGGGTTTCCGCGTAAGCGTGCGAATACACTATAAGCCGCGAAGCACCTATTATCGGAAATGCAACCTAATCAGCAGAGGAGCCAAATCAATTCAGGTATCCGCGTAAAAATCGTCTTGAAGCAGGACCAACGGAACGGCAAATTAACCGAGGGTATCGTCAAGAATATCCTCACCAACAGCTCAACTCACCCCCACGGAATCAAGGTACGACTGACAGACGGCAAAGTCGGCAGAGTACAATCAATAATAAAATAATAACGAAATGCGGCTCCTAGAACAGTCTTGCGTCTGTCCTTTTAAGCCAGTTTACAGTTTGCTTGGACTTTAGAGATGGTGTTGTGGCGCCTCAGAATCAATTTGATGTCAAATCATCTTGGGAAAGAAGAACCGAACTTAATCCCTTCATACTGACGTGATATCATCATAGGCGCCATGATTCTTTCGAATCGAGTATACGCCCGCACTGATTCCTTCTCAGAAACTTGTCGGAGAATGGTTGTATTTTTTTGAGACGCCCTTATTTTTTCTTATTGGCTTTTCCAGCGCAACGGGGACTGCAATACTTATTTTTGTTATCTAACGTCGTAAAGACTCTTCCGCAAATCGAACATTTCTTCTGAATGATTGCCATCCAGCAGACCTCACAACCTCATCACTACAGTTACGATTCAACAAATATAAGGTTGAACTGTGTGCTGGGATAAAACTTCCCCCAAAAAAAGAAAAAGGGAGTTGCGGGTGGCAAACAATACCCTTAAGTTACTTGTCACCAGGTAATAAAGCAATTCTGAGTGGTTAAAACCATGAAAATGAGAATGATAAAACTGCGCCCTGAGTTCATTATAGAAACATTGCAGGGAAAAGTGTCATCTTTCACTTCCAACCTGCCAGACGATATTGAACTTTTGGATATGAAGTACGACTTGTTTTCCAAGCAAGTATTCGCAATCGTAAGAAGCGACAGTTTTGAAGACGTTGCAGAATCCTATCCAATTCCAGAGTTCAATCTAGTCTACACGGCAAGCTCCAAAACCGAATCTCAGCCCACGACAAGCTTCAAACCTGAATCTAATCCCACAAAGAAAACGCCGATTCAACCAAGTCGAGACACAAGCGCAATAGAAAAAGAGTTCATTCCAGAGCAGCGCAAGTTGCTGAGTTTCACGGTAGACGGAGAATACGTCAAAGTAACGCCAACCCAATACTTGAAGGCTGAATGGGATGAAATTAGCGATGTTGTTAGAAGTTTGGGCGGCAAATGGGTGAAAGGCGACGTCGTCAGCTTTTGGGCAATTCCACTGCAACAGAGCTAACAAACGAGTTTTTACAGAGAAATCTGCACGTCATGAATAACCCTCGCCCGAATTGGTCAGAGACCACGACTATAGTTGAGAAAAGAAAAAGTGGGGATTGCGCGGGAGAAGTGAGTGGTGATGGACGATTTCTTCATAGTCCACTTCAAAGGCTGTCAGCTTAACATTTCAACCTTTTGGTTCCAGCACTTCGCATGGGGCACAACAATTCCTACGTTCTAGCCTGCACCGAAGGAATTTTAGCAGTTCACAGACTATGGCAATATTCTCTTCCGTATCTTGCTCCCGGTCTCTGCTACGAGGACACCAAGGAAAGACAACACCAAGCCAAACAGGAGAATTGTTGCTAGACTGATTTGCATGGCAGAGTAGGTGGAACCGCCGTATGGACCCGGGGTCACCGGACTTGTAATCGTTACCGTCAAGCCTGCCCCAGAAAAGAGCATGACGAGCAGAAAGACCAGCAGCAGAATGAATGTCACAAACGGCGGCTTAAACAAGTCATACGCATCATGGGAATGTGCACGTCTAACGGTCAACAACCACATCGCTGAACCAGGAACTATCAAAGCAAACACGAAGACCACCAGGCCGAGGCCAACAAAAAAAGGCACACCCACTTCCACGTTGAATACGGCCAGAAGAAAAGCACTCCAGAAACCGGGGTTGCAGACCGTCAAGACGCCGCCCGCAAAACCTATGAGAACCGCGTCTGCCATACCCAGGGGCGTCTGCCGAGATTCCTTCTCGGGAAACTTTTGAAGGAATTGTACGGTAAGTCGACCTTTTTCGGTCAGAACATATCTCCCGTCCTTGTTCTTCGCGATAAGGTCGCCTAAAATCTTGAGGTGATAGTTGAATTTGCCCGTGTTTGTGGCCTCAACAAGGTTCATCAAATCGACGTAAGACATGCTCTCCCTTTCAAACAGGGCTAGGACGATGCTCCGCCTCATCGGATGCTTCAGAACATTATTCAAGGATTTGAAATCAACACTCACTTATTCTGCCTTCGTTTGCCACAAGAAACAAATCATCAAGAATCGATATAAGGCTACTTGACTAGAAAACTTATCATACTCTAGTCATCAGAACTACAGCCAGGCAATGCGCGCGCGGTGGAGTGGAATACCTGACAAGGAGAGCCCTTATCTGCTCTTCTTTGCTCTTCACCATTATCCCTACCAATCAAACACTAGACTAGTGAACAGATAAACGCTTTTTCCCTTCACATCCAACCCAAAACGCCTTCCTCCCAGTGCGCACGCATATTCGTCACAGACAGATCAGCAAAAATAGTCAGACCACCCTAAAGATACGATTCAGACAATGCAACGAGGATTTGAAATGTGCGGAATATTCGGCTTCATGCTTTCAAAAACAGTGCCCATCGACATGGTCTTCAGGGCCCTCGAAAGACTCGAAGTGCACCAGTATCCTCAGGAACCGAATCCTCTAGGCGGATACGGCGCCGGTCTGGCCGTCCTACTCAAGGACGGAAGCGTTGTTCATGAGAAGATGGGAAAAGTCAATGGTTCTCCAGCGAGCCATCTGGCAAGATTTTGGGGCTCCAAGGTCGGTGACGCCAATGTTCTGGTCAGCCATGTTCGGATGCCAAGCCCCGAGTTCATGCACAGCTCCAGTTTCAAGGAGACCGCACAGCCCTATGTCGTGCAGTTTGACCCAAGCCTGACGATCGCGTCCGTACACAACGGCAAAGTGGAGAACTATGAAAAGCTTCGAGTCCAACTGGGGAAGAAACACGTTTTCGAATCTGAAAAGGTCCAACTCATCGATTCTGAAATCATCCCTCACTATTTCGAAGAACTCTTGAACGAGACCGAAGACGTTGACAAGGCATGTTCCGAACTCTTATGCCGCCTGCAAGGTCCGAACAGCATTTGCATGCTGCAGGTCGGCGATGAAAACGCGTTCTTGCACTTCATCCACAGGGGAAAAACCAGAGGACTGACCATATGGACAAACTGCCATAACGAGGTCCTCTTTTGCTCGAGAAAAGAAGCGTTGACAGACGAATTCCGCAAGATCTTGGCCAAGGGCAAGTTCAAGCCGAAGATATCAATCGGATACCGCGAAGAAGCGGCCTTAAGACTTTCCTTCTCAAAAGAACTGGAGTAAAAGAATAAACCTCACCCTCACGGGTATATTTCTATGGTTCCAAAAGACTCCAGTGAGCATTCCGGGAACGTTTTCAACCTGCTCGCCAAGCCCGTTCAAAAAGCCTTGGCCGAGCTGGGTTTCCAAGAGCCGACTTTGCCCCAGGAACTCGCCGTTCCAGCGGTCTTGGCATGTGAAAACGTCTTGTTAGTAGCGCCAACCGGAAGCGGCAAGACCGAAGCCGTCCTGCTTCCTCTCTTCTCAAAACTAGTGCAACGAAGCAACAGGAAAGGAATAACGATCGTCTACGTCACGCCCCTGAGAGCTCTGAACCGTGACCTACTCAAGCGCCTCAACTTCTGGGCAGCCAAGCTCGGCATCTCAGTCGAGGTAAGGCACGGAGACACTGAAATGAAACTTCGGAGGAGACAAGCCATCTTTCCTCCAGACATGCTCGTGACAACACCAGAGACCTTGCAGGCTGTCCTGCCCGGTTCCCTCATGCGACGAACCATGAGCCATGTGCAATGCGTCGTCGTTGACGAGGTTCACGAACTGGCAGGAAGCAAAAGAGGGGTCCAGCTTGCCGTCGCAATGGAGAGACTCAGCGAGCTGGTAGGCGGAGAGTTCCAGAGGATAGGATTGTCAGCGACCGTCGGCAACGTTGACGAGGTAGCCCAATTCATCGCAGGAGCAAGCAGGAAAATCAAGGTTGTCCAAGCCTCTTTCGCCAAAGGCTACGCGTACCAAGTCGAAAACCCCGTGCCCGCTGATGCAGACTACGACATAGCTGGTAAGCTCAACACCTCACCCGAAGCCGCAGCGCGCCTAAGACGCATCATCGAACTCGTCGACTCCCACAAGTCGACGCTTATCTTTGTGAACAGCAGAACAATGGCCGAGATGCTGGGCTATAGGCTGAGCCAGCTCGGCAGAACGGACATTGCCGTTCATCACGGCTCGCTCTCCAAAGAAGAACGAGCCCGAACTGAGGACGAATTCAAGTCAGGGATTCTGAAAGCCATCGTGTGCACGAGCACGCTTGAGTTGGGCATCGACATTGGCAGTGTTGATTTGGTCATTCAGTACCTCTCACCTCGGCACGTTGACAGTCTAATCCAGCGAGTCGGACGCAGCGGCCACCGTTTGGAACTGCTTTCACAAGGCGTCATAATCACAGCCTACCCAGACGACACGCTCGAATCCATCGCAGCGGTAAGGAACGCTTCGCAAACAAGATCGAGCCAGTTCTGATCCATGAGAACGCTCTGGACGTATCTGGCTCATCAGATCGTCGGCACACTAATGGACGACGGAGACAGAAAAGTCACCGACGTTCTGGCTTTGTTGAGGCGAGCCTATCCGTTTCGCGACCTTTCAGACCAAGCTTTTTGGGACGTGATATACTTTTTAGAAAGGCTGGGGGAGTTAAGAGTTGAACAAGAGGGCAAGGTTTTGAGGAAAGCCCGGAGAACGAGAAGCTACTACTACGAGAACCTGTCGATGATTCCAGACGAGATAAGATATCCTTTGGTAAACGTGATTTCCGACAGGAAAATCGGCACGTTGGGCGACGAGTTCATGGCTCTGAAAGCACGTGTGGGCCTGAACATCATCGTCAGAGGAAACGTCTGGCGCATCGTGCAGATTGAAGAAGAGACGGGAACGGTCTACGTTGTTCCCAGCGAGGACCCACTGGCTGCCGTCCCAGGCTGGGATGGAGAGATGCTGCCTGTTCCGGTTGAGCTGGCACAGGAAACGGGCAAACTGCGCGGAATGATCGCGGAAGAACTTAGGAAAACAGGAAATGCTGAAGCAACCGCGGAGAAAATTGCCAAGAAAATGTCCACCAACAAAACTGCGCTGTTGGCCACCGTCCAAGAGATTGATGCGCACGTAAACAGGGCGTTCCTCTGCCCACCGACAGACACATTGTTGTTGAGGGCTTCGACAAGTACTCTGATTGTTCATGCATGTTTTGGAGAAACTGTTAACCGGACGTTGGGCTGCATCTTCGATGCTTTGCTTTCAGACAAGGAAGTCATCGTGGGCTGGTGGAACGACGGCTACCGCATACTGATTGAAACGCCGAGGAAGCTAACGCGACAGGAAGTTGAGAAACTGTGCTTCGGCCATGTTCAACATTAGCGATGAGGAAGCAGAAAAGGCGTTTCAAGACTACATGGAAGCCAAGTTTCCCTTTGCCTACAAGATGAAGTTTGTGGCCGACAGATTCGGAGCCTTGCCGCGCGGAAAGACGATGAGCTATGAACGGCTAAGCCAGTTGCCCAGCAGGTTTGGCAACACGCCCATCTTTGACGAAACAATCCGCGAGGCAATGGTCGAGAAGATAGACATCAGAAAAGTCAAGGAAATAATGCGCAAGGTCGCAAAGGGCACGGTCAAGGTCAGCAGTCACTTCAGTCCAGAAAAACCTTCGCCGCTGGCGTTTCACATTCTCTCGAAATTCTCCGACGTTTCGGAGCTGATGGCTCCAGAAGACCTGCTGCTCAGCAACATTGACAGAATGAAAAAAGCCATAGACGCAAGAACGGCCAGGCTGCTCTGCATGTCGTGCGGCAATTGGATAGGGGAAGAGAAGATACGCAGCTTGAATGAACGCCCCGTCTGTAGCAACTGTGGTTCGAAGCTTCTTGCGCCATTGTACTTCAGCCAGGATGCAGCCCATGTGCAAGAGCTTCTGCAGAAGAGGCAACAGGGAAAGGACCTGGCTGAAGAAGAACTGAAGGAATTGACAAATGCAAGACGCATGGCTGACCTAGTCTTGAGCTATGGTAAGCAAGCGGTTGCGGCTTTGGAAGTCAAGGGCGTCGGTCCGGAAACAGCTTCAAGAATTCTGGGCAAGATGCATCCGAAAGAAGACGAGTTCTACATGGACCTGCTGAAGGCCAAGATTCAATATTTGCGCACACGGGAATTCTGGGAGAACAAAGAAGACAAGAAAAGGGCTTACTAGCCCAATCAGCCTGTTCTTGACAATTTTAATAGCCTAGTTCTTTCAAAACATCTTCCCAACGGGTTGACAATGAAAAAAGATGCTGAGCAGGCCAAGCTTAAGCCATCTTTAGGCTTGTTTGATGCTACTGCGATAAGTGTTGGCGCCATTGTCGGAGCAGGCATTTTCGTCGTCATTGGCATCGCGGCTGGACAGGCAGGTTCGGCTCTTGTGGTTTCCATGCTCATAGCCGCTTTCATAGCCTTGTTCTCCGCTCTAAGCATTGCTGAGCTGTCGGCGCGCTTTCCAGAGGAAGGAAGCGTGTACGAGTTCGGGCGCGAGTTGATCTCGCCTTTCGCAGGCTTTCTCTCAGGCTGGATGTGGATGTTCAGCAACATCTTCGCGGGAGCCGCGGTCTCACTCGGTTTTGCTTACTACCTCACGTATCTGTTGCCGGGCATCCCTCCACAATGGGTCGCCGCTGTTGCATGCATCGCCTTTACGGCGTTGAACTATTATGGTGTCCGACAATCAGCCCTGTTGAACAATGTGCTTGTGACCGCCAAGCTGATTATTCTCGCGTTCTTCTGTGTCTTCGGCGTTTTCTACGCAAGCTCGTCAAATCTTGTGCCCTTCACGCCTTTTCAACCTGGAGTGCTGGTCGGAGCGTTCTACATTTTCTTCGCGTACGGCGGTTTCGCACGGGTTGCAGTGGTAGCTGAAGAAGTGAAAGATGCAAGGCGCAACGTTCCCAAGGCAGTAATCCTGTCTCTGGTGATTTCCACTGCATTCTACATTGCAGTTGGAGCTGTTGCATTGGGGTTAACTGGTGCTACGAGGCTCTCTAGTTCAAGATCACCCTTGGCAGATGCAATCGGCAAGACTGGAAGTCAGTTCGCCGTGGATCTGATTTCATTAGGGGGGCTGCTGGCGACTGCAAGCGTTTTGCTCACTTCCGTCCTGGGAGTCTCGCGTATGGCCTATGCGATGGCAAGGAAACACGACCTGCCTCTCGCCTTGAGTAAGGTCGACGCGAAACACAACACACCTTATTATTCCGTCTGGTTTGCAGGCATTCTGATGGCTCTACTCGTTCTGTTCATCGACCTCTCCAGCGTCGTGGCTGTAAGCACTTTTGCAATGCTGTTTTACTATGGGTCTTCTAACATCTCGGCTCTTAGGCTGAAAAAGGAGAACAGAAAGTACCCGCAGGTTGTCCCAACTGTGGGCGCAATTACGTGCGTTGCACTTTTGATAGTCATTCTTTTCCTGTCGCCGCAGGCTTGGGTCGTCGGCCTCGCAGGTTTAATAGCAGGCGGGGTCTACTATTCTGCAAAACAAAGAAGCTCCGCAAAAGCCAAGGTCTGACGTGATTAAGATTGTGGGAAATACTGTTGCCGCTGTTCGGTTTTCTGGTGGGGATTGCAGCTTCATTGGTAGGTATAGGGGGCGGCACCTTCATCGTGCCAATATTGCTAATGATTTATGGTTTTAGTCCCACGCAACTCGCCACAGGAACCAGTCTGACAGCAATAATATTTACTGCAGTAGCATCAACCATCAACTACTGGAGACAGAAGAGAATTTACTTCAAAACAGGTCTAGTACTTGCAGTGACGACTGCTCCCGGCGCGGTTCTAGGCGCTTTTCTGGCCGACATGTTGGAATCACATGTGTTGGCTTTCATTTTCGGGTTTTTCTTGATATTAATGGCCGCACGCATAATGGTTGACCTGAACAGGCTTAGATCAAAATCTCAGAGGCCACAGGATAGCCCAGAACAAACAGCCATCAAGTCGGACTCGGAGATACTTATGTCCCATAAAGTGATCGCGTGGGGCGCAGGGTTGAGCTTTTTCGGCGGACTGGCTTCCGGACTTCTCGGGATTGGTGGAGGGGTGCTAGTGGTGCCCATAATGATGTTTGCTGTTGGAATGCCGATTCACATCGCAACGGCGACGTCCATGTTCACGATGATTTTCACTTCGACAGCCGCCGTACCTAAATATTACGTGGCGGGCCGCATTAACCTGGAATACGCTCTGTTCATAGCAGCTGGCAGCATCCTCGGAGCCCAAGTAGGAGCCTACAGTTCTAAGAGAGTCTCAGGCAAGAACCTTCGAAGGATCTTTGCAGTCATTCTGATCATTGTAGGTGTGAAGATGCTGCTTGACAATCGCACAGTCTTGGGCTTTTGAGAAAAGGCTTTGCTATAGTCATGACAATGATGTTGGCGAGAAAACGATGAGAATATAATCCTGTCAGGCTGCTTCGGACGTTACTGCTTCTTCTCGGGATTGGTCATTGTTTCCTGAAAGAGTTTCTTGACTGCGGTTATTCTTGCTTTTTGCGCGAGCGTGTCGCTTGTCACCATGTCTAGGGCTTCTTCAGGGCACCATTTGACGCATTGTGGTTCGCCCTTCTCTTTGCACAGGTCGCAGATGAACACGACTTTCTTGTCTGGATGCAGCATTATTGCCCCGTAATCGCAGGCTTCAATGCACCAGCCGCAGCCGTTGCACTTGTCCTTGTCAACCGATATGACGCCTGTTTCCTCAGACTGCGTCAATGCGTCTCTTGGGCATGCTGCGACGCACGGTGGGCTTTCGCAGAGCCTACAGGTGACGGGCATGTTTATGATCTGGTTGATTCTTACGACTCTTATGCGCGATTTGAGCGGGTTGAAGGCTTTTTCCTTGGTCATGGCGCAGATGTACTCGCAGACTTGGCATCCGACGCACTTGTCAGGGTCGGCTGAGACGAATTTTCTCTCGTGAATGTTCTTCACCATGTTCATGCACCATCCTTGTGTTCGACTATGTGCATCAGGTCTTCCATGCCGAGCTCCTTCAGCTTCTCTTTCGTCGGGATCCCTTCTTTTGTCCATCCGCGCGATTCGTAATAGTCGTCCAGAAGCAGGTCCAGTTCTGCCTGTGTGACGAAGGCGCCTTTTGATGGGCCTTCATCCTGGATGGGCTCGTGCATTACCTTGTAGGGCAGGTTGTCGTCTTTTCTGCCCAGGCCTTCGCGTATGTTGAAAAGTCTGGCAACGTTCTGGATTCTTTCGCCCGCCTTCTTCAGGTCTTCAGGAGTTATTTCGTAGCCTGTTACAAGCGTGTAGAGCTTGGCCATGTCTGGCAGTTCCTTGTAGTACGTGCCTCTTGAGAACTTGCACACGATAAACGAGTCGATGAGGTTGTAAACGTCCTCCATGTCTCGCACGAGTTTGCCTCGGCCCTTTTCTGCTATCAGCCTGTTGACTTTTCCTTTCACGTCAAAAGCATAGGCTCCGTGCCTGTTGTGGTCCGCACCGCGGAAGGACACTGCGAACCCGAGCGCGGCGGTCTTGAGGCATCTGAGGTCGTAGCCCGTGACTTCCACGCCTTTGATGTGCAGAGCAAGCTTGTCCGAGCCTTTGCCTATCTTTTCAGCGGCAAACTTGACGCCGTCAGCCAAGACTTCTCCTATTCCCTCTCGTTTTCCGATCTTTTCCACGAGCTGAACCATGGCCTCAGCGTTGCCGAACTTCGCGTCGATCCCACCCATATCCTGCTGTGTGAGTATCCCGGTTTCGTAGCAGTCCATCGCAAACCCGGCGATCACGCCCGTGCTGATCGAGTCAATACCGTAGTAGTTGCAGAGGTCCATGGCTTTGATTATAGCGTCCAATCTGTCGACGCCGCAGTAGGGTCCGAGAGCCCAGAGCGATTCATACTCCATTCTTGTCATCGTGTTCTTGTACGGGCCTTCTGGAACGACGACTTCGTGCTCGCATCTCATAGCGCATGAGCCGCAGCCGATGATTTTTACCACGTACTTCTCGTTGAGGACTTCTCCGCTTACTTTCTCGGCTCCTTCAAACCGGCTGTTGCGATAATTCCGTAGTAGGCATGCATGACAGCGCATTGTGGACAAGAATGTTTTCAGGCGTGCCCAGTGCACGGTACTTCTGTGTTGCCGGACCTTTCATTCTCTCGTGGAACTCTTTCACGTACTCCATGAACTCGTCCGTCTTTGCAACGGCAACGTCTCTTGTTCCACGCATGGCTATGGCTTTGAGGTTCTTTGAACCCATGACGGCGCCGAGGCCTGTTCGTCCAGCGGCTCGTGTCTTGTCGTTTATTATGCAGGCTATTCTGGAGAGTTTCTCGCCAGCTATGCCGATTGCGGCGACGCGTATGTAGAAGTCGCCCAGCTCCTCTCTTATCGCGTCCTCTGTCTCGCCTCGGCGACTTGCCCATAAGGCTTGAAGCGTCCACGAGCTGGATTGAATCGTCGTCAACCCAGAGGTACACTGGTTTCTCCGCCTTGCCCTTGATGATTATGGCGTCGTAGCCTGCGCGTTTCATCTCGGTTCCGAATGAGCCGTGGGCTTTGGATTCGCCCACGCCGAACGTTTGGGGTGATTTCGAGACGAACGTGTGGCCGTTTCCACCTGTCGGCCACATCGTGCCTGATATAGGTCCTGTGGTCAGAATGAGCGGGTTGTCGGGGCTGAAAGGGTCTACTCCGGCTTTTGAATGGTCCAGATAGAGCCTCATTCCGAGGCCTATGCCGCCGATGTATTTTTTGGCGTATTCTTCGTTCAGGGGTTCAACGGTGGTTTTCCCAGTTGATAAGTCTACGAGAAGAATTCGACCTGCATACCCGAACAAACTTATCCCTCTATGGTCATTAGGTCTAAACATTCCAGATTATATATTAACCTAGCGCATTGGCAAAGAGGAAAATCACCTTCGAAGTCTTGCTGAACTGGAACGATTTCTGAGAACTCGGGTTGGTTCATGTCTTGGTCGCGATTCTGGGTCAGTTTTTCTGTTCTTTTCGTTTCAGCATGTTCTCAAGGATCGGCCTCATTTTGGCGTTTTCAGCCCTGATCTTTTCCTTTCCAAGAGCGTTCATCTGTGCAGTTATTTCTTTCACGACTTCCGCGAACTTTATGCCTTCTGCGGCCGATACGTACTCGACGCGCAGCCTTTCTGGGCTCATGCCCAGCTTTTGCAGCATAGGTGCCAAGGCGTCCATTCTGGCTTTCATCTTGTAGTTTCCGCTGATGTAGTGGCAGTCGTATGGCAGATGGCATGCTCCGACCAGGACCATTCCGGCGCCGAGCCTGAAGGCTTCCAAGACAAAGTCTCGGTCCACTCTTCCGGAACACATTACACGTATCGGGCGTACGGTGGGAGGGTACTCAAACCTGCTGGTTCCGGCCAAGTCTGCGCCCGCGTAGCTACACCAGTTGCACAGGAAGCCCAGTATCTTGTCTTCGGGGTTTGTTTCCAAACCTGCTCTTATCTGGGATATGATCTGCGCATCGGTGAAATGCTTCTGAGTTATCGCGTCCGCTGGACATTCTGCGACGCATGTTCCGCAGCCGTGGCACATGGCGCTTATCGCTTCTGCAACTTGGCCCTCAGGAGCCCTTATCGCGCCGTATGGGCATGATTTGGCGCATATGCCGCACTTGACTTTGGTGTTTCGGCACTTTTCAGGATGAACCACGGCAACGATTGGCTGAATTGCCCACTTGGGCTTCGACAGAATCGTGCCCGCTCGCGCTGCTGCGCCCATTCCTTGGGAGACGCTGTAGGGCACGTCTTTGGGTCCTTGGCAGCCTCCTGCAACGAAAACACCGTCGGCCGGCGTGTCTATGGGTTTCAGTTTCGGGTGGCTTTCCATGAAGTAGCCGTCTCCGCCGCGGCTGATGTTGAAGACTCGGGCGACCTCTTCTGAACCCTTGCTGGGGATTGCCGCGGTCGCTAGGACTACCATGTCGCTTTCCACTTTGACGGGGTCGCCGTTTTCCTTCTCGGCGTAGACTGCCAGCTTTTTTGTCTCTGGGTCTTCCTCGACTTTTCTGTTTGTCAGTTTGGTTCGGATGAAGTTGATTCCGAGTTCTTGCGCTTTTCTGTAGAGTTCTTCGTAGCCTTTTCTGTTGGCGCGCATGTCGTTGAATATGACGTTGATGTCCAGTTTGTCGCCGTACTTTTCTTTGAGAAACACGGCGCTTTTCAAGGTGAGCATGCAGCAGAAGCCTGAGCAGTATTCGAACTTGTTGAGGTCTCTGGAGCCGACGCACTGGACGTAGGTCATGCTCTGGGGCATCTTGTGGTCTGAGGGTTTCCAGAGCTCGCCTAAGACCTGCGTTTCAGAGTCTATTATCCGTTCAAGCTGCAAGGCTGTGATGACGTCTTTATATTTTCCGTAGCCGTACTGGGTCAGGTCGTAGGGCTCGTAAATGTCGTATCCGGTGGCTACCACGATGCAGCCGACCTCAAGTTTCTCTTCCTGTGGTTTTGTTCAAAATCCACAGCGCCCACTGGGCATGCTTCTTGGCATTTGCGGCAGCTGCCGTCCTTGAAGTAGAGACAGGTGTTCCTGTCGATCGTGTAGGTTGGCGGTGTGGCGTTTGGGAAGGGCAGGTATATGGCTTTCCGTGTTTTTGTGCCTGCGTCGAACTCGTTGGGCACATGGACTGGGCATACTTCGGTGCATTTGCCGCAGCTTATGCACTTTGCCTCGTCTACGTACCTTGGTCTCCGGACGACTTTGGCTTTGTAGCTGCCGATGACGCCCTCGACCTCTTTGACGTCAGAGTAGGCAAGCATCTTCACGTTCGGGTTGACGGCCACGGCGCCTATTCTTGTGGCCACGCACGAGAACCTAGGGCAATGTATCTGCTGTGGGCAGTTTGAGCACTCGAAGACTGGGAAGGTTTTGCCCAGCTGGGCCATGTGGCCGCCTATGATTTCTGCTCGGTCGACGAGGTACACTTGGTAGCCCATCTCGGCCAAGTCCAGAGCGGCGCTTGCGCCCGCAACGCCGGCGCCCACGACGAGGGCTCTATTGGTGACTGGGACTTCGATAACTTCTAACGGTTCGAGGAGTCGCACTTTGGCAACTGCCATTTTTACGATTTCTTTGGCTTTTTCCGTTGCCTCTTTTGGTGTGCTCTGGTGACACCATGATGAGAATTCGCGGATGTTCGCCATCTCGTACAGGAACGGGTTCAAACCAGCTTCGGAAACTGTCCTTCGAAAAGTTGGCTCGTGCATCCTCGGTGAGCACGCGGCAACGACGACGCGGTTCAGGTTATGTTCTCTCACGCCTTTTCTGATTTCTTCTTGGCCTGGGTCAGCGCACGTGTACCGGTTTGTCTTAACGTACACAACATCGGGCAGCTTTCGCGCGTATTCTGCTACGTCTTCCACGTCCACGGTGCCGGCGATGTTGAGTCCGCAGTAGCAGACGAAGACGCCTATGCGCGGCTCCTCCGTTTTGACAACGGTCTGAGTTTGAGTTTGACTCATGCTTTCTCAGCCTTCCCCATCGCTGCTTGGACTTGAGCGACTATCTGCCCATCAGAATAGTTAGGCATGGTTATCGCGTCCATCGGACATGCAGAACTGCAAATTCCGCAGCCGCGGCACAGGCCTTCAGCAACTTTGGCTACGTCTCTGTCGCCGACTTTCTCGATACGTATGGCGTTGTAGCCGCATGCTGATTCGCAGATTCTGCAGCCGCTGCAGAGGTCCTCGTTGACTTTGGCGACTAGGGGCTCCACAATCCAGGTTCCCTTGCCCAGAACCGCTGCTGCTTGGGCTGCTGCCGCGCTGCCGTGTGCGACGCTGTAGGGGATGTCTTTAAGTCCTTGGCAGGCGCCTGCGAGGAATATTCCGGGCACTTCAGTGTCTGTGGGTCTTATTTTCGGCTGGCATTCTACGAAGAAGCCGTCCTTGTTAAGCGGCACCTTGAGAATCTTGGCAAGGTCGTGCGCTGTGTGGTGGGGTATTGCCGCGTTTGCGAGGACAACCATTTCCACGTTGGCTGAGACGGGTTTGCCATCTTCCGTTTCGGCGGTGACTGTGAGGTTGTTCGTTGCGGGGTCTTCGGTTATCCTGCGGTTTTCCAGTTTGACTCTGATGAATTTGACTCCGCCTTTCTGGGCTCTGTTGTAGAATTCTTCGTAGCCTTTGAAGTTGCTTCTCATGTCGTTGTAGAAAACGTGTACGTCTATGGCGTCCCTGTACTTTTCCTTAAGCATGACCGCGTGCTTGAGCGTGTACATGCAGCAGAAGCTTGAGCAGTACTCGTACTTGTTGATGTCGCGGGAGCCCACGCACTGGATGAACGCTATTGAGTGGGGTTTCTGTCCGTCTGAAGCGCGGACCACTTTGCCGCCTGTGGGTCCGGCTGCGAGTATGAGCCGTTCGAACTCTAGTGCTGTGAAGACGTTGATGCATTTCCCGTAACCTGTCCATTCTAGGTCTTGCGGGTTGTACATGTCGTAGCCTATGGAAACTATTATCGCGCCGACGTTGACTTCAACGTCTTCGGGCTTCTGGTCGAAGTTTATTGCCTGTCTGGCTCCGCAGGCGTCGATGCACTTGTAGCATTCGATACAGTAGTCCCTGTTGATCGTGTGCGTGAGTGGTACGGCCTGGCCGAACGGTGGAGAGATTGCTTTTCTGACTCCGAGGTTCATGTCAGCGTAGTTCGGGTATTCTATCGGGCAGGCGTCCCTGCATTCGCCGCAGCCTGTGCAGTTTTCTGCTATGACGTACCTCGGGTTTTTCCTGATTTTCACTTTGAAGTTGCCCACGTACCCGTCGACTTTCAGCACTTCGGCGTAGGAGATGATCTCGATGTTCGGGTGCCTGCTAACGTCCACCATTTTGGGTCCTTCGATGCATATGCTGCAGTCGAGTGTTGGGAACGTCTTGTCAAGGAGCGCCATGTATCCTCCGATTGTCTCGGTTCTTTCAACCATGTAGACCTTGAAGCCCATGTCGGCCAGGTCGAGCGCAGCGTTGATGCCGGCGATTCCGCCGCCGACTACCATGACGCTTTTTGTGACAGGCAGCTCGATCGGTTTGAGCGGTTCTAACAGTCTTGCTTTGGCGACTGCCATGCGAAGAGTGTCTTTTGCTTTCTCAGTAGCTTCCGCAGGCTCTGCTTTGTGGCAGTATGATGAGAATTCGCGGATGTTCGCCATTTCAAACAGCCACGGATTCAGGTCAGCTTTCGATACGCAGCGTTGGAATGTCGGCTCGTACAGTCGAGGTGAGCATCCGGCTACGACGACGCGGTCAAGCTTGTAGTCCTTAATAGAGGCGGCTATCTCGCCTTGGCCTTGGCTGCTGCACGGATAATTCATGTTTTCCGCATGAACCACGTTCGGCAGTTTCTTGGCGTATTTCGTCAATTCGTCAACATTGATCACTGAGGAGATGTTCGTCCCGCATTGGCAGACGAAGACGCCTATTCGCGGGCCCTTGGGTTGCTGTCTGGTTTTTCTCTGTCTGGGCACGATCTTTTTCTGAACCACTTTCTTGGACAAGTCTAGTCCACCTTCCAGCCAACTCTTTTTTTCACTGACTCCCTCGCCTTGGCCGAGCCCTTCGTTTTGAGCTCCTTAGTCATTTCAACCGGCGAGGTGAGCCTTTCAAGAGTCTTGTTCCATGCTCCAGAGTGGACTGGCGTGTGGTTAATATGGGTACGTTTGAACTCCAGCGCGTCGTCAACTGGGCAGACTGTTTTGCAGCCTCCGCAGTAAACGCAGAAGGATTCGTTTGGGCGTACCTTCTTGTCGGGTTCAGAAATGTAGAGTGCACCTGTGATGGGGCAAACGTCCAGGCAGTCTGTGCAGCCGGCTGGGCACTTCTCGGTGCGGATGTTGATCCTCCCGTTAAGGATTTTTCGCACGTGCATTACGGTTGGAAGCTTGACTTCACACACTGTGCAGCATGGGCAGTGTTCCTTGTCGACTTCGACCTTGACTTTTCCTGATGCTGCGTCTGACGTTACGTTGATTAAGCCTAGTGGGCAGGGGTCTTTGACTTTCGAGTTTTCAGCGTTTACTTTGGCTTCGTTGATTTGTATGTCTCGTATCAGCTGGGGGAAGCTTTCTTTTTCAACAACATTAAGTGTGTGTTTGCCGTTCAAGGTGAGCTTTATCGCTCCGTATGGACAGGTTATGTCGCATATGCCGCAGAAATTGCATTTCGACAGGTCCACGTCCACTCTTGCCCTTCGGGCTTTCTGCCCTGAGATTCTTGGCTGCTTCTGAAGCATGACTGCTTCCTTCGGACAGGCTAGACTGCAGATTTGGCAACCTACGCACCTGTTCCTGTCCAGCGTGAGCTTGTAGTTCTGAACGTGTAAAACCCATTGTAACATTAAACTGTCAGCCGTTTCTTCTTTCAACGTTCTCAACGGCAATGATAATCACCAGATTCGGCGGCTTGGAGCCGTGTTTGAGAAAGGCTTGCATCAGCCTTCATATAAGGTTTGGTCTATTGATCATGGGATTTCAAGGAGGAATCATCCTGCAAACTGCAACATAACACTTCAGATTACACTCGTCTTCAAGCCTCATTACGTTGAAGCCTGCAGTCTCCAGCAAGGACATGAACGCTTCTCGGGAGAAGCACTTTTTCAAGCCTGTGACCACGACGGTTGAGTCTAGTCTAGTTACCCTTCTCATTTCGGTCAAAGTGTCTTTCGGGTCCAGCATGTTCTGGATGACCGTGAAAGCATATGCGCTATCGAATAGGCCGTTGTTGCAGGGTATGTGGTCGGCATCGGCCAAGACAAGGTGCACGTTCCTGAACCTTTTCGCTCTTTTCTTTGCTTTGGCTAGGGTTTTCCTGGAAATGTCAAGCCCGATGACTCCTGCTGATTTTTCGGCCAAACGTTGAAACAGTAGGCCGGTTCCGCATCCCACGTCCAAGATCAGGCTACGAGCTTTGATGTTGATGTTTTTCAGTGCTGCTTCGATTTTGGCGGTCTGTTCTTCCTCATAGCGCATGTCATAAATGCTTGCTGTGAGGTCGTAGCGGCGCATTATTTGCCTCTTCTTGGTCCAGCGGTCCATCGGATATCCTTGGCAAGTCTTATGTGCGGACAAATCTTCTAAACGTATTGGCGAGGCTGGCTTGGTTAGGTCTGAATCGTGGACTGTGCTTGTCGACCCGAAGGTTGCGGAAGCTGAGACTGCCGTGAAGGAGGCCTTATCCCAGCACAGGACGCTGATTGTGGTGGGCAGGTGTTGGGTGCGTTATGTCGGGAGGGCATCGTCTAAGCTTGAGAAGGGCGAGCGCATCCTGATGGCGAAGGCGGATGGATCCGTTCTGGTTCATCGCGGAACGGGCTATGAGCCGGTCAACTGGATGCCTGGCGGAGACACGGTTTTTCACGTCCACGCGAAGGACAGCGTGCTGGAAGTCCGAGCCGTGAGGCGCAGACCATCTGAGTCGGTGACCGTACTGTTTGATGAAATCAGCTTGATTTCCTCGTTGAAGCTTGTTGATTCAGGAGAGTTCTCGCTTCACGCCAGTGAGGAGGACATGCACAGAGCATTGTTGCTCAAGCCGGATTTGCTGGAAGACGGGTTCAGAGTGATTAGCTACGAGAAGAAGGTTGAGCCCGGGTTTGTTGACGTCTACGGCATTGACAGAAACGGAAGACTTGTTGTCGTAGAGGTCAAACGGAAAACGGCGGGAAAAGACGCTGCGTTTCAGCTGGCGAGATATATCGAAGCGGTCAGAACGAAGGCTGACCGTGAGGTCCGGGGCGTGTTGGCCGCTCCTGGTATTGCGAAGGATGTTCATAGGACGCTTGTTACTCTTGGGTTGGAGTTTAAGCGTTTGGACCCGAAGAAGTGCGCAGAGACGCTTTCCAAGGTTGAAACTCGGAAGCTGGCTGAGTTCTTCGAGGAAAACTCAAAGTAGTGGCGAAGTCACCCGCGCAATCCCCTCTTTTTTCATTGTTCAATGTGGTCCTGTACTTTCAACTCTTGCACAGGAGGTGTTTTTGATTGAATGAAAAAGTTCCGAGAAGAACCAGTTTCGGTGCTGATGTGGAACATGCGTGGATACTCGAGGAGGTTTCAGTGAAGTATGATACGTGGGAACCGTTCATCCAATACGTAAAGTTCGATGACCCAAAAAAGCAGAGAGCATCGCGCTTCGGTTACTACCGTGCTTCGTTACTACCGTATTTCAGATGGCAAGCGGACTAGGTTGCTTGGCAGCGTCTACTTCGAAATCAGCACGATGCAGGATTTGAGGAAAAGAATGGAAGAGACGGAAACTCCTGCGATTAAAGCTGCCTTGAAAGAAACATTTGGATAGCGCAACCTAAGGGTAGTGTTCTCCGAAGTGTTTGGCTATTGTGACAAGATCCCTTATGTCGACTTCTCCATCTCCTATTACGTCTGCGCGAGGGTTCCATTTGGAGTCACCCGCACGGCTGCCCAAACACGCTGCAGCTGAACCCACATCTTTCATGTCGATTTTCATATCACGGTTCAGGTCATAGGAAGCAGGGTTGCTCCAGTACCAGTAAGGACTCATGAGAGTATAGCGGTCCGTGTTGTTTGCATCGATAATGTATTGCATATCGCCTATGCCGTCACCGTTCGAGTCTGTTCCGTTGTAGTCGCTCCAGTAGTTGCCGCAAGAAGGATAACCGTCATCCCACGCGTTCATTGAGTAGTATGAAAGGATTTGGTGGGTGTTGTTAGTGATTTCGTTGTGATAGAACTTGTTGCTGAGGGAAAACTCGAGACTAATGCCGCACTCTTTGTTTGCACTTATGTTGTTTTCGAAAATGCTGTTGCTGGAGGAAGAGTTGAGAGTAATACCAACACTGTTATTCGCTATATTGTTTCTGGAGATGCTGTTGTTGCTGCAGGGCGACCAGAGGTCAATGCCGTCCTTGTTTGCGGTGACGTTGTTTCCCAGAACTGTGTTATCGTTGGAATATCCCAGGGCGATACCGTAGACGTTGTCTACCATATTGTTTTGGAACAGTCGGTTGCTGTTGGAGTATCTGAGGCCGATGCCGTGATCGCTGTTTGCGGTGAAGCTGTTTTCAGAAATACTGTTGTTGTTCGAGGTTATGACGGTCATGCCGTAGCCGTTGGCAGTCATGTTGTTTTCCGAGATTCTGTTGCCGTCGGAGGTATTGTAGAAAGATGCCATTACCCCACATACTAGTCAGTTCGTTTTCAGAGATATCGTTGTTACAAGAAGACCAGAGAAGGATGCCATTTCCCCTATTTGTGGTCATGTTGTTTGCGATGATTGTGTTGTCGTTGGATGAGTAGAGGCGGATACCGTCGCCGTCGTATGTCATGTGGTTCTGAGTGATCAACGAGCTTGTTGTGTAGGCAAGCATTATGCCTTCTCCATTTCCTATGAGGTTCAGGTTTTGAACGGTTACGCCTGAGCAGTTGACGAGGCATACACATCCAGCGTCGAGGGGCACTTGCTTCTCGTGTGCGTCGACCCAGTAGTAGACTGGCTTGCCGTCAACCGTGTTTGAAGAATCAACGTCATTCACATAGTTCGAAAGTGAGGTGCCGCCGACGTAGAAGGCGTACGTGTTGCTCTCCATCGAGTTGTTCCTCAAGACATTGTTGCTGGAATAGACAAGAAGAATGCCATACCCGTTGTGTGTTATGGTGTTTTCAGAGATTCGGCTATTTTTGGAGTAATTGAGAAAGATGCCAGAATAGAACTCACTAATTCGAGTGTTTTCTATTGTCACATTTTCTCTGTTGGAGACGTCAATTCCCGTCTCAAGCCCTGACCCCAGAAGTGTGTAGCCCGCTCCATCCAGTTTCACACTGTCTTTTTCGATAACGATCCCGCTAGCATCGAACGTGATGTTGCCAATCAGAGTGTATGTGATGTTGTCAAGTGTCGAAATAGGCGCTGTCGGGGGGTCTATAGAGCCGTCGGCACGGATGAAGACTGCGCTAGAAGTCCTGACTGCTCGAACAATCGACCACAGTTACCACGGTGCCTAGTAGCAACAAGACGACCAATAGACTAGTGGCCGCTCTGTTGACCAATATCCAGTCTCCCTGATCATTATGATTGAACCGAGAAGTTAACGTTTTTGGAAGAATTATGACAGTGTTCTCAGAAATGTCTGTGCCCTGTTGAAGGAAAAGGCAGGCTTTCTCTTCGTTCAACAAGCTCAGATGCCAGTTCCAACATCAAATCAACCTATTCAACCGAAGAAAGGCGTATCCCATTAAACCGTGCATTATACTCATAGACAAGTAAGGGTTCAAGGGCATGGAAGAAAGGCCTTCTCCTATATTCAAGTCATTTTCCCTTTCTCCTTTCACCACCCTGCCCCAGAACCCCTACTTGATTACAATACTAGCAAAACAGAACAATCCCATGTTAGCAGAAAGCAAAGCGGCTACTGATAGTGCTCTCCGAAATGGTTGCGGTTATCTGCGTTCTTAAACAAAATCCTATGACACTTTAACTCGCCTCTCCCTGTTGCGTGAAAGTGTCGCATCAAGGACAGCCTCTTATCCTTGTCAGGCAGACTGGACACAGTGAAGGGTCTTGGTGAGCCTCTTTTGTCAGGACACAGCCGCACCTATACGGTTTCAGAAACCATGAAGAAGCAATTGAAGCAGAGAGGCTTGAACCTTGTCTGCAACCGCTGTAGAAAGTCCCTGCAGACAGGGCAGTCTGTTATCAGCAAGAAGGGGCACGGTCGCAGGTCTTCGAGGCATTACCATTCTGGCTGTTATGCCAGCCTCTTCGTTTAGGAGAGAGGGGAAGAATGGGACAGAGAGCATTATCATGCTATCTCGTTGAGAACGTGCAGATGAAAGGTGAAACCTACGTGAACAGGACGGTGTATGACGTGCCCTGAGCCTTGTTGAACGAGTTCCTACTGGAGAGCGGCTACAGTGATTATGGCGCGGTCGCGTCAGTAGTCATAGACTTGATGCGTAAGGCTGTTGAAGAAAGAAGAAACAAGGCCTAGCATGCTTTAATCGTTGCTCGCGTTTGCTTTATAACTGGAATATCATTGTGCGGTCAGTGTTTAAGTGGAGAACATCGCTTGACATTGAGCATTCACTGCTCAATTGGTCTCTGGCTAGGCGCAGGCTTTTGCTTGTTATGAGTGAAAAATCCAAATATGCACGTGTCAACAGTCTTCCCGAGGGTCTCCAAGATTGGAAAGCAAGAATCAAAAACCAATGCAAGACATTTCCCGAGAAGAGAAGAAAAAGGAAGCAAGCAAACCATTATACCTTATCCGATATGAATAAGCTAGCAGAGCCAAAGACTCCAGAAGCCCTCTTTTCATCAGTCAGTGTTTTGAACTACCTATCGTTCATACACACTTCGTACTAGCGCGCGCAATGGTCTACACTCACCTTGTAAACTTCGGGGAAGACGATTATACCGTGTGCAGACCCCGAACAAGCAGAGAAGAGGATGAACTCATAAAGGTAGGCTTCGAGTACGTCAGATATGATGCGAAAGAAGAGGCTCCGATATACCGCAAGAGGAAATGAAAGAATAGTTTACGTTTCCGCTGTGGGACATATGTTTTCGAGGAAACTTAAATAAGCCTGTTCAACTCTTGCCGTGAGAGTGTGGTTTGCATGAACGTTTGGAAGGACATTCCTACGGGTGACAAGCCGCCGATAATGTTGAACATGGTCATTGAGGTTATCAGCGGTTCGAGGGATAAGTACGAGTACCGGTCGGATTGGGAATCTTTCGTGTTGGACAGGGTGATTCCTTCGTCCGTGGTTTTTCCCGTCGAGTACGGCTTCGTTCCGCAGACTTGGGCTGAGGACGATGACCCGCTTGACATTATGGTGCTTAGTTATCAGCCGCTGGAGGTTGGCTGCATAGTCAAGGTGAGGGTTAACGGAGCGTTGATAGTGGAGGATGAGAAGGGCATAGATGCAAAGATTCTTTCGGTTCCGGTGAACGACGCGAGATTTGACGGTTACAAGGACATCTGCGATGTTCATCCGCACATGCTTCGGGAAATCCAAGAGTTTTTTGAGACATACAAGAGATTAGAGCCCCACAAGTGGGTGAAGTTCAAAGAATGGAAGAACGCTGAAGAAACCAAGACGATAGTGACCGCGACGATGGACAAGTACAAGAGAATGGCAGCGCTCTACAAAGAATAGTTTCTGGTCCCGAGTTTGCTGGCGACGCAACCTTTAACTTTTGACTGTTCTGTAGTACCTTTTGGGTGTGAAAGTTGGCAGACCTCGCCAAGAAGGTAAACATTAAGCATCCCATAGGCGTAGACCATGTTGACATTCGTAATGACCCGTTTCATCCGGGCGCTTACGTGATTAGCTTGCCGTTAGATGGGTATCCGTCCTATGCTTGGCAGACTCTTTTCGACCTTGAACTCTGGGGCAGTCTGGATTTCTGGGACCGGAAAGTTCTCGTCGTCGAGGATCAGCTGAAGCTAGTGACGACTCTCAACAATCTGCAGGAGAAGCTGAACTGGCTGGACCACATCGTTACTGCGACTAACAAGCGGGTCGACGAGCATAACAGGGACGTGAGGGCAGAGAAGGAGTCTAAAGAGATTAGACTTGCAGACCAAGCGGCCATCAAGAATGAACTGTCCAAGTGGCTTGTTCATCGGCTGACCGGCTAGCGGGAAAAGGATGCTCACTGCTGCAAGGCGGCGGGTGCTTGGAGAAAGTCGGTGATTCTTCGCTGGAACAGAGTGTTTCGTATTAGGTGACTCTCTCGGACCCAGCTTTCGAGCGGAATCTGAAATTGGCTCGCGATTCTTTGCAGTGCCTCGTTCAACGTGTTGTAGAGCAGCGGCTTTTGGCGCATGGCGTTTTTCACGTTCTCCCTGACCTGCCAGACTCCGACGGGCATTATGTAGCCTGGACGAGCTTCGCGTAAGACGACTACCGTGGCCTGGCGCCGCTCTTTTACGAGCAGCTCGCAGACCGCGAGACGTGCAGCGTAGTAGCATCCGCCGATCTGAGCATACGTGGTGCGTTTTTCGTAGCCCTCCCAGTCTCCGAACATGACGACTCGTTTGCCGTTTGGGTTCCACACGGTGCCGGGGTACCAGGCTTCGATGGCTTCATAACTCCATTGGCGCGGGATCATGAGCACTTCGAATATGTTGTCCAAGTAGTGGCTTTCGTAAAGTCGGTATTCGCTGATCTCTGGGAACTGTCTGACTTGTTCCATGAGGTTCTTTGAGAGTATGTCGTCCACGGCGGTTATGCTCCAGCGGGTGGGCACGAATCGGCGGTTTTTTTCGATGCCGAAGGCTCCGACGCTGAAGGCACGCTGAATCTTCGTTTCGAGAACGCCCCGGCCGTAGAGTTCGACCACCGCGGGAACAGCCTTCAGATCCGTGTCGCCGTACGCGTTCTCTATTTGGTGGTCCCAAGTTGTGTTGCCCAGTCGAAGGTCTCTTATGGGCGCGGAGGGACCGAACGGTTGTACTTCGTCGCTCATGAAGATGTTGCCGTGAGGCTTCTTGGTCAGCAGCAGTTCGACATCAACAGGCTTCACTGCGAGAGCAAGCTCGCGGGTCTTGTCGATTATTCTTCCTGCTTCGCTGAACTTCTGCACATGAACCCTCTGCTTGCCGCGAACAAGCATCGAACGAAAAGCAACGATCTCGTCCATGGATTTTCCGAACCAAAGCTCGGGCAAATCGTAAATGCTCGTGTCGGCCTGCACGGGTGGCACCAGCGGTCCAGCGTACACGTTTGGGTAGCCGACTCTCCCGATGAAAACGCTGGGCGGTGAAGCCCCGTCGATGTCCTGGCTGTCCATGAGCGGGATGCTTTTCAGGTAATAGTTGACTTTCACGATAATCGGGCAACGCAGCTTGCCGCAGAGCAGCCTTGAACCTTTACAGATGACGCACAACCCGCTTCTCGAGCCTCTCGCGGTGACGGTCAGGCTTTCTTCATGGTTGACGCCCGAGTGTTTCAGTATGTTGTGTAACCATGTGTCTGAATACTTGTTGTTCGGCCGTGTCTGCGAAAAGCTCAACGCTTATCGCTCTGAAAGATGGTAAAAAGTGATTCTTATGCTTTCTGGGCACTGTCCTGTTTCGATGAGGCTATCAGAATTCGCAGGTCCTGTTTGTTCTTTCGCAGCGTATACTGGTTCACCATGTGATCCAAATGCGCTTCAGCCACCAGTTCAGGAAGCCAGGGTCACATGCCTGAGTCGTCTTGATGACATACTTGTTGGGTGAAGAAACGCTTGTTTTATATCTGCTGCAGCATGAGAATTGTGTTGTGAGAGCCTATGAGCGCAGAGGTCCGATTCTACAAGGGTAAGCATAAGGTTAAGGTTCTGTCTGAGAGTCGCGGAAGTTGGGTTGTGGAAGCGTTAGAGACGTTTGAAGATGTGGTGAACGGCGAGAGAATAGAGGTAAAAGTCGGCGAGAGACGAATTGTCCCTCCGAATCTGCTCTTTGAAAGGGAAGGTCTACCGCCGCCGGTCAAGGAGCATGTTTACGAGCTGAAGATGGAAAAGAAACTCAAGAAGATTGTCGAGAAAGAGAAAGAAGACGAGGCGCGATGATCAGCGCTAATGTTATTCTCTTGACAGTTGGTCAGCGTTTGTATCTCAATGGTCTTGCAGACGCAGGTGTTAGTCGATTGTCAGTTCAGTGTTTTGGGCAGCCTTAGCGCGCGCGATAGACACGCCCGCGTTCAGAGAAAAAACGAGGAAGTCGTTCTGCACGCAATTTGCAAGTCTGTCAGAAAAGAAGGTAATAGGATGGCGCCCTGGCCGGGATTTGGACCCGGGTCCTGCGGGCGACAGCCGCATATACTAGACCGGACTATACTACCAGGGCTCTTTCGGTGAAACACAATCAACGCTCTTGTTCCAAATAAACTTTCAGCTAGTCATCATCCATGTGGAAAGGGCATCATCAGTTAGGTTTATGTAAAGCTGGATTTCATTTGGCTATTATGATTACGATTGTTGGTGCTGGGAGGGTCGGCAGTTCCGCAGCCTTCAGCATTCTTGGGGCAAGAATTAGCGACATTGTCTTGATTGACGTTTTTGAGAATGCTGCCAAGGGCGAGGCGCTTGATATGATGCAGACTGCTCCAGCGATCGAGTTTGACGGAAACATCAGAGGTACGAGCGATTTCGGCGAGATGAGCGGTTCTGAGCTTGTGATCGTCACCGCGGGTGAGGCGAGAAAGCCAGGGATGAGCCGCATTGACCTGATCGGCAAGAACGCGAAGATCGTGAAGTCCGTGGTCACAGAGGTCGTCAAGTACGCGCCCAACTGCAAACTCATGATGGTCACCAATCCAGTTGACATCATGACTTACGTGGCTTTCAACGAGTCGGGTTTTGAGAGGAACAGGGTTTTCGGCATGGGAAACATTCTGGACACTCTGCGTTTCAGGTCATACATCGCGCAGGAGCTGGGTGTTTCGAGGGAAGACACGCGGGCTCTAGTCATCGGAGAGCATGGAGATTCGATGGTCCCGCTCGTGAATTTCGCGTCGGTCTCAGGCGTACCGATTACGGACTTGCTGACTAGTGAGCAGGTTGAAAAGGTCGTGAATTTGACGAGGTCCTCAGGGTCTGAGGTCATAAAGCTCAAGGGTTCCACCGTCTACGCGCCCGGAGAGGTCATCAGAATAATGGCCGACGCTGTGCTGAGGGGCAGAAACAGGCTAATGAGCGTCTCAACGATCCTGCGGGGCGAGTACGGGTTCTCAGACGTGTCCATCGGCGTGCCGTGCATTCTGGGAAAGAACGGCGTTGAAAAGATACTGGAGCTCAAGCTAGATGATGAGACGAGACAGGATTTCGAGAACTCCGTCAAGACGATAAAGGACGCGATAGGAACTATTCCCCGGGATTGACCGAACGGAAAGCGCACGCTTACGGGCCTAGCGTTCTATGCCGTGAACTTTCAGAAAATCGTGTGCTATGGTGAGCACTTTTCTTGCGTTGGAAAACGTCAGTCTTTCCATGGCTTTCTGGAAGGTGAGCCATTCATAACCGATGTGCTCGTAGGAGAGTCTGACCTCGCTTTGTTTGGCTTCAATCAGGAAGAATACGACTTTCTTGAGTATGGTCTTGCCCTCTCGTCTGTAGAAGTAGCTTATTTCTTCTCTGAAACCTTCGACAAAATGGGCGTCTTCAATGCTTGTTTCCTCTTTCAGCTCCCTCATGACCGTGTCTCTTTCTGTTTCGCTGGGTTCAACTTGTCCTTTAACGTAGTCCCAGTGGCCAGCTTCGTAGTGCAGAAGCAGGTATTCCACTTCCCTGCCTTTCCTGAAGACAACAGCTCCGCAGGATTTTTCGCGTGCAGACATGTGTGTGTTCTCCATTGCCCATTTCTGGCGAGACCTAGCTCGTTTGCAACTGCGACACAGAACTTTCTCTGACTTACCTTGTTGTTGAGTTCCGCGCCTGTAGCTGCAAGTATTAGCGTCTTTCGTCTATAAAAGCCCAACTTCGCCAGTGAATCAAACGCGCTACACAAGGAAAGAAAGGAGGTTAGTGGTCTGTTTCTCCGAAGTGCCTTGCCACAGTGCCTATGTCTTTCATGTCGATCTTGCCGTCGCTTACGATGTCAGCATTCGGGTCCCAGAGAGGGCTCGTGGCGTTGATGCCGAATCTTCTGGCCACATAGCCGATGTCCTTCATGTCCACAACGCCGTCGTCGTTGATGTCTCCGATCAACGAGGCTGCTATGCGGCTTATTGACAGCGCCGCCACTTTGACGTGGTTGGCAAGGTCAGCTGTTTCGACCCAGTTCAGTGTTGCAGTGGAAGTGGAATTGTCGTATGAAGTGTGGATCCAGCCAGGGTAGCCTGTGCTGAATTTTTCAGTCGGAGTCAGTGGGTAGGAGATGATCATGGCACTGGACTGGACTGGCGACGCGTCCGAGATGCCTGCGCTCAGGCTCCAATAGAACGAATACTGGTTGTTGATTGCTGCATGGGTCTCTGAATGTTTCTTGGTCAGAACCGCCGGGTGTTTCTGTTTGTCCTGGTACTCCGATGTCTTGTCCGGCCTTTAGGACTAGCTGGTCTAGGTCGAATTGCGGACCTGGGCTTGTTTCGGTTACGTAAAGGTTGTCGCTTCCGATACAGTCCAGGTGGATGACTGCGACGGTGTTGCCCATCTCTGTCTTGTGCTGCATGACATAGTTAGTTGAGCCGACAAGGTCTACATTCCTCGCCGGTGAAGGCGATGAAGAGAATCGTGTATTTTGGACGGAATAAGCCCGCTTCTGTTGGCCTCTGTGAACACTCTCGCAAGTTCCAAGACTCCTGCGGTGCCCGCGCCGTTATCACAGAAGCCGCTCGACATGATCGTGTCATAATGGCTTGAGACTATGACGAGTTTGTCGGGATACCTCGTTCCGTTCAGTCTGGCAACGACGTTGTAGTTTGGTCCATACCCGATGGTGGCTTCGACCCTGACTTGGGCAGAAACGTTGAGGCTGTTTTCTCTGTTCCTGATCCACTGACCGGCGTCATAGTCTGTGAAGCCGACGGGGATGTGCAGGTTCCAATAGTACGGTCCCCACTGGGCTGCATGCGGACGTCCGCCTGCTGAAGAGAAGAAGTCTGGTTCAAACGACATGAAATCGTACCACCAAGTGTAGACGACCGCTGCCGGCGGTTGTGCGGCCAACTTGTTCCTGTACGTCGTTTGCCAAGAATTGTCCCACCTGATTTCTCTGCCCGATCAAGAGAATTTTGCCCGTCGTGTTGATGGAGTTCCATTCAGTCATGTCGATCGGTCTTGCACCTATTTCGGAGTAGCTTGCAGCCGCCGGCAGTGGCAAGATGACAAGGTCTGCGAACACGCCGCCGGGCGAAGTCGGCCAACTGTAGTGTTCGCACTGAAAGGGAGCGATTTCCGACTGGTCCACGGTCGTGTTTGAGGTCACCGTCATCGTCAATGATCAGAGAAGGCTTGCTGGCACGTCCCAAGTGGTGAACTGAAAAGGTTCTTTGTGCGCCTCAAGGCCGAGCACGGCAAACTGTTCCAGAAGCCAGTCTGCCGTGGCGTTGGCTCCGCTCGAGCCGGCCGCCCTGAAAGAATAGTCCGACAGTGTGTGATTGTAGGCAATCTGCTCAAGCTCCAAGTCATAGTTATAGACTTCAGTTCCGTTCACCAATTCCATTATCTGAGACTCGGTTGTGGTCAGACCTGCGCCTGAAACTGATTTATTCGGAACCTGACTGGGTTGTGCAAGAAACAAGGATGCCAGCGCCATTATCAGTAGGAAAACTCGCCAATGCAACGCTTCGTCACTTCCACATCATATAACGAGGGTTTCTGAATATTTAACTGCGTCGCACTGAGCGCATCAAAAAGCGCGCGCTTGTATGTCACCATTGGACTGGTCAAACAGCATTTTTCTGCTTGATGACTTTGCAAAAAGTGCTGGAACTGTCTACTTCAATGATGGACGCATTCAATCCAAACATGTCGAATAACTCAACGAACTGGCTACCGCTGACCGTGATCGCTCTAAACCCGTCTTTGCACACAATAGTTCCATCGTGCGTCTTCTCCTCGTCTATTTCTCCCAGGAGACCTATCTGAGACTGATTCTAAACCAGTTAAGGCGTTCTCGCCATATCTTGGCCGAGTAGCTGGAAAAAAGAATCAACCCTTCGTTTCTTGTCACTCTTATGGATTCCGCGATAAGGCGCTTTTCGTCCACGCCAAATGCAGAGATGCCATTCTGGATGCAAAACACAGCGTTAAAAACACACGAGGGAACGCCATGTTAGACGCATCCATCTGAACTATTCTGTAGGTATTGTAGGGCTTCATGTACGATTTCGCAAGCTCCAGACTTGCCCGTGAAATATCATTACCAACAATGATTGAAACGAAGGGAGACACGGCTTTCAAAACTCTTCCATAACCCATCCAAGTTCAAGAGCCAAACCTGCACCACGAATATTGGAAATGACGAATCGAATTTCCGCATCAAGATACTGTTTTATTCTAGGAGCCGCTATTTCATAACACTTGAGCAATTTGTTAGCAGAAAGCTTGTCTTTATAATAAGTACCTTTGAACACAGGACAGACTTGGCAACCATGCTTTAAATCTGTTTCACGTGTCTAGTGTGCGTTGAAGATTTGCCGCGCGCCGACCGTAACAAACCGTCAAAAAAATCTTTTCTACGAAGGTTCTGTAACAGCTATTATTTTTGGACTCCCGTCTGCCTATGTTGAAAGAATTGTAATGTGCGACAAGTTACTATGCGCGGTAGCAAATATCTTTCTGGAGAGCGTGTTGGGTTAGAAATTCTGAGACTTCATCGCGCGCACTTATTCTAGGAGCGTTTTCTAAACTGATGAAATATAACTTTTCTTTCAAACTTCCGCCTTCTACATGGTTTGTTGCCACAAGCTGTTAGGCCATCTATGCGCCCGCGGGCCATTCTCTTTCATACAATTGATAGCTGGAGCAATAATGTTGCTGGGAGTTTACGTCCTATTTTATGTGGAAAACGAAACTAGAGCAATTCTTTGTCAACCTTCACAGCCCTTCGCAACTGAAAAAAACGACGGGCTACCACAATTTTGCGAGCTGTCTTACCTGCCAAAATTGACCCGCCCCCCAGTTTTTTCAACGCTGAAAACTTCCCTGGCCACGAGAATCAACCAAGACCTCGCCCTTCTCCACGTCTGGCACATTGCTTACTTGAACAGGCCCATTTAGCAGGCCGAGAACGTCAGCTCGAGACATCTTCGAAACGGTCTCGCACCTAACATTATCATGAAAACTGGCAATGAGTATCAATCTGCGAATCTGCCGTTTCCTCAACTGGTCTTGGCTTCTTCTGTGCAAAACAGTCAGCTCTAGCGCCACTCAGAGGCGGCCAAATGAATAACTGACCTAATAGTGAAGCTAATCTCCAAAAAGAAGGTTATTGTACGCCGATACTTAATCAAAGTCAACAATGCTAATATGCGCCGTGATTCAATATGCTATTGTTATGTCACGTGGCAAGAAAGACTTGGCAGGTGCGCTCCTGGAAGAAATTGCTAAGGCACCGAACACCGCGCCAACTCGACTGTTCGGCAGAGTAGGCATCAACTACTCACACGGCAAGAACCTTGTACAGAATGGCCTGATAGAATTTGAGCAAGTAGGGAGAAAGCGCACCAGGGTAAGCATGACGGAAAAAGGACGAACGTTCCTAACACACTACCGCATCTGCAACGAACTTTTGCCTTCATAGCACTCCTATTAAACGCGCGCTAGCCTCGCCATCATACTTCCTAACGCGCGCACCTTTTGCAGTATTCCACAAAAGAGCATGCGGAACCTCAAAAGCCTAATACCGCTACGTTGGCTTCTCATCATAGAGGCGTCGATGAATGCTAATGGAACCTAAGATTGAGGAATTCATTTCCAATCTTGTCGCTAACCTGAAAAGTGAAAGAGTTTTCGACTCAATTGAGAAGGACATTGAGTTCAGAAAGAAGGACTGGGACACTGTTGCAAAATCCAAAGTGGGCAATGTTGTAAAAAAGGTTTTTCGAGCAGAGCTTTTCCCGAAGAGGATGTTGAGAGATCAGCCTACGTCGAAGGTGAACATGTTCCGCTTGAATTGTTCTTGGGCGGATTTGAAGGTAAGAAGAGTCCTTATGCTCTCTTCGGTGGTATGGGTATTTTTCCAGACATTGCAGTAACGAGACCGAAGCTGATACCTGATAGAATTGGACCATTCAGGGACTCCAACTCAAGGACGCAGTGGCTCACGGTTAAGGACTGCCCTCGCAAAAGCATCATTCGGCTACATGACTGGCGACTGGGACTACTGTTTTGTATTCTACCATAACAGAAGCGGTAAAGAATGGAACCATATCTCAAGGAGCAAATTGAGAAAAGTATTCTTGACAAATACGAAAGAACTAGTACCGTTCTAGAAGTGTTTGAATGATGAGTGCGCGGAAAAATGGCTCTAGCAAGTCACTTTCTTCTTGAGATTAAGATGCCTAGGAGTATCGAACATGTGATTGCTGCGCAAAATGCGGACGCAAAAACCACCAAGTCAACTGTAGACAGAGTGAGAGTCCATATAATTGCTGAGTAAGAGACCACAGTGACAAATATCAAAAGCAGAATCCCTGCGTTGATGTTGATGGTATGTTTGGGCCGCGCTACAGCTTCGTTGGCTTTGCTGGACTGAGAATGGATTAACCCTCGTGTTTTCTCGATTTCAGCCTTAGTGGCCAGAGCAATCTGATTTTTTTCCACATCATGAAACTTGAAAGAACATAAGCGTACCTTTGAAGCTCCCATGGCTTTTCTTTCGGTAGGATCTTGATATGCCACTTTTCTCCATCTTTTTCAGAATTGTTTGAATCTTGCCGACAAACTGAAGGTCCTCAGTCTTCTTCTCTCCGAAAAGTTTCCTTACCAAGTCCTTAACATCAGGAAATCGAAGTTCCAGTTCAGAAGATGCAATCGCTTTTGCGAGACCAAGTTGGTATTCACCCTCTAGCGCGCGCTATCGATCGATACGCCAGAGCCAATGGAAAGCCATTTTAAATTGCTTGGAAAGATAGGGAGAAACTTTAAGAAGGCGGCCTTTGAAATTACGCGCCCCAACTCAAGGATGAACCAAGAACCATGCAATCGCTTGGAGCGTCTCTTTAGTAATGCGAGCGGAGCGCGTTCTGGTGAAAACGCTGAACAGACTGTGCTATGAAAACCCTTTTGAAGTGCAGGCAGATAACAACATTGTGGTCTTCTGGGTATGTCCGGGGCTTTAAGCTTGAGAGGAGATTCTGCATCAGGCAGAACAGTCAGAGAAGGAATATGATTGGTCTGGAGCTGCCGAATCATATGAGAAAGCCTTGAATCTGCTGCCCCAACATGATTTCTCGAAGAGGGGAGAAATTCATGAGAGGTTGGGATATGCATTCTACCGTTTTGCGTTTCAAGCTGAAAGCAAGGACGAGTTTAGGCAAAGATTGCGCCAGGCTATTCTGAATTATGAGAAGGCGAAGGAACTCATTAAAAAACTGAATGAACCAACAAAGAAGGGGAGAATACTTCGTTGCGACGCCATGATCGCGTACTTGGGTTATTGGCTTGCGTCTGAAGTGCCTGAGAAGAAGAGGGTGCTCAACGAGTCTTGGAGTCTGACTAAGGAGTCTCTGAAGGTTTTCGGAGAGGCTGGAGAGGCCTCTCAATATGGGAGAACTTACAACCAACTTTCAAGCAGTATTGCTCTTGGATTCGATCTCGAATGGAATTTTCAAGCCCGAGATAAATTGATTTAGAGAAGCGGTGGAATATGGAGAGCAAACAATAAAGTTTCTTTCCTCAATTGAATGCCCCTGTGAACTTGCAAGAGCCTATGCAAGAACAGCCTTCTGTCTGGGAGTGTTCGCTTACAGTTTCTTGGACGCTGAAGAGAAGGAAACAGGATGTCAGAAAGCTCGTGACTACTGGGCGCGGGCCAAGGAGATATCTGAAAATGTAGCCTTGAGTGAATTGACTTGGCCTATTTTTGGGCCTCAAGAAATCTTATGGGGAGGTGCGGCTACCGATGAAGCCCTAAAGAGCCTTGGAGAAGCCCTGGAGCAAGGCAAGAAAACAAAGGATAAATTCAATATCGGCTGTGCGCTGGATTGGTTAGCATACCATACTGCCTGGAAGAGATATATAACGGAAGACCCTGATGAACATCAGCGCCTTACTGAGACAGCCTTGCAATACGCTGAAGATGCGAAGCGACATTATCTCCCAATCTCCTTCATCAGTCCACGGACGGACTATTGGTGGGTCGAAGCCGTTGACGCTGAGCATTTCACTTTCTTGGCCCGCCATGAAACAGATGTGAAGAAAAAGCAAGCCTTGCGCGAAAAGGCAATAGCAGCTGCAAGAGAGGGACTGAAACGAGCAGAGTCTTCTGGATACATCGAAGCCATAATTTACGGGCATCACGTATCCAGCCTTACGTTAGATCCCATGGTTGACCTTGAAAAGAGGACAGAGAAGAAAAAGGCAATTCTGCAGGAGGCAATGAAACACAGGGAAGAAGCCGTCAGAATGACGGAACAAATCCAGCCCTTCAACTACTGGAATCGCGGCTGGATGCAAGCAGGACTGGCTCAATTCAAATATAGACTTGCAGAGTTGGCAAAAGACGCTCCAGAGGAGAAGAACATGGTCCAAGAAGCGGTACTTGACTTGGAAAATGCGTTGAGATTTTGCACCACGGAAGTAGCGTTGCTCAGCGAGAGCGCGTCCCCGTTTCACACTCAATTAGGCTTACTCCAATATAGGCAAGGCGTCTAGGCTTGGCCGTCTTTACGAGATTACCAACGACAGAGAGGTTTTGAGGAGAGCTGTGAAAGTCTTCGATGAGGCGGTTGAATCGTATCAGAAAATCAATTTGAGAAGTCGGGTTGCAGAGTGTCGGTGGAAAGCCGCCACAACTTGCGACGTGTTGGGTGAGCATTTGGAAGCTGCTGAAAGCTTTGCTCTTGCCTGTAACAGTTACAAGGATGCGGTAGAAAAAATCCCGCAGCTCAAAAGCCTCTACCAAGATCATGCGTCTTACATGCAGGCTTGGAGTGAAATCGAGAAGGCAAGGCATCATCACGAAAGACAAGAGTATGGCTTGGCAAAGGAACACTTCGAGAAAGCTGCTAACTTGCACAGATCGCTCAAAAAATGGAGTTATCTCGCTCCAAACTATTGCGCCTGGGCCAGCGTCGAATACGCGGAAGACTTGAGCAGAAAGGAACAGTGTGAAGAGGCCATACAAGTCTTCAAGCAAGCCGCTAAACTTTTTGACGAAACCAAGAAGTCTATCCAAAATGGGTTTAGCAAGATTGAAGATGCCGACGAGAAGGAAATGGCAACCAATATGGTCAAAGCCTCAGACATGAGGCATGAATACTGCTTAGCCAGAATCGCAATCGAAGAGGCAAAAGTCCTTGACAAGAAAGGCGATCACTACTCCAGCTCTGAAAAATACGGCTCAGCAGTGGAACAATTCGAGAAAATAGGTCAAACGTTAGAGTCAGAACAAGAACAAAGAGAGATGAAATTCATTACAACGCTTTCTCGGGCTTGGCAGAAAATGACCCTAGCCGAAGCTGAAGCTTCACCCCCACTGTATGCTGAGGCATCCGAGCTTTTCGAAAAAGCCAAGGACTTCTGTGCAAACGAGAGAACAAAGATGCTGGTGGTGGGGCACAGTCGATTCTGTAAAGCACTTGAAGTGGGAACAAAGTTCGCCGACACGAGAGACCAAGCATTGCATGCCGTAGCCGTACAGCATCTCGCAGGCGCCTCCAACTACTATATCAAAGCAGACTTGCAAACTGCTTCGGAATACGCTAAAGCTACCAAACTACTCTTCGACGCCTATGTATACATGGGCAATGCTGAAAAAGAAACCGACCCTGGAAAAAAAGCCAAGCTCTGTGCCGTTGCAGAAAAGGTTTTGCAAATGTCAGCTGGCTCGTTTGCGAAAGCAGAACATGCTGCAAAAAGGGAGCAGGTGCTCAGACTGCTTGAAAAGGTGAAGGAGGAGCGGGAGTTGGCCTTGTCTCTTGACGAAGTGTTGAGCGCACCAACGATTGTTTCTACAACTACGGCCTTCTCGACCCCAAGTCCAACTTATGAGAGCGCGGTTGGGTTGGAGAGGTTTGAGCACGCTGATATCGAAGCGTATCTCACGGCTCCGGAGGAAGCAACAGTCGGGGAAGAACTCGATGTTCGAATTGACCTCGCTAATGTTGGCAAAAACCCAGCCTTGCTTGTTAGAGTTAACGAATTAATACCACGGTGTTTGAAAGCGACCGTCTTGCCTTCGCAGTTAAGCATAGAAAACAACTCGATAGACCTGAAAGGGAAGAAGCTTGAACCCCTCAAAATTGAATCGATTAAGTTCAGCATGCAATCAGTCGACCAGGCACCACTAGCCTAAGTCCCAAGGTAGTTTTTGTCGACGATGTGGGAAGATTCAAAACGTGTAAACCCGAACAAGTTCGCGTAACTGTTCATCCGAGATTCACATTTGAGTTTACAGCCAAAGATGCCAAGAGAATATTCGAATATTTGATAGGCTCTTTTGTAGAAGATTACATGAAGCGACGAATATCACTGGAAAAATCTGGGTGGAGAACCCTGATGGGCATCATAAAGAGCGAAAAAGTATCAAGGTCGAGCGTGTATGCGGCACGAGGTGGTCGAGGGCCAGCCATATCTGAACTGGAGAGGCGAGGGCTGGTTGAAGAAGAGTCTTTCCGGGAGAACGGGGCCGCGGCGGCAAAATCATGAAGATGCGAATCTACTATGAGAAAGAAACAGTCAAACGATACGTAGACCAGCACATAATGAAAAACAAGTAAAAAACAAGAAGGTCAATCTAGCCTTCAATGATCGAAAATTTGGCAGTTTTGAGATTCGTTGTTCGCTTTTCATGATTTGCGCTGTTAATTCTTAACCAGGGCTTCAATGAATTTGGCTTTTCGCCTTCCAGTCCTTTTTTTGCTTGTTTATCCCTGCAAAAATGACTACCTATTTTTTCTGCTACGACTATAAATTCACCTGATTAAGGGAGAAAAGAAAAAATGAATAGAATGCTAGGACTAGTGATTATAGGCATTTTGTGCTTGTCAATGTTTGGGCTACTTGCACCAAAAGTAAACGCTAATCCTTCACCAAACGCACGCGAACCTACACTGTCTGGCCGACGAACGGGCATGACGACACCGCGAACATCCAAGCCGCGTTCGACGCCGCCGTGGCGCACGGTCCAGGATGCACGGTCCAGTTGGAAGGGAACCTACTACACAGCGCAATTACCGTGTACGGGTTCCAAGGCAGCTTCGTCGGGATGGGTCAGCAATGGACCACCATCCAAGCGCTTCCGAACTTGCCGTCTCCCGCGGCCGAATACAACACTAACACAATCCCGTTTTGGGCGGGACTGTCTGGGCCGCAGAATCCTTGGCCGAACCTATCGACCTTCGTGGCGGATCGTCCGCATCTTCGGGATGACGCTCACCGATCCATATACAGCGCCGACCATGGGCTGGGACCTGCTGGGCACACCCTATACTTCGCTCTACGCAGCGATCGTATTACCGGCCAGAAGCAAGCCTCTGCCACGATTGACCACGTGACGGTGCTCGGAGCGTCAGGGGACGCCGTGGGACCAAGCACGTTCAACATGTGGAACGGGATCATCTACTGGGTCAATTGCTGCCGGAGGGGTGGACCAACGCCCTGGCGCAAATGATTCCGATTTCCGGCACTTTTTCGGTGACCAACAGTGTGTTCAATTCCGAAGAATCTGGGCCTGGTTTGGCGAGCTTGTCAACGCAAAGGTCACGGTCTGCTACAACACGATCACCAACTCCTACGGGTCGACGGGCTTCTATGACGCGTACAACAGCAAGATAATTGTCTGCGGGAACCGAATTCGAACGTGATAGATTTCGGGGGTATAGTGGCTGGACAGGACACCTTCGTGTCCGGCACTACGCCATCTACGGTGTACATCACGGACAACCAGATTCTTCAGGTCAGCCAGGGGAGCCATGTCTCTTGTATGACTACAACACCAAAAGCACCTGAAGGCGGTGGTCAGTGGTAATACCATTACTGGGAGCTATGTGGGCGTGTGGGTGGACCACGCCGACGGCACACTGTGACGGCCAATGTGATCAAGAACAGTGCGCAGTGGGGCATCGCGCTCACCGATGGATCGAGCAACAACCTCGTGGCAGGAAACATCGTGAAGAATAGCGGTCAGTTCGACCTCTACTGGGACATGACAGGTACTGGCAACGTTTGGATCGGGAACAAGTATCAGACCTCCAGTCCCTCGGGACTGGGCTGAGGCGCGCGGTAGGCTACGATAAAGAGTCCTAACCTTTCTTCCCTCTTTTTCTGTAATGTTGTGTGGAAATTAACAATGTTCATTTAGATAGTGGGTTTATCGATAGCACTT
>CAVYNL010000030.1:0-47929 GCA_963769845.1 Candidatus Bathyarchaeota archaeon | reverse complement strand
AACGTCGGAGGAGACAAAGTAAGCCTGAACCTTCTCGTGCCCGAAACTATTGATGCTCATGGTTTTGACACGGCGCCCTCATCTATACTGCAGGTGACAGGTGCGGACCTCCTCATTTACAACGGCGCGGGGCTTGAACCCCTGGATCCCGCAGGTAGTGAGCGCGGCGAACAATCCTAAGCTGGTCGTTGTGGACACAAGCCAGGGCATAACGTTGCTGCCCGTGCCACCGCAGTTCCAAAAGGAAAACAGGACCGTAGATTCACACATTTGGCTCGACCCCGTCCTTGCAAAGCGGCAAGTGAACAACATCCTCCAGGGCTTGATCAGAGCTGACCCAGCAGATCAACAATACTTCACTGCAAATGCCCGGGACTACGAAGCAAAGCTCGACTACCTGAATTCTCAAATCGTCAACGCCACGGCAGACGTGAAGACAAGATTCTTCGTTACCTTCCACGAGGCCTTTGCCTACTTCGCGAAAGAGTACAACCTGACGCAGATACCCATCGCAGGCCCCTTTCAAGAGGAACCCACTACGGGCGACATCCAAAAAGTCATCGATGCCATACACCAATACCACCTCCGCTATGTTGGCTACGAGTCACTCGAGAGCCCGGCTATCTCGCAGGCCATCAGCAGCGAGACCAACGCCACGTTGATACTGATGAACCCGATCGAAGGTCTAACAGAGCAGGATCAAGTCGCTGGAAAGACTTACCTTATCCTGATGCAGGAAGATCTTACAAACATAGTCTTGGCGTTGAACACAGTTGGATAAAACTAGCCCGATCATCGAACTTCGCGACATCAGCGTCAGATACGGCAACGGAGTACTAGCTCTCGACAATATCACACTTGATGTCAACGACCAAGACCTGATCGGCTTGATCGGTCCCAACGGAGCTGGAAAATCCACGCTCCTTAGCGTCATTCTGGGGTTGATAAAGCCCACATCTGGCTCGGTCAAGCTGTTCGGCAACGGAGTCTTGGCAAAGAACCTCAAGTACGTTGGTTATGTTCCCCAGAAGGCGCAGGCGCAGGACCCCAACTTTCCCTTCACCGTGTTTGAGACTGTCATGCTTGGGAGAACCGCACGGACAGGCCTTTTGCGCAGGCTTGGCACAAGAGACAGGCAGAAAGTCGTGGAAGTGCTGAAGCTTTTCGGGATATATGAGCTGAAAGACAGAAAGATTGGACAGCTCTCGGGCGGGCAGTCGCAGCGAGTCTTCGTGGCCAAGGCGATTGTTGCAGAACCGAAGTTGCTCTTGCTGGACGAGCCGACGAGCGGAGTAGATGCGGTTTCGAAAGCAGAATTCTATGAGATGCTGGAACGTCTGAACAAGGAGATGCGAATAACCATGATTCTGTCCTCTCATGACATCGGGGTGGTCACTAAGCTCGCCAACAGGGTCGTCTGCATCAACAGGTCGCTGTTCTTCTGTGGTCAGAAGTCCGAGTTCTCCGCTGATTCGGTGCTGCCAAAAATGTATGATTACCCAGTGGAGATGATGCATCATGACCATCCTTGACTCTCTGCTTCGCATGCTGGGGCAAGCCTTCATCCAGCGAGCCTTCATCGCAGGAATCATATTGGCGATCCTGAGTTCCATCCTCAGCATTTTCATCGTGCTGAAAAGGGTTTCACTGATCGGTGACGGCCTTGGGCATACAGCGTTCGGAGGCTTGGCTCTCGGCTATTTCCTCGGGATACAACAATTGGTCAATTGGGTGGCATCCATCGTCGTGATATTGGGCTCCATGGGAATAACGAAAGCAATCCGTTCGGCCAGAATATCTGGAGACGCAGCCGTAGCCTTGTTTCTTCAGTTGGGCTTGGCCGCCGGGGGCATGCTCCTCAGCTTGGCCAGGGGCTTCGGTGTCAACTTGGAGAGCCTGCTTTTCGGGAGCATCATCTTGGTCAACTACGAGCAGATATACATCGCCTTGGCCGTGCTCATCGCCACTTTGGCCATCGTCTTCGCATTCTATAAGGAGCTCGTTTTAGTCACTTTCGACGAGACTCAAGCCAAAGCCGCTGGTGTGAGGACTTGGTTCTTCGATTACTTGGTGAGCGCCCTTGCAGGAGTGGTAGTCATGGCTGCAATACCGATTGTTGGGGTACTGCTGATCTCTGCTTTGCTCGTGCTTCCCGCCCTCACCAGCCTTCAAGTGAGCCGATCATTCAAGCAGACTGTGATCCTCTCTCCCATCTTCGGCCTTCTGACCGTTGTTCTAGGCCTGCTTTTGTGTATTGTACTTGACACGGCTCCGGGGGCCACGATAGTCGTCGTCGGCCTCGCGATTTTCCTTTTCGTCGTGGTTGGCAAAAAAACAGCGGGGTGGCACGCACGCTAGACTTGGGGGTTAGTCACGGGTATTTCTGTCTTTTGACAAGTGAGTTCTTTAAACGTTTTCAGTATCTTGACTATCGGGGTAAGGCGAAATCGAATGGTAATCATTAGCTTGTCGATACCTGACGAATTGTTGAATCAGCTGGACAGGATTCTAGGCGAAGAATGGTATGCCAGCAGGTCTGAAATCGTCAGGCAAGCACTTCGAAAGTACATAGCTGAATATAGAGAACTCGAGAACATAAAAGGAAGCATAGTCGCCACTATAACGGCGTTGTATGAGAAGAGGGACAAGGGTGAAGGACTGACGCAGTTGCAGCACGAGTTTGGGGACATAATGACTACTTATCTGCATTCTCATCTGGATGGAGCAAGTTGCTTGGAGGTCATGGTCGTCAAAGGATCCTCAAAACGTCTAAAAGACCTGATGGACGGTTTGAAGGCGAACAAGCATGTCAGACAGTTGAAGTTCTCCATAATGTCCATAGGATAACCGAGGCCTAATCAAGCACAGCTCATTTTCGCACAGCGCGCGCGGGCAGGTTACATAAACATAAATTCGTGTTTCGGCCTAGGTTATGATTATGAACCTAGAAAAACTAAGATGTTTTATTCCGATTGGTGGCCAGGCTAAGAGGTTAATGCCCCTGACACACGACATATCAAAGCCTTGTGTCAGGTTCTTGAATAGGCCGTTAATCGAATTCTCAATGGCAACCTTGGCTGAACAAGGCGTGAGGAACTTCATTTTCGGAGAATATGGTTATACCAACTATTCGAACCTTTTCGATCAATATGGAGAGGGAGTTGGGTTCTCAGCAAAGTATAAGATCGAGCCGAGAGTGCACATCAGACATCAACCCAACCTAGACGACTTGGGAAGCGCCGATTCTTACAGGCTAAACGCGGAATACTATGATGTTCAGGATCCGGTCCTCGTCGTACAAGGAGATAATCTCTTCAACATCGACCTGAACGACTTCACCAAAAGGCACGAAGAAAAAGGAGCAATGATGACCATTGCCTTGACGAGGGTGAAAAAGGTAGAAGAATATGGAATAGCCGAGTTAGACAAGGATCTGAGGATTAAGAGGTTTGTCGAGAAGCCTTCAGAGGAGAAAGCACCAAGCAATTTTGCTAACGCTGGCATCTACCTGCTTTCACCAGAAGTCAGAAAGATAGTTGAAAGCGAAGAAGTAAAGAAGATAACGGAGGAGAGGAGGAGACTCGATTTCGGTTTTGATTTCATTCCGTACCTGGTGGATAAAGGATTTCCAGTCTATGGATACGAATTAAAAGTGTGGTACGACGTTGGGAGCCCAGAAAGCTATCTAAAGGCAATGCATGACTTTCTCTATGGAAAGTTGGACATAAGAGTCTTGGAAGAAAGAATTTTACCGAACAGAAACATTTGGGTTCAAGGATACAGCGAAGAGTCTGTCAAAAGGCGGGAAGATATAGTCAGAAAATATAAAGAAAACAAGTTGTGCATTGATGGTGCTGCTCTAATTGGCAGACACACAAGAATAGGTGATTATTCAAAGATTTCAGATTCAAGCATTGACAATTTTTGCATACTAGGTGAACATGTCAACGTGAAAGGCTCAGCAATTATGGATGCTGCAAAGATTGGAGATTGCGCCAATTTGTCAGACAGCATTCTAGGCAGGAAAGTTGTCGTAGAATCGAGTCGTGAAAACCCTACTTGCATTGAATCGACTTCGGTGATAGGCAACGCTGTCTACATCAGGAAAGGATGCAGACTCATAAGAACCAAGGTCAACCCAAGTTTAACGATTCCACCAGGCATGATATACAAAGACAAGTTCCTGCAGAACTACGAAGACGTTGTTAGATTAGCATCTTAGCATGCGCGGCGCAGCGCACAGAAAGCTGACCCGCCAGCAACAACCAGTGCTTCTGCGCGCAATACATGCGCGGAAATTCTCCTCTCTGATTCAAGAAGACATATATATGACGTATGTCATATCGGTCAAGGGCTTAGTTGTGCAAATCATAACCAGAATGGCCATACTTCTATCGATCTTGGCCTTAGGCATAATGCTCCCAGCAGTCTCCCATTCCTCAGAAACAGAGATCCTTCCCAACAATCTTGTCGTAGAAGGTCTGGTTTCCAATCCTCTGAACTTGACGTACGCAGAAGTGGAAAATCTTCCTCAAGTTTCTGAGATAGCTCTGCTCAAATGCGTTTATGCTCCGTCAGGAGCACCGTTCAACTGGACAGGCGTGCCCCTGTTCTATTTGCTCAACTTAGTAAGAGTCCAAACAGGCGCAAAGAAGGTTGTCTTTCGAGGCGCAGACGGTTTCTCCAGCAGCCTAACACTTGACAAAGCGATGCACCCGACCACCCTCTTAGCCTTAGAAGTGAACGGGACTACGCTGCCCGAGACGGAGGCATTGTACGGTGGACTGCCCGCAGGGTTCCCGTACAAGATAGTTGCTCCATGCAAAGAAGGCTACAAATGGGTCGGGTGGATTAACGAGATCGAAGTGGTCGACTACGACTACAAGGGCACGTACGAGAGCCAAGGCTTCTCAGACGACGCAAGCATACCCAACTGCACTGCCCTACCAGAAACCGAACCTGCATACGCAACGCTGAACATCACGCAACAGGCAGACCTTAACCTAACAGTATTCTCCGACAACACCCTCAGCAGCTTAGTCTTCAACGAGACGACAAAACACATCCAGTTGTCACTGTCACAAAACTCGCCAAGCGGCTTCGTATTCTTGATCGTGCCCAAGAAGCTCCTCAACCCTGCTTTCATGGTCTTCTCTGATGGTACACCAACGCAATGCAACGTCATGCAAAGCCAAACCAACTCGTTCATCTATTTCACGATTTCTCAAGGAACGCATGGCATAGAAATCAAGGGAACCCTCTCGGCGGATATCACGGGGCCACAGGGTGTTCCTGACGGCAGAGTAGACTTGAGAGACGTGAGCTACGTTGCCAAACGCTTCATGTCAACTTCCAACACCCCGTCATGGGACCCGCGCGCAGACCTGAATGCTGACGACAAGATTGACATGCAAGACGTGGCGATCGTTGCCAGTCGCTTCGGAGAAAACAACCAGTAGAATAGGCAATCCAGTCTCTGTTCTAAACACTATGAAACAAGTCCACGTTTCTGGCAGGGAAGAGACCCGACTTTCTGCTCCTGCCAACCGACCAAGCGTGCGGTGGGCTTTTTCAACAGTCTTTATATGACTGACTTTTCTCAGTGGCTATTCGATAGGAGGGATGGAAGAACTTGAAGATATGGAAGATCTTCCTGTTGGCGATAAGCGCGACCATCTTGCCACTTGCTTTGATCGGAGTTGGACAGGCCCAAGAAATGAATTGCTGGGGTTTGACACCGAACCAGACAGCGAGCAGGAAGCCCGTTGACTATTCTGCGCAGAGTTCACCTCAAAAAGGTGAAGATCTCACAGAAGGCTCGACTAGCATTCTTCGTCGCGTGGAAGAACAAGAGAGCGGCAAAGGCACAAGCAACGGCTAAACCACTCCAGCGTGTTCTGTCTCGTTTATCAAGTGTCCGACACGAACTTCCATTCCAAACGAGAATGCTTTTTCTCACGGCTTGAGGACAATGAGACCGCTGCAAAACGCGTCTCACAAAAAGGCTATTTTACTCCTTGAAGATGTTACTTTCCTTCCAGGGGCGCCGAGTGCTCAATATGATCATGATTGAAGGTGTCAAAGTCAAAGCAAGGACGATTCCAAGGAAACGACTTTTCTCAATATGGAAAACGCTTACCAACGAACCATTCCCAAAAGTGAAGGCGTTCCAGCTTGAGGATGAAGATTTTGAGTATGTCATACAAACCAGAAATTGCAAAGAAGATGAAGGCAGAGAGAAGGAAGAATGGGGAAGGGTTCTCTCAGCTGGCGGCACCGACGCCTGTGTGTTCAACTCTGACGAGTTTGCTGACATTGACTACGTCATATTGATTCGAGAAAGCCCCTACCATGGCTTTATGGAGGTCTTGGAACATGAACTGTTCCACATTGTCCGAAGAGACCTGTAAGTCCGGAGCACGCGCAATGTCATTTGCGCTCAGTCGCAGGCTCTGAACGCGTATTTGGAGCATATGCGAAACTAGGTAGGTACCTAGTGAAAGAGAGAAAATCTTCGAAATCCAACAGCTTATCGAGCCAGCGTTAGACCATTTGCAACCCTATCCTGTCAATCACCATGTGCTCGGACGTCTGTTTGCTGGTTCTCACAGACCTCTCTTTTTCGATTGCAGTTGTATGCGTCTCTGATTTTCGACTCCTTTCTGCCGACAACGTGAACGCGTAAGGTTCAAGCCTAAATATACGCATAACATACGCTACCGAAAGGACAATGGTGACGATGGCGTTACTGATAGAACTCCTCAGCCTTCTCATGGTTTCTTTTGGCATAAACATGATCCCGTTCGCATCGCCATCAAACCTACTCATAGCCTCCAACGCAGCGGTGCTCGTCGACGCCGACCCGTTAAGCATAGGCCTCATAGTCGCTCTAGGAGCAACATCGGCAAAACTCGTTCACTACATAGTCTCCTTCTTCATCGGCAAACACGTAGGCGAGCAGCGGAGAAAACGACTAGACACCGCAGCCGCAAAAACAAGACGATGGGCTTTCCTGGCAATATTTGTCGCCGCGGCAACCCCGATACCCGACGACCCGATAATCGTCCCGCTTGGCCTAATGAAATACAGCCCTCTGAAATTCACACTATCCTATTTCGCCGGAAAACTCACCATAACCGTCCTCGGAGCTTTCCTAGGAGGATTCGGCGAACAGCTCCTGAGCGGATACATAAGCCAAGTAGCCCTTGCGATCATATCAATAGTTTCAACCATAGCAATCACAATCATCTTGTTGAAGGTGGACCTGCCAAAAACAGCAGAGCGAATGCTTAAAAAAGTAGGATGGGCCAAGGATGACAAACATGCCGAAAAGAACGCTCAATAACACAAGCGTGCGCTTCCAAAAGACCTCGAGCGAATGCAAACTTCCGCTCAACAAATTGTCACATTTCACGCGCCCATCAACATTTCTGTCGCGTACACTCTAACGTCGTTGAACCGCACAGCTAGAACCCGGTACTCTAGCGCGCGAATATCCGGCTGTGACGATACGAACTGGTTGCCGATGAAATCTCCTTTCCTTCTTTTGTTTGTCCAGAAAGCGCGTCTTGCGTCCTTTCTACATGTTCTCCCTGATCATTTTGGCCAGTCTTTCGATTCCTTTGTTGATCTGCTCCTCGGTTGGGTATGAAAAGTTCAGTCTCATCGTGTTCTGTCCTTTTCCGTCGCAGTGAAAGGCCGAACCTATCACATATACAACCTTGTTCTCGATTGCCTTCGGAAACAGCTCGTTGGCACTCATCCTCTTCGGCAGCTTCACCCAAAGGAACAGACCACCTTCCGGCTCAGTCCATTCCACACCTTTGGGCATGTGGTTCCTCAGGGCTTCCAGCATAACCTGACGCTTTTTTGCGTAAAGCTTACGGATGCGTTCGACCTGCTTCGGCATCAGCCCGCGCTTCATGAACTCAGCGACCATCAGCTGCGTGTAAGTTGGACAGCAGAGGTCCATGCTCTGTTTGGCAACGACCATCCTGTCCATCCACTCGGCCGGAGCCATAATCCACGCAAGCCTGAGCCCCGGGCACAGAAGTTTCGAGAACGTGCCCAGTACTATGACCTGCCTGTCCTTGTCCAGGCTGAAAATGGCCGGAACGGCCTGCCCCGCGAACCGCAGGTCCCGGTAAGGGCTATCCTCAACTACTGGGACTTCAAACCTGTAAACCAGCTCCAGAAGCTGCTTCCGCCTTTCTAGCGACATTGTAACCCCTGAGGGGTTCTGGAAGTCCGGCACGACGTAGATGAACTTGGGCTTCTTCCTCTTGGCCGCAAGCTTCGTGAGTGTCTTCTCCAGAAGGTCCATCCTCATCCCATCGTCATCCTGAGGAACACCGATCATCCTGGCCCTGTAAGCCGTGAAAGACTGTATTCCGCCGATGTACGACGGCAACTCGAGCACGACTATGTCCTTCGGGTCCAGGAACACCTTGGAAACAATGTCCAAGCCCTGCTGCGAACCCGATGTAACAAGGATGTTCTCGGGCCTGACCGAAGTCTTCTCACGCGACAACCACTTAGCGACCTCTTCCCGCAGGCCAGACTCTCCCTCAGTAGGCCCGTACTGCAGCGCCGTAGCCCCTTTTTCCCTGAGCAACTGACACGAGATCTCCTCCAATTCCTTCACAGGAAAAGTCTCAGACGCCGGAAGCCCTCCTGCAAAGGAAATAATGTCCGGTTGGCGAGTAATCTTGAGAAGCTCCCGAATCTCAGAACGCTTCATGTTCAACGCGTTCCTGGAGTAGAACGCTGACAAATCCTTGATCATCCTAACGCTCCCCGTTGGCCAAAGTTGGCCATGCTGTGCCATCACACTAAAGGACATATAAGCCTGTTGCAGTCATCTGCCAACTTGAGACATGCTCAACAAACGCTGCAACGACATCAACTCAACCCCAAACCAAATTCACGCGCAAGAGTCAAGCTGAATGAATCTTTGAAATACAGATTCAGACTCCGTAAACCAAATATCCGCTCAGCAGACAATACCCAGACTGGAGAACGAATTTGAGTACCAAGAATGTAACCCAAACAATCCCCGCAAAGCATAACATCAGAAAGCTCTCCCAAGCCCAACGCAAGAAAGAAGCAAGCAAACCACTCTACCTAACCAGATACGAATAGACCCGATGACCCCCAACCATCCCCAAAAAACATCATCACTTTCACCCCAAAAACCAGCCAAAACAAGCCACTAATGAACTGTCAAGACCCCGTTTCAGAAAACAGCCCCCCAAACAGCCAAAAACGCGCGCGAGCCCAGTTCGTACAAACGAGCCACATGCAATTTGGCTGGTCAATAGATGTTTTTGAGTTGTCAATTGAGGCCTCAGTCACGGTGCACATAAAGACAATGTGCATGTTACGCATGGAAGAAGAGACTTGAGGCGTTGATTTGGCCCTTTGTTTCCAGAGTGAACCAACGTGGGAGGTAACTGGTCCAGAATGCATATCCTCATGGCGGGTGCCAGCCTATATTGACAGATGGCACTCTTTCGCTCAAACGTGCAAGAGGCGCCAGGAAATAGAATTAGATTCCATAAGCAATAAAAGCATCTTTCCTCAGAATATTCTACGTCATTTCGGAGAAGAAATGAGAAACACGCATGCTAATCGTCACTGTACAAAGCGGTAGACGAAGCTAAAGAGCATGCGTTCATGAGAAAGGAGAAGGTAAAAAGTGAAAAACATGATAACGAGACTATTTGCTATAATGCTAGTTGCGGCAATAATCATGGGCGTCATACCAGCAATAAGAGCGGCAGCCCCACCAGCGCCAGCAGTCTGGGTAACCCCCGAAGACCTGTTCTTCGACACGGCCCACAACAGCGTGGGCGACAAGTTCAACGTCACAGTTTGGGTAAGCACAACAGGACCCTCGTACACATGGCAAGTCAAAGTAAACTTCAACGCATCCCAGATCAACGCCGTACGCGCAGACTACACGGGCACGGGCAAAAGCCTGTTCTTCACTGGCCACGGAACAATACCAGTCACACCGACAATCGACAACACGACCGGCTTCGTGGTGCACGGTGAGTCACTCGTCGGCTCAGACAGCGTCCCCGCAGGGAGCAACTCACTGTTCTGGATCGAATTCAAAATAATGGCCGCACCCCAAAACGGCGAAACTCTGTCAAGCCTAATTTCAGTCGAAGACCCAGCATCTGGTAACACGTTCATCCTAGACCCCGACCTCAACACCATTTCAGGCGTAAGCGTCGGCTCCGCTGCGTACAGCTTCAGTCCACCACAGCCAGTTCGTGACCTTGCAGTGACAGACCTGTCACTCTCAAACGACCACCCGAAGCAAGGCCAAAACGTAACTATAACGATCGTGGTCCTCAACAACGGCACCATAACCGAATCATTCCCAGTTGAAATAGAGCTCGACTCCTCAATCATCGGAACGTTACAGGTCGAGTCCCTAGCAACAGGCAGCAGCAAGACTCTCACTCTTGAATGGAACACAACAAGCGCTTCTACAGGCAAGCACACCATTAACGCGATGATAGAAGTCGTGGCCGGCGACACAAACCCGGCCAACAATGCGATGAGCAAGCCGATAACTATCCTGTCAACAACAGGCCCGAGCACCGACCTCAACGGCGACGGAAAAGTCGACATGAAAGACGTAGCAATAATAGCCGCAGCCTTCGGTACGAAAGACGGAGATGCGCGATGGAACGCGATCGCTGACGTCAACATGGACGGCATCGTCAACCTGTTCGACGTAGCACTAGTAGCCAAAGACTTCTGGAAGCAATAACTCTCCCAAACTTTTTTTCCTTATCTTAAACCCCACACTAGATTTCATGCACCGTCCAGCACAAAAGAAGAAGCATATAAGCCCTACAGCCCAAATCACTACGCGACTCGAACATGCTCCCAAACAGTGAAGACAGCCAAGGGATCTTCCAACCCATAATAGGCGCATGGTACAAATCCCTGGAAAACCCTCAAATCTCACAGGAACACGTACTCTCAAAACTCACAAGATTGTACTCAAAAACCCTCTACGGAAAAACATACCACGCCGCCGAAATCTCAACAATCACGGACTTTCGAGCAAAATTCCCAGTCCTCACGTATAAAACCCTCAACCCGTACCTATTCGAAGTGGAAAAGGGCAACGACCAAGCACTCTTACCTGAACCGCTGCTCTGCTGGGTAATGACACGCGGCTCCACAGGCCCCGCAAAAGTACTACCCGCCACAAAGACACATCTGGAACAGATCTTCACGTGCGGAGCAAGAGCCCTGATAAACCACGTGCTGAGAACCAAAGACTACGACCTTCTCGACGGCCGAATACTCAACCTCAACTTCCCATCAAACGTACACACGATAGTTTCAAACGGCAGAACAATGACCTACGGCTACAGCTCAGGCACTTACGCCAAACTCAACCCCGCACTCGACAAGGTCAGTCTAACCCCCAGACAAGAAGAAATAGATAAACTAGGTCCAGGAATGAGCCGCCGAGACTGGGAAACCAGGTTCGAACTCGCATACCAACAGGCAAAAGATGAAAAAGTGACAGCCACGATGGGCGTAACCCCAGTCATCCTATCCTTCGCAAGATACATGAAAAAGAAACACGGAAAAAAACCAAAAGACCTCTGGACCCTGCGCGGACTGTTCTGCACCAGCGTCAGAAAAATACAATTCAAGTACGCGCCCATACTCAAGAAATACTACGGCAACGTTCCTGCCATCGAAATCTACAGCGCCACCGAAGGAGTTTTCGCACAACAACTCGACCAGCTGCCCTACGTCACACCGAACTATGACACGTACCTGTTAGAAGTCCAGACAGGCAAAGAAACGAAGATGCTGCACGAACTCGGACGAGGAGAATGGGGCAGACTCATAGTGTCCACCTGCATGTTCCCAAGATACGCTATCGGCGACTTGATAGAGTCAGCCGGCAACGACTACTACCGCGTCATCGGCCGAGAAAAGAGGTTGACCCTATTTAGAGCATAAACTGTACAAAACATTCTTCGGCTGGCTCGTCTAAGTCTTGGGATGCCTTCTAGCCGCCATCGTGTAACCGTATATCGCGCCGATTATGATCAACACACCGATGAGCACAAAGAAGAAGGCCCAAATGACCCTGCTGTCATACGCCTTCGTTATTTCAAGATAGGATGCCGCGCCTATGAATATCAGGACCAACCCGCCAATGAGGGGGCCTAGAAACCCGTATTCGTGCTTCTCACGCTTCTCAGTCTTCTCATTCTTCTCTCCCTTTTCCGATTTCTCTTCCTTACGATAAGTAGTTCTCGCTTCTACAGTAGCTTGCTGCGCTTTCAACGGAGCCCCGCACTTCGGGCAAAAACTCATCTCTTCTTCAATCTTGCTGCCACATTTGGGACAATACGACATAGACTCCACCTGAAATATTCAATCTGTGTATTCTGAACACTAAGTATTTAAAATATGCTCAAACAAGCATTCAAGAAATATTATATATCAACACAGATAGAATATGCTAAACGAGGCACATAATTTGAACAGCGGTTTCAGAAGGTTCCATCATAGACACAACGAAGGATTGTTGAGTGCCATCTCGATAGGATTCTTTCTAATCCTGGTCGGCACGCTATTCATCCTCAACCCAGACCTCCCCAGCAAAATCATCGACTTTGCCCGCCCGGAGAGTTTTGAGCTGAAAGTAGTCGCTCCTAACTTGAACGTTTCTCTCCCTATTCCCAAGGACCCACGGGCCTACCTACTGATATATCAGACCGTTGAGCAATTCTGCTTGGTGTGGGCGGTTTTCCTCGTGGCCATGCTGGGAGTGAGGTTCATCTTCGGTTCTACGGCTCGCAGGAAAGCGGAAGGCCTTGGAAATGCGGTTTTCTGGTTTGGCGCAGCCTATCTTGTTCAGACACTTTTAGTTGACACGGCTAGCAGGAATCTGAGCCTTGATATCGCGTACGATAGGTGGTTTGAATTCTGGGCAGGCATAATCGCGCTCATCGGAATGTCACTGATTGCCAGAGGGCTTTTCCTCGTCGCTGCATGGAAGACCCGTACGGACTGAAAAATAGGGCTGCAACAACTGTGAAACGACGACAACGGTGAAACCAATGCCCATAGAGTACTCGCAGGCTCCAGACGTTAAGAAGCTGGCTGATGAAGTCGTCGAAAGCCTCGGCCTATATCACGTTGTTCCCCAGTTTGTGTACTGCGTGAGAAGTCGAGGGTCCGCTTCAAGACGAACAATAGCCAGAATTCATGGCTTCGGCAAGATTTGGCAGGAAACTCTGCATCTTCCTACTTCATACGTCATTGAAGTGATTTCAGAAAGATATGACAAGCTCAGCGAGGAAGACAAGGAGAAGACTATCATACACGAACTCTTGCACATACCCGCGGGGTTCGCAGGAGGGTTTCGACCCCACAAAGGCTACGTTGACCGTGAGACCGTCGATGACATGCACAGAACTTTCAAAGAACAGCGGACAGCAAAGAAGACAAGTTTTTAAGGAGCATGGCGAATGAAAGAGAGAATTTCGATGCAGCCCATCGAAACAGGTTCACTCAAAGACGACAAAGCAAGAGGCAGGGAAATCAGACGAAATACTGCATGAAGAGTCTCAAGCACAACGGCATTTATGTCCCATCATACGACTACAAGGGCTTATCAGTCAAGATTCATGGCCAAACCCTGAAGCTGAGCCCCATGAGTGAGCAAATGGCCGCAGCTTGGGCGAGGAAGAAACTTTCACTCCTTTCTCCACCTGACAAGGTTTACTATATCAATTTCCTTGAAGACTTCTTGGATACGCTCAAGGCAGAGAATCCTTCCTTGGAGGCTTTAGACAACTTCAAAGCTGACCATTTCAACAGACTGAGGAACGACAGTAGTGCGTGGCTGGTCGATGGAAAATTCAAAGACGACCCCGAAATCGACTTCGGCGAAGTAATCAGGTGCACACTCGATGAGCAAGAGAAAAAACTGATCATGTCGAAAGAAGAGAAGAAAAAGCTTGCAGCAGAAAGAAAGGTACGGAGAGAAACTATGCGTGAGAAATACGGCTACGCCCTTGTCGACGACAAGAAGCTGGAGATAGCAAACTGGACAGCAGAACCTTCATGCGTTTTCGCAGGCCGGGGAGAACATCCGAGACGGGGAAAATGGAAACAAGGACCAGCGGAGCAAGATGTCATCCTCAACCTCTCCCCCGACAGTCCTAGACCGCCGGGAAAATGGAAAGACGTGGTCTGGGAGCCTGAGAAGATGTACGTTGCCAAGTGGGAAGACAAGCTTACTGGCAAGATGAAGTATGTTTGGTTCTCTGATTCTGCTTTTCTAAAGCAGGAGAACGAAAGGGAAAAGTTCAAGAAAGCTGAACACCTTGACAAAGAGATTCCGAAGATAGAATCCCACATCATGAAGGCCTTGAACTCAAAGGACTCAGAGACAAGGAAGATCGCGACCGTCTGCTGGCTCATTCTCGGAGTCAACATCAGGGTAGGCGACGAAAAAGACCCTGATGAAGCAGACACGGTGGGAGCCATTACCCTGAGGCCTGAACACATCAAGATCGATGGAAACATCCTGAACTTCGACTTCTTGGGAAAGGACTGCGTTAGATGGGTCAAGCAGGTCTCTGCTCCACCGACTGTGGTTCAGAACATCGAAGACTTCTCAAAACAGAGCAACGAGTATCTTTTTGAGGGCATAAACTCCAGAAAAGTCTCCCGTTTCCTCTCACAAAAGATGGAAGGCCTAACAGCCAAGGTTTTCAGAACTTGGCGATGCACGCAGATAGTTAAGAAGAGTCTTGACAACTGTAACGTCAAGAAGGAAGACCCTGACTACATGAAACAGTACTGTGCAAAGATGGCAAACCTTGACGCAGCGAAGGTGGCAAACCACAAGCGCAAGGTCCCGCCGAACTTTGAGGCAAGACTTGCCAAGAAAGAGAATAGGCTCAAAGAGCTTGAGGCAACACTGAAGGAAAAGGAGAAAGAAGGAAAGAAGACAGACACCTACCACAAGAGGGTCGAGAAAGCCAATGCCGACCTGCGGCTGACAAGAGAAACCAAGGAATACAACCTTGGAACCTCGCTCAAATCGTACATCGACCCGATGGCGTACGTGCGATGGGCTTCAAGAACGGGCTTCCAACTGGACAAGTTCTACCCTAAGACTCTTAGGAAAAAGTTCAGCTGGGCGCTGGGCGAACATTCCTAGCCCAGAAACTACATGCTTTTCTCCGTTTTCCACGGTTTCGTTACGTAGACTGAATATGGATTTGAAGACGGCAACACTCAAAAACGATTAACGAACACTAGTTTCCTGATCTCAATGGAAGAAAAGCTACTAGTGTACCCAAAGATCGTCAACATCTACAGACAACGCTTTGACAAGATGGCCGAACCTGCATACCTTCGAGAGTTCTTGAACTATACAAAGACCGTTCTTCATGACCCGATCGAAGGACTGAACTGGAGGAAGCTGCTTGAATGGGAGCATCATCATTTTAAGTATACGAAGAGACGGTTGCCCAAAGTGAGGGCCGAGATGCCAGTAGAAATCCTTTTGCAGAGAAGGGGCAGATGCGGAGAATTCGCGTTGCTGTACAACGGTCTATTACTTGTGAACTCGTACACATGCCGACTGGTCATAGACTGCTCAACATTGAAGGACACGTCCAAGAAATCAGCAGGTGACCACGTTTGGAACGAGATATTCACCAGCGGCACATGGTTGCACGTCGACCCGACTGAAAAGAGGATTGACGAAAAATCGATGTATGCTACCGAATGGAACAAGGACGTGAACTTGGTCTACGCCATCTCGAGAAGCGGCATAATGGATGTTACAGAATCGTACAGAGTCCAAAGGTAGACTGCACGATTTTCTACAAGGATGTTTGGTGTGGACGGGCCGGGATTTGAACCCGGGACCTCCACGATGCCAACGTGGCGATCATGCCAGGCTGATCTACCCGCCCATGTGGATGTGTTTCTTGAGACCTTAGCTGTGGATTGGCTATAAGTGTTTCTCGCTCTCTGCTCTATCAGCCGTAGTGCATGTACTGTGTTACGAGTGTTTCGAACATTTCTGGTTTTGCTGAGAGCGCTTTGGACAAGTTCTTGTCGCCGTAAGCTTCCAATCTGCTCAGGACGTTGTCGATCAGTTTTCTGGGGAATGTCCCGTTGGCTTCGTAGAAGTGTCTTTGTCTTCTGAGGTTCGCGGCAGACTCTGCACAGGAACGGGGCAATTCTTGAAGCTTCCGAGATTTGCCGCCGCGTCATCAACATGCAGTTCTTTGGCTATCTTGACGGTCTCTTCAGAATTGTCTATCCCGTATTCCGCTGCTACTGCTAAGCCCGCTAGAAGCATATGAGCGTTCGCGAAAGCGTCTGGGGCCCTGTACTCGAACGTTTCTCTGCAGTCTTCTCTGTTCGATGCTTTTTTGAAGTTCCACCAGAGCGGTATGCGTATCAAAGCCAGACGGTTTCTGGCGCTCCAGCAAATGTGCATCGGTGATTCTTTGTGTGCGACGAAGCGCAGATACGATATTGGTGTGGGGTTTCCGAAAGCTGAGAGGCTTGGTGCGAGTTTCAGTATTCCGCCTATTATCGCGAAGGCTTCTTTGCTGAGGTTTCTGTCAGGGTCTGATGTGATGTTTTTTCCTCTTCTTGTAACACACAAGTGTACGTGCATTCCTGTTCCGGCGTGGGCCAAATCGATCTTGGGTATGAATGAGACGCTGACGCCGTGGCGTGAACAGACGTTGCGGATCGTCCATTTTGCCAGATGCAATCGCTTCAGCCATCTGCGAGAGAGTCTGAGGGATCAACTCTATTTCGTGCTGTTCCATGAGCGTGGCGTTCTTGCCTGCGATGTATCCTACTTCGCCGTGCCCGTACTTTGTCGGGATTCCCATCATATCGAGTGTGGCAAGAGTCTTGTTTCGAACCTCTTCGTATTGCGCGAAAGGAGAGGATGCATGATAGTTCTTGTCAGGTTCGGCCGGGAAAATCAGTGGCGTCTGCTGTGGAGCCATTATGTAGAATTCGAGTTCGGCAAGAGCTTTCAGGACTATGCCTCTTGATGACCGCAGGTTTTCCTCGGCCTTTCTTAGAACGTTGCTTGGGGCAATGTCAAGTGGTTCTCCGTTCTGGTCTAAGTAGTCGCACATGAGGTTCAGCGTGGGTAATGCTGCAAAAGGGTTGAGGAAAGCTCTTTGAGTTTTTGGCTTTAGATAAATGTCACTTTTTCCAGGTGCGATCGACTGGAACAGGCTTGAGCCGTCAGCTCTCTCGCCAAGGTCGAGAATCTCAGCGACTCTTTCTTTGCTGGTGGCTGAAAAGCTTAGGGTTCTGAGCCTGCCGTCTTCAGGGATGTGGCAAAGGTCCAGTATTCTTATGTTGTTTTCTGAGATGAACTTGAGAGTCTCTTCTTTTCCTGGAAAACTGAGCATTCCCTGCACGTGTGCCCCCTTCAAGCTTCTGACCTATTTCGGAAACTAATATTTTAACGCTACCGTAGCAATCGAGTTGTTCTGCGTTGGCAGTCTCCGCAGAGGAGGACCGCTTCACAGTCGGGAGATCTTTACTTTATCTTGAAAATCCTGTTTTTCAGCCTGAAGGCAACGAGCTGGAGCGCTGCAATGCTGAGCAGCAACAATATTGTGAGTGCTTGGGCGACTAGCATTCCGTTGACTCCGCTGACCTGTGCTACCGAGTTGCCAAGCCATGTTGAGAAGCCGGGCAGTGCTTCCCAAGCGTACGGGAGGGCTATGGAGGTGCCGATGAAGAAGACTGTCAGTCCGACGTAGTAGTTGCGTATCTTCGGAGTCAGTCTCTGGATGATCCTAAGGACTCTGAGGTCGCCTTTGGCGAGGTTGGACTTGTTCTGTACGGCTTTGATGAAGGTCTTGGCTGTCGTGTAGACGTCGGGTGCTTCTTGGATGACGATGATGTTCAATCCGATGATTATCACAAACACGCTCAGCAGTAGACCGTTCGTCAGCATGCTCCAAACGGCCATCACCGCGAACAAGGAACCAATCAAACAGACGAAAGGAAGCAGCGATAGGAACCTGTGCCAGACTTTCTTCTGAGCAGGGTAGGGGTCAAACACGACGAACGTTCTACTGAAAACCGTGGGCGAGAGGTCTTTGGGAAGACTGCTCAGCCCTTTGGACCTCTGCCTGAAAAGCACCGCCATGACTAGTGCTACGATGCCCAGAATAAACAGGGTGATCGATGAATAGTAAATGTAACCTTCTACCAACTGCTGGTCCCTTTGCCGTTCAGGATAGGATCTTCATGGACAATTGGACTATTAATGTTTGTCGCAATGGTGTTTGCCATAGGAAACATGCAATACCCGATTTGCGCGTGCTCAGGTTCTGTTTGTTCAGTCCCATCTTTTGAGTCTTATCATTCTTCTGTAGTTTTTGAGGTCTTCGGCTACGTTTCTCAGTAGGCGGAGTTCTTCCATTGTTTTCTGGAATTTGTCGGTTTCTTCGTGGATTTTTTGGAGGAAGGGGCCCTTCTTGGTCATGGTTTTTGGTCCTCGTTTTTTGGTGTGGGTGGAGGGTTTCATTGTTTATTGGTCAACCACGCAGCCAATTTCCGTATTGAGGAGAAAGGAGAAGGCTTCGAAAACGGAAAAATCGTTTTTGGCTGATTGTGGTTTGCCTTCAACCTTGACCCTCCTTGTAGCCCACTGCGTCTTAAGACTTAAGATACATGGCAGATATAAAAGGATTGCTGAATAGGGGGATCTTACAAACGATAAATGATTTTTAGCCTATGGCGAGGATGCCTTCGAGTATTTTTTTGTCTGGGACATTTAGTCGTTGGGAGAGCCATGACTTGAGGAGTGGTGGGTATTTTGGGATTTCGCCGCTGTATGTTATGACTTGGTTGTCTTTGACGGCGTCGACTTGGAAGGTTTTTTCGGGTTCGCGGTACATGAAGGAGAGTGTCTGAGCTTGTGATGCCAGGTTTTCGAAGTCTTCCCATTGTTTGCAGCGCAGGATTACTGGTGGTCCGCGTGTTTCTCTGGGTTGCAAGTTTTCGGTTCTCGTTTCCTGCATCATCTGTGGTGATTGTGGCACTGCCTGTGCTTCATGTGGGTTTGAGAGGTAGGTGATGAGGTTTGTTATTTCACTCTGTAAGGTTGAGAGGCGGCCTTCTACTTTTTCCACTTTTCCGCTTAGTTCACCCGTGTCGCCCAGTCTCTCTGTGATCGTGCCTAATTCGTTGATGAGGCGGTCCAAGTCTTTTTCGTGTTCTTTGAGGACGCTTACGATGAAGTCCAATGCTTCGAGAGCTTCGTCCTTCGATGGTATTCTCTTGGACATCTGTGTTTCTCCCTTTGCTAGTTCAGGCTATTACATAATGGACATTGATAGATAAACGTAGCGAATCCTCAAGACTTATCCATGTGAATAGCTACTCGTACGTATTGTGAATAAGATTCATTTTATCGCAAATTATCAAAAAGGTCAAATATCAGGATGGAGTCGCGTCGGCCTCTCGTGACTCAAAATGGTTAACTTAAAGTGTCATTTTAAGAACAACAACAATCGTGGTCACGTATTTATGTTGGAAAGCAACGAACTAGACCTTGAGAAGTTAGTTGCGGAGAAACGAAGGAACGCCCAAAGTGAACTAACCATCGAAGCGCGCGCGCAAGGGCACGGAGCCAAGCAAGTGCAAATAGAAATCTTTGACACAGACCACTCATTTACAAACGTTAGGAGCCAATTGGCAGACAGAATAGTATCTTGGTTGAAGATCGATTGATCAATATATGAGGCTAGGCAACTTTGATTGGTTGACCAGCATGAAGGTTCAGATGTTTGCTGTTGGCAAAGTTTCCACGAATTGTTATGTTGTGTCATGTGAAGAAACTGCAGAAGCGGTAATCGTTGACCCGGCATTTGATAGACCTTCTGAGGCTGAAGAGATTTTCGGGATTATTGATAAGGCTTTTTTGAAGTTGAAGCTTATTGTGAATACGCATGGGCATCCAGATCACACTTGCGGAAACGGGATTGTCAAAGAGAAGTTTAGCGTGCCTATTTTGGTGCACGAGAAGGATGCACATTTTCTCGGAGAAACAGGTTTGAGCATCGCTCAGGCTTTTGGCTTTGGTGGTTCTCCACCTGCTGATGTCCTCCTCCAAGATGGAGATCAAGTGAAGTTTGGAAATGTAGCACTCAAGATTGTCCACACTCCTGGACATTCGCTTGGAGGTATATCACTTGTTGGAGAAAAGGAAGTTTTTACGGGTGATACGTTGTTTAAGGGTTCAATTGGCAGAATGGATTTCCCTGATAGCTCAGAAGCTGACATGAAGATCTCGCTGGCAAAGCTTGCACACTTGTCTGATGATTTTATCGTTTATCCAGGACACGGATTAACGACAACGATTGGTGAGGAGAAGCGTTCGAATCCTTTTATGCGCGCGCGATTAGCCCTTTTCTGTTAACAACTTTCCTTTGACTCGTTTGTTTAGTCATTTTTTTTAACTATTCTCTCAGCACGCGCGCGCCTGTTCTTGTTTTTGGCCGATTCGGAGAATGGTTTTGTGAAGCGGGGGTTTTGGCCATCCATTAGGTGGGTTTGTTAGGTTTGTTTGGGGCTTGATTGTGTCTGTCTGATGGGCTCGTTGGCCGTGCATGTTTTGTGTTTGATGGTGTCAGGTTCGTTGGGGGACATATCGATTTTAGACATATGTCGAGGCCAGAAATAAGCGCTTTATTAAGACGTACGATATGATATGTATGTGCGTAAAACACGAAAACAGTTGAACATAAATACACTTGGTGAGCATGATGAAGAAACCCTTCACAACGAACTGGTATATTAGCAGGATGTGCTTGCCCTCGCTCGTGGAAGCGGAGGAGAACCGTGCGGTATGCGAGGTGACGTTCACGTTTGAAGAAGCGTCTGAGAAGAGTTTGAGCTTCGGTAAGCTTCTGGTTCAAGCCGTGGACGAGGGGCTCTGCGCCTTTGGTGCATCTGTGAGAGAGGCCGTCTACATGTGTCTTGAGAACACTTTCGGAATTCGGAAGGATGATATCCCGAGAAAGGTCGACGAGTTTTCAGACGCTCTTGAAGAAATCTTCGGAGACGGCGCCAGACTGCTGGAAATCCAGATAATGAAGAACCTCTACAGGAAAGTGGGCGACATCGCCGAATGCTTCCCGAGGAAGGAGAATATCACCTTCGCGGAATATGTTTATGCGGCCGAACTGTCAAGCCGTTCAAAATAGACCTCAACACCGCACTGCAAAGCTTCATGTCTGTTCAGTCTGCAGTCTTTCTTTCGAAGATGCAGGGCTCATTCGGCGTTGGGCATTCCATCGCAGGATGATACAGGCACTTCTTCTTCCTGCGGGCATTCTTGTACTGTTCCGGTTCAGGTCGTGAGCTTGTCATGAGATCTCCTCTGCCTTTTATGTTATCTTGATGACAGTGCCTCTTTGGGTTTTAGATGGTTTGTGTGTTCAGTTCTGTTTCTTTTTGTCCCAGAGCTTGAACACTTCTTCGATGATTTGGGGTCTTAGCGTGAAGATTTCTTCAGGATTGTTGACGTAGAGGTAGGCCATATAAAGCGCGCGCTTCTCTGGGCAGACGAGGGTACGCTTAGATTCTTGCAGCGGATTAAGCGATTTTCTGTCGCCCTACGCACTTGCGGAGTCAAGTGTCGCCCTGTTTCAGTTTTGCGTGCTGTCATAGGCACAAGCTTTTAGAATCTGGAACTGATTTGTGGGAGACATGGAAGGGTCCGATGAGGGATCGGCTGGGCTTTCGACGGTTGAGGCTAAAAGAAGGCTTGACCAGTTCGGGCCAAACCGGTTTGTTACCCCTCAGAAGATAAGTTTTCTCGCCATTGCCAGGGAAGAAGTAACTGAACCGATGATTTTGCTACTGCTTGTCGTTGGCGTAGTCTATACGGTCTTTGGAGGTTTGCAGGATGCCCTGACAATCTTTACCATTATCTTCATCCTTGTTTTCTGTTGAAATCTGGAACGAATATCGGGCCAAGAAGGCCATATCCGCGCTTTCTGAACTGGCTGCTCCGAAGACTCGAGTTGTTCGAGACGGCATGATTATGGAGATCGAGACCGAGAAAGTAGTGCCCGGCGACACTCTGGTTCTTGTAGAGGGCACACGAATCGCAGCCGACTGCAGACTTGATGCGGCCTTCAGCGTACAGGTTGACGAGTCGGTTTTGACAGGTGAATCTTTTCCCCAAGAAAAAAAAGTTGGAAGCGACGTTTTCGCTGGAACCCTGATCGTTTCGGGGGAAGGAAAGGGAGAAGCATACGCCACTGGAAAGAACACCCGGTTTGGCAAGATCTCTGCTCTTGCTCAAGCGATCAAGCCTCCGAGAACACCGCTGCAATTGGCGATGAAATCACTCTCGAAAACTCTTGCTTGGGTCGCTGTCTTCTTCAGCGTAATCATACCCTTCATAGGCTTCCTGCGTTTCGGTTCACAGAACCTCATTGAGCTGGTCCTCACTGGACTTGCACTTGCTTTCGCCGCCATTCCCGAAGAACTGCCCATCATAATTACGATGATCTTGGGATTGGGCTCCTACAGACTTTCGCAGAAGGGGTTTCTTGTCAAGAAGCTCAAAGCTGCAGAAGTTCTAGGCGATGCGACCGTCATCGTTACTGACAAGACAGGGACGATAACTGAGAACAGGATGCGAGTCGCCAACGTTTTTCCCCAGAATGAAGAAGCGAGAACACTGGGTGCAGCTGCCGCTGCCCTCACCGAGATGTCCCTGTCCCCTACTGACAAGGCAATTCTGGAAAAAATCGCCGAACCCGGAGTCAAAATGGATTTCGGAAAGGTCCTGCGGGAACGCGGTTTTGAGAGCAACAGAAGAACCAGGGCTGTCTTGCGGGCCAAGAATGGTGAGTCGTTGCTTTCGGCGGTTGGGGCGCCGGAGGAAATTCTGGCCTCCCTGAAGGGTAACCATAGTGCACTTGACGAAGAACTTAGAGATGAAACTTCGAAAGGAAGAAGAGTGGTTGCGGTTGCGCAAAAGATGGTCTCTGCTAAAGAAGCGGATTTGCCCTTCTCAGAATTGGAGAGAGATTGGGACTTTGTGGGGTTGGTTTCGATCGAGGATCCTCCGCGTCGAGGTGTTAAAGAAACCATAGAGGCCATTCACAAGGCGGGAATTAGGATGATAATGGTCACTGGTGATCATCCGCAGACAGCTGTATACATCGCTGAAAGCGTCGGTATCCCTTCAGAAAGAGTGCTGATCGGTGAGGAGCTCGATAGGCTTTCTGATCAGGAATTGCAGAAGACTGTGAATGAAGTCTGCGTTTTTGCGAGAACGACGCCTGATCATAAGTATAGGCTTGTAAAGGCGCTGCATGCAAACAGCGAAATCGTTGCTGTCACCGGTGACGGAGTTAACGACACTCTGGCCCTCAGAGGAGCAGATGTTGGCATTGCGATGGGCGTGAAAGGTACGGATGCTGCCAGAGAAGCGGCAGATGTTGTGTTGACCGACGACAATTTTGTGACGATAGGTCAAGCGGTCTTTGAAGGCCGCAAGTTCTTTGACAACCTCAGAAAAGGGTTGAAATACTATCTCTCTGTTAAGGCTGCACTAGTCTCGATATTTCTGTTGCCTCTAGCTCTAGGCATTCCGTTGCCGTTTGCTCCAATACAGATAATCGTCCTCGAACTCTTCATGGATCTCGCTGCCTCTGCCGGATTTGTCACCGAACCAGCGGAAAAAACGGTTTTCAGTCGAAGGCCAAGAAGCCCAAAGGCGAGATTTCCTGACCGAAGAATGATACTTGAGATCGGTATTTCTGCAGCCAGTCTTTTCGCGGCTGTGATGCTTTCATATTTCTACGCACGTTGGCAGAACCTCTCAGAGATTGAGACACAGACTTTCGCCTTCTCAGGTTGGATAATGGGCCATGTGGTCCTTGCCTTTGTTTCGCGTTCGGAAAGTGAACCGCTTTATCTTCTAGGTCCCTTGTCAAACAAAGTCATGGACGTCTGGGCGGTTCTTGCTTTTTCGTTCCTGCTTGTTTCGGTCAGCGTACCCTCAATAGCTTCAGCGCTCAGACTCTCAACACTTACCGCTAGTCAGCTTGGACTGATCTTCGTTTTCGCTTTTCTCGCAATCATTTGGCGAGAGATTGCGAAGCTTCTGATGTTTAGACCAAATAAGAACCGTCAATCAAACGGAACCCGAAACTACGGTACGTCTTGATTTTGCGCGTGCCCGGCTCTGAAAACTGCAGAATCAATGCTAGCGACTGATGGATCTTGGTATGCATCTGACGGCGAAAGCTTTTATTGTTGTTCAAAACTTAATCTGCAAATGCTTGGAAAAGATGATGCGTTATGAGTTTGCAGAAAGGTGACTTCGTACTTATTGATTATGTTGGCAAGGTTAAGGAGAGTGGAGAGGTTTTTGACACAACTTCTGAGGAAACTGCCAAGAAAGAGCATCTTTACAAGGAAGGCGACACTTACGAATCTAAAATGGTCGTAATAGGCGAAGGTTGGGTCATCAAGGCTTTAGACGAGAGCCTTACTGGCATGGAAGTTGGCAAGCCCTCTGTCGTGGAGATATCGCCCGATAAGGCGTTCGGGGATAGAGACCCAGAAAAAGTCAAGCGCGTCCCACTCAAACAGTTGCTTGCAAAAGAAATAACCCCTACGCTGGGAGCTCGCATCGAATTCGGCGGGAAAACGGCCACGATTCGAGCAGTAGGCGCTGGCAGAGTACTGCTAGATTTCAACCCAGCGTTGGCTGGAAAGACACTCATCTACGACGCAACAGTCAAGAAGAAGCTCGAAACAACGGAAGAAAAGATACCCGCCCTTATCCACCGCAGGGTTCCAGGCATAGAACAAACCAAATTCGAGTTTACAGCAAAAGCAAAAGCCGTGAGCATAAACATGCCTGAAGAAGCATATTACGTGGAGGGGATCCAGCTGGCAAAAAGGGGCATAGCCATGGACATACAACGGTTCTTCAAAGACATTACCGCTGTCACTTTCATTGAGACGTTCAAAGCTGAACCCAAGAAAACCGAAAGCAAACCTGAAGAAGAAAAAGGAACAAAAAAGGAGAAAGCTGCAAAGACCGAAAAAGAAACCAAGCAGACTGAAGAAGCGCAAGCCAAAACATAGACTACCTCTTTTCATGTTTTTCATGCTTCAGCTTGCTGATCTCCACTCTAGAACCTGCTTCGTTGAAGCCTCTAGGACCCCGAATATCTGACTGATTTCGGAGAAATCAGATAACTTCTGTTGTAATAGCCAAATGCTCGTAAGCTTCTAGGCTGAGTCTCAGTTTGTTGAGGATCGTATATCTCTCTGGGCGCATGGACGCTGCCATCTCTAATGCTTGCAGAATATCGTCTTTTTCAAAGCCGAGTTCTTGGGCATTCGTTGGTGCTCCCAGCTTCTTGAGCACCTCTCTTGTTCGTTTCCAGTTGGCTCCGTGCAGGTAGGACATCATTATGGTCCCGACCCCGCATTGTTCTCCATGCAATGCATGGTTGGGCTTGATCTTGTCTAGTGCGTGGCTGAACAAGTGCTCAGCGCCGCTGCATGGGCGGCTGCTTCCGGCTATGCTCATGGACACGCCGCAGCTTATGAGAGCTTCCATCAGAACACGGAGGCCTTCTTCGTTCTCTTTCTGCATAGACTCTACGTTTTGCATGACGTGTTTCGCGCTCATGAGTGCCAGGCTGGCAGCATATCCGCCATAGTATTCATCCTTTTCATCGTGCGCCAGTTGCCAGTCTCTGACTGAGGTGAATTTTGCGATTACGTCTCCGCAGCCGCTTATTGTGAAACGCCAAGGAGAATGCATTATGATGCTCGTGTCTGCTATTATTGCCAGTGGGGCTTGAGCCACCACGGAGTAGGGCTTCTCGAAACCCTTTATGGAAGAGAAGGGGCTGGCAATTCCGTCATGGGATGCCGTTGTTGGGACGCTTATGAAGGGGACTTCTTGTTGTGCGGAGCTGCACTTGGCTACGTCTATCTTGGTGCCGCCTCCGACGCCGAAGACGATCTGAGGTTTCAACGCTCCTATCTTGTCCACGACCGTGTTCACATCTTTTGCCGTGGCTGTCTCAACGAGAAAGGTGTCTACCTTCATTTTGGACTGCTGTTCGAGAAGTCCTTTCACTTTCTTACCTGCAATGTCGTAGGTTTTTGAGCCTGCGATTATGAGTGCAGATTCTGTGAAACCGAGTCGTTTTGAGATCTCGGCGACATGTTCAATTGCGCCGTTGCCGACAATTACTTCTCTCGGAAGCTGCATCCGATGATGTTTCAAGTGCACATCAATCACTGTTTGACTAACAAAGGGAGCTGTATTCATAGCGATGTACGTTTGAACCTTAATAATGCTTTTTGTCCGTCAAACTTGAAGCACCCTGTGTTTTTCAGCATTGTTACCATCTTCAAACTTTCAAGCGTAATATTAATTAATGCCTTGCTCGTGATTAGAGAGTGCTACTTCCTTGTGAAGTAATCTTCGATGCACTTAGGTTTTGGAGGCTGCTAAGATGGCAAACAATAATGATGTGATAGATCAGTTGACGTTGAAAGGAACAACAACGATAGGCGTTGTCTGTGAAGACGGAGTAATCCTCGGTTCGGACAGCCGTGTCACGATGGGATACTACGTTGCTCACAAGCAGGGAAAGAAAGTCTATCAGATAGATGAACACCTGGCCATGACGATCGCTGGAAGCGTTGCGGATGCACAGAAAGCAGTCGACATCCTGACCACGAACGCTCGTCTTTATAGGATAAACCTCGGGAGACCCTTACCGGTAAGTTCTGCTGCAAGATTGCTTTCTAACCTTCTGTTCTCGGTCAGAGGGGCTCTTCTGGCGCAGGTCCTTGTCGGCGGTGTAGATGACACTGGGTCACATGTGTTCTCGATAGACCCTTTTGGAAGTCTTACTGAGGAAAAATGCGTTTCCACTGGCTCTGGGTCTCCCGTGGCTTATGGCATACTGGAGGACAAGTACCGGGAAGGTGCTGCTGTTAAGGAGATGCTGCCTGTGATTGTAAAGGCTGTTAATGCTGCCATGAAACGTGACTCGGCGAGCGGAGACAGCTTCAACATCGCTGTGATAGACAGTAAAGGCTACAGAGAGCTTGGAGAAAAGGAGAAGAAGCAGCTCTTGGCGGATTGAGGAAGTTTAAGTCGTGGTGCAGAACTCTAGCGGAGACAAGATCGAGATTAGCCAATACATTCTTCAGCATGTTCCGAAAGAAGCTGAAGTGACAAGAATAGAGTATGAAGGCTCGACGTTAGCCGTATACACGAAGAAACCTGAGATACTCGTCGATCAGAGCAATGTGGTCGCAAATATCGTCAACGTGATCAGAAAGAGGATAGTAATCAGGTCTGACCCTTCAGTTAGGGTCCCAGAGACAGAGGCCGAAAGGGTTACCAAGGAAATAGTGACGCCTGAAGCTGAGGTCACGGACATAAATTTCGACCCAAGCCTAGGCGAGATTATAATTGAAGCCAAGAAGCCGGGCCTCGTCATAGGAAAAAATGGGGCAGTGCTTCAGGAAATCATCAAGCGCACAAAATGGCGCCCTCACGTTCTGAGGAGTCCTCCGCTTAAGTCCAAGATCGTTACGCACATGCGTCATTACCTTCATTCTGAAAGTAAAGAACGCGAAAGAGTACTTAGGACAGTTGGTGAAAGGATTTTCAGGCCTAAAGCGTTCGAAGTCGGCGACGTAAGGATTACGACGCTTGGAGGAGTACAGGAAGTCGGAAGGTCTGCTTTTCTCGTTCAGACTCGTGAAAGCAGTGTGCTTCTGGACTGTGGAATAAACCCTGGCAGCACGAGGCCGTTTGAAGCTTTTCCAAGGCTGGACAACCCGGCTTTTGAGATTGAGTCTCTTGATGCTGTCGTCATAAGTCATGCTCATTTGGACCACTGCGGTTTGTTGCCGTTTCTGTTCAAGTACGGTTATGATGGTCCGATTTACTGTTCGGCACCCACGTCTAGTATGATGACCTTGTTGCAGCTAGATTATCTGGACGTGGCTGGCAAGCAGGGCACGACGCCGTTCTACGATCAGAAAGACGTCCGTGAATGTGTACTGCACACGCTTCCTTTGCGGTATGGCGTGGTGACCGACATCGCTCCTGATATTCGTCTTACTTTGCACAATGCTGGCCACATATTGGGCTCGTCAATGGTCCACCTGCACATTGGCGAAGGATTACACAATGTAGTCTACACGGGCGATTACAAGTATGCTCGAACTATGTTGTTGGAAGCAGCGACAACAGAGTTTCCGAGGGTTGAAACCGTCATAACTGAAAGCACCTACGGCGGACCTGACGACATAATGCCTTCACGAGTGGAGGCCGAAGAAAGACTGGCGCATGTGGTCAATGAGACTTTGGAGCACAGGGGCAAGGTTTTGATACCTGTTCCGGCGGTTGGCAGGGCTCAAGAAATAATGCTCGTTCTGGATGGTTATATGAAACGTGGTTTGATGAAGGAATCTCCCGTCTTCATCGAGGGCATGATTTCTGAAGCCACGGCTATTCACACGGCATACCCTGAATACTTGGGCAGGGAGGTTCGAAACAGCATTCTTCACGATGGCGTAAACCCGTTCCAGTCGGACTACTTCACAATCGTAGAGCACCCGAGTGTCCGACAAGAAATAATCGAAGGCGAACCGTGCATAATCATGGCTACTTCAGGCATGCTTGAAGGCGGGCCGGTCATCGAGTATTTCAAGAGCTTGGCGAGCAACGAGAACAACTCCATGATCTTTGTGAGTTACCAGATCGAGGGGACGATGGGAAGAAGGGTGCAGAAAGGCTTAAACGAAGTAGCCATGATGACTGCTGAAGGCAAGATGGATGTGGTGAAGGTCAGGCTTCGAACAGATTCAATTGAAGGATTCTCAGGACACTCTGACAGACGGCAGATATTCAATTACTTGACTCATCTGCAGCCTAAGCCTGAAAGAGTTGTGGTGTGCCATGGTGAACGGGCAAAATGCATTGGTCTGGCCAATTTCCTAGAAAGAAGATGCGACATGCGGGCTTTCGCGCCTGCACTCATGGAAACCTTTAGGCTGCTGTAGGAATAGGTTCATTAGAAACTGGAGTCTTTTCTCTCCAAATCTTAACGTTTGGCGGGCAAATAACTACACGTTCTTCTCCAAGTCTGGCGATATCTCCTCCTAAGGACTCGGCGAATTCGGTTAGCTCGTTCACTGCTCGTTTTACATCATCTATACTCTTGCCCGCTAGAGGAGTTATGCGTAGAATCAGTATGTTTCCCGACTTGACCTCAGTTTTCACGGCTTCCAGGTCTGCCAGATCACGTAGAGGGATAGCTTTCAAATAGGTCTTGCCAGCCTCGGTCTTGACCTCGGACTCCTTGTCGTCCTTCTTGGACTTTCGAAGTATGCCTCCTAGTCCTGGCAAGGTTTTCCTCTCTTCACACCCTAGTTTTTTTCAACAGTTTAAGCGTTTCTAGATTTGACGTATGAATCTCTAATGCATATCTTACTATTAAAGGATTTTATGAACCCAAAATGCAGATTTTGCGTTCATCCTCCTAGTTAACACTTCAATACGCGTTCCTCAGGAACATTAAGCCCATCCTCTTCACATCTATGTAGCCCACTTCAGCCATTTTATGAAGGGAGGGACGAGGGCTTTTCAGTTGGTTTTCCAGAATTCAATGGAATGAGAAGTGCTAGTTTCGGTTATTTGTTTTCTCGCAGAGTTCTAGCGTCTGCGCAGCACGTTCCATACAACGAATGCTGTTATCATAATGAAAAACGCTGTCAAAGCCAATATTGCACTGCCTATCACAAGGCCGACAACTGCGAAAACCATCCCGCCCAGGTAGATGAACAGGAACTTGTTCTTCAGATTCATCGTGGCGTCCCTCCAGTAAGACCCAACAGGATTGTATGGTGGACGCTGTTATCTATCTTCTGTAAGCAAGTTCCATCGAAGATCGAGAAGAGTGAACTAGGTCTGACCCAACTCCGACAGTCCTAACAAGAAAAACCTATACCAAAGTTGTCACTTACGTGTAACACGTCTCGAGAGTGGTGTTTACGCCTGAGTCCAAGATAAGGCTCTGCGTGAAGAGCGTCAAAACTGCAACGGGGACTGTGCAGACAGAACACGAGATTTTCGGGCGATCCCCCCAGATCATCCGAGTCGTGTCAAGGTTGAGGGAAAAGTGGCAGACGCGCGCGCCCAGCGCCACATGGGAATACCTTCGCGAATGGTACGTTTCTCAGTGTGCGCGGTTATTTATGAAAGCTGTGATGATAACAACTGTGCCGACTATTAGGACAAGAACGCCGACCCCGACATAGGGTTGGACTTTTTCTTGGTGGGGAATTTGTTGACCGAAAATTTCTCGGTATCTTGTTTCGGTTTGCGTGATGATTGATAAGCCTATTCCGACAGCGAGGAGAGAGAGTCCCAAAACGTATAGCGCTATCGTAACGTTCCGTCTTTTACCCATTGGGGAATCTCCTTTTGGACTTTGGGCCAATCTTGGATTTGAGTATTTCCGTCCCTCAGATTGGCCTCGAACCTGTTTTCTTTCTCGGGACGCAGCCATATACTTTCGAAAGAAAAAAAACCTTGCTATGCGCTTCTATATGTACATGCTGATTTAGATACACAACTCTGCCGTTGAAAAGCCTACCTTAAATCAGCAAACTTCGGAGACGGTGTGTAACATGTACCGTGATCTGCCTGATGCGCGTGCGTAACTTGAACCTGTTTTCTTTCAGCAGGCGCGTCTAAGGCGAAAAAATATCTAGCGGGAACAGAGAATGGAGCAAAAAGGATAGTTGTGCAAGCGAAATCGCCACTTCAGGTGTCAATGCAGATTTGCTACTCATCTAGGTATGGCAAGGTCTTTGATGAGTTTCCAGACGCTGTCGCCAACATAGTGGATGTTCTTGATTACCATTCCTTGTTTGATATTCCTTGCCTCTTCAACGTCGTAGGTTGCTTCGCCAAGCGCAAGGGGCTTGCCATGTTTCTCATCCACGACGAAGACAATGTCTCCTTTGGCAAAACTTCCTTCAAAGCGTCTTATCCCGGGAGCCATGATATTTGCTCCCTTGCAGACGAACGGAACTGCTCCCATATCAACGACTATTCTTGGAAGCGTTTCGAACAATTCTTTGGATACCAAGGTGGGGTAAACCGCTGCTTCGGTCACGACTAGCATTGGTTTTTTGTCTATGAGGCATATCTCTCCGAATTCTGTCTCAACTACCTCGATGCTGGCTTTGTCCCAGAAAACCTGTTTCAGACTGACTTTGAAGCGTTGAGACGCTCTCTCTAGAAGCTCTTTTGATTCCTTCTCTTTCAAAAAATATCTTCTGTGTTTTCTAGGCATTCTGTTTCTCTCTTGACCAAACTCTACTTTACGAGGAATGAATATAAAATCTCACCGTTTCCTGCGAGGTAGGTGTGACCGCTGAAACGGAAGATGGCCAGAATAGTTCTCTCCTACCCTCCTTCTCGATCCGTGCTTGTTTATATGCTCAGCATGGAAGGCTGTCACGAACGGAAATCCAGCGCGCATTGCTAGAAACCAATGTAGATGTCTTTTTTCCAGCCGCATGAAAGACATTGAAATCTTATCCAACCAGCGTTCGGTTTTGTCCTGACTATCGTTAGTTTTCCGCATTTTGGGCACTCTTTTCCTTTCACAGGTTCTGCCTGCATTTCACCAGTTTTGTCCAGGTTTTCTACGTTCTCATTCGTTTCTCCTTCAGGCATCCGCGTTTTCTCCTTTCTGTTTGAATAGCGTGGCAGGTTTTTGGATTTAACCTTGACGCTCGCGTTGAAGGCAAGTGAGTTGACAAGCGCCTGCTATACATGGTAGGTAGTCTTTGTTTCCGTTTTCTGAATAGTTCGTCCCATCAACTGCCAACGCGCGGGCTGAGCTTTTTTGCTGGATAAGGTTTAAATCTAGAAGGTTTAAGTATAAAGGGCGTGACAAGTAGCCTAGAGGGTTTAAAATGAGCGAAATGACCACTGAAATACTTGAGCAAAACCTCGGAAAGATCGTTCTCGTAAGGTTGAAGGGCGGGAAGAGCCTGCGTGGAAGACTGAAAGGCTTTGACCAGCACTTGAACTTGGTCTTGGAAGAGACTGAAGACACAACGACCTCAGAGAACGTTAGGAAGCTTGGAATGATCATAGTCCGAGGAGACAATGTTGTCTTGATCTCACCGCCGCCAAGGTGACATAGTTGGGAAAGGGTACACCCTCATTCGGCAAGCGTCAGGGAAAAACAGTTCACATTCGCTGCAGGCGATGTGGCCGAAGAGCCTATCACGTGAGGAAGAAAAGATGTGCGGCCTGCGGTTATGGGGAGACTCCCAGAATCAAGACTTATTCTTGGCGCACCAAAACACTTCTAAGAGAAAGAACGCGCTAGATGTTTTCTTTCCCTTTCTATGTTTGATAGTAGCCTTTGTCTACCTTGACGAAGATTAGCGGGCCTTTGCTTTGTGTGAGTTCTCTTGCTTTTCTCAGGGTGTTGTTCACGACGTTTACTACCTGTTCCTCGTCGCTTGTGTATTCTTTTTCGTCCTCGCCTAGCTCCATTTTGAGCAGGTTTTCGGCTAGGATTGATGTTCCGCATACTTCGCCGTTCTTGACTAGTGTTGATATTATGACTTCTTCCATTTCTTGACGTTTGGAAAGCTTTCCCCACATGGCTTCGCCGTTGTTGAGAATTCTTGTCGTGCGGCTCCATTTCTTGGAGTTCTCGTTGCCTATGAGCAGTTTTACGCGTTCCGCCCATTTTCTAAGCCATATTCCGGCCCAAACGTCAAGGAACTCTGACAGTTCAGTTGGGGTTTCGTTGAAGATTCCCTCTAGCTTCTCAACTATGTCGCAGTCATTCGCTTCTTTTCCTACGAGTTCCCAGTGGACCTTAAGATAGCTTGTTAGATCCTGGCAGGCTATTTGGAGTACCTTGCGGTCAGAACCCAGCGTGTCGAGCATTGGGTTTTTGTCTTTGAGTTTCTCTGACAGCAATATTTCAATGAAGTTCATGGGTACTCCCGTTCTCGAAGCCTTCTCCAAGCTAAGTGTAAGCCTGCGGGCTTTTAATAAGCTTTATTCGTAGTGGCTTCTAGAACTTATTTCAGTAAGTTTCAGCTATATTACGGCTCTAGAAATATTATTTGTGTCTCTTTTCATGAGCTATTCAAGAAATCGTGGGAGTTCGCTGATGTTTTTCAGAATCAAATCAGGGTTTTCCCTTTCCAGCTCTTTGCGCCCGAAAATTCCAGATAAAACTGCAACTGTTCTGATTCCGGCGTTTTTTCCCGCTCTGATGTCGACCACGGAGTCTCCCACGACGATGCAGTCGCCCGGCTTGGCCCCCAAGTGTTGCAGGCATTTCATAAGGGCTTCAGGGTCGGGTTTCGGGTTCTGAGTGTCCAGCGATGTTACGACTTTCTGAAAGTACTTTGCCAAACCGAACTTTTCCAGGATACGGAAGACATCCTTGGCAGGAAGACTGCGTCTTGTGGTCAAGGCCAACTCCGCTTTCGCCGAGAGCCTCCTAAGCGTTTCTTCTACGTTGGGAAATGGCTCTGTTTTTTCAGCTGTAGCCTTGTAGAATCGTCTCAGATAGGCTTGGAGAAACTTCTTTCGGTCAAGTCCCGCTAGTAAGTTGTCGATCGGCAGGTCCTGCTCGAGTCTCTTTGGGAGTTCCATCGCCGTTTCTGGCGGGACGTTTTTCCTTCCCATTGCTTCGAATGCAGTTTTCGCCGCTTCTAAGTAAGCATCTCTTGAGTCTAGGATTGTGCCGTCTAGGTCAAGGAGTATGCATTTTGTCTTCAATCTTGCTTCTTCCACGTTCTATCTCTGTTTATGTTGTTCTTCTTGCTACTATCTATTTCGATAGGTTTTTATTTCTGGCACGTTGTCTAAGGTAAGTACCCAATAAATCTGTCCAGAAACAGAAACTTGTGGAATGATGGGCGATGGTTAGAAAAGCACGAATCCGCTTGACCAGCACGGACTACACGAAGCTCGAAGAAGTATGCGGAGAACTGAAAGTCATCGCCCAGAAAACCGGGGTCAAGATTAACGGTCCGGTTCCGTTGCCGACAAAGAGGCTGAAGGTTCCAGTGTTGAAGTCGCCATGTGGAGAAGGAACTGCAACATGGGACAGATGGGAAATGCGAATCCACAAGCGACTGATCGACATAGATGCTGAAGAACGTGTCATGCGGCGCATAATGCGAATCCGTGTCCCTGAAGAAGTCCACGTGACCATAGAACTTCTCTAGGCTTCAAGAAGAGCTGATTCTTTCCAAGTCCCAATTGAACAGCGGGCATTCAGCGCATTTTTCCAGAAATTCCAGACCCTTCTTAGTAGTTCTGTAATAATGCTTCTGGTCTAAGACAAGCAATCCTTTCCTCACCAGTTCACTCAAGTACTGCTTGGCCTGCAGATACGACAAGCCGACATCCCTCATGATCTCTGTCTTCTTCTTTCCACCCGAGGCTTTCTTGAGTATTTCGATGGTGATTTCATGTCTATCTCTGTTGACCATACAAGATCAACTTGGAAACTGCTGTCAATGCTTTTCTTCTGGAGGATATTTGAGCCTTGTGGCACATACCTTGCATAGCGGTCTGCAGTGGTGTGGACAACGACTTTCTTGCTCGGCTGAACATAAGCTGGCCTAACTATTTCATGCTCGCCGGCAATAGACTTGTTCGCGGTTTTATCTAAAAAGCCAGATAGACATCATCAACAAGACTGCGCTTGCTGCAAACACAAGTGCCCAAGCCTTCTTGTTCCAATTGAAGATCTTGAACCCGTCGAACATTCCGAAGGGAATCAGGTTGAAAACGGCAATCCAAGAATTGAAAATGACCAGATAGGTGAGAAAAACCCTGTAGGAGGGAAGAAACACCGCGCCCAGCATGAACAGACCCGCGAGCAGTATGTTCGTGATTGGTCCTGCAATCGATATCTTTCCTGTCGTTCTCTTTTCCGTTGACCCAGCTACGATGACCGCTCCGGGAGAGATGATTTTCGGGTAGGGAACGGCTATGGAGAGCAGAGTGAGTACTGCACCCATCAGGTTTAGCCGAAATTCGGCCCAAAGTCCATATCTCTCCGCCACTATTTTGTGCGCTAGCTCGTGCGCCAGGAAGGACGCGGTGAAGATGCCTGCAAACACGATCAGTAATACGTAGTTGACAGAGGACGGGTTCGAAAACAAAAACAATGACAAGCCGGCACACACAGCCAGCAGCGCTGCAACGGTGAGATGCAAGATTTCCCTGATGCTGAACAAGATTCGCCTGCTTTGTTGACTGAAGAACGGATAAGTCACCGTGTACTTGAAAGATTTCTGAGGCGCGGTTAACCGAGCCTCTTCTCTGGGCATTCGGGCTTGGTCAATGCGTGGGCACTCGTGCCTTTCAGGGAGGCGATGGTCTGAACAGAAATAGCCTCCACAATACGGGCATTTGAAGGGCAGAAAAGTATCTTTGTCGCATTTTTGACATTTCACGTTTGTAGACCTTTGACACATTAAAAGCTACTGCTTCATCGCTTATACATTTTCTTAAGGAATGGGAATGATGAAATTCTGAGAGTGCCAAACGCTTAAAGCGGTGGGAATCAGCATAAGTTAACGTTCACGGCGAGATGGGAGGAGGTGTAGCCAGTCTGAAGGCTTTCAGCTTTGTGCATGCTGCTGATCTGCATTTGGGCTATTCTCAGTACGGTCTTGAGGCGAGACGGGAGGATTTCGACAAAGTCTTTCAGGAGCTTGTTGAGAAAACCATCGAACTGAAAGCCGACTTCATTATTATCGCGGGAGATCTTTTCCAACAGCCGCGACCGTCGAACACAACCTTGGAGAGTGCAATCCAGTATTTCCGCCGTTTGCGGGACGCTGGTATTCCTGTCTTGACCGTTGATGGCTCGCATGATTCAAGTCCTAACGCCATAACGGGGACGATATTGAACCCGTTGGACAGTGCTGGACTGATCTATCACTTGCCAAGGCATGAAGGAGCCTCCTGGACGAGGGAAGATACCTGCTACGTCTACGGTGTGCCCAACTGCAGGACCAGACACAAAGCTGTCGAGTTTCTTCCTGCATTCATGGAACAAAACAAACCAGCCCCTGAGCGGTCTATGTTCAACATCTTCGTCTTTCACATGGCCTTAGACCTTCCAAACGTCAAGCCGTCATACATCGAGACGGAAGCACCTCCGGAACTCGTGCCTGAAGGCTTCGACTACTACGCCGCGGGACATGTTCACAAGCCATATATGGAAAGATTCAAGACAGGCCTGCTCGCCTACCCTGGCTGCACCGAGACGACAGACTATGTCGAAGCGAAGTTTAACAAAGGATTCTACCATGTCAGGGTGGACGAGAAAGGAGCCCGTTCATCCGGAATTTGTCCAGTTCCAGACTGCCCGCAAATTCATTGTGCTTGACCAGGATTTCAACGGAATAGTACCCTCAAAGATAACGGAGCAAGCGGTCCAGCTTGTCAAAGGAGCAGATGAAGAAGGCGTCGTCATCATTCCGATATTGAGGGGAGTCTTGCCTGCCGAAGCAAACCGTTCAGAAGTTGATGTTGCCCGGATAAGAGCCGCAGCTGAAAAAGCCCTCTTGGTACATCCGGTGGTGTTGTTACATGAGAGCGAAGTCTCAGAGGAGATAGTTCGGTCAATCTTCGAAAGCGAAATCAAGGACCTGAAAACGAAGGCTTTCGAATACTTCCTCCAGATTTTCTCGGAGCGCCACACGGCTGAAGAGGCTGAAAGAATATCACGAGTCGCCATCGGTCTAATCGAACCTTTGACCAAGAAACAAGAAGAAAAGGTGAAACAGACAATAGAGGAGCTCGTGAAGTGAGGATCGAGGTCGTACAGCTGGAGAACATTCGCTCACACGTGAAGTCGACCGTGCCGTTTGCGAGGGGCTTCAACTGTTTGCTCGGCGGAGTGGGCTGTGGAAAATCAAGCATTCTCTACTCAATAGATTTCGCCTTCTTCGGCGAACCCATAGGCAGGAGCTTTGACTACCTCCTGCGGGAAGGCTCTGCCAACGGCAAGGTGACGGTTCAATTTGTGCACAACGGAAAAACCTACACGGTCTCCCGCGGTCTGAAAAAGCGCGGAAAAGGCATCAACCAAGACTTCGATGAGCTCAAACTTTTCGAAGAAGAAGAACTTGTATCGAGCGCCAAGGGCGACGCGGTGGCAGAACAGTTCAAAGCAATAACGGGACTGGACAGGGACCTTTTCCGCGAAATAGTCTGGGTTAGACAAGAGCATCTGAAAGAACTTCTGAACTCACCACCACGCGAGAGACAAAAACGACTCGACGAACTCTTCGGACTGGCAGATTACGAAACAGCATGGGGCAACCTGGCAGGGTACCAGCGTGAATATGATGGCGAAAAGAGAGCCTACGAAAATGACCCAGATGTTGTCAACATGGAAAAACTCGGGCTTGAATATAACAAGGTAGCTGAGGAATTCTCCCTTATGGAAGTCGAACTGCAAGACATGTTACAGAAGTTATCGTCTGCTGAGAAAAATCTGGAGGAAGCAGACCTGAGACTCCAAAAAGTGGAGGAAACAAGAAAACAGAACGAAGAGCTCAAACGCAAAGAGGCAAGAGTACATGCCAACCTTGTCAACATCCAGGACTCCATAGCTTCTTTGTCTGAAAAGGTCAATGGAAAGAAAACGGGGACTGAAAACCTGAAACAGCGCCTTACCAGCATGGAAGCACAGCTCGAATCTCACAATGCCAAGCTGAAGGAACTGGGTTTTCCCCCTGACCAGCCCATCGAAACATCGGGGAGGCACATTGCCACTCTCGATGATCAGATATCAAGCCTAAAAGGAGAGCAGGAAGCCAACTTGAGAAACATCCGACTGGACCAAGGAAGAGTCAAATCGATATCCTTAGAGAACCGTTGCCCACTATGCCTGCAACCACTGACGGAGGAATACAAGAGTAAGCTTGCAGGCAGAATCCAAGGGGAGAACGATGATCGCAAGAAGGCAGCAGATCAGCTTCGAGCCAAGATAGAGGAACTGCAGCAACTCAAGACCACCGCCAACAACGCGTTATCGAACCTGCAGATGCTCATGCCCAGAGCAGAAGAACTGAAAAGCCGGATCAAAGAAGAGACTGACACTCTCACAGAACTTCTGACAGAGTTGGATGACAAGCAGAGATTGGAGAAGGATATCCATGCGCAATTAGACACGTTAAGATATGAACTGAAAAAATACGACGTTTCCGAGGTAGAGACTGCAAAAACTCGCAGAGAACAAGCATTCAGACAATACTATGTCCTAGAATCAGAAATGCGCGCAAAAGAGAACCACAAGAAAGACCTGACTGTTCGATTGGACGAGATAAAGGAGAGAATCGACCAGGCACAGCAGAAGGTCGAACGGATACAGAAAATAGCCAAGGCTGTTGAGCTGGTCGGAGGAATACGGGACGCTTATCGGAGCATACAACCCAAACTTCGAAGCGAATTCGTGAAGGTCTTGAGGAATTTCGCGCAACAGGTCCTTGACAATCTAACTGGAGGTGAAGGACCTGTGCTAAATCTCATAATTGATGAGACATACACGCCGTACGTTTTGAGCGAAAGCAATATTGAAAGAGAAGTCGCAAACCTCTCGGGGGGAGAACGCACACTGCTTGCTTTTGCATATCGTCTCGGTCTGGGCCAGCTGATAATGCAGTCCAGGACAGGTCACGGTCTGAGCCTGTTGTTACTTGATGAACCTACCGAGAGCCTTGGAACAGAAGACGGCTCAATAGACCGCTTGGCCGAAGCGATATCCAAGTTCAAGGCAATCGAACAAACCATAGCGGTAACGCACAGCGAAGCGTTTGCAGAAAAAGCCGAACACGTCATACGTCTCGAGAAGGAATCAGGAGAAAGCAAGGTTTCGGTCGAAAGATGAGAAAGGGCGTTTAGATGAACACTGGGACTAGGAGACTCTCATTTGCTGAAGGCACGATCGGGGGCATACTCTTTGGAACGGCATCGATTTTCGTGAGGCTTCTAGGAACTATAGACACTTTCTCAATTGCGTTTTGGCGTATGATAATAGCCAGTGCCGCCCTTCTCATAGTCGTGCTTGTTTTTCGGAGATTGTTCAATGCGGATCTGATAAAGAGAAACATCAAGGACCTCTTCTTACTCAGCCTTCTCCTTGGGATACATTTCATCTTTTTCATCTCTGCCGTTAAGGATACGACTGTGTTGAACGCAACGGTTCTGGTCAACACTGCCCCGCTTTTTTCTGTCTTCATTTCAAGCTTCGCCTTCAAGATCAGGCCATCTGCGCCAGCGACAGTGGGCCTGACTCTTTCTTTCATCGGTGTATGCGTAATCGGTCTAGCTGAAGCAACGACATCCTCAGCGAATCCAGCAACCTTTTCCCCTGCACTCAAAGGTGACTTGGAGGCCATTTTGGCTGCCGTGGCAATAGCTGTCTATCTCACCTATGGCATGAAAGTGCGCAGCAGATTGGGTATTTTCTCAATAATGTTGCCGACCTATGCCCTTGCTGCGGTCTTTATCGGTCTTATCAGTCTCCCAGCCGGGAGCATGGTAAGGATCGTGCCTGCAGGGCTGGGAATCGTTCTTCCACTCGTTGGATTAGGTGTGTTTCCGACTGCAATAGCTCATACACTTGAATTTTCTCTCTCTCGGGCCTGAAGTCCTTCGAGACTGCAACCATGGCGCTCCTTGAGCCGATCGGTGCAACGGTACTCGCTGCAGCACTGTTTCAAGAGGTGCCGGGACCGATATTTGCCGTAGGTGCTGCTGTGGTCCTAGTTGGAGTGTTGTTTGTTGGGAAAGGTAAGAGTTGAAAGAGCCAAGGAGTTCATCTGCCAAGATGGTAAGAGCGAGGCGTCGGCTAAGGTTGAGGAATTGGCCTACGGTGAAAAGATAGCGAAGGCACTTATTTCTTGCGAAGCCTATCTTGACAAGTCGATTGCCGCATTGAAGAGCGCATGTGAAGAGTTAGACAGCTGGACGTGGCATGCGGCAGCAGAGCTTGAGTACGCTTTGTTTTTGTTTTCGTTGAGAAACGCGGACGAGGATGTCACGTTGAAGTGGAGGGCCGAGTCCCCTGAGGGAAGCAGATCGCCGGCAGAGCTGCTGAACACTGTGCAAAACCTGGTAGTTCACTCCAGAGAATCGGCTGCTTCTGGTAGTTGGTTGCAAGCGCGCAAGTACGCTTATGCTGCGCGGAATGTGCTGTTGAGGATTCAGCGAGAATATGCAAGGAAGAAGATGGGATCTTCTGTGAAGAAGTAGCTCTTACTCTTCTTCTTCCACGTAGACTTTCTTTTCTTTGACTATCAGAGCGTTGTCTTTGCCGCCTGTTACCCTGAACTTCTCTTTCAGGTCCTTGCTGTGTATGAATTTTCGCAAGAGCACTCGTAAGTAGACCCTTGAAGCAGTCTTGTCCTCACCTTTCACGGTTATCTCAGCAGTCCCAGTCTCAACTTTGGCATTGGTTTTGTCTTCGATGTATTTTGCCAATTCTTTGACGAGATCACTGTCTTCCGTTTTAAGCTCCGAAATCTCGATCTTTGTTTCAGTCATGTTTTTTCACCTCATTTTCTAACCATTATGACCCTGACTTGGTCGCACACGTCTTCGCACGAGTCAGCTATCATTTCCATAGCCTCAAAAAGCTGACTTATCAAGACAGCTACACCGGCCCTAGAGATGTCTTCTTTACCGAGTAGAACCCTGGCTCTTTCATGTATGTCGTCCACTTTCTCCTCTTCTCTCTCCACTTCGTCGGCACCCTGAAGAGCCTCCTCGGATCTTGTCATCATCTTGTTGACGCATTTTTGGAGGGAGATGACGCATGCTTTTACCCCTTTTACCATGTCCGAAAACTCGGCCTTGATCGTGTTTGGCACGTATTCCATCGGTATCGCGCCCAGTATCCGTGTGGATTCTCTATTCCAGTCTGCAACCATGTCGACTCTTTTCACTAATCCCATCAAGTCTTCTCTGTCGGTTGGCGAAAGCTCTCCTGTTGAGATCTCGTCCATGACCTTTCTGCGCAATACGTCTGCTTCTCTTTCGGACGTTGCCACTCTTTCGATACATCTGCGCATTTCCTTAACGTCGCCGCTAACGGCCGCGTGAATAGCCTTTTCCAGGTCTTCAACGATTCCGATTGTCAATGCTAGGTGACGTTGAACGACTCCCAAAGCTTTGGTCTCTTTCCTTTTTTCAAACCATTTCAGCAGGTCACTCAACCGCCATCTCCTCCTTTAGTCCTGTCTGCGGGTAGGGGAATATGTGTGCCTTGTCAGGCGCGAAACTTAGAGTAACTTTTTCATCCATATTAAACCATTCCCCGATCATCGAGGGTTTTACGACCACGACCATATCCTCGTTCTCAAGCCTGACCTCGTACCTTATGTTCGTTCCTTCAAAAGTCACCCTCTCTATCACACCCCTGATTGTATTGATGTCTGACTTCGTTTCTTTCTCAAACTCAAAGGCCTCAGGCCTTACTGCTAAGACAACTCTTTCTCCGATTTTGACGCTGTTGTTTACCGTCTGAACTTTTATTCCGCCGCGAAGTTCGATAATCATTTCTTTGTTGCCTACGTCCGTGATATAGCCTTCCAAGAAGTTAGATTCTCCAATGAAGTTGGCCACAAAAATGTTCTGCGGAGCCATATAAAGCTCGCTAGGAGCACCAACTTGCTTGAAGGCTCCCTTTTTCATGACGGCTATCCTGTCGGAAATAGCCATGGCCTCGGACTGGTCGTGGGTGACGTGAATAGCTGTAAGCCCCAAGTCTTTAGTCATTCTCCTTATGTCATACCTGAGATCGTTCCTGACCTTGGCATCCAGCTGGCCGAGCGGTTCATCTAGGAGGAGCAGTTTGGCACCTGCCGCTAGGGCTCTTGCGACAGCTATTCTCTGCATCATGCCGCCGCTCAGTTCGCTTGGAAATGCGTCTATTCTTTCGTGCAGCTTCACCATTTCCAAGACTTCATGCCCGATTGTTGATGCTTCTTTCATGTTGAACCCTTTCACTCTCGGTCCGTACGTGACGTTGTTCCATGCGTTCATGTGAGGAAACAGTGCAAAGGTCTGGAAGACAAAACCCACATCGCGGTCCTCAGGAGGAACGTCGTTGACCAGCCTGTCTCCAATGTAGATTTCGCCTTCGTCAGGTTTTATCAACCCTGCTATCAGTCTGAGCAGGGTCGTTTTTCCGCAGCCACTCGGACCGAGAAGTGCGAAATACTCTTTGTCATGAACGTGGAGGCTTACGTTGTTGACGGCAAGAAGTTTACCGAACCTTTTTGTCACGTTTTCTATTCTTACGTCGGGCATCCAGTCAGTTTGCCTCCTCACTCTCCCGTGGTAGTTCGAAGGTACTCATAGACTGCTTTTTGTTTATTAAACATGTCAGTATCTTCCTTTCCCCTTCACTACGAGCCTTAATGCCAACAGGATGATGAACGAAAACAGGATGAGAAAACCACTTCCCAAGCCTAGAGCGCGTGACCTATCCAGGGCAGTGTTGAATAGCTCTGGATGTTTTACCCAATTCACGAGCACTATGGGCGCAGTCTTCAGTGTTGAAGCTACGGCCTGCGTTGCACCGGTCTCGCTGATGCTTCTTGTGAACATTATTATTGCGCCTGACAGAATCGAATACTTTGTCAGGGGAAAGATCAAGGTTCTGAACACTCCAAGCGGTTTTGCTCCGAGGGTTCTTGAGGCTTCCTCCAAGTCTATTCCTATGCGTTCTACGGCAGCCGACATTGACCTCACAAAATATGGGTACGTAATTGCCATGTGGGCAAATATCAAAAGCAGAAACTCGGGAATGAGCGGGAAGTTTGCTTTCCAGAAGATGCCAAGGGAGACGCCTAGGGCTATTGACGGCACGATCAACGGAATGTTAACAAGGACATCCAGTATTGCGGATGGTAGAGCTCCAAGTTTTCTTCTGGCGACGACGATCGCCATGGGTAATCCTATTATGACATTCAGACCAGTGACCACTGCGCCCAGAAGATAAGATGTGATCAGACCCTGCCAGTAGCCCCCCCATACGCCTTTGCCTGACAATGCATCGGAAAACGAGCTCGTTGGTAGGGCTGCAAATGCCGGGAGGGCAACGAAAAGCGACGGAATAAGCACTATTACGAAAAAGATCAGCAACGTAACGCCGTCTCGCGACACCGCGGCCTTCGAATAGCTTATTTTCCTTTCAAAAGTGGGCCATACCCTTTGAATCGGCAGCTTCAACCGTGGACCCAGTGCGCGCATCGCTATGAAGATCCCGAGAGCTCCTGCCATCAGGATGAAACTCGCCAAGACGATGGAGCCGTCATAAGCAGCCTGACTGATCGTGTGCGCTGTGAGGGCATTTTGCATGTTCTGAATGAAGACCGGACCGTTCTCGAAAGTTCCCGCAACTATGAAGGTTGCCCCTGTCTCCGACATTGACCTCGAGAACGCAAGTATGAAAGCAGCGATCAACGATGGCTTGATTATTGAAAACGTAACCGTTCTCGCAGCCGTGAAAGGTGGTGCTCCAAGAGTCCTCGAGGCATTCTCATATTCCTTTTTGTAATCGAGGAGGGCGCCAACGACTACTCTGACTACAACTGGATAGGAAAAAGCAAAGTGTAGCAATATGATAAGTAGCCATCCTGGTGAGATCAGAGAAGATCCGAAGAGCCATGAAATTCCTTCAGGACCACTCCAAAAAAGCAGTAGGGAGTATCCAAGTACTGCTGTGGGGACGATAAACGGAATGTCCGACAGCGTGTCCAGCACGTTTAACCATTTTGATTTACCTCGTGCTATCAGCCACGCCATCGGAATCCCAGTCGCTAAGTCCAAGGCAGAGACTAGGAGGGCTATGATGAAAGAGTTCTCAACAGCCGAGAGCGCACGATTGACGAGGTCTGGCCGATTCAGGATCGCTTGGATCGCATTCCATTTTATGAAAATACCCAAGATCGGGGGAAGCAAGATTAGGCTAAGGAATATGAGGATCGCGCTGATGTACACTGTGTATCTGATGCTTTTCTTCGATGAGAGTCGGTCGAAGACCTCTGCAATTTTGTGCCTAGCCAAGTCTCCCCTTTCCGCCATCTTCAGCTTCATTATTCTGAATGGGTTTCCTTTTCTCATTTGCGGTGGTGGCGGAAAGGTCTTCCGTTGAGAATTTGTCAGTTCGCCCGTCGAGTCATATCATTGCCTAAGCTCTATTGACTCTCGGTTTCATCATCCAGGCGAAAGTGAAGGCACGATAAAACTTAAGCCTTTTGCACTGCATACAGTCCAGTCACGGGTCGAGCGTGAAACAATGGACGTTCTCGAAGCGATCAGAGGAAGAAGAAGCGTAAGGGCGTTCAAGAATGAGGACATATCGGCAGAAACCGTCGACAAACTTCTTGATGCAGCGTGTTGGGCGCCTTCAGCAGGAAACATTCAGCCGTGGGCGTTCATAATTGTGAAGAAGCCGGAAATCAAAGCGAGACTCGTCGAGGCTGCTCTTGACCAATCGTTCATCGGGGAGGCTCCTGTAGTGATCGTTGTCTGTGCCGACGAGGACCGCATTTCACAACGCTATGGCCCGAGAGGCAAAACATTGTATTGCATACAAGACACCGCCGCCGCAGTACAGAACATACATCTGGCCGCACACTCTCTCGGATTGGGCACGTGCTGGGTCGGCGCCTTCAACGAAGACGAAACAAGAACAATCCTGAACATCCCGCACGGAACAAGACCAATCGCCATGATTCCAGTTGGCTACGCAGATGAATCTCCGTCTCCAAAAAGCAAACGTCCCAAGTCGCAGATAATTCACTACGAAACTTTCTGACATAGTGTTTCTCGCAGCTTCGCAGACACAGGCTCATCGTGGAGCTTTAATATGCTTGTCTCTCAATCATGTCTGTGAGGTTTGCTCGTTGAGATACAGCACAATTGCCGATGCCTACGAAAAGATTGAAGCAACGACGAAGAGACTTGAGATGACCGACTTACTCGTCGACCTGCTAAAGAGCACGCCGAAAGAGATGATAGACAAAGTTGCCTACCTCACTCAAGGAAAGCTGTACCCTGATTTTGTAGGAATAGAAATCGGGGTAGCAGAGAAACTGGCGGTGAAAGCTCTTGCCCGCTCCTCGGGTAGGAGAGAGAGCGAGATTGAAGAAGAACTGAAGAGGACAGGCGACATCGGTGAGGCAGCTCGAAAATTCATGACCAGCAAGAAGCAGCAGTCGTTTTTTCGCCAGGACTTGTCAGTGGAGAAAGTTTATGAGACTCTGGACAAGATGGCCAAGACCTCGGGTTCAGGCGCAGTTGACCTGAAACTCTCTCTGCTGGCCGGGTTGCTGGCTGACGCAACGCCGAAAGAAGCCAAGTACATCATGAGAACCGTAACAGGCAGTCTGAGACTGGGCATTGCCGACATGACTGTTCTGGATGCTTTGGCCATAGCATACGGCGGCGGGAAAGAAGCCCGCGAAGAAGTCGAACGCGCATACAGTATTTCATCCGACTTAGGCAGAGTGGCCAAGATCGTTGCCGAAAAAGGAATCGAGGGAATAAGACAGTTTCACGTGTCAGTGGGAGAACCGATAAGACCAATGCTCGCAGAAAGACTTTCGTCTCCAGAAGAGATACTCGAAAAACTGGGCGGAAAGTGCACAGCCGAATACAAGTACGACGGTGAACGACTGCAAGCCCACAAGACCGGAGAAAACGTCACGCTATACTCCCGCCGCCTTGAGAACATCTCAACCCAGTATCCTGACGCTGTCGAACTCTTCAGGAAGTACATCAAAGCCAAGGAGGCAATCCTCGAATGCGAGTGCGTTGCAGTTGATGTTGACACAGGAGAAATGCGGCCTTTTCAAGAGCTGATGCATCGAAGGCGCAAATACGAGATCGAAAAAGCGATCGAAGACTACCCTGTTTCGCTGTTTCTTTTCGAAGCGCTCTATGTCGATGGGAAAGACTTACACAAGAGCCCTACCTGACGAGAAGGAAGATGCTCGAGAAGACTGTGAAGCAAAGCGACCACGTGAAGACTGCCAACTGCCTGGTGACATCCGACGCGGCCGAGCTTGAGAGGTTTTTTTTGGAAGCGATAGAAGACGGCTGTGAAGGTCTGGTGTGTAAATCGGTCGCCAAAGACTCTGTGTACCAGGCCGGAGCCAGGGGTTGGCTGTGGATCAAGTACAAAAGAGACTACAAGAGCGAAATGACCGACACAGTCGACCTCGTCATCGTCGGAGCCTTCCACGGGCGGGGAAAGAGAGCTGGAACCTACGGTGCCCTGCTTCTCGCAGCCTATAACCCCGACAACGACACGTTTGAAACAGTCACCAAATGCGGAACCGGTTTCACGGACGAAGACTTGGCGAAACTGCCCAAGATGCTTGAGAAACACGTTGTCGTGCACAAGCATTCAAGAGTCAACTCGATGCTTGAGGCTGACGTGTGGTTCGAGCCCTCTATAACTATTGAAATCTTGGGGGCGGAGATAACGCTAAGTCCCATTCACACGTGCGCGTTGGATTCGGTACGCAAGGGAAGCGGTCTTGCCATCCGATTTCCAAGGTTTACGGGCAAGTACAGGCCTGACAAGGCAGCGGAAGACGCGACCACGACAGGCGAAATTCTCGAGATGTACCAGAAACAGTTGAAGAAAATAGCCGAACCGTAGAGATCACGAGGGTTCCTTCGCGGGGAATCGGCTGTTCAATGGGTTGTTCCCGTGAAGTGTCCGCTTTCAGCTGTGCAACTCATGGACTGTTCAAACGAGTTCAGCAACACGGCATCATAGAGGTTCAGGTCGCAGCTCCCAAGCTGTTGTACGCGGAATGTGACAATCGCCAGCGTGCCGCTGCCGCTTGCTTCAGACACATCAACCGTCTTCGTGCAGTCAACTACTATGTGAGGGTCTGTCGAGTTCAGCTTGTACGTGAAGAAAGTTGCACCAGTGTTCTTCAGGAACGAGCCTTCAGTCACATTCTGCAGGTGGAGGATCGTGTCGTTCCAACCAAGCTTGAATTCCCAGCCGTAAAGGTCTGCAACGTTTGAGACGTTGATGTTGACGGTAAAATCTTGTCCGACTGCAGCGGAACTGTTCTGCGGGTTCACGAAGACTGCTGAGGGTCCATCGGGTCTAGATCTCACACTGACGACACCGTCTGTCAGGACGTTGTCAGTCACGTTGGATTCTCCAACTAGGTGTGTTGCCTCGGCACTGATCACATAGTTACAGCAAAGTGCTTTCGGAGCAGGCACGCATCTGGAAACTCGACGAACCGCTGCTCTTCGGGCTGGTACGCCAGGAAAGCCGCTTTATTGCCGACGCCAAGTCTTCGGCCGGCGCCGTGGGGCTGATGCAGCTGCTGCCGTCCACGGCGCGCCTGGTCGCCAGGAAAATCGGTATGAAGGGCTTTCCCCGTCCCGCGTGAGACAGCCGGAGGTGAACGCCGCGCTGGGCGCCTTTTATCTGCGGCATATGCTCGACGGGTTCGACGGCAACCCGGTGCTTGCCGCCGCTGCCTACAACGCCGGTCCGGGCCGCGCACGCCGGTGGTGCGACACCAAGCCGATCGAGGGCGCGATCTATATTGAGACGATCCCCTTTGCCGAGACGCGCCAATACGTCAAGAAAGTGATGGCGAACACCGTCTATTACGCCGCCGTGTGGGCGGGGAGCAGCGCTCTCTGAAGTCCCGCCTGGGAACGATCGGAGGCGTGACGGCGATGAAGAACGGGGCGGACGAA
>CAVYNL010000029.1:0-14939 GCA_963769845.1 Candidatus Bathyarchaeota archaeon | reverse complement strand
GAAAGGCGGTCAGCGTCATTGAAGCTGACACCAACACAAGCTCGTACATACACCTGGCCCTTGAGGAAGGCTTTCACACAGTGAGCATACTAGGCGCAGAATTTGACCGCATCCCTGAAGCTATCGTATACTATCCGGCAACGGTTGATGTTGGACAAAACGTCACTCTTGACGCAAGTAAATCAGTTGACGTTGGAAGAATAGTCTCGTATGAATGGAGTTTCGGAGACGGTACAAACGGAACCGGACCGGTTGTGTCACACTTGTACGGCAAAGGAGGAACGTATCAGGTGAAGCTCAACGTGACCAACGATAAAGGTATAAGTAGTGTGAAAACGTTCACGATAACGGTTGGAAGCCCGCTGGGGGACATCGTTCTACTCTCAAAGGTGCTTTTGGCAACAATGGCGGTTGCGCTCATTCTGATTTTTGCATTTCTTTTGAGAAAAAGGAGAACAACGCGTCCGCCAAGCAGTGGGAACTCAGTCCTCACGCTCTGCGTAAGAAGCAGTTCTCGCTACCTGCAAATCTGCGCATCTTGATGAGGTAGCTGACTTTCGGATCGTGTCTGCCGCCCCAAGACTGAAGCAGCCTCTGGCAGCCTCTGATATTCAGGGTTTACTTGCCTGATTTCGACTGGACCAAAGAGCCTATTCTGTGCTAGTCGCACATGAGCGCGCGCTAGCTTTCAAATTAGAATTAAAAGCCACTTATAGCAATGTTGAAAGGTCCATCAAACGCAACAAGTGACTCAGGGCGCTTTTCAACTTGTTACGTTTGATGGGGATTCTGACATTTTGGCGCGTTCGGTAGGGATTCTCCTCATGAGCTGAGAAGCATAGGTAGCTAGCGCCAAAACACGTATTTAGGCAGGCTTGCAATCAAATCTGAGGCTGAATAAGGAAGGTAGCTTAGCTATCACAGTCTAGGATCCTCGAGGGCGAAACTCGTGGAGATACGACACACGGCGAAGAAAGATGCGGAGAAGACATTAAGCTGGTCGCAAACAGCAACCCTAGAAGAAATTCTGCGCCTTCCAACCGAGGAAGTTCTTGCAAGGCTGGACACCTCTCAATCAGGCCTGACTTCTGAAGAAGCAACAAGCCGGTTTCAAACGTTTGGCTACAATCAGCTTCCACAGAAAAAGAGACGGGCAGGTGCCGTTGAGTTCCTTTACCACCTCAGAAACCCCTTGGTGTTCATACTGCTCTTTGCGGGTTTGATCTCAGGCCTCATCGGGCAAGCATTGGATGCAGCCATCATATTTTCAATAGTGTTCATTAGCGTAGTTTTGGATGTCTACCAAGAGACAAAAGCCGAAAAATCCGCCGAGATGCTGAAAAAGAAGGTAGTCACAACCGCAACCGTTCTCAGAGACGGAGCCAAGAAAGAAGTTCCGCTTTCCGGGCTCGTTCCTGGCGACATAATTTATCTTTCAGCTGGTGACATCGTGCCCGCCGACTCGAGAGTAATTTTCCAGAAGGACCTGTACGCAGACCAGTCGGGGCTGACGGGCGAATCATTTCCAGTGGAGAAAACGACCACGGCAACAACCGCGGCGGGGAATGCGACGGTCACTGAAGCGAGCAACTACGTCTTCTTGGGAACCTCTGTCGTAAGCGGAACCGCAGTCGCGGTTGCGGTGAGAACCGGAGGCTCAACCGAGTATGGAAAGATTGCAGCACAGCTTGTTGGAAGAGCGCCTGAAACAGAGTTCGAAAGGGGGCTCAGAAGATTCGGTTTTCTGATTACACAAGTCGCTCTGGTCCTTGTGATTTTTGTTTTCTTCATAAATGCTTTCCTGAAACCCGCAGTATCTCAGCAACAAACTGACATTTTGGAATCTCTTCTCTTCGCCGTGGCCCTGGCAGTGGGGCTGACGCCTGAGCTTTTGCCCATGATAGTCTCCGTGAACCTTTCAAGAGGGGCTCTTGAGATGTCCAGAAAAGACGTTATAGTGAAGCGTCTGTCGTCCATTCAGAACTTCGGGAACATGGATGTCTTATGTACTGACAAGACAGGAACGTTGACGGAGAACGTGATCACGCTTGTTCTACACGTGGATATGGAAGGGAAAGACGATGAAAAAGTGTTGTCCTATGCTTTTCTGAACAGTAGTTATGAAACAGGACTGAAGAGCCCGCTTGACGATGCTGTGCTTAAGTATAAGCAATTGGAAGTGAAGGGCTTCGATAAAGTAGATGAAGTGCCGTTTGATTTCATAAGAAGACGCGTCTCTGTCGTTGTTGAACACGAAAAAGGCCGATTGATTATTTGCAAGGGGGCTCTTGAAGAAATTGCCAGTGTGTGTTCGCGCTTTGAACTTGGCAACAAGATATCCGACCTGACAAGCGAGCAACACAAGAAGATTCAGGACAACTATTACAAATTAAGCTCCCAGGGATTCAGAGTTCTCGGAGTCTCGTATAGAAAGGCTGAAGAAAAGCCGGCTTACTCCGTGAAGGATGAGAGGGACATGATTTTCCTGGGCTTCATAGCTTTTATGGACCCACCTAAGCAAAGCTCCAAACAATCCTTGCTGCTTCTGAGGAAGGCTGGAATAGAGCTGAAGATTCTTACCGGCGACAATGAGCTGGTCACTAGAAAAGTTTGTGAGCAACTTGGCTTCGACATCAAAGGAGTTGTTCTCGGAAGCGACGTTGCTAAACTTCAAGATAATGCTCTTGCAAGAATTGTGGAGAAAGCCAATGTGTTTGCAAGGGTTAGCCCAAGCCAAAAGGATAGGATCATGAGCGCGTTGAAAAGGAACGGGCACGTCGTTGGTTTCCTTGGAGACGGCATCAATGACGCAACGTCCATGCACACGGCGGACGTTGGCATATCCGTTGAGAATGCAGTTGATGTTGCGAAGGAGTCTGCGGACATAATACTGCTGCAAAAAGACCTGACCGTACTAAGTGCAGGGGCCCTGGAGGGCAGGAAAACCTTCGGGAACACGATGAAATATATCCTCATGGGTATCAGCTCGAATTTTGGGAACATGTTCAGCGCTGCTGGAGCATCTGTGTTCTTGCCTTTCCTTCCAATGCTTCCAACGCAGATACTCCTCAACAACATGTTGTACGATATTTCCGAGGTCACCATCCCAACCGACAACGTTGACCAAGAATACATCCAAAGACCGAAGAGACTGGACACAACATACATCAGAAACTTCATGCTTTTCTTCGGACCCATAAGCTCCATCTTCGACTTTCTAACGTTCTTCTTCATGCTCCAAGTATTCAACGGCTACGCCAACGTGTCCCTGTTCAGAACCGCATGGTTCATCGAGTCTCTGTGCACCCAGACCCTGGTCATCTTCGCCATAAGAACAAGAAAATCACCCTTCTACAAGAGCAGACCCAGCAAGCCTCTCTTCCTCACAAGCCTAGTCGTCGTCGGCATCGCAGTAATCTTTCCCTTCACACCTCTGGCCGAGCTGTTCGAATTCGCCGCGCCTCCAATCATGTTCTACGGGGTCCTAGCAGGATTCGTCGGAGTCTACCTCGTGCTAGTGGAAGTCCTGAAAAGACTGTTCTACAAACGATACGCCCACCGTCTAGATCAATACGCATGACGTGTGAAAAGCTTGCCTAAGAACCTAACAGCGCGCGCTAACCTAGTTGCCTGCGTTGAAAACGCCAGGGATTCTTGCCCGGATTCGGTCATGAAGACATAATAAGGTACATAGGCACCAGAACGTGGTCTTATCTTTGCCACAACTGGTTCTGCCGGGTTACTGAAGAGAAGAATAAGAAGATTCTTCTAGACGGACAGAGAGCGGGATAGCAGAGTCATTCGGGATTGGTCTGCGATTTTGTGTTGCTGTTTAGCCTCCGGGTGCGCCGTGGAACGGGACGTCTTTCCAGAGCATGTCCCACCAGTCTGCTTCTGTTATGGTTTCTCCTTTGACGAGTATTTCGAGAACCTGTTTCAGGAGTTCATGATGTCTCTTCTCGTCTGACAGAATAGCGGTGAGCAGAAGCTTGACCTTCTTGTCTTTCACGTTGGGTAGCATCTTGCTGATTTTTTCTATGAGTTCTGCTTCCATCTGGATGTGTCTTTCAACCAGGTCCTTCTGCTTGTCAAGGTTTTCTTGGGTGAGTGCCTTTGACACGGTTGTGAGAAGTGTCGCTGCGGATGCGTACATCTGTGCGTGTTTCACCGAATCCAACGAGATTCCTTTCAACACGGCTTTTACGCTCGGGTTGTCGATTTCGGGTAAGGACTTGTTAAGCGAGTCCACGATCTTGTTCTCAACTTTGATCTGGTCCTTGATGAATCTTACCAAATCGTCTTTGGAGCTCACGCGTTTTCCTCCTAGGGTTAAGGACATGTCAAGCTCTGGGAATAAGGCTTTCGGCAACTCTCTTGCCAAGAGCAAAGCACTTGTCGAGTCCAGCTTGGTCCGGCGCGTATTTGTTTGAGAGCGGTGGTTCTGTCACGTTCATTTCGAACTTGTTCTTCATAATCTCAATAATCAGTTTCGGTGCCTCACCGCTCCACCCGTATGAACCGAAAGCTGCGCCTGTCTTTCCCTTCAGATTGACATTCTTCACGGCTGCGTCCTCAAAGTAGCTCTTGAACGTCACTGGCATATCATGATGATACGTAGCGACGCCGACAAGTATAGCGTCATAACCCGCAAGCTCCTCCACAGGCACGTAGTAGTTCAGCTCTACCTCGGTTCCTGTTACGCTTCGAGCTCCTTCCGCCACTGCCTTGGCCATCTTCTCGGTGTTTCCAGTTCTGCTATAATAAAGGACAAGCAGTCTTGCCATCTGACTCACTCCTGAAGTGTCTGGGCAAAGATGTATAAGAACCCTGTTGCGCTCGTGCCGTGGTTATGAAAGATTCGCAGAACGCCATTTCTAAAACAAGTCAGTTGCTTTTACGACTTGAAAGACTTCGCAATACTTGCCTTTTCCTGTCAGTCCTCCTCTGTATTTTGCGATGCCTCCAGCCGCTTCATCGTATCGGATGTCTTTGACTCGTGATTGATGTTTCCTTAAGGCCGCTATCTTCTTGTTTATGAATTCCGAAATGTCTTCCACATAGTTGAATTCCGAAAGTGGCGTTCACACTTCATAGGCTAGCATGGTCTCAACTGACCATAGCGCTCCTTTGCATTCCTGAAACCAAGGGCCACTCGCTAGCGCGCGCTAGGGCGTTGCTAAATCGAATTGTTTGCGTCAATTTCTGCTCACCTTCCAAGCATAGTTGCATTCTCCTAATAGCGCGCGCCCGCTTCTACGTATTAGTCATGGCGAATAAACACCTTTCTTAGCCATTTCAGGAGCAACTATGTGCGTTTTTTTGGTAACATTCTGCTGCTCGAAATACCGTTTAAGTGTCCGTTTCAATTTTATTGATAAAGTTGGATAGCTGAGGCAGAAGAATGTCGCAAGTGAAGTGCCCCAAGTGTGGAGCGGAAATAGTGCCGTATGCAGTGGGTTTTCCTCATGAGAAGGTATTTGTCGAGGTTTGCACCAACTGTGTTAAACTCAAGTTATCTAATCAAATGAAGGCTCTGAAGGCTTTTTAATCACCGCTAGTTTTGCCCCCTAGCTCGCCAAACGTTGAAGAGATGAGGATCTAAAGCGGTTTGGCAGATATTGCTGCGTCTCTGTTTTAGCGCGCGCTTCTATGCGTCGTCGTTCGTCGTCGTCACAAGTGTGGGGGGGGTTGGGGGTAAAGTTTTATCCCGCGCGCGCTGCAAACGCTAAGGAAGCAACCACACTAATTGAAGCTGGTCTCGAATATGTCTGCGACATGGAAAACGTCAGACTGTTCCGAAAACGAAAGTGAGTCTATGGGTTTATCCAGAGTCTATGGATGTATGCCAAAAAGCCGGGGATGGGAATTGAACCCATATAGAACGGCTCTGCAGGCCGTCGCTTCAACCATTCAGCCACCCCGGCAACCTAGATATCTTTTGCAGCCTCAATAAATAGCTTCTCAGTCCTGTTTTAACTTCTTCTTGACCTCGTCGCAGAGCTTCAAAGCCGATGCTTCGTCCTTGACGTTCCGTATGAGCATGCGTCCGCCCTTGAACAACGTTATTTCAGAACCTTTGAAGGCAAATATTATGGCGAGGTGCGATTTTACCCGTATCTTGAAATGGGGGCTTATCAGCCTGTAAGCTTCCTGAAGGTTGATCGTCCATGGTCTTTCGGGGTTTATGTTAACCGTGTTCCGTCCGCACAGCCACACAAACCTTTCCTTCTCACACGGAATGCGTGCCTCAGCCTGGCATGATGGACAACCTTTCCGCTTGAAGATATCGACCGTCGCGAAGTACATGTCACTGAAGTCGCATATCATCAGCTTTCCCTTCAACGACGTACCCATCCTCGTCAGAAGCTTGACCGTTTCCATAGCTTGCATAGTGCCTATTATGCCCGGCGTCGCCCCTAGCACGCCTCGAGTGTCGCACGTCTGCATGTAATCATCCTGCACGTCTGGAAACACGCATTCCAGGCATGGAGTCTCAGGCGGAGCGAACACCGTAAGGTTTCCTTCTGTTCCGATGGCCGCACCGAAAACGTAAGGAACCCTGAGTTTCACGCAAGCACGGTTGACCAAGTACCTGCTCTGCATGTTATCCAGACCGTCAACCACACAATCAACGCCCGAAAGAAGCCGCTCAACGTTCTGTGAATTCACGTTCTCCGGAACCGCCTCAACCTTGACGAGAGGGTTTGTCTTGCTCAGTCTTCTGGCCGCGACTTCCGCCTTCGGATAGTGCAAATCCTTGGGAGTGTAGAGTATCTGCCTGTGCAAGTTGGCAAGCTCCACGGTGTCTTGGTCGATCAACCGCAGATGCCCGACACCCGCAAGAGTCAGGTAGAGCGAAGAAACCGTGCCCAACCCGCCAAGCCCAACTACGGCGACCTTCGACTTGGCAAGCTTCTCTTGTCCTTTTTTGCCGAACTCTTTCAGAACCGTTTGGCGACTGTAGTATTCAGAATAGAAGTCAGCCTCAGCTGTCTTGCCCACTCGAGTACCCCCTAGGCCTATTCTGCAACAAATCAGTTTTATGCCTACCTCTCATCGGAATCGCTCGCAAAGTTGGCCCCAGCCTCAGCCTGTTTCTTCCGTTCGTGAATCAACGTGCGCCCGCAAGAAAATGTTGAGGACAATAACCCCGGTGCTGCTATTCCAATAGTTGAAGCAGATCATCTATCACGTACTTCAAGAAGTCGTCGACGCTGCTCTTGCTGAACAGTGTGACGACACAGTTTCTAGTGATCCCTATCATTATGCCATGTTTCTGGTCTTCAAAGACTACGTACCAGATTTTTCCATGCTGGAGATAGTCATGGTACAGTGTGCTGTCAGTCAAGTCTGGCCCGGCTAGGCACAGTTTTTCTATGCCTGGTATGTCAACGTCGTCAAACCAGATCAGCCTCGTTGCCTGCGGGTTAGATTCATGGAGCTGCCTGAGCGTCTCATGAGAAATCCTGACCTCAAGGATCGCCTGAGGGTTGATGAAAAGCGCCTTGCTGAGCTTGTTTGCCACGTAGTTCGTCAGAAGCTTCTTCACTCCGCGGGCGACGGATGGTGCCAGAACGATTAGAAACGCTTTCTTCCCAGAAGTTGTGATCCAGAAGGGAGTCTCCTCAGTGACTGCCGCCTCAACAGCTTCTCGTCTGAAAAAGTTTTCTCTCATGAAATCCTTGCTGAAGACCCCCGTGACCAAACCCTTTTCAGACTTCAAGTCCAAGATCTCGGTCAGCAGCGTCAGACTCTTGCCGCTTTCAGGCTTGTAGACTTCTTCCTCTCGAAAGTCCTTGAGTTTCCAAAGCAGCAAGGCGGGGTCTACTTTCTCTTTGATCTCGAAGACCTTAACGGGCAGTACCAAACTTGCACACCACAACACAGATTCGAACATCCGACATTAAAAGCTTCCACTAGGCCCAATCAGTCGCCGTTGTCAAGATTTATTAGGCGTGATTCAAAACAAGAATCGTGTAGAACCGCTATGGCTAAGAAGAAAACGTGGTGTGAGAAGCTGGAAGACAGCAAAGACTTGCCCAGAGTGGAGAAGATCACTGGAAAAATGAGCAAAAAGTGGGGAACTGGCACGGTAGTCATTCCTGCGCCGATAGAAGTTGACGAACTCATGAGAAAAGTCCCCGAAGGAAAACTCACGACGATAAACGACATCCGTGCAACGTTGGCAAAGAAGCATAAAGCAACCATCGGCTGCCCCATAACAACGGGCATTTTCGCCTCAATCGCAGCCCGCGCTGCTGAAGAGCGAAAACAACACGGTCAACAGGGCATCACTCCCTACTGGCGCACCCTCAAGGTAGGCGGCGTGATAAACGAGAAGTACCCCGGCGGCGTGGAAGAACAGAGAAAACTCCTCGCAAAAGAAGGCCACAAGATCGCCCAAAAAGGCAAGAAACTCGTGGTCGTCGACTACCAGAAATCGCTGGCAAGCCTATAAAAGAATTCTACACGAACAAATACCAAGCTTCCACTATTTCGCGCGCGTGGAGCACAGGTAATCACAAGGCTTCAGTTGGGCGTCAGTGAAGAACAAAGAAAGAAGGAAGGGGACTCTTCAGCGGTTCAGTTGTCCGTTCAGGTGATTTTTATCGCTTGTGTTGGGCATTGAGTTTCGCATGCCAAGCATTTTATGCAGTCTTTTTCTCTGGCTGGGTCGGATTTTTTCTCGGAATTCGGATGGCCCGGTGAGTCTGCCCAGTCGAACAGGGCTACGGGACAGACGTCTATGCATATTCCGTCGCCCGTGCACACTTCCCAGTCAACAGCAACGCTGGTGCCGTGTATACCTAGCTTCTTAGGAGGCTCAACTGGCCCCCATACGCTGTGTCCCTGATGCTCGCCCACGACTTTTCGGTTCTTCTGGAAATCAGGGTCTATCGGCAAACCTTACCACCACAGACTAGGATTAAACCGTTGAAATATTAACCCTTCCGACTGCCATGGGCACGCAACACGCGAATGAGCGACCTGCAGAAAACGCAGTTTCGCTGCACAGCATCTCTCACCGTGATCTTTTCTGAACGGAAAGAATACGAAAACCTAAAATCTAGTGGCGATCAGACTAGAGAAACGAGATGACCCTTTATGGAACAAGACAAGCTCTACGTTCTGCCAAAGCTCCCTTACGATTATGCCGCCTTGGAACCGTACATGTCCAAGGAACAGTTGACCATACACCATGACAAGCACCACCAAGCCTACGTCACGGGCGCAAACAACATCCTCCAGAAACTCGACAAAGCCCGCAAAGAAAACACAGACCTAGACATGAAATCAACCCTGAAAGAACTATCATTCAACATCGGCGGACACTACCTCCACTCCCTGTACTGGACAAACATGGCACCAGCAGGCAAAGGCGGCGGAAAACCCAGCGGAACCCTCGCTAACGCAATTGAAAAGGAATTCGGCAGCTTCGACCGGTTCAAGAAAGAATTCACACAAGCAGCCACCAGCGTAGAAGGCAGCGGCTGGGCAGCACTCGGCTACTGCACACAAACCAAAAGACCAGTAATAATGCAGATAGAAAAACACAACACCAACATCTACCCAACATTCCACATCCTCATGATCATAGACGTATTCGAACACGCATACTACATCGACTACAAAAACGACCGAGCCAAATTCGTCGAAGCATTCTGGAACATAGTCAACTGGAACGAAATAAACAAAAGACTGGAAAACATAACAAAATAAAACCCCAAACCTCCCCCATTTTCTCCCATTCTAACAAGGCTAATCAAACTCCGATCTAGCCACTCAGGAGAAAAAAATCTTGAGTTCTCATTGAGACCCCTACTCAAGCGCCGAAACAGCATGCGGATTGACTGGTGAAAAGAAAACAACTTTTGGGCGTTGATTGAGACCACTACTTTTCTGTAAGAGCAACAAAGTACCAGCGAGCACTTACAGTTCGCGTTGCCAGACACCGCGCGGAGCATCATTAGAAACAGTAAAATAAGCAATGTTGATACAGTCATAACCCCTCAAACTCACATCTTCATCATTCCTGAGAGGAGGCCCAATCCAGAGCATGAGTACACCATCTCGCACCCGCGGCATCAAAGTCCTCAAAGCCGTCGGCTCGCCCCTGCGCATCCAGATCCTGAACAACCTGTTCGACAAGGGGCCCCTCACGTACACCGAACTCGTCAGTGTCCTCAAACTAAAGGCGAACCGTGACGCCGGCCGCTTCGCCTACCACCTCAAATCCCTCCTCAAAGCCGACCTCGTCGAAGCCGACGCCAACGCAAGAAAATACTTGCTCACCGATTTGGGTAAAATAGTCGTCGAAGCCGCAGACCGCATAGACAAAAAAGCCTTCCGCCCCAAGAACATACTCATCCGCAGCAGCCGCGCCGCCATCGAAGAATTCGACTCCAACAAAATCGCCACGGCACTTATACGCGAAGCCAAGATGCCCCCGGAAGAGGCACAGAAAGTGGCCAAAGAAGCAGAAAAACAACTCCTCAAAGCCAAGACCAAGTACCTCACAGCCCCACTCGTCAGAGAAATAGTCAACGCCATACTCATAGACAAAGGACTCGAAGAATACCGCCACAAACTCACACGACTAGGCACACCAGTGCACGACGTAACCACCCAACTCGAAAACCAGCAGCCCATAACACAGACCGCAGGCCAAACCGTCCTCAGAGAATACACCCTCCTCAATGCACTGCCAAGAGACATAGCCGACGCCCACCTCTCAGGCGCCATACACATCCACAACCTGGAAACATGGATCCTCAAACCCGCTGAAACCATCCACGACATCCGCCACTATCTCCAACACGGCCTGAACCTAGAAAACACGGACCCAACCAAACCAGCCATGCCCCCACCACAAAACCTCACAACAGCACTCACAACCATCTTCAACGCGCTGATCCACGCCGCAAAAGAAACAGAAACCATGCAAACCCTCGAGTACTTCAACATCTTCCTCGCACCATACGCCCACGGAGTAGACCCAGCCTCCGCGAAGCAGGCGCTACACCAGTTCATCGCCGCCATAGGTCAGCACGCAAACACAGCAATTAGCATAGAACTGACCACACCAGACCACGTGGCAAAAGAAACCGCACGCACGCCTAAACCGTCAGGCAGGTACGCAGACTACAAGGAAGGAGCACAACAACTCGCTAGCCAAATCCTTGACATCATAGCAGAACAAAACCTGAGCAAACCGCTGCTAAACCCCAGACTCATCATCAAAATCCGCCCCGAAACACAAACAGACCCCCACGCACAGGCCTTGCTTCTGAAAGCCCATAAACTCGCATCCGAAGCGGGCACGCCGTACTTTAGCAACCACACAGACAAGACACAGAAACAGACTGTCCACACGCCAACTGGCCTTAGACTCGACGCCGACCTGGACGACGACTGGGAGACTGACACGCTCCGCACGGGCCTCCTGGGCACCGTCACAATGAACCTTCCCCGCGCAGCCGTAGAAGCAGAAAAAGACAAGAACCGATTCTACGAAATCCTCAAAGAAAGAATTGAGATGGCAGCCCGCGCCTTGGAAATCAAACATCGCGCACTCAAACAACACGGCAAAACCCAGCTCCCATTCCTAACTCAACAAGAAAACGGCGACCAATACTACCGCATAGAAAACGCTGCCCGCACGATAAACATCATGGGACTCACACAAGCCGCCGAAATCCTCACAGGAAACCCGCCGCCAGACGACAAAACAGAAAACCTCATCGAAGAAACCGCTCAAACCATAACGGCATTCATAAACAAAATCGGCAGAAAACGCGGCAAACGCCTCCGCCCAGCAACCCTACCGTCTGCAGAAGCAAACGAACGCCTAGCCGCCCTCGACGCGGAAAGATTCGGCATAGGAAAAATCCGTTATGCAGGCACCCGAGACAAGCCATACTACACCGCAACTGCACATCTAAGCATCCAAAACAACACCACGAACCCTCTTCAGGACAAACTGGAAAACCTGAGAGAAGGCGGAAACCTCATCGTCATCGAACTCGACACCACACCAACTCCGCCGAACCAGCTAATGAACATGACAGAACAGTTACTCGACAAGAAAGCAGGGTTTTTCACTTACAACCTCAAGCAGACCTACTGCACAAACTGTAAAAAAACCAGCCTAGGGCACGTGCACAAGTGCCCAAACTGCGGCTCCGTGGCCACGCTTACACACTACAACCGCTTCGCCAGCACCTAGGCTTACTTGACTGCACCCAGTATCAGCGCCAGCAAAGCCATCCGCACAACAATACCGTTGCCAACCTGCTGGAAATAACGAGCAAACGGCGTAGCGTCCACTTCAGCCGCAATCTCGTCAACCCTCGGCAACGGATGTAACACGATCAAATCCTTCTTAGCATCCTTCAGAGCCTCCAAGTCCACGCGGTAGGAACCCTTGACCTTGGCGTACTCGGCCAAGTCTGGAAAACGCTCCTTCTGAATCCTTGTCATGTATAAAACGTCCACCAGAGGCATGATCTTCTCCAAACTCGACTTCTCCGTGACAGGAATCCGCTCCTTGATCGTCTGCAAAACCTCGCGCCTCATACGCAGCGTGTCGGGCGAAACCAAGAAAAGCTCAATGTCATACAGACTCAAAGCATATGCAAGCGAATGCACCGTTCGCCCGTAACGCAGGTCACCCGCCATCGCGATCTTCAACCCGTCAATCTTGCCGCGCTCTTTCATCATCGTGTACAAGTCCAACAAAGCCTGAGTAGGATGTTCCTCCGCACCGCTCCCACCGTTGACGACGGGCACTCGCGCAAACTCTGCCGCAAGCCTAGCCGCACCCTCCAACGGATGCCGCAAAGCTATAACATCAGCATAGTTCTCCACCGTGCGCACGGTGTCAGCAAGATTCTCACCCTTCTTCACACTCGCGATCTCAGCCTCTGCAAAACCAATCGCAGACCCACCCAGCCTGAGCATGGCCGACTCAAAACTCAGACGCGTTCGCGTACTCGCCTCAAAAAACAACGTCGCCAAGATCTTCCCGCGAAGCATGTCAGACGCCTTGACGGCCAAGGGCTCCATCGACCGGGCAACCTTGAAAACATGATTGATCTCCTCGCGAGAAAAATCCTTGATCGAGATTATGTCTCTTCCAGCAAACTCCAAACTCCCACCCAACACAACACCTACACAACTGCCTAAAATAACTTTTCAGCACAGCTAAAGAGCAAGATTAAAGTTTTTTATGCGGGTGACAGCATAAAGCATCACTAAGCGAGGGAGCAGGCATGAGCGAAAAAATGCTTCGAGTCTCAAAAATCAAGGACGGAACAGTGATCGACCACATCACAGCGGGCCACGCGCTCGACGTCGTGAGAATACTTGGAATAACAGGAGAAGAAAAAGGACCCATCACGGTCGCGATCAACGTGCCCAGCAAGCTGCTGAAGACAAAAGACATCGTGAAGATCGAAGGCCGCGAACTGAAGCCGCAGGAAGTCGCCAAAATCGCACTGCTCGCCCCACATGCGAGCATAAACATCATCCGAGACTACAAGGTCGTGAAGAAGCAGGAAGTCAAACTGCCCAAAACGATCGAAAACATCATAAAATGCGCGAACCCCGCCTGCATCAGCAACAGCAACGAACCGGTCAAGGCGAAATTCTACGTCGACTGCGAAGAACCCCTGCTTCTGAAGTGCCACTACTGCGGGTTCATCGCCGAGAAAAAGGACGTGCTCGCACAGTTCTAGCATGGGCACGGCGGTTTTACGTTTGTAAAGTTACGCGAAACGTTTATATCGTAAGATAGCATATTCTCTATTGTAATATGTCTGCTGGGAGACCTATTGTATCCCTGCAGAACAAATATACACATCAGGTGAAAAACATGTTCGAACTAATCACAAACAATCTCCTGATCATGATGCCCGCAATATGGGCAGGACTCGGGACATATTCCGTCTGGTATATCGCAAGAGCAAAACACTACTCACCCATAACCCCCGTTGAAGCTCGAACACTATGGCACATACACCACCAAACAGTCCACTGCAACTCCCGAAGATGGCGCAAGATCAGACGCAGAGGCCAAATAGTAGGCTTCCAGTGCGAATGCGGGTACAAACACATACAGAAGCGCCCACTCGTATCCCACCCACCGACAACTCTCATCAACACACAGACAAACACGTTCGACAGAATACACACCTCACACAACTAGCAGCCCGAGAACAAACAAGCATACATATTCATCCCTGCCCAAGCCACACCATCACTAAAGAATACGTAATTCTCCTCCATAGGAACAAGAACTTCGTCAGCAGACGGAATGCGAGAGATTGGTCGAATAGTTACTTTCAGCGTCATTCAAGCGTTTCACACGCTTGCCGGAAAAGATTTTCAAAGAACTCCTTTTTCAAGGGTTCACCCTTCCCAACGCCAAGGCACTCGGCAGTGGCGGAGAAGCTGTACTTCTGCCCTTTCCCCTTGCTCAGCTGGAAAGGATAGAACCGGCAGACTAGAGGCCTAACCGCATAGATCTTGCAGGAATTGCCGTCCAAAAAAACGCATTTCTTGTCTTCCGGTGTCTTCTTCATTTCGTAAGCATAGGGTTCATGACCGACAACTTGGACTGTGAACTCTTCCATGGGCTTCTGGCTCACCCTGGAGATGTGCTTTGCTTCGTCCTTGAGCAGCAAAACGTGCCTAACATGGGTTTTTGTGTCCATGCAACAAGTTGCGCATCTTGTGCATTCAAAAGGCAGATGTCTAGGGTAGATGTAACTCGCCATTATTGACCATCATTGTGGATATTGGCTCTCATATGTAAAACCATTGCGTCAGAGAGCTCTCAGGTCGTTAGGTGTTCGCGGACTTGATAAAGGCAGAGTCTGTTCATGACTCTCACTATTAGATACTCGTCAAATCCAAATAGCATATGAGACTTCTCGCGC
>CAVYNL010000028.1:0-23297 GCA_963769845.1 Candidatus Bathyarchaeota archaeon | reverse complement strand
GCGGACTCTCTTTTGTACTCGGGAACTTCAAGCATGCAAAAATGCTCCCAGTAGTATTCCTCTTCTTCATACTTAATTGTGAAACCCGGAAGCCGGAAATCCTTCTCATCTTTCTTTGAGTGGAGGGGTTTCTCATATTCATAGCCAACTCCGAAATTTGTCAAAATGCTTGCTATAATGACTCATAATTTGACCTAACCAGAATTTCCGTCAGTGTTCTACGAATTAGCCGCGGACGCTGGGCGAAAAAAGGGGGTTGGGGTGACACCACCTTTCGTCGCGGGCACAAACCCGACGCGCGGCATCCTCTAAAAGTTCTGATACCACAAACTATGATACGTTGGAGGCTTCAGCGACCAAAAACCTAGGGGTCTAAGCGAAAACAGAGCGGAGCGGTATGGTGCTTTGTGTTGTTAGGACCTCAAAAGATAGGAAAGGGGGGGTGGAGGGCGAAAAGGTCGGCAGTCCTCGGTTTGTGTGTGGCGCCGCCGATAGGACTTGAACCTATGACCGACTGGTTAACAGCCAGCCGCTCTACCTGGCTGAGCTACGGCGGCATGTGCTAAATCTTTACAAGTCTAAGTTTCGGGCAGTATTTTAGTCTATTTGTGGGTCGATGTCGATTCCCTGCTGTTTTGCTCTGATTTCGACTATGAACGTAAAGATTTTGAAAAACGGTTCAGAGACTTTTTCCCTCCAGTTTCCGGCGAAAGCAGCATCAATCAGGCTTCTTATCCAACGGTAATCATGCTGAAGGCACTTCACCAGTAGCTCTTCGTGCAGTTTCGTCAGTCCAGTGTCCTTGAACCAGTCTTCATCTTTCAGTCTGCCCATCGGGACGAAGAACAAGGGAACAATAAGGCTCCTGCAGCCTTTCAAATCGTCCATCAGCTCTATCGTTTTGGTCAGGTCCTCTTCAGTTTCCTCCGGGACACCTACGATCAGCGTGCAAGCTGGGATCAAGTTGTTGTCGTGCATCAGGCCCATACCCGTGCGGATCACGTCTGGCCATTCTTGAGGTTTAAACGGAAGGGCTTTGGCGGGCATGATTTTTTCAGCGAGCTTTGCTGATCCTGTTTCCAATCCTATTTCGGCGCCCCACCAGGGCCGTTTCTGAGTTATGATCTCGGCAAGGCGTGAGAAAAGCTTCGGGTTGGACGCCACGGCTGCCACCGAGCAGTGGCTCCAGGTGATTCCTTCACTCTTCTTGATCACTGTCTCATGCAGTTTGACGAGTTTCTCTGCGTTCGGCGAAGTGTTCTTGGAACCGTACAGCATGACGTCTTCCGTGTGAAGTGTCACGCCTCTTAGCCCTGCTTGGGCGTTCACTTTCATCTCGTGAAGTATCTTGTCTATTGGATACCAACGCAGAGGTCTCAAGGTTACACTGCAGAACTTGCAGCCTCTGCAACAGCCGCGACCGATCTCAATCAGGCCGTTGATAGAGGGTCCCACGATATCTGGGATCTCTCCCATGCTCGGGCTTTCGCCAGTAGTTGCCTCGTACAGGGCGGGGAGGTTCTCTCCGTTGAGCGCGGCGCGGAACATTTTTCCAACGACTTTTTCTCCTTCTCCTTCCATGATGCAGTCTATTCCGTATTTCTTGACGAACTTTTGCCTGTAGCGGAATTGCCAAGCGCCTGGTCCTCCTACTATGATTCTCATGCCGTGTTTTTTGGCTTTCCTGAGGGGCGTGGAGCTTAACAGTGCACGGAAATATTGGGCAAGGAAGGGTTCTTTCTTGAAAACGGCCGCCATCGTGCTCGAGGCAGGGCCTAGGCCGAATGGGTCCATTACGTGTATGCCGAGGGCCTTTGCGTCTCCGATGTGTTTTGCCAGGTGGTCAGGCGCAACTGTCGAAACGTTGAATCCTTCCTTCAGAAGTTGAGCTTCAACCTTCCTCAACCCGTAAGGAGCAGCAACGGGCAGTCCCTTTCTTGTCTTTATCGGAGGGAAGATGAGCCACCTGTAAAGCATGTCCGGAATGATGTTCGGAGGAGCACATGTTCCGAAGCCGAGAAACTCGTTGTGACGATAGTCGCTCATCAACGAGCTGTCAGCCGTCAAAACCACCTTCTCGCTCAAGGCCCAGAGTCCTCCTGTTGAAAAATACTCCCGAGTTACTTCTTAAAGCATTTGCTTCGCACTGATGCCCGTTTATATGTATTTGGTTAGAAAAGTGTATATCCCCGATTCCGCAACTAAGGTGAAAGACCATGGAGAGAAAAATGTTGAAGAAGATCTTGGAGGTCAGATGGCACGGAAGAGGCGGGCAAGGATCATGGACCGCCAGCGAGCTTCTGGCTCGAGCAGCCATCGCTGAGGGAAAACACATCCAGTCTTTTCCAGAATTCGGCCCGGAAAGAATGGGCGCGCCTGTAACTGCGTTCACTCGGATAAGCACCGAACCGATAAAGATTCACTGCGCGGTCTACAACCCTGACGTGGTTGCCGTGTTGGACCCGACACTCCTCAAATCGGTCAAAGTGGCTGATGGCTTGAGTGAAGAAGGAGGAAACATAATAGTCAACACTAGGGAAAGCCCGAAGGAAACAAGGAAAAAGCTGGGAACGGACAAGGGCAAGGTCTGGACTGTTCAAGCATCCGAGATCTCGTTGAAGATACTGGGGATGCCCATAACGAACACCGCCATGCTAGGAGCCGTGGCGCGCGTGACGGGAATAGTCAGCTTGGAAACCATCGAAAAAATGATTAAGGGACGGTTCAAAGCCGAAGTTGCGGAGAAAAACTTCGCAGTTGTGAAAGAGGCCTATCAGGAGGTAAAGCCTGAATGACAGCGAGAGAGAAGAGCTGGAAAGAAGCTTCACCTGCAGGCGTATGCTGGAAATCCAGCAAGACGTACTTGACGGGAGACTGGAAGACTTACACGCCAGTCAGAGATGTCGCAAAATGCACCAAATGTTTACAGTGCACGATCTTCTGTCCTGACGGGGCGATACACTGGGACTCAAAGAAGAGCGACATCGAATTTGACCTTGACTTCTGTAAAGGTTGTGGCATATGTGCCAACGAGTGTCCGACGAAGGCCATTGTGATGAAAATTGAGTAGGAGCGTATGTTGATTGAAGAGTGTTGTTAAACAGGAAATTCAGGGCCTCAACGGAGACGAAGCTGTTGCATTGGCTGTCAAGCAGTCAGACGTTGACGTACTTGCAGCTTACCCGATAACCCCTCAGACCATCATTGTGGAGAAGTTCAGCGAGTACGTGGCAAACGGTGAAGTGGAAACAGAGTACGTGTGCACCGAATCCGAGCACAGTGCAATGGCAGCTTGCCTAGCCGCCTCGGCAACAGGTGCACGAGTCTTCACAGCCTCTGCGTCAGCTGGCTTGGCTTTGATGCATGAAATGCTATTCGTGACCTCAGGATGCAGAGCACCAGTCGTCATGGCCGTGGCAAACAGGGCGCTGTCCGCTCCGTTGAATATTCACGGCGACCATTCAGACGCGATGGCTGAACGCGACAGCGGTTGGATACAGATCTACGTTGAGAATGCGCAGGAGGTCTACGATTCGACAATACAGGCTTTCAGAATAGCTGAGCATCTGGATGTCCAGTTGCCCGTTATGGTTGGGCTAGATGGCTTCATAGTAAGCCACACACTTGAAAACATACAGGTACTTGAAGATGAGGCGGTCAAAGGCTTTGTAAAGACGCGACAATTTCCCGTTGTTCTGACGCATGATGGCAAAACCGTCCCGTTCAAGCTGGACCCCGACACGCCGATGACGATGGGACCAGTTGCACTGCCGAACTACTACTTCGAGTTCAAGAGACAACAGGAAGAAGCCATGAAGAACGCATTGAAGGTAATCCAAGAGGTACACACGGAATACGCCGAGCTGACGGGTAGAAGATATGGAGACGGACTGCTTGAAAAGTACAAGCTCGAAGACGCTGAGATAGTTATAGTATGCATAGGGTCGACAGCCGGAACTGTCAAAGCCGTAGTAGATGAACTGCGAAACGCAGGCGTCAAAGCAGGGTTGTTGAGAATTCGAACCTACAGACCACTACCGACTAAGGAAATAGTCGACGCGTTGAAGGGAGTGAAAGCGGTGGCTGTCATGGACAGAAGCATGAGTTTCGGCGGGAACGGCGGAGCAGTGTTCCACGAAGTAAGACATGTACTCTACGATTCAACGCCACATCCGCAGGCGGTGAACTACATCTACGGCTTGGGCGGAAGAGACACGAGTCCAGCGCAGATCCGCAAGATTTTCGAAGACCTAACGAAGATCGCGCAGAGCAAACAAGTTGGAGACCTCGTAAGGTACGTTGGTCTCAGAGAGTGAAAAGGGGGAAGATGAAGTATGATGTCAGAAGGCAAGTTCACGATAAAAGACATCGCCGAGAAACCAGACTTATTCATGTCAGGACACCGAGCGTGTGCAGGCTGTGCACCAGCAACCGTGCTGAGGCTCATTATGAAAGCAACAAGAGGAAAAACCATAGTAACAAACGCGACAGGATGCATGGAAGTCTCCTCGACAATCTATCCCTACACGTCCTGGGCGACCCCTTGGTTACACACGGCATTTGAGACTGCAGGGTCAAACGCCTCAGGCATCGAGGCCGCGCTGAAGATACTGCGGAAGAAGGGAAGAATAAAGGACGAGCAGATCGATGTCATAGCGTTCGCAGGAGACGGCGGAACATACGACATAGGCATCCAAGCACTCTCGGGAGCAGTGGAAAGAGGACACGACTTCATGTTCGTGCTCTATGATAATGAAGCGTACATGAACACTGGGATTCAAAGAAGCGGAGGCACACCATTAGGGGCTTCCACGACGACATCACAGGCTGGCACGGCTGTACCCGGGAAACTTGAGCGCAAGAAACCTATAGCCGAGATCATGGTGGCTCATGACATGCCCTATGTGGCCACTGCATCGCCGTACTACTGGAAAGACCTCATCACGAAGGCTCGAAAAGGCATAGAAGTAGACGGACCTGCTTTCCTTCATGTGCTCGCGCCATGTCCAAGAGGCTGGAGAAGCGACCCGAGCAAGTCGATAGAACTCTCACGCTTGGCGGTAGAGACGTGTGTGTTCCCATTATGGGAAGCAGTGAACGGCGAGTGTCAACTGTCGACGCCCAGCAAAGTCATAGCATTGGCCCCGCAGAAGAAGAAGCCCGTGAAAGAGTACCTGCAGGTTCAGGGACGCTTCAGGCACTTGTTCACACCGAAAAACGAGAAAATAATCGAAGAAATACAACGCCAGACAGACGAAAAATGGAAACGTCTCCTCAAGAAATGCGGCATGACGTAACGCTCCAAAAGCTTTTTTCCTCATCTTTTCTGCTAGTACAAGTGAGGAGAATACTCCTTGAAAGTTGTTTCTCTGGAAGACGACTACGAACAGGATTTCTGGAACCACGTCAACCGAGACCCTCTTGACTATTACTTCTTCATTTATGACATGAAACAACGACGCGAGAAAACGCAGATCTTTCTGGCTCTTGAAGGAAGAAAAGTTGAGGGACTGATGCTGATCTATGCAGGACGTGTCGTGCAGCTGAGGGGAAGCCGACAAGCGATGAAAACCTTGTTCGATCAGGTTGACTTAGAAGAGGTGGAGGTGCAGGCTCCTTTGGATTGTGAGGACATCGTACTTCGGAAATACAAGCTTTGGCTGAGATATGAAATAGTCCTGATGCGATTGCGCAAAGGAGAAGAGAATATTCAGATCAAACACACGCCGGTGAAGTTGGGGGCCGACGACGTTGAAGAAGCTGTTGACTTGTTGCGGAAGGCAGACCCTGAAGTCTGGGGCGACCTTGACACAGAACAGCAGAAGACAAATTGGAAAGACGCAGTTCTAGTTGGGACAAAGTGTAAGGATAAGCTGGTTTCGGTCGGACTGACTCGCCTTGTAGATTTCGCCAGCAACATAGGCGCAATAGCAACGGACGAACGTTACAGGAACATGGGTTTTGCCACGTCTGTGGTCTCTTCGTTGGTCAAGGAGATTCTGCAGAACTCACCTATTGCATTGATCCACGTACGCAATGACAATGCTCCGGCTGTTCGAGTCTACTCCAAGGTGGGGTTCAAGCCCTACAAACATTATCTAATGATTAGGGGGCACAGAATAGGCAGCTAGAACCGTTTTGATCTTTATTCGTTTTCTTTAAGGTATTTTTCTATTTCGTTTTCTGCGTTGTCTGCTTTTATGAATATGGGCACGTTTTCCATTCCTGTAGCTATGTAGCTTGAGAGAAGCCATTCACCCGGGGCAAACTCTAACGTTTTTTCGAGGATTCCTTTGTCGATCATGAAAGTGTCACTTACGAGTTCGCGGTCGTACGGTCGTGGCAACGTGCCTACAAAGTATGTGTGCAGCTGCTGTAGAGCGTTGGTGTTCAGATATGCAAGTCTTTGAGTGGCTATGCACACTCCTAGACCGTATTTTCTTCCTTGTCTCAGAAGAGTCTCCACGTGAGTTGAGCATTTGGCGTCGATTCCCACAGAGTTGCTTGATATGAATTCTTGAGCTTCGTCGAAGACAAGTAGAATGTACGGTTTGACCTGGAACTTGCGTTTTCTCCTCACGAGCAGGTCTTGTGTCAGCTCGATTGCGAGGTCTTTTATCGTGTAGGGGTCTGAGATTGATATGCAGAGGATTCTTGTCGGCTTGTCTTCCAGCAGTTCTCGGATCTTCTCTGCTGTGAGGCCTGCTGTCTTTTGCGTTTCCTTCTGACGCCCTTTCTTGATTACGTCGATTATTGTGTTGCGCGTCGTCGCCCAGGCATACAGTCCGCTTTTGTCGTGTACCTTGAACTCTTCCACCGTGCTGCTTGCTATCTCGGCTATTTGGTTCACGAAGCTTTCGTCTACTTGTTGGTTTTCGACCAGGCCGTGTTCTTCGATGTACTCGAGTATTGCATCGTGAATCTTGTCGATCGCGTTCATGTAGTGCGGCTTGTCTGTTGATGACTTTCTTTGCTCATCAAGCTCTTCGATGAACTGGCTGTACGTGGGTATCTGCTGTCGAGGCTTCGTGTAGTAGGCCAGTTTTCCCTGGTTCATTATTCTCTGCAGCCCTGCCTTGGTGCGTTCGTCCGTTTCGTATTCTCTGGGTTTAACGACGTTGTTGAAGAATTGCTGAATAGAGTCTATGCGACGCTCAAGAATCACTTTGGCGGGAACTTTGGGGTCTGCGAGCACGTCGAGCAACAGGAACATGTATTCGCAGCTTATGTCAAAGATCACGATCTTCGTATCCTTGTCATGCAGCAGGAGTCTTCTCAGGACATTGGACATGAGGTTGCTTTTTCCGCCGCCTGTGAACGCGAAAACCCCGAAGTGGTACCGGACAAGTTTTTCGAAGTCAACGTATATTGGAATGGCAGTCTTGCTGGCTTCAAACATTTTTATCAAACCGAGTCTTGGGTCTGTTCTTGCATCCCCTGAGGTTTTTGTGGGGTCAACACCAAGTTTCTCAGCGATTTTTTGGTTGTACATGCGGTTAATCATGTCACCATTCAGGATGTAGCATGGACTGCCTGCGACTGGGTAGGAGAATCCTTTCACGAAGCTGAAGACACATTTCTCGTCCAGTAGGAGGTCGTAGTTGATGGGAACGGCGTCTATCTGAATCATCATTGTGGACTTGTCGTCTGTCTGCCAGTCATCTTCGGATTGTTCAATGATTTCGAATTGCATGGGGTAGTACCCGTGGTCTGAAATGCCGCGCAGGCCGAAATGCTCTGGCCATACCCGGCTGATTTCCATGAGCGTGAATCTTTCTAAACCTTGTTCGGGCTGTTTGAAGTTCTTGACAGCCAAGAGGATGCCTTCCTCGAGGAGACCCATTAGGTTCTTTTGGTACTCGACTTTTATGCGGCACTGATATCGGGAGCTGCCCGTGAGTTTGGTCTCTTCGGCTCCTGCAAAAAATCTTGGAATCACAGCAGCGAGCCTAGCATTGAACCTGCCTTGGAAATCCGTGAAACAGTAGGTGTTAAGTTTGCTCTCTTCTTGCGGCTTCAATCGTGGCCCTCCTCTCCCTGAAGGTGCTCATATAGAATATGAACCTTCGCAATTTATGATTATTCAGTATCCAAGCGGCGGTTGTGTCGACGACACACTTGAACTGACTATAGTTCCATTTTGCTATCTTGTCTGCGATGAAAAGTGGTTTGTTGTGGCCGAAGGCTTCCGGTATGTTTGACGGGGCCATAGCTACGAGGATGGTCATGACCATGTTTTGAATCTTGTCAGGCACAGTCTTGTCTCTGTACAGGAGGACCTCAACAGGTTCATCAGCTCCCCCGAATTCGTTCCAGAAGCGCACCACGTTTTCAGGTTTATAGTCGTATTCAGGATAGACCAGTCTGTCCGTCAGCAGAACGTTGCTGCGGAGCATCTGGTCTGTCTTGGCTTGGCTAAGTTGCACGTAGGTTTTGAGGAACAGTTTTTCCAAGCTCATTCGGTTCTTTATTGCGCCAGAAACGTACCCGCTGCGATTCTTCAAGTCAGGCACGATTGTCCTGAAGACAGAGTCGTATTCGATTAGGCTCCATGGTGGCCGCATCTTCTCGGGTTTAAACAAGCTTGCGGACTGAAGTATCATTCTGTCGGTGTTGGGAAGCTTGTCAAGGTTCACGTTTGAGACTGATTTGTTGAGCATCCGCTCATTGTGCATTATCGGGATGAGTTGACGTTTGAAGTCTCTTGCTGCAGTGTCTTTCGTTATCCCGACGAGCAAGATCCGCTTTTCCCAGCATTCTTCTATGAGAAGTTGCAGCGTAAAAAGGGTGAGAAACGCGATGTCAACCGTAGTTAGCCACTGTTCTTTCCCATCCTTGAGTATCTTCATGATTGCGGAGGTTTCTTTTTCGGACGTTTTGGTGAAGAAGAATTGCTCGCCCAACCATGTGATGAGGTTCTTGATACGTTTCTGCGTGTTTGCGTATTTTGGGTTTAGAGTGTAGGCTCCATCTTTCTCCCTCAGAATGTCTTCGCTAGCCAAGCGTTTGAGGTAGCGTCTGACTCTTTTGGCTCTCTTTTCTTCTGTCGCTTTCAATTCCGTCAGTACTTGTGTTTCAGTCAGTACTTCTTCCTGTTTGATTGACTGAATTATTGCATAGTTGAGGTAGTCGCCTCTGGGCGGAGGCAAGCCCAGCGCTTGGTTGCATATGCACTGGCGTGCGATGGTGAAGTCGTTAACGTCTAATGGTTCTTCATCACCCGTCTTGTAGCCTATGAGGCTGCATCTCTTTTTCCACAGGTCACGTTTCGCAGTGTCGTAGATCAGGCTTGCGCGTTCTGTGGACAGGCTTCTGTCCATGAGAATTATGCGAGCGTGTACTAACGGGTCAGTGGCTAGTTTGTAGGCCAGGTAGTATTCAGCAAATGTCATTATCCAGTTTGCTATTGTGGCGTTGTCGATTATCGACTGGTCTGTCAAAGGCTTGACCAAGTCTATTTCTTCAGAGTGGCCTTCGAAGAAAGAGTGGTCTATCTCTGGGATTTCATTGATGTAGACAGGCACAACGCTCGATATTCCCGCCGCCTGTTTGAGTGTCTTCATGTCATAGCTTATCGTGGGTGACCCATCCTCCCGAAAGCTGACGGTACCTGTTGAGGCGTAGGCTCCGCCGAAGAAGATGACCAAGTCGAATAAAGGGCGAGAGTACATTGTGCCATCTATGCCTGCGAATGGGACCGTTGTGGTTTTGAAGAAGTCTTCCGCGGTTTCATAAGCGTCTTTCAGGCTGAACTCTGTTCTTATCAAGTTTGAGAGCAGGTCATCATAGAGGTTTTGAATCGATGAAAACCGATTCTCGTAATCAAGCACCTGTCCAGAGGCGCCGAGCTTCAGAATGTCGCTTGTTCGCTTCAGGGTACCACTCATCGAAGACAAGATCATTCTCCTCCGTACTGTTGAGCTAATGGTTGTCTTGCAGTAAAAACCTTGTCAACTTTTGCGAGACACTCTCGCAGAATATTGTTTCTGGATATTTATGTGCTGTTCATAATCGTTTAATGGTCTCTCGCCTTAGATGTAACATCGACTGTTTGGGCAATCGTAAACATGAAGGTGATGCGTGTGGTTGAATCCACTGTGCAGTCTAAAGCAGACACCATTATAGGTGCGGTTGAGGAAGTGCCCATAAGAGTCCTGCATGTGGATGACGAACCGGGATTACTGAAGGTCACAAAACAGTGTTTGGAAGCGTACTCTTTTCAGGTCACAGTCGCTCGATCTGTTGATGAGGCCCTTGCAGAACTCGAAGAGGAGAGTTTCGACGTTGTCGTTTCTGATTTTCAGATGCCTGAAAAGGACGGTCTTGAGTTCCTGAAAGCGCTCAGAGAGAGAGGCTGCAGAATACCGTTTGTCTTGTTTACTGAGAAAGGCAGCGAAGCAGTAGCTGTCAAAGCATTGAATCTCGGTGCAGACTTGTACGTTGACAAGCATGGAAATCCGGAGACCGTCTATCTTGAACTTGCCCACGGCATACGTGAGGTTGTCGAGAGGAAAAGAGCTGAGAAATCTCTGAAGGAATGCGAGGAAAAGTGGAGAATTCTCGCGGAGAAATCGCCCAACATGATTTTTATCAACAGAGGAGGTAGGATCGTCTATGCGAATGAGAAATGCGCGGAGATCACTGGTTACACGAGAGAAGAATTCTACTCGCAGAGCTTCGATTTCTTAGATCTGATAGCGCCTGAGAGCAGAGACCTTGTTAAGCAGAACTTCAAGAAGCATCTTGGACGCGAGGACCTTGAGCCGTACGATTACACGCTTGTTGCCAAGGACGGGAGAAGAATCGCGGTCATGATTTCAACGAAGCTGATCAAGTATGACGGGCAAATTGCCATTCTGGGCGTGGTCACGAGACATAACCGAGCGGAAGTGTTTCGAAGACGCTTTGAGAGAAAGCGAGAAGCGCTCCAAGGATATTGCAGATATTGCTGGTGACTGGATATGGGAGCTAGACGCGGAGGGCAGATACACCTACTCCAATTATGCTGTCAAGAACGTGTTGGGCTACAAGCCGGAAGAGATTCTTGGGAAGCACTTCTACGACTTTTTCCTGCCCGAAGAGAGAATGAAACTGAAAGATAGCCCTCTGAGGATTTTTGCTAGGAAAGAACGATTCACGACCTTCGTGCATAAAGATGGTCACCTCGTGTACGTTGAGACGAGGGGGATCCCACTGCTTTCTTCCGAGGGAAAGGTGCTGGGTTATCGTGGTTCAGACAGGGATATTTCTGAGTCTCGGAAAGCTGAGAAAGCCCTGCAGGAAAGCGAGGAGAAGTTCAAGCTATTGTTCGCTCAGAACCCTGAGGCTACGTGCTATGTGGGGGTGGACCTACGCATACTGGATGTTAACCCAAGGTTTGAGGAGCTTTTCGGATACTCGCTTGTCGAAGTGAAAGGTAAGTGTATTGACGACGTCGTGGTTCATGAGGGCAAGCGCGATGAGGCCAAGATGCTTGACAGGAAAGCGGCGGAAGGTTATGTTTACTTTGATACTGAACGTAAGAGGAAAGATGGGTCGATAGTTCCGGTTTCTGTTTCAGCGGCGCCGATGGCTGTTGGAGACAGGTTGGCTGGCTACGTGGTGATGTACAAGGACATTTCTGAGACGAGGAAAGCTCAGCAGGGTCTGATGGTTGCTATGGAGAAATTGCGCGTGGTTGGCAGTCTGGTGAGGCATGATGTTCGAAACAAGCTTGCTGGGCTGAACGGTTATGCGTATCTACTTGGAAAAAAGATTGGTGCCAACGAGCAGGCTTTGCAGGATTTGAAGGAGATGGAATCCTGCTCTGAACAGATACTCAGGATTCTCGAGTTTTCGCGTGTTTATGAGCAGTTGGGCGCTGAGGAACTGAAGTACGTCAATGTTGAGAAGTGCGTGGACGACGCTGTCATGCTTGCAACGAACCTGAAGAATGTCCAAGTGATTAACGATTGCAGGGGGCTGTCACTGCTTGCAGATTCGCTGCTGACGCAGGTTTTTCACAATTTGATTGACAACTCAAGAAAGTACGGCGAAAGAATCAGCCAGATTAGAATTCACTATGAAACAGTCGGCAACGATGAGTTGAAGCTGATCTACGATGACAACGGTGCAGGTGTACCCGACAGTATGAGGGCTAACCTGTTCAAAGAGGGATACGGAAGAGGTACGGGCTACGGTTTGTACCTTATCAGAAAGATCTGTGAGGCCTACGGTTGGATGATACAGGAAACGGGCAGGGAAGGAGCAGGGGCACAGTTCACGATGACCATACCGAGAACAGGGAAGAACTCGCTGAAAACCCTGTACAAAATTGAAAAATAGCCCACGGTAGGGGATTGACATCTTCAATCGGGCGTCCGGGCGCGGCACCCATAAACGACTCCAAGAAACGAGTCGAGCGCGCATGGGTGTTCCTAAATAGTCAAAAATTGTTTTAATTCCGCTCTCGCATTTCGGGAAGAACTGCTTATCATAGAAGGGCATGAGCATGCACGATACCTGAAAGTGTCCCAAACCCCACAAGAAGAATAAAAACGCGCGCGCAGAATCAAACATCACGATATTTGACTGGCCAGTAGAAAAAATCTCTGACCGGTCAATTGAGAGCACTCGGCCAGCAGCAAACCCTGCGGCGCCCTGAGCAACCAAATTGTTATATCAAACCGCCAAAATACAGAATGCAAACATCGCGTGATAAGGAATGAAAACAGCAAAAGTTGAAGGAAAAAACAGCAAACACAGAGTCCTCGTCTACGCATTAAGCACGTGCGCATGGTGCAAGATGACCAAGAAGTACCTGAAAGACAAGGACATCGCCTACGAATACGTAGATGTAGACTTGACAAGCGACGATGACCACGAGAAAATCAGAGACGACATAGTCCGCAGAGGAGGAGAACCCAACTACCCAATAATAATAGTCGACGACAAAACACTCATCGCAGGCTTCCGCAAAGACAAAATCAACGAGGCACTAGAGATTTGACAACTCTGGAAAAAGTCCGGCAAAGAACAGAAAGCGACGCCAAAACCTACGGCTACTACCTGAACCCCGACCCCGATTTCCTCCAAGACCTATTGGAAGGCCTGAGAAAAAACGAAGAACGATACGGCTACCCTTCATGCCCTTGCAGACTGGCAACCGGAAACCTAGAACTCGACAGAGACATAATCTGTCCATGTGACTACAGAGACCCCGACGTCGCCGAATACGGAACCTGCTACTGCGCACTCTACATGCGAAAAGACCTGTACGAAGGAAAAACGCCCATAACCCCCATCCCGGAACGCAGACCGCCCGAAAAACAAGCCAGAGCCTACACGGCAACCACGAGCACCACACCAACCGCAACGCCTGAAAGAACAGAAACCAAACCCCAACAAACCCAAACACCCTCACCGGTTAAGAAGAAATTGTGGTACTGCAAACAATGCGGATACGTCGTCTTCCGCGAAGACCCACCTTACATATGTCCCATCTGCAAAGCAAAAAGAGAAATGTTCGCAGAGATCAAAACAGAGATCACGATGCAAGGGTAAGCAAAGCAGCCGCCTACTTCTTTACCCTAATCTCGATCTTAGCCCAGTCCTTCTTAACATCACGCAAAGAAGTCACGGCGCCCACAACAGTCCCGCCTAGGATTTTCTCGACAAACTCGTTCAAATCAACTGCCTCACCGTCAACCAACAGCTCAACGTTCAACTAGCATCACCCCCCAACAAAAATGCGCCACAGCACAGTAAAAGCCTTGTGCAAACTTTTTACGCACAACTGCAACACGTAGACTCTGGGAAGAAGCAAGTTGAAGACAGACCTGAACAACAAGACCAGAGTCCTCAAGATAATCAGCCTCCTTGAGAAAGAGTTCCCAGACGCCAAAATAGCACTCAACTACACAAACCCACTGGAGCTTCTGGTCGCCACAATCCTCTCGGCCCAATGCACAGACGAAAGAGTAAACCTCGTCACCAAAACACTGTTCAAAAAATACAGAACGGCAAAAGACTACGCCAACGCAGACACAAAAGAACTGGAACAAGACATAAAATCCACAGGCTTTTACAGAAACAAAACCAAAAACATAAAAAAAGCAACCCAAATCCTAGTCGAAAAATACAGCTCCCAAGTGCCTAGCACGATGGACGAGATCCTCGAGTTGCCAGGAGTCGCCAGAAAAACCGCTAACATAGTCCTCCAAAATGCCTACGGCATCGTGGAAGGAATAGCCGTAGACACACACGTACGACGAGTATCCGCTAGACTAGGACTAACGAAAAACAAAGACCCCAACAAAATAGAAGCTGACCTGATGGAAATCGTCCCACACGACAAATGGATGAGAATCACCGACCTGCTGATATTTCTAGGCAGAAAAATCTGCACAGCGAAAAAACCAAAATGCGAAATCTGCATCCTCAACAAGATATGTCCCTCAGCATTCACCTTCAACTGAAACAACCAGAAACCCCAGCAAAACACCCCAGCAGAAAAACATAACTTCTAATGCCAAGAACATAACAGAGGAAGAAACTCCTATGCCAAGTCAAAACATCAGCTCCCCCAAAATCGTCGTCATCGGAGCGGGCGCCGTCGGGTCCACGTTCGCATATTCCCTGATAATCCACGGTCTTGCCTCAGAAATCGTGATCATCGACGTCAACAAAGAAAGAGCCGAAGGAGAAGCCATGGACCTCAACCATGGAATCCCGTTCGCCTACCCAACAAAAGTCTGGGCAGGAGACTACGAAGACTGCGAGGATGCTGATATAGTCGTCATCGCAGTCGACAAGGGACAGAAAATCGAACAATCACGATTAGACCTAGCTCAAGGCAACTTCGAAATGCTAAAACAGATTGTACCCAACATAACGAAGCACAACAAAGACTGCATCCTCCTCGTCGTCACAAACCCCCTAGACGTAATGACGTACGCTGCACTCAAACTGTCACACTTCCCATGGCACAGAGTCATCGGCTCAGGAACAATCCTCGACACCGCCAGACTCCGCTACCTGCTTGGCGAACGCCTCCAAATCGACCCCAGAAATGTCCACGCCTACATAATAGGCGAACACGGCGACAGCGAAGTACCAGTATGGAGCCTAGCAAACGTCGCAGGAATAAGACTCAAAGACTACTGCCCAATCTGCAAAATACCCTACAACCCCGACGACTTCAACAACCTGTTCCTAAAAGTAAGAAATGCCGGCTACGAGATCATAAGACGCAAAGGCAGAACATTCTACGCCGTGGCCCTAGGCATGACAAAAATAGTCGAAAGCATAATCCGCAACGAAAACGCAGTCGTAACCGCATCCTGTCTCCTCCAAGACTATTATGGAGTCAGCGACATCTGCCTAAGCGTCCCAGTCATCCTCAACCGAAAAGGAATAGAACAAATCATAAGACTCCCACTGAGTGACAAGGAAACCGCGGACTTCCAAAAATCCGCAGCTATCGTGAAGAAAGTCGCAGACTCATTGAACATGTGAACACCCAGAAAACAGAAACGCCACACAACTCGACCCAAGAGCAAAACCAACACAAGAAAACAGATTTAAGCCAAAACCACAAGAAGCGACATTCATGAGCAAACAGACGAAAATCTTGGGTATCGCGGGAAGCCTCAGAAAAAACTCCTACAACAAAGCATTACTGCGCACAGCGGCAGACCTCATGCCCGAGAACACGGCTTTTGAGACCTTCAACCTGGAAGGCATACCGCCATTCAACCAAGATCACGAAGAGCAGCCACCCCAGAAAGTCAAAGAATTCAAAGCCAAAATCAGAGAAGCTGATGCATTGCTGATCGCAACCCCAGAATACAACTACTCAATACCAGGAGTCCTCAAGAACGCAATAGACTGGGCCTCAAGACCCCCAAACGACAACTCCTTCGACGGCAAACCAGCAGCCATAATGGGCGCTTCCACAGGAATGATCGGAACCGCCAGAGCACAATACCACCTCAGACAATGCTTCGTGTTCCTCAACATGCTCCCGATCAACAAACCAGAAGTAATGATCAGCCACGCCGCCGAAAAAACAGACCAAAATGGCACATTAAAAGACGAGAAAACAAAGCAGCTAATAGCCCAACTCATCAAAAACCTGATTGCCTGGACCTGGAAAATCAAGGAATAGACCACGTCCAAACAAGCACCTCGACCACAAACCGCCAAGAACTACTGAGAGCCACGCACTTAGCCAGCCCGTTCACCTTCTCAATCCCCTCAGCCGCAGCTGCCTCTCATAAATCTCTCTGACCCTCTGAATCGTGTCCGCTTCTTCAGGACTCTTGTCATACCTAACCCGGACTATCCTGGCAAACCGCAAGGCCATACCGCACTCGTATTTTGGGCTCGTCTGAATCTCATTGTAAGCCACCTCAACAACCACGACCGGAACCACAGAAACCCTCCTGGACTTTTCACTCACAGCCAGCTCTTTCAGCCGACGCGTTATTTCCTTGAACTCAGCATCAGTCAACCCCTTGAACGTCTTACCCACAGTCACGTACTCCCCCGTCTCAGCGTCCCTCGCAGCCAGATAGTAGTCAGAAAGCCACTCATGCCTACGCCCATAACCGTACTCAGCTGCAACAATCACCAAGTCAAGAGGCTCCAAAATCGGCTTTACCTTCAGCCAATACTTTCCACGAACCCCAGGCACATAAGGGCTGTCAAGCCTTTTCGCCATCAATCCCTCATGACCAGCGTCCAACGCCTCTTGCAGAAAACGTTCAGCCTCATCGACACTCTCCGTGACGAGTTGAGAACTCAAAGATATTTCCCCAGCGTTCTCCGCCAGAACCTTCCTCCGCTCCATGTACGAGTCAGAGATTAGCCTCTTCCCATCAAGATACAGAACGTCGAAGAGATACAATCTCACAGGAATCTCCACAGACTGACCTTCCACATCGTGAACCCTTCTGAACCGACGCATCAAATGCTGAAAAGGAACCGGACGAGCCATCGTGTCAACAGCCACAACTTCACCCTCCAAAATCGCTTCCTCTGCACTGACGTTCGTCCTGGCTACTTGCACTATTTCGGGCAGACTCTCAGTCACATCTGTTAATCTCCGACTGAAAACCCTCACTTCGCCTTCGCGCTTATGGATCTGAACCCTAGCCCCATCATACTTGAATTCAAAAGCTGTCCGGCCACGATGCTCCTCCAGTGCCTCAGCCACAGTGTCAGCCACCTGAGCCAACATAAGACTCACTGGCCTGAAAATCCTGAAATCAACCTTGGACAAGCCTTCGACACCATGCTCTTTTGCAATCGCCGCGACTTCTCCTATGTCGCCAACAATCATGCCTGTCTCCTGAACGCGCGCCAAGGGAATCTGAAAAGCTTTAGAAACAGCCTGCTCCATCAACCCCTCATGAAAACCAGTCCTCATGTCCCCCAACGAGGATTCTGACAAGATACTTCACCTCAACAGGAGACAATCTACTGAGCAAGGCTGAAAGCAGACGCTGTTTCTTCCCCATCGAACCCTGCCCCGTAACCTCAGCGATGGCTTCAAGACCGTGCCTGACTTCCATCAAAGTTACGGCTCTCTCAAACAGGGTAGTCTGTCGCTTCCTACTGCTGTTCTCGAAAACGATCCTAGCAGCCGACCCGATGTCTCCTGTTCGGCTGAAAGCCTCATCAAAAACACTCCAATCCACTCCAGTGACGCTTCTTATCACTCTACTGAGAGTGGCCCAACTCACTTCAAGAACGAGGCTACTCTGCTTCGAGAATGGCCTGCCAAGCATCATAGAGACGGCAGATTCCACCTCATCTACCTCCAGCCTCCTCAAAAACTCTGCCACGAGGTCAATCATCACGAGACGCTTACGTGTAGCCTCAACTTTCTCGCCTAACTCCGCCAAAGCCACGAAAAACGTCTGCATGCTTCTAACCTTTACAGCAACCGCAAATCCTCAACTGCACAGCTCAGCAGATAAATATTATCTAGACGCACGAAGAAGAGAACAAAAATAATGAAACCATAGGTTCTGCTGCTTAGAATGAAGATTCAAGCTTCTTCTTGACTTCTGCTATCTTCTTGTCCAACTTTTTGACCTTCGCATTCTGCTTCAGAGCTCTGTAGCAGTCGCGAGCATACTCCAAGGCACTTACTCCAAACCTGTCGAACCCTTTCTGGAAAGAGAGATCAGCTGACTTGTTGAAATTCTCCGCCGCTTTCTCGTAGTCTTTCAACGCAAAGGCGCACTCTCCTGCCTTGTAGTACATTGACGTTGAATCAAAGAAGTTCTGCACTTTGAAATACAATTCAGCGGTCTTCTGGAAGATTTCCATAGCCTCCTTGTACTTTCCACTTTCAAAAAGCGTGTTGGCTTGCTTATGCAGCTTGACATGGTCTTCCTTGATCTTCTCTTCACTCATGACGTTCAACTCCAGACCGCTACCTATCTTCACAGGACTCCCATTTAGGTTTTCCCATGCAAAGCGCGAGTTGGGACATAACAGAGATGTTTGGCAAGACCTATCGCCCCAGTCAAACCAAAAACGGAATAAGGAACAAGAGTCCTACAAAGCATGGGAGTAAAGATCAGGTTGAAGGAAGATTCCTCGAGGGCGGCAATTAAAATCGCGGCAACAGCAGTTTTCCCTGCCCTCGTGTGTGTAGTGACACTGGTATTTGTCGTAGGCATTCCAGCAACGAATGGTTACTTCAACGTAGGCGAAACCGTGATTTACATTGCTGCGTTGTCGTTTGGTCCCTATGTAGGTGCTTTCGCGGGAGGCGTTGGAGCCGCGATCGCGGATCTAATAGCAGCGCCCATTTTTGCCCCCGGAACATTAGTGATAAAAAGCTGCGAGGGAGCGATCGTAGGATTCTTGAACAAGAAGATGTTCAAAAAAACCTCAGGCTGGAGAATCTGGTCGATTCTGCTTGGCATAGTCGTAGGGGTACTGCTTGCCTCAGTTGGCTCTGTATACCTCCGAAACGCAGATATCTATTGGGGAATCCCTCCGCCTTTGACCCCGACATTCACTATTTCCATACCTGTCGAAGTCTGGTACCTACTCGGTGGAATCGTCGCCCTATCTATTGCTCTAGCGAGTTACAGGCTTGAAGCCCAATCTGGACGAGCCATGCTATCAGTACTTATCGGAGGGCTTGAAATGGTCCTCGGTTATTTCCTTTACGAGCAACTAGTGCTTGGGAAGACCGCTGCGATCGTGGAAATCGCTGCAAACATCGTCCAGATACTTGTGGGACTAATCGTCGCAATACCGGTTACAAGAATAGTCCTCCGCAGTCTCCCTCAGCTCAAAAGCTGAGAAAAACTGCTTTGGAAAGGAACTGCAATGAAACTGCCTCCAGGAAAAATCCCTATAGATGTTCTGAAGGAAGTCGTTTTCAGGAACCTCGGCGCGCAACGAAAAGAGGTAGTCTTGGGTCCGTCGGCGGGCATCGATGGCGCTGTGATTGAGATGGAGAACAAATCCGTAGTCGTCTCTATGGACCCCATTACGGGAGCATTAGAACGGATTGGATGGCTTGCCGTAAACGTCAATGCAAATGACATTGCCACTTTCGGTGTTGAACCCATGTTCCTCCTCTCTTGCATGTTGCTTCCTGAAAAAGCGGAAAAGAAATCTGTTGAGACCATAAGTGTCCAGATGAATGAGGCCGCAAGAAACCTGGGGATAGCTATCATCGGTGGACATTGTGAAACAACATCCGGATTAAGAAATCCAATAGTCGTTGGCTGCATGATGGGCATGACCCAAAAAGGGAACTATGTAACAGCGGGAGGAGCAAAGGCTGGAGACAAGCTCATGCTGACCAAGAGTGCAGGAATTGAAGGCACAGCGATACTGGCTTCAGACAGACAGAAACAGCTTACTAAATCATTGAGCACTACAGAACTGACCAAGGCAAAAAGCCTGTACTCTCAGATAAGTGTCGTCAAAGACGCAATAACAGCCTTCAAAACAGGCGCAGTTCGTGCCATGCACGACCCAACAGAAGGCGGCATAGCCGGCGCTATTCACGAAATGGCAGATGCCTCAGGATTGGGTGTGAAGATCATTGAGGAGAAAATTCGAGTGCAACGGGAGACCATGAAGATAAGCAAGTTCTACCAAATAGATCCACTTCAGCTTATAGCCTCTGGCAGCTTACTGATCGCAGCCAAACCTGACTCCGCAGATAAGATCACAAGGGCCCTGGCAAAGGAATCGATCCCCTCAGAAATAATAGGAGAATTCACTCCTTCACCGCAAGACCGAAAAATAGTTCGAAAGAGCGGCAAGATTGAGATCCTAGAAAGACCAATAACAGACCATCTCTGGCAAGCATTGGCTCAGTAGAATCAAACCCTAGGTCGTCCCTCAACCCGTAGATTCCTCAAGGCACTCTGATAGAGGACTATCACCGCATAGAAAGCATAGGAGAGCATCAACTGAGGGTGACGAGTAGCAAACTTCAGGTCGCCTGCTATCAGCGCTATGCTTTTTTTGGTGGTCCATACATCCTCAGGCCTGTAGTGCAAACAATATGGATCGTACACTGGGATAACTTTGTAACCCTTCTTGATGATCCACGACCTAATGTACGAATCCTCATACGTATGCAAGTGATACGGTATCGCCATGCCCTCAACTGCTTTTGTCCTCACAAGCAAGTCATGGGTTCCACCCCTTCCATGGAACACTTTCAACGTGATCCTTTCAAACAGGCCCAGAAACTTGGTCCCTCTAAGAACCGACCATATCTCGATTCCCCAGATTGCCCCTACACTATCACTCATCAGCTTTCTTGCCTTGGCAAACCAGCCATCACACAGAACAACATCACTATCGACAAACATGAACCAGTCGCTCTTCACGTAACCAATCGCTTTCTGCCTCGCACTTGCCCGCGTCCCATTGTCATGCAACACAATAAGATTCCCATAACGCTCTTAGAACCCCTGCAGTAAACTCAGCGTCGAATCGGTCGAATTTCCGTCAACAACAATCAGGTTCCCAACGGGCACATTCTCATAGACCGAACCTAAACATCTTCTCAGAACCCTCTCACTGTTCTTCGTAAGCATGATTACATCGATCCTCGAATCGTTCCTCCGATCCTGACCAGTGTCCGCCGCCTGCAGTGTTTGGAATTGGAATCTTCGACTTCTCAAACTCGCAGCCTCTTTCTGCCCTTTACTCTAGCCTCATTTAAAAGCCATATGAAGAAGAACGAACGAACGATCAAAAGTCTCATAGAAGACGCCCGCTCTCTTCTGTAATGTGAACTCTGCTGAATGAATCTCTTGGCCTCTCAAACGAGTTTATCTTCTGCTGGATTCGCCGATAAGTGAAGTAGCCCTTCATGTTTCTTTCCAGTTCATCCAGCCAATTCTCATGAGAGTGAAAAACACTGAACAACGGGTCTACTACTATCCTGTAGCCCCGCGCCACCATCTCTTTACTCCAATCATAATCTTCTAGACCATATTTCCTGGTTTCAGGAATGAGCTTCGGCAGATTCTCGTCAAAAGGGTAGAGTTTCCACAAGGATCTTCTGATAATACAGTTGATGGTCGAGCACCAGTCTTGACGCAGCACCATCTTCTGAGAGAAATAGTACATCAGAACGTCAAACTTGTCCCTGATTTTCCCTTCCCTGTGAGGCAAAAAGAACCCGGTGACCCCGGCAACTCGTGGGTCTTCAAAGTGTCTCAGACCGTCTTGAAGCCATCTGGACGATGTGGGAATTGAGTGGGCATTCGTCAAACACACAAGGTCGTTCTCTGTGCTCTCCACACCCAGATTAGTTGAATATGCATGAGAGAACTCGCTGTCAGAAAGAGCTATCACCTTAAAACTGCTTATCGGCCTATTGAGCCTATGCATAGTCGCGGATAATCGCTCTTCCAGTAGTTGTCTGCTCTCGCGTGTAGAAAAGTTGTCAACAACAATTATCTCCGAAGGCCGAACCGTCTGTAAAGAAAGTTTTTCCAGCAGTTCAGCGAAATATTTCTCAGTGTCCCTTGTTCGGATGACAACTGAGATTTTCAAACCTGATGTCCTTCATTATGTCTTCGTGCAGACACTCTTTTAGAAGAGTATCCTGCACACTGTTATAAAGAAATATTGCATCAACAAAACCTTCATCAGTCCATCAAGAAGCAACCTCTCCCGCCTAATCAGAATCAAGCAGTCAAACAAGACTTGAACTGGAGTTCATCAGATACTTTAATATAAAAACAAGTCAGAGTCATGGTTGAACAGGAATGGACGTCTATTCATGCCACTATTAGAGAAAGCCGGAAGCATCGTTGTTCGTTCGTTGACACCGAACAGACCTCATCACGCTCAGTGGATGATTACACGTAAGTGCAACTACCGCTGCAGAGGATGCAATGTGTGGCAAGAACAGACGAAAACGAACTGTCTGCCAGCGAGATAAAAAAAGGACTAGACATACTGAAAGACCTGGGCGTCATCGACCTCGTTCTCTCTGGCGGAAATCCCCTCTTGAGGAGGGATATAGATGAGATCATAGAGTACGCTTCTAAACTCTTCATAACCACGGTGTACGACAATGGGAGGATGGCAGCAAGAAAAATCGAAGCCCTCCGCAACGCGGATTTTGTGGCAATCTCGATAGACCGCCTAGACCCAACGAAGAATGATCACATCAGAGGCGCGAAAGGCGCTGGAAGCAAGCTGTAAAGGCTGTTGTAGAATTACAGAAGGAAGGAATCCGTGTGGGAGTGGCCCCCACAATTTCGCAAGCCAACATGAATGAGATAGTCGAGCTTACTACTTGGTTCCTTAACAAGAACATACCCGTATGGTACAGCCTATATTCCTTGATACTTCTGAAAGCAGAGACCAACTCTTCAAAATTGGAAAACAGAGCGACGAATTCGTGATAACCGACAAAAAAAGCATGGTTAATCTCTGCGATTCTCTCAGCAGGCTAAAGAAAAAAAGCGGCTTGATACTGATAACCGACAAGATACTCAGCACAATCAGAGCCCTTTACGCCGAAAACAGAAGAACATGGAGATGTAAAGCACTTCAGAATTTCGTGATGGTCGACCACCTGGGCACAGTTGCAGGCTGTCACCTCCATGACCCAGTGGAATCTATCTTCAAGCTGCCAAAAATCTGGAATAGTGAAAGATTGAACAACCTACGCGAAAGCTACAGTCACTGCACACGGTGCACATACCTGTGCTACATCTTCTACTCTGTACACGGAACAGTCATTGGCAATCTTGAAATAGCTCGTGAGAGATGGAGGAGTGCACCCTTACTGTTGAAAAAGA
>CAVYNL010000027.1:0-13429 GCA_963769845.1 Candidatus Bathyarchaeota archaeon | reverse complement strand
AAACAACACCAAACATATAACAAAGAACTTCCCCTCGCATCCGCCCGGGCGCAATCACAAATGTCAAACAAACACAATCTTGTTCTCTACATAGATAGGGAATTAGTTGAAAAGACGCGTAATCTTGGCTTCAATCTCAGTAAGACCTTTGAAAATCACTTAAACAGTTGTTAACGCAATTCTCCACTGTCAATTCAATGAATAACGATGGAAACAATGGCATTCATGATGTGTGGTGGGCCGGACCGGACTTGAACCGGCGACCTTCTGCACGTCAAGCAGATGTCCTACCTAGCTAGACTACCGGCCCCTGTATTTTGGTTTACGGAGATGGATTTAAAGTCTTTTGCTTGCACAGAATGGCCAATGCTTTTGCTGTCGACGCCTTAGATATCAATGGAATCAATATAGAGCTTTCTGTCTCGGGAACTAGCGCACGCGAAACACCAAGCAGAAACTCCAAACATTGCCTGAGAATTATGCGAAGATACAATTTGTCGTCGTTACGTCGTTTTCTAGGGCTGCGCCACAGCACCTAGGTCACTTGCCACGGATAAAGATTTTAATATGGAGCGAATTAGAGGATTTGACACGATGGTGTCGGGACGATGCCGGGATAACGTGAGAACGCGTGTCTCATGTCTCGTCGGCAGAGTGGATAATGCGCAGGCCTTGAGAGCCTGTGGACCTTCTGGTCCGCGCGGGTTCGAATCCCTCTCCCGGCGCCACCAACTAATCTGGCGAGGTGTCCTTGAATTCTGATTCTCAGTTTCATCGATGAACACTTTTCCGCAGTCTGAGTTCGTCTCTTATAGGCAGATTGCCAATCCCTTTCATCAGTCCGCCGTGTTTTTCTGCTATGACGTTCGGCTTAACTTCGTAAATTTGAAAGCCCAATGATTGATAGAACGCTAGGGCAGGCAGGTCATCGTTTGAGGTCGAGACAAGAATCTTTTTCTTTCTTGATGTTCTGGCTTCGCCTTCTACCTTGACGATCAGACTTGAACCAACCCCCATGTCCTGATACTCCGGGAGCACCGCCAGCGCTACGATTATCAAACCATCAAGCACCTCAGCGAAAGAAACGAATCCGATAACTTTTTTGCCAATCTTCGCCACGAAGGCAGGCAGTTCCGCAACTGTGAACAGCTTTCCAAAGGTCAGTTGATCTTGTTCTCCCCAGAAGAGCTGCACGAGTCTCTTGATCTCTTTGTGGTCTCGCAGAGTCGCTTTGGCGAGAGCATACATGGCCTTCTTTTCTCGAGCGCATGATTCGCAGACAGTTCGGAGCCTGACGTGCTCTGGGCAGAGTAACCTTTGGCAAATGCCGCATCTGTAAACTGCATCTTTAGGGCATTGTGCACATTTCATAATTTTCCTTGCTCCTCGAATTCGTTGGACAATGTTAACGTACAGGATGAAGATATATTACCTCTTGTAGCCTTGAATTCTGCTCGAGGAGTGTTGTCTTTTGGTTCTGGTTGAAAACTGGAAAGCAGGTGATTCAACGCGTGTCTCCCGCTACAGGTGGGTCGTGCTGTTCGCGTCGTTCTTGGGTTTTGTCGCTTTTGCTTTAGCACGCACTAGTGACAGCGCTGACAATGAAAACAAAATGACCCCTCGGCGTCGAAGCACGTCTCAAAAAAGTATATAACTTGAAAATGTAGTATTGCTAGAAAAGTCGGAGGCTTCGGCCGAATGTGCGTCCTAGGCAAAGATAAACTCAAAGAGCTTATTGACAATTACAAGTGCATATACCCGTACGACTACAACCTTCTCGACGGCGACGGATACATTCTGACAGTGCACGAAGAAACAACGCTTCACTACCTGGAGCACAAAAATTTGATCACTCATGAAATAGTCTTCACACCGCCAGACATGGTTGCGCACTTGACGGCCAAGAGCAAGTACGGGAGGATGGGACTCTCATTCTTGAACGCAGCGAAAGTTCACAGCGGATTCGTCGGAAGACTTGCCCTAGAGCTGGTGAACCTCAGCAACGACCGCCGTCCCATCACGATCAAACGCGGAGACCCCTTCATGCACATAGAATTCGTGACAAGGGAAGGCTCACCATCGCCTTACATGGGAGAGTACCAGTTCCAGTACCTGAACGAAGACGAAATGCAGATGTACATCCCCATCCTGAAAAAGCTCTTCCCAGACTACAACGAACTGTCAAAAACCTGGCTTAAAAACAAGAGGCTTCCAATGTAAAACTGCCAGAGACACATCGAAAAAGAATCACGAATCTCATCGAATGGTCATTTCTGCAGTACGTGAATCTCTCGACCAATCTTGTGTCTTTCTTCAATATCGACCAGAGAGGACATCCCTGTAAGGTCCCCTGCCCATGAATCATTCACAGAGATTTCTTCAAAAGGCAGAACGGTTCTGAAACCGATGCGGGATGCCTTCTCTTTGATGTTCAGCGACTGGAATGACCCTTTACGCGTGCGAATGTAAGGAGTCACGAAAACCGCCCTTCCTCCCGCCTTCAGAGCCGCATAGGCCTCTCTAAGGAAGCCATAATACAACGGCTCCAAACCACTGATGATTCTCCTTGCATACGACTCTGTCGGGATGCCACGCAGTGGCGGCCCAAGCGCAGGTTCCGTGGCAATGCAGTCTATCGACTCCTCACCAACTTTGTCGACCAGACTGCGAGCATCTCCCGCCACAGTCCTGTATTTTGCGTCGGCGAGACCGTACTCTCTCTTGATCCATTCAAGGTTCTTGGCCGAAGCTTCGACGCACCAAGGGTTTTTGTCAATGCCTATTACTTGGGCTTTGGCAAGCATTGCTTCTTGAAGGATAGTTCCAACCCCGCAGAAGGGGTCAAGCAGAATCTTGCCCGGCAGGCAAGAAGCCAAGTTAACCATGATCCTTGCCACTCTTGGAGGAATCGAGAAGATCTTTCTCTGAACTGGCCGTTGGATGTCTCTCTTCTGAAACTCAAAAGGATTATGAACTGCCGTCGTTACGGACATAAATGCGTTGTCTCTTCCGATGCAGAAGAGCACTTCTGCGCTCTTCTCTATCAGGCCTTTTTTTATCACCTCAACGTTCGTGAGCTGAGGGGGTTCTCTGCCTCTCGGAGTCCCCATGAATTTGGCCTTTGCTCCTCGAAGCGCAAGTTCTTTCTTGAAGTAACTCCCAATGAACCTCTGCAGCATCCTCGATGACCTTAGAAAACGGCGATTCTCATGGTATATGCTGACGCCGAACACGTATTTGCCAGAAAGTCTGGTAAAGACTGCATCCACCACATTGCACGAAGAAAACAAGGATTTGACCTCCGCTTGGGCATCCTTTCTTCCCTTAACAAAAGCGTCCTCCACACTCTTGGCAGGCATCACTGCTGCAACCCGACCAATCTTGAGTGTCCCACCGAGGTCGCTGATTACCTCAGAACCGGAAAGTTCTCCAGCGTCAGCGACGATGAAGGAGTCTGAAAGATCTGCTATTCTGAACTTGAATCCTCGGGTTTTCATGAAAGACAGAAGCTCGGCAAACGAAAGTTTCCAGTTCTTCCCGAGAATGAACACGTGACTTGCAGACTCAGGACCAGACATAAGGATCACGCGGAGACATATTTAATCACAAATTCCGCAGGTTACGCTTCCCTGTATGTTGAGGCGATATTTAGCACTATTTCCCTAACTGACTGCCGATAAAGTGGGTTTTGTTGAGGGCGAATATGTATTTGTAAACCAGAAAGCAGATGAGTAGTAATGGAAAATATTCGGAAGGTTGCTTGATAAAACGTTTAAATATATCGGACATGGTATGCAGAAGGGGAATCTTTGATGCATGCAAAAAACTATCGCCCCGTTAGGGGTCAGACTTCTTCACGAAAAGAGTATGTGAGAGGTTTTCCACCGCCGAAGATCACAAAGTTTACGATGGGTGACACCAAATCCAAGTTTGAATATGAAGCCAAGCTTGTTTCTCTGGAAAGCGCCCAGATTCGTCACATGGCGCTTGAAGCGGCGCGTATTGCTGTAAACCACCCGCTCATGCAGAAACTTGTCAACAATTACCGTTTGGACGTTCACCCTTTTCCCCATGTGATCCTCAGGGAAAACAAGATGATTTTCGGTGCTCACGCAGACCGTCTTCAACAGGGAATGCGCCGGTCTTTCGGCACTGCCATCGGGACGGGTGCACGTGTTAGACCAGGTCAAGTGATAATCAGCGTACACGTCAATTCTGATTCTACGGATCTTGCCAAGAAGGCATTGAGACTTGGGTCGACCAAGCTGCCGATGCCCTGCAGAATAATCGTTGAAAAAGTGAAGGTTGAAGAGGCGAAACCCGTTGAGTGAAATGCGAAAAGACCTTGTGATCTGGTTTGAAGGCTTGAGAAAGACGGATATACCTTCTGTTGGAGGGAAGAATGCGAACTTGGGTGAGATGACGAGCGCGGGTTTGCCCGTTCCCCCAGGGTTCGCGATCACAGCTTATTCCTACAAGAAATTCATTGAAGAGACAGGCATCTCTACGAAGATTTATGAAATCATCAACGAAACCGTGACCAACCCGGATGACCCTGCACAGTACGAGTTAGCCTCTAGGAGAATCCGTGAACTGATAGAAGCCACACCCATGCCCAAAGACGTTGAGAACGCGATCAGGGGCGCTTACGAAGAGTTGGGCAAAAAACTGAACCTGAAAGACATGTTCGTGGCCGTAAGGTCAAGCGCAACAGCCGAGGACCTACCTGACGCATCCTTTGCCGGACAGCAAGAGACGTTTCTCAACATGAGAGGCATCAAAGAAGTTCTCCTGGCAACAGTAAGATGCTGGTCCAGCCTTTTCACTCCGCGCGCCATCTTCTACCGCAACGAGAAAGGGTTCCCACATGAGAAGGTGTTCATAAGCGTCGGAGTCCAGAAAATGGTCAACTCCAGAGCCGCAGGCGTAATGTTCACGTTGAACCCAGTCACGGGCGATTCGAGCCAAATAGTCATCGAAGGCAACCACGGCCTAGGCGAAGCAGTAGTCTCAGGAGCAGTCACCCCAGACGATTTCGTCGTCGACAAACAATCAATGCGCATAACTGAAAGAAGACTTGCCAAGAAGACGGTGCAGTACATAAGAGACCCCAAGACGGGAAGCACAATCCACACAGAAGTCCCAGCTGAAATCCAGGAAAAGCCATGCGTCAGCGACGAGGAAATCATGAAACTCGCAGAACTAGCCAAACGCATCGAACAGCATTACGGAAAACCGCAAGACATCGAATGGGCAATAGACAGGGACATCCAGCCTCCAGCTAACATGTTCATAGTTCAATCCCGACCCGAAACGGTCTGGAGTCGCACGGCAACGACAAAAGGCGAAGCAGAAGAGACCAAGGCGACTGAAACACTGAAAGTCGTCGTCAAAGGCATTGCCGCAGGAAGAAGAGGCTACGGAGCGGGAACCGCAAAGGTTGTCCCAGACCCCACCACAGCCGCCAAAATGATGAAAAAAGGCGACATACTCGTCACAGACATGACAAACCCTGATTACGTACCATTCATGAAACTTGCAGGCGCCATAGTAACAGACAAAGGCGGAGTAACATGCCACGCGGCCATCGTCAGCCGCGAACTCGGCATAGCATGCGTAGTCGGAACAGAAAAAGCCACGCAGCTGATGTTTACCGGCAAAGAATACACCGTCGATTCGCGAAGCGGGGTCGTTTATGAAGGAATACTCAAGTCGATGATGGAGAAGCCCGCAACGGCAGTTGGACCCCAAGCCACGTTCGTCACGAGCGTGGTTCAGTCAGCCCCAGTCACGGCGACAAAGATTTACATGAACCTTGGCGTTCCAGAAAAGGTCGAAGAATACAAGGACCTGCCGTTCGAAGGCATCGGACTAATGCGAACGGAATTCATCCTCGCAAGCTCCATCGGCGAACATCCCATGCACTTCATAGAAACAGGGGAAGGGCAGAGATTCGTCGACAAACTTGCCGAAGGAATAGCCACGGTCGCCCGAACCATACAGCCACGGCCAGTTGTAGTTCGTTTCAGCGACTTCAAAACCAACGAGTACAGAGAACTGAAAGGCGGCGAAAAATACGAAATCGTCGAAGCCAACCCGATGCTAGGATGGAGAGGCTGCAGCCGCTACATCAGCCAATGGTACGACAAAGCCTACAGACTCGAATGCCAAGCCATAGTAAAATGCCGCAAAGAATGGGGACTCAAAAACGTCTGGGTCATGCTTCCAGTCGTACGCACGCTGTGGGAAGCAAAAGCAGTGCCTGGAAATCATGCGCCAAGAAGGGCTCGAAAGGTCCAAAGACTTCAAAGTGTGGTTCATGGCAGAAACCCCGTCGATCGCAATACTCGCTGACGAATTCTCAAAGATTGTCGACGGCTTCTCAATAGGCTCAAACGACATGACCCAAGGCATACTCATGATTGACAGAGACTCCGAACGCCTAGGTGCGATGGGATACTTCGACGAAAGAGACCCAGCCGTGGAAAGGATAATCGCTCACCTGATCAGAGTGGCTCACGAAAACGGCGCTACTGTATCCATCTGCGGAGAAGGACCATCCAACCTGCCAGACTTTGCAGAATTCCTAGTCAGAGTAGGAATCGACAGCATCTCAGTCAATAACGACGCAGTAGTCGCCACAAGAAAACTCGTAGCAAGCATAGAACAAAAAATAGTCTTGGAACGCCTCGCTGAACAACAAGAAAGAGCACTCGGGCGCCCGTTCATCAGGCCAAAGCAGCCGTGGGAATGGACAGAATAGCCGCCCCTAACCTATTTCTCCAATTTCTTAAGGCAACTCGACCATAATATTCAGGAGAGTATGTGCATGAAAATCTATGATTTTGAAGAAGAAAGAGTAAAGCAGGAAATAGTCAAGATCGGGGCAAAAAGAGTCCTCATACAATTCCCTGAAGGACTGAAGCCCGAAGCCCCTCGACTGGCAAAAATGATTGAAAAGCTAGGCGTTCTCCCGATAATCTCAGCAGACCCATGCTACGGCGCATGCGACCTGGGTACAGCAGAAGCCGAAAGCCTCGGTGTGGACCTGCTCATCCACTACGGACATTCAAAACTCATAAAATACGAGAGAGTACCGACAATCTACGTTGAAGCCCGCGCAGCCCTAGACGTGAATGCAACAGTTGAAAAAGCGTTGCCAATGCTGGAAAAATGGCGCAAAATAGGCCTCACCACCACCGTTCAGCACGTCCAAGCCCTGGATGAAGTGCGAGAAACCCTCATCCGCAACGGAAAAACCGTCGCAATAGGAGACACAAGACGCCTCAGCTACCCAGGCCAAGTGATCGGCTGCGACTACAGCAACGCCATCTCCATCGCAAAGGACGTCGACGCTTTCCTGTTCATCGGAGGAGGCAGATTCCACGCTTTAGGCGTTGCAGTCTCAACTGGAAAACCGACGATCGTGGCTGACCCCTACGACAACACAGCTTTCTCAGTGGATACCGATGCTCAGAAGATTTTCAAACAAAGGTGGGCCAGCATAGAAGAAGCAAGAAAAGCGAAGACCTTCGCCGTCCTAATCGGCTTGAAACCCGGACAAAAAAGGCTTGAAGAAGCGCTGCAGACGAAGAAAAGCTTGGAAGAAAAAGAGAAAACAGCATACCTGTTCGCCGTAAAAGACGTCACTCCAGAAGCGCTGATGGAATTCCCGAGCATAGACGCGTTCGTGAACACGGCGTGCCCTCGCTTATCGCTTGACGATGCCGTCAGGTACAGAAAACCCGTTTTAACAGTTAAAGAAGTATCAGTAGTCTTAGGAAAGCTATCCTGGGAAGAACTTTGCAGAAAAGGCTTGCTCGAAAACTAGACCTAGAGATGCTGCTGTCACGAGTCAAACCGCATCCAACGCCCTCACCAGACCTTGAACAATACACCATTTCAGCTGACGCTGCCGCCACCATGCTGTACATTGCAGCTTACGCAAACAACGACATAGTCGATAGAACCGTATTGGACCTCGGCTGCGGAACGGGCAGACTGGCATTAGGAGCTGCCTTCCTTGGCGCAAAAGACGTAGTCGGCGTCGACATAGACGAAATCGCCGTCAGGACAGCTAAACAAAACGCACTTGAAACAGACCTTGCCGAAAGAACGCAGTGGGTTGTCGGAGACATCGATGTAATTTCCGGCAGATTCGACACTGTGCTGCAGAATCCACCGTTTGGCGTCCAGAAACGCGGAGCAGACAGGAAATTCCTGAAAAAGGCTTTGACGACCGCTAACACTGCATATTCTCTTCATAAGAGCGTGCATGACAGCGAGGCACTTGTCAAAAGGCTGAAAGCTACAGGTGACGGCGTTTTGCAGGTTTCTCCTTCCCCTTTCATGGAAAGATACATCGAAAAATGCGGCGGATACGTGAAGTCTGTCTATGCTATGGTGATGACGATACCATACATGTTCAGTTTTCACGAGAAAAAGAAGCACGAATTTGTCGTTGACATGTACGTAACAGGAAAGCGCAGAGATAGCTGAAAAACTTGGGAAAAGGTTTATTGACAGGCACATAAAGTTATATCATTCAATCGATGTTTACGCTTAGAATTGCGTAGACACTCAGCCGTTGAGGCTGTCATCATAACTGAAAAAAGGTAAATCGAATGAGTTCAAAGCCCAGCGAGCAGAAAACTGGTCAACTCGTCGTGCCCGGCGAACGCTTGGGCGTGATCGAAGAGTTCATTCCCGACGCAGGAACCTACGTCAAAGACGGAGTAATCTACTCCAAAGTAATCGGCCGCGCCCTAGTCGACCTTGTCCACAAGCGAGTGTCAGTATACGAGCTGGCGCAAGGAGCCAAAGTGCCCAAGATCGGAAGCACCGTCGTGGGACAGGTGTCAAGCGCCCAGCCTGAGACTGCTGGTGTGCGGATTTTTGAAATAAGCAGCAAGAAAGTGAATGGTGTCTTCACAGGTATCCTGCACGTTTCTGACGTGCAGATGAGGTATGTTGATTCGATGTTTGACATCTGCAAGCCTGGGGACATCATCAGGGCTAAGGTGATCAGCGACAAGAATAGAACCTACCACCTTTCGACTAAAGATAAGAATCTAGGCGTTGTCTACGCGTTCTGCTCGAGCTGCGGCGGCCTTCTGGAACCCAGACGACAAGGAATGCACTGCCCGAAGTGCGGCAAGATCGAGAGACGCAAGACGACGATGGATTATGGAGAAGGAATGATTAACACCTAGAGGGCGGAATGAATGAAGGTTAACGTGCTGAAGAAGACGCCAGACGAGCTTAAGATAGAGATCGAGGGCGCAGGACACACGATCTGCAACTTACTACAGAAGCGGATTCTGGAAGAGGAACATGTTGACCTAGCAGGCTACGACGTGCCGCATCCTATGGCTTCCAACCCGATCATTTACATTCGCACGACAGGCGACGTGAAACCCGAGCAGGTTTTAAAGAATGCACTGGAAAAAGCACGGGAAACAAACAAAGAATTCAGCAAAGAATTCGAAAAAGCCATCAAGAAAAAGTAACCTTCCTTTTTGAGGCCACAAGCAACTCAGTCAAACCCTCAACAGGCCCATGAATCTCTGTTAAGATTCTGACGGCTTCTTCCAAAGTAATTGCCTCTTTGAGCCATGCATAGACAATCAACGCCTCAGCAGCATCGGCCAGCTCGTGTTTCGTCATCCTTGAAGGCAAATACTCTCTTAGTCCGGCATTTCTCAACGCCTGAGCAAGCACGCTGCCTTTGACCTTTACGCCCAGAGGCCTCCCGGTTTTGTTCGAGAGCGCAAGCGAGTATGCAAAGTTAATGTAAGCGTCTCCAAGGGAAGCGAGGTCGCGGTCAGCCAGCACTTCAGCTAGACTGCCTGGTCGTTTTGTGAAGGGGAATTCTGAGTTCTTGATCGAGCTAGACCTCCAAACAAGGGCTGCTCTTATTTGGTTCGCTAGATTTATAATTGCACCTTCTTATATCTTGACGAAGACTTCGAGGAATTGCTTTGTCTTCCAAGAAGTTCAGAACGATCAAACCTGAAATCCGAGTTCTAGGCGTAGACGACGGGATGTTCACGCCTCACGTGAAAGGCTCTGCTTTGATTGTCGGAGTAGTTTTTCGAGGCGGATGCTGGCTTGACGGCGTCATGAGCACCAGAATTGAGGTTGACGGATTCGACGCTACGGAGAAGATAGCGTCCATGGTCAACAGTTCTCCACATCATAAACAGTTGAGAGTCATAATGCTCGACGGAGTGACATTCGCAGGCTTCAACATCGTAGACATGAAGAAACTCTTTGCTGAAACCCAGCTTCCCGTCATTGCAGTCACACGCGACGAGCCCGACTTCGACGACATCCACAAGGCGTTGAAGAACTTATCTCGAAGCGAAGAACGGTGGAAGGCAATACAGAACGCAGGAAGAATCACCAAAGTGTACACGAGAAGCAGAAAGGAGAAAGTGTACATGGGAACTGCGGGAATCCAAGAAGAAGATGCTGAGAAAATCATCAGGCTAACATCAACTCGAAGCAGCGTTCCCGAACCCTTACGCGTGGCCCACATCATCGCTTCTGGAACGAGCACACTTTAGCTCTGATACAGATTCAGATAAGAAAAAGTTTAAAAGAGACCAAGCTAAGGGAGAAACAATCGGACAACGGAGCAAAAAGTTATGGAATTTTGCCCGAAATGCGGCTCACGACTAGCACCCAAGAAGGGCAAGTCAGGCAAAGAATCAACGCTCGTTCTAGTGTGCGCGAAATGCGGCTACAAGAAACATCCTTCTGACAAGAAAATTGAGCCCAAAGTAGCCAAGGTGATCCAGCACAAACCACAACAACTCGTGGCCGTCATAGGCAAGGAAGAACAGAAGCTCCGTACACTGCCAACCGTCAGGATCGAATGCCCAAAGTGCGGAAACAACCTAGCCTACGTGTGGCAAGTGCAAACAAGAGGCGCAGACGAATCATCCACACAATTCCTCCGCTGCACAAAATGCAACTACACATTCAGAGAATACTCATAGACCGCACGCTTTTTCGTGTTCTATCTCGCATGGAAAATCAGAGATGACAAAGCAATCCAATAGAATATGTATAGAATGATAGACCAGATTGCCCCAAACAGCAGTAATCCATTAGCCATGTCTTTGTCTTCGTCTTTTGTGCCGACATAGCCGACTAGTCCACCGAGAATTCCGAAAAAGAAAGGAACAAGGTACCATAGAAGAGTCGGCCTTCCAGATGAGGCTTCTCCGAACCCGTCAACATCTCTTGAAGGTGCCAGCACAACATTCGTGCTGCCTTCAGCTTTCGTGAGTGTCTCCAATCTGTTCTCAAGAGCCTTCGAGGCAGCAACGTATGATTGCTCTCCTATCTTTCCGTCAGCTAGAAGGACAGCCAGTCTCTCGATTCTTTCTTGGCATTTTCTTATCTCCAAGTCAATGTTCACAGCGCTTTGACCCACGTGTTGAGACGGACCTGATTTGTCAAGATAGTTGCAGCTGATCTCGCACGATTCTCGGCAGGCGCACAAATAGCAGCACATGTTCCTTACAGGTTCTGAGCAGCCTTTCGCTCTCGCAGCTCTTCCCTCTTCATCTTCGATTATTGACCTGCAAAGCTGATTGTCAACAAGGTATTCACATGGTACAGTGCCGCTTTCACTCATATCGTCACCATGTTAGAAGCACGCTATCTAGCGCAATGTTCAATTCATTATCTGTTCGAATCACAAACTTATGACTTGCGGCAGAAGCTTTGGTTGAAGTCAAAACACGGATTTTACCCTATACTATATTATATGGGGTTTTCCCCGTTTTGAAATGTTCACAGAATGTTGACAGATTTCACAAGCGCGTGCATGTTTATGGCAATCTTTCAATTGAGACTAGTCTGACGATGTGTCCCCACATGTGAACAGACACATTACCCGTTTTGTTGGCTGTGAAACGAACTCGCAGACCATCTACTCTAAATTCCTGAGGCATGTTCAGCGGGTCATAATTCTTGCCATCGTCGCCAACAATGCCGTAGAACCCTCCCTCGAAACTCAAGTATTTGACTGTTCCCTTCGCCTGCTTTGAATGCAAGAGTTGTCACCAAAAAAGAGAAGCGCGCACACAATATATATGGTTCTAAGCATTAGAACAGCAAAGTCTTCAAGAATCCATAAACATGACGCTTCAGATTGTGTCGCAGTATCACTTGCGCCAGCCAGCAAAGAACCTTGGAAAGAAAAATGTTCTGGAAACAATTATCCCTGAAATTCCGCATTACTAATCGCCAGGCCGTGTAAGATAAATAAGGAACGCTACATCTCAACTAAGACAGGAATTGCAGATGCTGTGCGCCAAATGCGGAAAAGACAAGAATAAGGGCAATCTTCTTGATGTGACGTTGAAAGGAACGCAGGCGCTCGTCTGTGCTGATTGCTATTCTAAACTTAGACAAGAGTACAGACACTTGAAGACATGTGAAAACTGTGGCCACTGGAAAGACGAGTTCTGCAAGAAGCTGAAAAAGCCTCTGAAACCTGACACCACAATAGGATACACAGACTTTTTTGCCCAAGCTGAAAGCTGTGAACATTACATAACAGCTGAAGAATATCAGAAGACACGAGCTAGAAAAGCTGTGAAAGACGAAGATGAAGAAGAAAATCAAGTAGTCAAAGAAAAAGAAGTAATCATCAAAATCCGCTGTTCTCACTGTCGCAATCTCTATGATGAAACCCTCGACAAGTGTCCTCACTGCGGCAGCAAAGACTAGACTTTCTGAAGATGACTATTATGTCTGTTTGAAGCCTGAGCAAAGCCCTGCGGGAAAATCTTTGAAATAGAACTATCTCGAAGAAAGTGTCTCCTAGCGCACCAATGTCCTTGGTCTAACCCTGTTCTTTCTTGATGTAATCTAGGATAGCGTTCTTGAATTCCTGTGTTGATTTCGCCGCGCCTTGTCTCGAATACGGAAAAACGTCAACTCGTCTACTTGTCACTATTTCGTCTGGAATGCCAGATGCTCCAAATATGTACATCCTAACACGGGAAGGAGAGTTTCTCAGATACTGCATTATGTTCGATTTTTCAAAGAACAGCTTCTTGAGATTGTCAGTCGCCAAAGAAACGATGATTAAGGTATACCGCTTTTTCGCTAGAATGTTCTGGCAGACCCGATGTTCGTATCTCCCTTTTCACTTATCTTTTTTTGGTTGAAGAAAATAGACTCTTTCGAGAACGCGAGCAAATCGACTTTCCCAACTAGCTCTTGGATAGCCTTTCTTAGTCCAGTAATCTGGTCAAACGCAGGTGCTTCAGGTTCATCTGCGATTATTAGAACCTTCACACAACATATCCTGAACATGATTCCCAAGATATGCAGACTATTACTTGGAATTTGATTAAAAAGTTTCTGGCAGTCTCATCTGGGAACGCTGCAAAGGTCAGGCGCGCGC
>CAVYNL010000026.1:0-16337 GCA_963769845.1 Candidatus Bathyarchaeota archaeon | reverse complement strand
CTGGTCAGAGTGGTCATAAAGAATCTGACGAAGAAGTACGGCGAGGTTCAAGCTGTCAGAAATCTGAATTTGGACATAGGAGAAAAGGAATTCTTCATCCTACTTGGTCCATCGGGCTGTGGCAAAAGCACGGCACTCTTATGCATTGCAGGTTTGCTCAGACCCGACAGTGGGGAGATTTGGTTTGACAACAAACTCGTCACGGACCCCCAACACGGAGTGTACTTGCCGCCTCAGCAGAGGGAGGTAGCAATGGTGTTTCAAGATTATGCTCTCTACCCGCATATGACGGTTTTCAAAAACATAGCTTTCCCTCTTGAGGTCAGAGGCAAGAACGGGAATGAAGTTCTGAGAAGAGTCAAGGCCACGGCCGAGCTATTGGGTATTTCGCAGCTTCTAAATAGGAAGCCGAAGCAGCTCAGTGGAGGCCAGAGACAAAGAGTTGCGTTGGGAAGGGCGATCGTTAGAGAACCGAAGATTTTCCTGATGGATGAGCCTCTTGCGAATCTCGATGCTAAACTGAGAGTGTACATGAGAGTGGAGTTGAAAAAACTACATCAGAAATTGGGAACGACGACAGTCTACGTCACGCATGATCAAGTTGAAGCGATGTGTCTTGGGGACAGAGTGGCCGTTCTCAAGGACGGCATCTTACAGCAAGTTGCAGCTCCCACTGAACTGTATGATGCTCCCAAGAACACGTTTGTGGCAGGCTTCATCGGAAGCCCTCCGATGAACATGCTCAATGGCAAGTTTGCAATGAAAGATGGGAACCTTGACGATAGACTTAGGATTTGCAACGTTTGAACTCCCTGACTGGACAGAAGAGAAACTGAAGAAGACGCAAGCATCAGAAGTAGTGCTGGGTTTCAGGCCCGAAGATATCAGGCTAGCCGACAAATACCAAGAGAACGCCATAGAAGTGAAAGTAGAAATGTGCGAGTCCATAGGAAGAGAAACCCATAGTCACCTAGCGGCTGGAGATTATTCGATTGTAGCAGTAGCAACGCCTGCTGAAAACGTGAAAGTCGGCCAATCAGCTTGGGTTGTTCTCAGCGAGGAAAAGATCCACGTATTCGATGGAAAAACTGGAGAACTACTGGCGTAGAGTGGGGTTTGATGCTTCAATGCTATTCTTGCCTCATCTAGAATGGAACACTTAGCGCGCGCTAGACGAATATGTAACGCATATTTCGTACTCATTCTAGGCTGCCTTTCTGAAGATTTTTGCAGCGCGACAAATGTCTCAGAGTTTGCTGACTCTGGTCTGAACCTACAGATTTGGCCCATTTTTTTCCTGCCAGCTGTCTGCTATTCAGCCTCTGACCTGCTGGAATGTTGATTGCATGGATGGTGCTTCCTCGCTTCAATGGTCCATTTTTCTGAAGCTGTAAAGATAAGTCTTAGCCGCTAGCCGATATACCCTCCCTGGAGCTTTTGCGAACAGAGTTGAAGGGTTTGGGTTACGCTTCTGCTTGATAGCATGCAACGAAATGACCTTTTGTTGTTTCGATCAGGGTCTGGTTCGTTTTTTTTGCATTTTTCTGTTGCGTATGGGCATCTTGGGTTGAAGCGGCAGCCTGGAGGAATGTTTATGGCCGAGGAGACTTCGCCTTTGAGTTCGAGTGTTTTTCGTTCTCTTTTGGGTTTGGCACAGGTATCGCTGACAGCAGAGCTCTGTGTGTAAGGGTGGATAGGGGTTGTGAAGATTTCCTGTTTGTTGCCTATTTCTACTATCTTTCCGAGGTACATGATTGCGACTCTGTCGGAGATATATTTTGCGATTGCGAGGTCGTGTGTTATGAACAGATAGGTCAGTTCGAGGTCTTTTCTGAGGTTGAGCATGAGGTCGATTATCGTGGTTCTCAGGGAGACGTCGATCATTGATACTGGTTCGTCTGCGACGATGAATTCTGGCCTCATGATGAGCGACCTTGCCATTGCTACTCGTTGTCTTTGTCCGCCGCTGAGTTGGTGTGGGTACAGGTTTATGAATTGTTCAGGCGGTGCGAGACCAACGCGGTCCAGTATTTCGAGGACTTTTTCTCTTTTTTCAGGGCCTTTTGCCATGGCATGAATTTCAAGTGGGTGTCCGACTGATTGGCCGATTTTCATCCTCGGGTTCAGGGAGGTGTACGGATCTTGGAATATGATCTGCAGTTTCCGCCTGATGATTCTCAATTGCTCTTTCTGGAGTCTTGTGATGTCGGTTTGATTGAAGTAGATTTTGCCCGACGTAGGAGGTATGAGTCTTACGATGAGTTTTCCCGTCGTCGATTTTCCGCATCCGCTTTCGCCAGCCAGCGTGAAGACCTCTCCTTTAAGAACAGAGAAGCTCACATTGTCAACTGCCTTGACGAATTTCCTCGTGCGAGTCAACAGTCTTTCAAGAAAACCTTTCTCGACTGGGAAGTACTTTTTCAGATGGTCCACTCGGACGATTTCCGATTCGTTCAACTTGCTTTTTCTCCCCCGTACAGGTAGCATCTCACTAGGTGATCGCTGCCTGTTTCGAACAGCGGGGGCTCTTTGATCTTGCAGATTTCCATCACGTAGGGGCATCGGGGCCAGAATCGGCAGCCTGTTGGGGGGTGGAGCAGGTCGGGTGGAGAGCCTCCGATTGCTGTGAGTTTCTGTTCTGCGAGTTCGATGTTGGGTATCGATTTGAGGAGGCCCTGGGAGTATGGATGCAGTGTCTGAGCGTAGAGCGTCGAGCTTGGTGCTCGTTCGACTATTCTCCCTGCGTACATTACTATGATCTTGTCGCTTCTTTCCAAGACTATGCTCAGGTCATGCGTGATGAGCATTAGCGCCATGCCGTACCTGTCTTGAAGGGTCTTGAGGAGGTCCAGTATTTTTGCTTGGACTATCACGTCTAGGGCTGTTGTGGGCTCATCCGCGATCACTATGCTTGGATCAAGTGCAAGCGCGAGTGCTATCATGACCCGCTGTCTCATTCCGCCGCTGAGCTGGTGCGGATAGTCGCCTATGCGTTCGGGCTGTATTCCCACGTCTTTGAACAGTTTCTTGGCGCGAGTCATGGCCTCGGCTTTTGTTACCTTCGGCTCATGTGTGCGGATTAGTTCGACGAAGTGGCTGTCGATTCTTTCAACAGGGTTCAAGGATGTCATGGGGTCTTGAAAGACATAGGAAATTCTTCTTCCTCTCAGGTCTCTTGTCTTCTCTTTCCCAAGCTTGAGGACATCCTGTCCTTCCAGTAGTATCGTGCCTCTGACTATTCTGCCTGGGTAGGGGACGAGATGGATGAGGGAAAGACCTAGGGTTGATTTTCCTGAGCCCGATTCGCCTACGACTCCGAGCGTCTCGCCCTTGTCCAGTGAAAAGGACACATCCTCGACGGCTCTTATTCTTCCTCTTCGGGCCCAGTACTCGACAGTCAGGTTGTTCACGGTGAGGAGGTGGGGCTTTTCTTTGTCCTCGTCACTCATTGCTCAAGCCTCGGGTTCAACAGTTCACTCAGTCCCTCGCCTATCAGCGTGAAGCCCAAGGCCAGGAGAATGATCATAATTCCAGGGAAAGTTATTACCCACCATGCCCCGCTTGTAAGCAGTTTCTGTCCGTTGGTCAAGTCCTGTCCCCAATCAGGAATCGTGACTGGGACTCCCAATCCGATGAAGGTGAGCCCTGCTGCAGTGAGAATGGCATCAGCAAAGTTCACAGTTGCAACAACAACAATCGACGGCACTATGTTTGGTAATATATACCGCGTGAGGATCGTGCGGTTCTTGGCCCCGACCGCGTTCGCAGCTTCTATATACGACATTTCCTTTATGCTCAAGACTTGGCTCCGGATGACTCTGAAGTATGAAGGGATGTAGACGACAGCAATCGAAAGCGCCATGTTTACGACTCCCCTGCCGAGCATCGCAGCAATCGCGATGGCTAAGACGAGACCTGGAAACGCGTATATGCTGTCCATCACAAGGCCGACGACTCTATCGGCTACACCTCCAGCGTAGGAAGCGAAAAGTCCTAGAGGCACACCGATTGCCAAACACACAACGACTGAAAGAATGGACACTTGAAGCATCACACCTCCACCCGACAAGACCCTGCTGAAAACATCCTGTCCAAGATCATTAGTACCGAAAAAGTGTTGCGTGTTAGGCGGGGCCAGAATTTTCGGACTCGATGGGATTTCAGTAGGATTATAAGGCACGATCCACGGTGAAATCGCTGTCATCACTATTATGGCTGCCACGAATATTGCACCAATTATGATAAGCCATCCCGCTAGACCTCTCTTAGCTAATGTGCTGAGTCCTGGCAAAATGCTTGAAATCATGCTCTTTCTAGTTGCTGGCTTGGTCAATTTGTCCCCTCACAGTCGGATTCTTGGATCAAGGTACGCGTACAGCAAATCGACTGCCAAACTCACTATTGATACGAAGATTCCGAACACGATCACTGCGCCTTGGATGGCTGTGTAGTCGCGGAAGTTTATTCTGTCGACGATGTATCTGCCCAGCCCGGGCCAGGAGAAGGTTGTTTCTGTCAGTATGGCTCCGCCCAGCAGAGCGGCGAACTGCAACCCCACCATTGTGAGCACGGGGAGGAATGCGTTTCTCAAGGCGTAGCTGTATGTCACCTTGTTCTCTCTAAGTCCTCTGGCTCTAGCTGCGGTCACGAAATCGAGTCTCAATGTTTCAAACATGTTGCTTCTGGTCAATCTTATGAAAACTCCTGACAGTACCAACCCAAGCGTGAGCGAGGGCAGAAAGAGGTAACGTAACGATTCGATAAACTTGAAAATATTCCCTTCAAGGAGGCTGTCAACCGTGTACAGTCCTGTTGAGAAGTGGAAGCTTCCGACGTTCAGTCCCTGTGGAATCTGAACCGTGGGGTTGAATCGCTGACCCAGGAGGCTGTCAACCGTGTACAGTCCTGTTGAGAAGTGGACGTTCAGTCCCTGTGGAATCTGAACCGTGGGGTTGAATCGCTGACCCACTGGAAACCAATGTAGTCCCAGGCCTAGGGTCAATTGAAGAATCATTCCGAGGAAAAAGACTGGAAGAGCGTAGGTAACTATGCCGAAAATCCGTATGATGTGGTCTTGCGGTTTGTTATATGCTTTTGAGGCTTGCACTCCCAGGACTATTCCAAGCGTAGCCGCAATAATCATGGAGAAAATGGCCAGTTCAAGGGTTGCGGGGAACGCAGAGAAGATTTGTTGCCCTATTGACGAATAGTCTTGCATTGATTTTCCAAGATCTCCTCTGAAGAGTCCGAACAAGTAATCAAAATACTGTGCCCACAGTGGCTTGTCGAGTCCCAGTTGATGGTGCATCTCATCCAGTTGCGACTGGGTAGGGTGCTGGAAATGAAGGAGAGCTGGGTCTCCTGGGAGTACCCTGATGAGTAGGAAAACCATGGTTAAAAGAATGAGTATCATTGGAATAGTTAGCAATATTCTTGCGATGACGTAAGTGCGTAGAGTCAACTCATTTCTTCCTTGTTTTCAGGAATAATGAAAAAAGGAGAAGATAAGGTTGTTTATTGCTCGGCATAGACAAGCCAAGGACGCCAATTCTGAGTGATGTCTAGGTAGACACCTTTGACTTTCAGTGAAGTGACTGCGTATTGTGATCCTTGGTAGAGTGGAATTATCGGCGAATCTGTCACCATGAGGTCTTGAATCTGCCCATACAGGGTACTTCGAGCCGAGTCGGTCGTGTTGAATCTGGCCCATTCTATCAGTTTGTCCATCTGTGGATCCGAGTAGTTCAAGTTAAGCCACGTCCCCCCTGACGTCTGCAGGAAGGGTTGGATATAGTCATCCGGGTCTACGTAGTCTGGGTACCAGCCATATATGAAGGCCTCCATCGTTCCGGCTCGTCGGGCACTTCCCATTGCTGCCCACTCTAGGCTCTGAAGGTTCACTGTTATAACTCCACTCGCTTCAATGGATGCTTTGAGCACTTGCGCTAGGTTGCTGGCTCTGTGGGTAGTGGCCTGAAGTCTCGTACGTCAGCGTGAATGTTAATTTGTTGGTTGCGTTGAAGCCGTAGCCGGCAAGCAGTTCTTGCGTGCGAGTGTAGTTGGGGTCTCCGAGAGTCTGAAACACGTCCTTGTGACCGAACATGCCTATGGGAATCATTGTGTACAAGTTCTGGGCTTGCCCCTGAAAGACTGTGCTTACGAGCATTGTTCTGTTTATGGCCGCTCCTACGGCTTGCCTAATTTTGGTTTCGTTGAAAAGGCCTAATTTTTCCTGCAAACACAGATACTGAATGAACGATCCTGTGCCCTGCCAGACTTGCAAGTTAGTGTTGCTCTTCATTGTGTTGATATCGGTCACACCGAGCTGTCGGAATGCGACGTCAACTTCTGCTCCCTCGATCGCTAGTGCTAGGTTTGATGAGCTAGCGTAGAATTGTATTATCATGTTCTTGGTTTTTGGGATGCCTGCACTCGCGTTCCAATAGTTGGGGTTTGCGACGAGCTTCATTGTTTGGTCTTTTCCACCGGATCTGGTCCAGTTTGCGAGTATGTAAGGGCCTAATCCCGCTGGTGTGCTTGCCCTCGGGTCTCCTTCCTTGTAGAGAACCGCGTCGGTGGCGTTCCAAGAGGTTCCGTGCATCGGAGCATACTTCGGGTCGACCATCACACACTCCTCTCCAGCTAATAGCGCTATTAAGAACGGGAAGGGAGATTTGAGGTCGAATCTGACAGTGTAAGTATCGACCACTGTGATGTCTTGGATTATGTCACCAAAGCCTAAGCCCACGAACGCGCCGTTGGGGTCTGCCATGCCGATGGCACGGTCGAAAGTGTACTTGACGTGTGTAGCGTTGAATTCTGTTCCGTCATCATATTTGACGCCTTGTCTCAGGGTGAAGGTATATTGCAGGCCGTCGGTCGAAACGCTCCAGGTTGTTGCTAAGTCTGGAATAATGCTGGTAGGCCCTGTTGCTCCTGGTGCGTAGTCGACGAGTCCTGCGCCGAGGGATCTGATTATCTCCCATCCGAAATAGTCGTATGCATTAGCAGGGTCTAAACTCGTTTCTACAGAGTCTGTCGTTCCCATCACCAGAGTATCCTTTGTCGCAGGCGTGGTCGGTATCGTTAGGTAGTAGCCGACAACTCCCGCTATAACAATTATGACCACTATGATAATGGCGATTAGCGTCTTGCTGATAGCTCTATTTCCTTTCATTTTCTTACCCTGGTTACATGAATTTGCTCGTTCAGCATATAAGATTTTAGCTCAAAAAGGAAGTCAATTAGTCCTCAAGAGAGCTAAACGAGCAGGAACACGACCCGAGTGTCTTGTCTCAGCTACGAAACACATAAATTCGTTCTGCCCATTCTAGAAATTCGGTCGGGAAACGGGCGGTAGCTCAGCCTGGCAGAGCTTCCGAGCCAGCCTAGGTCGGATGATTTTAGCTGGCGGAGACGCTGTAGATGCCTACCTGTGGTGGGTGTCACCCAGCCTACCAGGCTTACACGCAGAAACCGGACTGTCGCAGGTTCAAATCCTGCCCGCCCGACCAAATTGGCACGGTGCAAAGGCAAATCTGCGGTCTTGTGAAAGAATGTTTTTGGGATTCTCTTTTCGGAAAGTCTGTGTGCGCGCGCGTTCAAATGGCGCGGGGCGTCTGAAAATCTTTATATTGATTTGAGGCGTTTGGGCTAACCCAAGAAGATCACAATGAGTATAGCAAAGCCTCTTCTGGACTATGCTAAGTCGCTTAAACCGCAGAAGGGTTTCACGCAATCCTTTTCGGCTTTCAAAAGACTTTTGCAGTATCACAGGAGATACCCTTGGCATGTCGCGGCAATAGTTGTTCTTGCAGTAATAAGGTCTATTCTGTTCTCGCTCGAACCATTGTATACCTCCTACATCATCATCTACGTCATAGGACCCCCGACTGACATCAGTCTATTGATGGGCTATCTACTCGTTATCGTACTGGCCGGAATAGGCTACGCCATAACAAACTTCATTCTGACTTACGTGCACGGGGTAATGTCCCAGTACATAGTGCGAGACGTAAGGTCCGAGTATTACCGTTCGCTTCAGACCAAATCCTTCAGTTTTTACGATTCTGTAGGCGTTGGAGATCTAACGTCAAGAGCCACAGTAGACCTTCAATTAGTCGACATGTTTCTGAGAACGTGGCTGGGCACCGTTCTCAACGCCGTCTTCACGACAATTATCATCATTGCGATAATCCTACCAATAAGCCCGACGATGACCCTGATCTCCATAGCGACGATGCCGCTCATCTTCTATTTCACAACGCGCCTGTGGATAGACACGATGCCCCTCTTCAGAAACATGCAGCTGATCATGGGAAGATTGACCTCCTACATACAACAAAACATCATCGGAATGAAAACAGTCAGGATATTCCGCCGAGAAAAAGATGTTGTTGATGGATTCAAAGATGTGGAAGATATATACGTGAACACGGCAATCACCGCGGGCAAAATACAGTCAATCTACATGCCGCTCGGTCCAGCTCTGCTCACGCTTGGAGTAGCCCTGGTCTACGTGTACGCAGGAATTACGCTGGGAGTTCCATACTCAGCCTTGGCGGTTGAACAAATTGGCTACTTGATTCTCTTTGTCAGGTACATGATGAGACTAACCTTTCCCATAAGGGACGTAAGCCAGACTTTGGGCACGTGGATTGCGGCTTCCGCGGGACTGGAAAGAGTCCAAGAAATGATAGATGCTCCAAGAAGCGTTGAAGATATGCCTAACGCCAGAGACATCAGGATAGAAAAAGGAAAACTTGAGCTGGAAAACGTCACGTTTGGGTACGTGAAAGACAGGCCTGTGCTAAATGGGGTCACTTTTACGGTGCAGCCAGGTGAAAAGATAGCGATACTGGGCGCAACAGGGTCCGGAAAAAGCTCTCTGATATACTTAATCCCAAGGTTTTACGACATCCAGGGGGCAGCATAAAGATAGATGGCACGGACATCCGCGAAATCAAGCTGGCTTCCCTCAGGCGGCAGATAGGTGTTGTGCTGCAGGATGTTTTCCTGTTTTCTGGAACGATGAGGGAGAATATTGCCTTCGGTAAGTCTGACGCCTCGATCGATGAAATAGTGCAAGCTGCCAAGTCAGCTAGAATACACGATTTCATTGAATCCCTCCCATCTGGTTACGACACGCCTGTTGGGGAGAGGGGGGTCACCCTTTCTGGGGGGCAGAAGCAGAGAATAACCATAGCAAGAGCGCTCGTGGGCAACCCGAGGATGCTGATAATGGACGATTCGCTCTCCTTTGTGGACGCGAAGACGGAGCAAGAAATTCAATCAGCAATAGAAGAAGCAACAAAGACGAGGACAACCCTCATAATAGCGCAGAGATTCTCAACGATAAAGACGGCTAAGAAGATACTGGTCCTTGAGAACGGTTCAGTAGCGGAATTTGGCACACACGAGGAGCTCATGGCAAGAGATGGCGTCTACAAGAAGGTCTATGAAACCCAGTTTGTCCAAAAAGCTTCACCCATCCTACGGGAAGCAGGTGATTCCTAGTGTCAGGTTCATACGGAACTTTCTCGACAAAAGAGGAAGAGAGGAGAAAAAGAACAGTCCCTGACAGGGTCTTGATTAGAAGGGTCTACAAGTACGCTCAAGCCCACAAACGAAACCTGCAAATCGGCGTTGCCGCCACGATAGCCGGTGCCTTCACCGGCTTAGTTGCCCCCTACATGCACGCGATAGCCATCGACAGCATAATAACGCCGAAGAACCTTTCGGGCTTCATATGGTGGATCCCCCTGTTCGTCGCTATCATTCTAGGCAACTACCTGTTCCAGTACATCCAAACCTATCAAATGCGTATAGTGGGAGAAAAATTGGTTGCGAAGATGCGGGACGACATGATGGAAAAGCTGCAGGTCATCTCCCTCAAGTATTTTTCAGAAGGCGAAGCTGGAAGGATCATCTCCCGGCCGACCAACGACGCCAACACCGTCAGAATATTCATCAGAGTTGGACTAACGAGCATTCTGGTAGACATCTCCTCGATACTTGGCACCTTCGCAATCATGTTCTATCTTGACCTTCGACTGTCACTTCTGGCCATCTCGGTTCTGCCCGTGGCCATAGTGTTGGTCTGGTACCTCGGAAAATACTCAAGAGCTGCTTATAGGAGAACGTTAATCACGACTTCAGGGTTGACGGCAAGGTTACAGGAAGACTTGGCAGGCATAAAAGTCACGCAAGCTTACGCGCAGGAGAAAGAGACAGAAAAGAAGTTCCTAAAAAGTCAAGACGAAAACGTCAAGGCTACGATTAGAGCCATCCTCATAGGCTCGTCGTACACGCCGTTTGTGATGGCACTGAGACTGATCGGAACCATGATAATCCTGTTCTTCGGCGTCAATGCCCTGTTGGCCGCACCGCCCACGATCACGTTGGGAATTCTTGTAGCCTTTATCGAGTACCAGTTCTCATATTTCATGCCGCTGGTTGACATTGTAACCATGTATGACCAGTACCAGTCAGCGATGTCTGCGATTGAAAGAATGTTCGATGTGATAGACACAAAAGTCGAAGTCGTAGACGCACCGCCTGAAAGGAGTATCGCACTGCAATGATAGAAGAAGTGAGATTCGAAAACGTCAATTTCGCGTACGACATCGATGTCCCAGTTTTAAAGACCATCAACTTCACCCTGAAGCGCAACATGAAACTCGCGATTGTCGGCCAGACAGGCGCGGGAAAAAGCACAATAATCAACCTGCTCGCCAGATTCTACGACCCAGGCGAAGGCAGAATCCTCATCAATGGGCATGACATAAGAGACATCCCGCTTGCTTCTTTGAGAGGCCGCATGAGCATAGTGCTGCAAGACTCGTTTCTCTTTTCACTTTCCATAAGGGAAAACATAAGGTTCGGGAAACTTGAAGCGTCAGACCAGGAAGTCGTAGACGCAGCGAAATCCATCGGTGCCCACGATTTCATAATGAAACTTCCCAACGACTACGACTACGTCATACAGGAAGGTTCTTCAAACATATCCATAGGTCAAAGACAACTCATAAGCTTTGCCAGAACACTGCTCGCAAATCCCGAAATCCTAGTGCTGGACGAGGCAACATCCTCAGTTGACGCCTACACCGAACTGGTGATCCAAAGAGCTTTGAAGAGACTGATGCAAAACAGAATGACGATAATAATCGCACATCGACTCTCAACGATCAGACTGTGCGACGAAATCCTAACGATCGATCACGGCGAAATCGTGGAAAGAGGCACGCATGAACAGCTTATGCGCCAGAAAGGATTGTACAGCTCATTCTACAGACTGCAATTCAGAGAAGAAACAGGAACAGACACATCACAATAATCTTTAGCGTGCGCTATGAAACCGGGCTGTTGCACAGGCCAATCGTTATATGGACCTTGACTTGATCTCAACTGCTGTCCGTAGGGAGTCGCAGAATGGTGTCTGATTGTTCTAGAAGAGCTGGTCTGATAAAGCCCTCGGCGATCCGCAGGATGCTTGAGCTTTCGGCAAAGGCAGAGAACGCCATACACATGGAGCAGGGTGAGCCAGATTTTATTACGCCCGATTTCATTTCGGAAGCGGCTGTTGAAGCCGTCAGAAAAGGCTTTACCCATTACACGGAAATTGATGGAACGTTGGAGCTGCGTCAGGCAATAGCAGACAAGCTCCGGGTGGAGAACGGGATTGATGCTGACCCGCGAACGGAAGTTACAGTGACGTCTGGCTCTCAGGAAGCTATGCTGATTGCGGCGTTGAGTTTCCTGAATCCGGGCGACGAAGCGCTGATTTTGGATCCGTACTACCCTGCATATTACGAGGACACGCTGCTTGCAGAAGCTGTGCCCGTGCCAGTTCCGCTTGACGAGAAGAGAGAATACGGAATAGACTTGAAAGCCATAGAGAGCCGCCTGACCGAGAAGACCAGAATGATTTGGATGTGCAGCCCTTCGAATCCGACTGGACGCGTCTTTTCAAGAAAGGACCTTGAGACTGTGGCAGAAGTCGCGAAACGGCATGATTTGATAGTTTTCGCTGACGAGATATACGAGAAAATCGTCTACGATGGCGAGAGACACATCAGCATCGGCTCATTACCCGGCATGGAAGACAGGACGATAACGGTGAACGGATTTTCAAAAGCTTATGCGATGACGGGTTGGAGAATCGGGTACATAGCGGCTGAGAAGAAACTCTCTGCGACTTTGCGAAAGTTGCATTATTACGCGACGCTCTGTCCGAACGCGATATCTCAGAAGGCGGCCTTCGCCGCGTTGACAGGGCCGCAACAATGTGTTCGAGAGATGGTGCTTGAATACGATAGGAGGAGAAGACTCGTGCTCAGTGAGCTTGGCAAAATCAAGCCTCTATCGTATGCCATACCGAAAGGGGCATTCTACGTTTTCCCGGATTTTTCGAACTTTGAGAAGTCAGATGAGACCTTTGCCGCGTATCTGTTGAAAGAAGCTGGAGTGGCGACCGCGCCGGGTTCAGGTTTTGGAAATGTGGGAAAGGGACATCTAAGGATATCCTATTCCGTTTCTTATGAGCAAGTCAACGAAGGGCTCAGAAGGATTCGGGAAACTCTGGAACGTATGATGTAGCTTGGACTCGATTGTCTCAGGGCTTTAGTCTTTCTACCACGACTGTGCCTTTGTCAGCGTCTACCTTGACGAGGTCGCCCGTGTGAATAGTCGCAAACGGGTCCTTCTCCAGCCTGTCCACCAGCGGTACCTTTGCTATGAACGCGCTTACTATCAGTACCGTTTCCACGTCCTTGACTATCATTGCCCTCGGGGCGAGGTTGTGCGATGCGAGCTTGAACAGACCGTCTATCTGCACGACCGAGCTGGCCTTTCCTGACGGGAATATGAGCACCTTGTTCGCAATGTTTTTTCCTGCCAGCTCGTGTGTTTTCTCCCTAACGACGCCCGTCTTGGGGTCTGTAAGGTAGAAACATATGGGTTCGTGAGATACTAGGGCCTCGCCTTCTCCATAGCCCCCTATGATCTTGTGACATTTCAAAGAGGTTTTCATGGTCTTCATCTCCGCCTTTCTCTGACGGCGGCTTCGACACAGTCCTGAAGTCTTGCCAGCCTGACTTCCTTGAACCGCCGGTAATAAGCCCCTTTGGGCGAGTCCGTCATGCCTACTTTCTGTTTGTAGGCGATCCAGCACGGCTCATCTATGCACGTGTCCACAACTAAGTGTCCGCCCGCCTTTTCTATAGTCCTCGTGTACCCGATCTTGTCCGCCAAAACTTTGGTCGTGGCTGATGTGCAGACCCAGAATGACATGCCTCTGCGCATTCTCTTCCCAGCTAGCAGTTCTGCGACCTTCGCTATCTGTTTGAGCGTGTAATGTGGACATCCGAGCTGGACGAAGTCTGCTTTTTCGCCCGTTGTCTGGAGCTGTTCACAAACCTCTCTAAGATCCGTGTCTGTTACAGTGATCTTCTCTTTCGGAGTGTCCCCATGAAATGCTTCCTTCACGGTTGAGGCCTCGACCGTGTGTCCTGGTATGTAGAACATAGATATGGCGCCGGACGTGTTGGACATTGCACAGAAGTTTATGAGTTCTTCTGTGCTGGGAGGTCGAGGTATTCCGGTTAGCACAGGAATCCCGTAGCCTATGGCCTTGCCAATATAGTATCCTAGAAGTGTGTAGTCAAATTCGTCTCTGAGAGATGCTTTCACGTCGATAAGGGTTGTTCCTTTTCGGTTTTCTTTGATGTGAAGACCGTACTTGGGAGTCTTGCCTATAATTCCTGCGGCCAAGGCACTTTGGGCTGCCTCTCGGTTTGTGTAGGCGCCAATCACAGAGTTTACATAGGGTGTGGCGCTCGATTCGGAAAAGGCGACATGTTCACCGTAGAGCGGGATGTTCTCGGACAGGTAGGGAACGCAGCTCCAGCTGAGTATGGCGCCAACTCGCTCGTAGGCTTCCATCACTCTTCGAGCTACTTCCGCTTCGTGTTTTGGGATGTCAAACAGGCTGTGGAAGTACTTGATGTCATAGACCGGGTTTGTGCTCGTCGGGACTCTGCATTTGGCCCCTCCGTCGGCCAGAAGCTCGACGAAGTACAGGTCTCCTTCTTGACCGCTGGAAGCGGCGTGTGCGCGACTTATCGGAATCATCTTTTCGGCGTCGTATGCGTCCCCTATTGCGACGAGCAGTTCCATCGCTTTCTGTGTTCCTGCGCCGAATTCTCCTTTGAGCATCTGCTCTTCTTCTCTTGTTAAGTGCATGTTGGTTCACCGTTCGTTTTCAAGCATATTCGGCATGAGCTAGCAAGTGTTTTGTTGTTTTCCTTCTATAAACTTTGCAACGTTGTCCACGCATATGTCCGTGCATCTCGCTTCTGCTTCGACGGTGTTGAAACCGATGTGTGGGGAAAGCACGGTGTTGTCCAGTTTGAACAGCGGGTTATTCTTGAGCGGCGGCTCTTCCTCCAGCACGTCGAGTCCTGCATAGGACAGTTTGTCCGATTTCAGCGCTGCGGCCAGAGCCTTTTCGTCTATGACCTTTCCCTGAGACGTGTTGATTATTACAGCGTCGTTCTTCATGATGGCAATTTCTTTTTTTCCTATGAGCTTCTCCGTCTCTGGCGTCAGAGTAACGTGGAGTGTCACCACGTCGCTGTCCCTCAGCAGTTTGTTGAAGTCAACATATTTGAACCCAATCTCCTCTGCTCTCTTCAGATTGGGATACTTGTCGTAGCCTAAGACCTGCATGCGGAAGGCCATGGCTATTTCAGCGACCCGACAGCCGATGGTGCCAGTTCCGATTATGCCGAGGATTTTTCCCGCTAGCTCTCTGCCTCCGAATGGCCTCCAATCGAAGTGGCCTTTTCTGACGTGCCTGTCTGCAAGGTTTAGTTTTCTGACTGATGCTAGCAGCAAAGCAAACGTGTATTCGGCCACCGATTCCGTGGCATAGCCAGGAACATGCGTTACTATGATCCCTCTTTCTTTTGCAGCTTGAAGATCGACATAGTGGCAGGTTGTCGCCCAGATTGAGATCATCTTGAGCATCTTGGCAGAGTTGATGATGTCTCTGGTTAGTTGGCTCCAGCCTACAATCGCGATGTTAGCTTCCTCTATTCTTTTTTTCAATTCGGCAGAAGTCTTGGGAGGTTCCTTAAAGACTTTCAAATCGCCGAGGGATAGCAGTTTCGTTAAGTGCTTCTCTCCCAGATAGATGTGGTCGACAACAACAATCTTCATTTTGATCATTTCCTAGACTGTGGGTGCTATTTTATTTTCTTGTTCCAATAGAGACAAAGTCTTTCACGGTTCACGGTTCAAACTTGCTGAAGAAAGGGATGCGTGGTCTCAGCGTGCTCTTGACTGGACTCTTGGTTCCAATAACGCCCACAGCCAATCGACGAATTCTTTGAGGTTCTTTGTTTGTATGTAGATGTCTCCTGGTCCTGTGATCTGTGTCACAAGTCCTTCTCCACCGAGTATTGTTTCCTTTAGTCCACCGAATTTTGTGACCTTGTACGTGCAGGTGTCGCTGAAAGCGACCAGGTGGAAGTTATCTACTGTCAGCGTTTGTCCAGGCTTCAATGTGTGTTTGTCTATTGCTCCGAAAGTGTTTATGAACAGGTTGCCATTGCCCTTGACTTTTATCATGAAGAGTCCTTGGCCGAACAGTCCTTTGGTGAAGCCTTCCCACTTGATGTCCAGGTCAACGTCTTTTGTTGACGCGACGTAGGCGCTCTTTTGTATCACGTATCCTTGGCTGGGACTTATTTCCAACATTTCAATGTCGCCAACTGGAGCTGACACGAATCCTGCTTCGCCTTGTCCCTGTACGGCTGTGTAGTCGTTTACCCAGAATGATTGCCTGCCGACGATTGCGAGGCCGAGACTACCTAGAAGACTTTTTTCTCTTTTTCTAGTGTGGACCTCGATGTTCGGGTCCATGTAAGTCATGGCACCAGATTCTGCCGTTATCGTTTCGCCCTGTTCAAAGTTAACGACGAGCATTGAATAGGACGGTTTGTACTTTATCTCATATTTCATTCAGACACCCCTTTGTGCATTGTTATGACGAAAGTTATTTCAATCTTTTGTAAGATTTCTTTCTACTATTGACACGAGCATCAGATGGAGAGGTCAATGGTTGCGGTTGTGTCTGTCGAGGAAGACCTTCGTTTTAAGGATTGGACGCGATTTTGGGGCCATTGACTAAAATGCTTTTTGTTTCGGGAATTGCTTTTCATAAGACTTTTATATGTGATGGTTTGTGGTATTGTGTAATCAAGTTCAAGGAACAGTGTGCTTGAATGGAACCGAGCAAAAAGCCATTGAACGTGCTTGTGAAGCAGTTGAACGCG
>CAVYNL010000025.1:0-27229 GCA_963769845.1 Candidatus Bathyarchaeota archaeon | reverse complement strand
GCTAAAGCTAAGACTCCAAATCCGGAAGCACAGAAAGCACACTCGCCATTTTCTTGACGAGAGCCTGATCCACATGTGTCTCTTCGCCTCTTTCAAGTGAAACTATCTTCATCTGAGACACTGCATCCAATGCCTCGTCCATTATCTTACGAGGGCCAGAATCCTTTGGATTTTTCAACTCAAAAAGTGCCGGCAAAAACATGACCAAAACGAAGACCACGACTCCAGAAGCTAATGCGACAAACATCATCACTGGGGTCGTATCAAGACTCATCAACATCTTTTCAGTATCTTGTCTTAATTCATAATATAACTGTTTCCATCGCCAGAATGTGTTGTCTTGTACCAAACGGGAGCGTTCCTGCGCAGAATCTTTGACAAAAGCAAGTCTGCAAATGCTTTCGTGCATATAGGAATATTATACAAGAAAGTTAAGAACAAAAGAGAGAGCAACCAGTGAGCTCGTGTTCTACCATCCAGATATGCGCCCGTTCCCACTTCAAAGAAAGGAGCTGCGTTTCCAACGAAACCATAAACAGACAGAGAAACAGCACACCAGCCTACGCTCAGCCATCGGGATGAACTGAAAGCTAATGGAACAGATAAAATCCATGACAAAAGAACCAGAACAGGGAGGAAATATATATTCAGGAGTAACAGCGCATCAATTTTCGACTTTGCCTCCAATTGCCTGCTTCTCAGAACTGTCCCGAAATGCTTGAATGCAACCTCCATATGGCCCCGTGACCACCTGTATCTCTGTCGCCAATAAGCCCTCCAACTTTCGACGGCTTCCTCATAGCATTCTGCTTCATTCACATAACGAACTATGTACCCCGCAAGATAAACCCTGAAAGTAATGTCCGTGTCTTCTGCAAGCATAGACTCATCCCATCCACCAAGCGCTTCCAACAGACTTCTTCTGAAACCGCCTGCAGTTCCTCCGAATTGCGTGATCAAGCCCAAGCTGCTTCGTGCTTCTTGATCAACGCGATAGCCCCCTATCCTTTCAAGCGCCACAAGCCTTGTGACCACGTTTTTAGGCTCATTCAGAACGATGACCCTGCCTTGTACAGCTCCGACTTCAGGATCAGCAAACTCTCTCACGAGCCGCTCAACGAAGTTCCTACATGGATAGTAGTCCGCATCGAAACACAAGACAATCTCACCAGTAGCTTTCTTCAACCCAGCATTCAAGGCAGAAGCTTTACCACGCCTTCCCTCACCGTAGCTTCGATGCACAACTTCAATTTGCCTGCTATTTCTTGCGAACTGATCAGCTATTCGTCCAGTGTTGTCCTTTGAACCATCGTCCACAACTACTATCTGAAGCTTATCAGATGGATAAGTAAGTTCCGACATTCTCCCGAGGATCCTGCCAATCACCAGCTCTTCATTGCAAGCTGGAATCAAAATCGAGACACACGGTTCAAACGCCTTGTTTTCTGGAAAACTAGGACGCTTCCCTGAATTCTTCAGAACAGTTAAAGTGAAAACGTAGTGACGAACCAGATAGGCAATCATAACAGCGACGAGAGCCAAGAATGAGATTTCTAGAATTTCAACTATCAAGCTTCAGTCCTCGCGACCAAGGTTTGCCAAGACTGTCAGAGTGACGGAATAAAACGTGATCACCCAGCCCAAGTTCACGAACGGACTCAGAAAATAGAAAACGCTCGCAATTCCCTCATTTCTGCTGGCGAGCACCGAGAATATCCTTATCCACAACGAACCAACAACCTCGCACCCAAGAAGCAGCGTAACCTTCACCGCTAAAGAGCCATTCAAGGGAAAAGTCATAGACACAAATACAACGTTGAACGCTGTGAGAACGACAGTATCCTCTATGCTGAGATACTGAAAGAGCAGGAAAATGCATGACAGAACTGCCGTAACGAATATGCCGAACGCTAGATGTGTAACGTGCCAATTGCTCTCAGTTTTTCCACTCGATGCCCTTCCGAAAGTCGAAAGCCGCATTTGGTTGTGCTCTTTCTGATAACTTTTCATCACAAGGAGCTGGACCTCTCAAGGTGCTATTCTGCGAATCAGTTATTTTGTTTTTGGTTGGTCGATCGCTCAGCTCCAAGCATGTCACTTTACACCGAAGATCTAATAGCAACAGGACGACCCGAGTTTCAGACTCTAGAATGGATAAGCTCACCTGCAGTAACGATGGCCTATGAAGCAGTAGACGACAAAACAGTCTTGTCTATCACTAAGCAAAGAACTTGAAAGACTTCGTTAGCGCTCAGGCTGTCTGTGTCAAGGACAAAATGAAATGGTTCAAAGTCTTCGCCCAACTTGAAACCATAGAGGCGTCTGTAAATCATTTTTGTCTGATTTTCCTTTTCTTTTAATGCTTGAAGAGCCTCTGCCAAGGGCATTTTGTCTCTTTGCGCAATCCTCTCAGCTCTTTTTCCAGCCGAAGTTTCCAACCATATTCTAAAGCCTTTCTTGAGTAACCAAGGCATCGTCCAGCTGTCGAGAACCACGTCTCCTCTTTCGGCGATTTCAAGTAGCTCTTCGTCAACCCGCTTGTCATATGTCTGATTGCCGCTCCTAGTCTTGAGGAAACGCAGCCCTTCCTTGCTTTCCCACCAGCCACGGTCCAGTGGACTGAAGCCTTCTTTCAATGCCAATGCCTTCAGCGCATCTCCGCCTGATAAAAACTTCAAGCCGTATTTCTCAGCCAGCTTTCTCGCTACCGTGCTTTTGCCACTGCCCGCCATGCCACAGACAGAAATGACCATAGCCCCTGCCTTGTTCTCTCTTCTTGTCTTGCACGATTCAACGGGCCGCGTTGAAGGCACTCTAGAGTCCTCTAGTCGCTAGCTTCAAATGCTTTTTGACGCATTCATGGCACAGTTGTCCGCCTTGAATTCGCCAGACCCTCTTTCTGGTTTGACTCAGTCTTCGCGGTTTCGTCAGAGAAAGTCTAGAAAATCCTGCCAAGGGTCGACCACAGAGGCTGCAACGTGATAATGCAGCGGGTTCTCTCTTGTATGCTAAGGCTCTGTTTCCACCAGGCAGAGCCGTAGTCTGACGTTTTCTACTGCGAGTTCGCTTGCTCGGTCTTGGCATTTTAATCACTTACCTCGGTGAGTTTGAAAGCATGTGAGAAAACCGTGCCGAACAGCATGGAACACAGCAGATACCACCATATGAGGGAATAGTTGAAAATTGGGAGGGGGAGAATGGGGCCAATTCCTGGAAGGTAGGCAAGTGCAACCGGCCCTTGAGGAGAAGAGTAGAATCCCCCTAGGAAAGACCACATCAGAAAAAGTGGAACAATGAACAACAATGAGACCTTCATCGATTGCCACATCATTTTTGACTGAAGACCCATTATGTACTTTTGCTTTCTCATGAGTTTGTCCACGGTCTTCTTGTCCTTCGCCCGCTGAGCCTCGCGCAACTCTTTGTTCCAGTCTGAGACTTCTTTTCTCCACATCTTCGATTTCTCTGGATTAGTAAGAAGTCGGTTAACCAAGGTAGTCAATAATGAAATCCCCAGAGCAATAGCAAACATAAAAATCGTCGAATATGGAATATCTTTCGGCAAGTCAAGCAATACTCTGAAGCAAAGTCAACTCACCCTCCAGTGTTTCAGCGCCATGGCCTATTCTCCGAATATCCGTCTGAACGCAGGGTACATCTCAGCCGCTCTTTCTTTCATCAACACTTCGTAGTACTGATAGATTATTCCTACAGAAAGCAGGATACCCATTCCTGATCCGAAAACTCCGAAGAAGTCCGTGACACCAGCCACTAACCCCACAATTATCCCGCCCAAGACGGTGACGGCGGGAATGTAGCGCTTGAGGATCGATTCGACAGCCTTTCCAGATCTTCTGTAACCAGGTATCTGCATCCCAGAGTCAACGAGCTGCTGCGCCACAGTTGATGGACCCAACCCGCCGACTTCAAGCCAAGTCAGCGAAAAAACAACGCAGAAAGCAACAAGTATCCCGAGATAACCAAAGCACTTGAAAGGGTCCGCCAGCATGTCTGCAAAGTTACGTCGGTGCCGTGACATAGTACACCAGCCCTCCAATAGGCTGCAGGCTCTGATTTGGGGCCGTACCTACGAAGTGATACTGTCCCAGAAGGTTAAGCCAGAAGTTTGCGTTGCCCCGATTGTAAGAACTCCATAAGAGCTGCGAGAAGAAGTACACGTTGGCAAAGAGAGCCGACGCGAAGATTACGGGCAAGTTGGATACATAAAGCAGTTTTATTGGGTATCTGCTACGGTAACCCTTGTAGCCAGCGTAGGATAATGGAAGCTCGACTCTCACTCCTTCCATGTATATTACGATCAGGAACGCGGCGACCGTGGCTATCAAACCCAGCAAGGAAGGATTTTGTGGATTTTCTCTCATCCAGAGCTGGGAGAATGGTTTACCTGAAGCCAACACTTGACCCAATTTTAGGAAGAAGCCGTATGCTCCACTCTCGCCAACGGCGGGTGCAGGGGAGAACGACTGCCAGAAAATGTGCTGGGCAACGCCGGCCATGATGAACAGGCTGATTCCACTTCCGAACCCCCACCCTTTCTGAACGAGCTCGTCCAACAGCAGGACAATGATTCCTGCTGCAATCAATTGAAGGAAGACAATCACTGCAGTGGTGCCAGCTAGGGAGCCATACATTCCGCCAATGATGTAGGCCGAAGCCTGAACTCCGGTCAACAGTATGGAGAAGACTTTGCTAGCCGTTGTAAAGAGTCCCCTGTCCTCAGGATTCCCCATGTCTGCCTGCACTATGCTTGACCCGACTAGAAGTTGCAGTATCAACCCTGCCGTCACTATCGGGCCTATTCCGAGCTCCATCAGGCTGCCACGAGTAGAAGCAAAGATTATTCTCAGCGCAGCAAGTTCTCCCAATGCGCTTGTCTGAACGCCATATAGCGGCACCTCAGACATTATCAGGAAGATTATGAGCACAAGTGCAGTCCAGAAGATTTTCTCATTGAACCTAACCTTGCGTTCTGGGACTTTGACTTCTGGAATCACCCTCGCAACGGGTTTGAATAAACTTAGAAACCTACCTGCCATGTTTCAACCGTTACTCCTCAGCTTCTTGAGCCCGAGCCAACACTTGTCCGCCGGCTTTCTGAATCTTTTCAGCTGCTGACTTTGAGCAGGATGGGATTCTAACGACTATAGGTTTTGTCACTTTACCGGCACCTAGAAGCTTGGTGTAGCCAAGACGCCCCAAGTCTACGAGATCTCCCTTATCGCCTTTTTCGACAGGTAGCGTTTGGGCGATGATTTCTAGCCTTCCTACGTTTATTGTTCTTGTTTCTTGGTGGAGGCTCCTCGGAGAAGTAAACCCGTTCTTGCCAAAGTAGTCTGGTTCATACCTTATTACGTATGACCAGGATCCTTTGTGTCTTCCTGGCTTTCGTCGACCTTTGCCCCCCGTTCGCCTGTGTTGACCTACTTTCCCCCAGCCTTGGGTTCGTGAACCGCGCCGCTTTCTCGTTTTCCTGAGCTTGTGTGGCATTTTCTAACCTGCTACTTTGTCTATGGGTTTCTCAGTGGCAACCTTTTTCAATCGTATTTCAAGCACCCCATTTTTATATGTTGTGCACAGAGTGCTTGGAATCACTCGCCTTGGCAGATTTAAACTTTTGTGGTACTTGCGGTCCAGAGCCTCTGCAGAGAGAGTCAGTTTCTGCTCTTTTACGTCTATTCTGAGGTCTTCTCTGTCGAAACCGACAAATTCTGCGATGATGGAAATCTTGTTGTCATCTTCAAGGATGTCTATCAAAGGTTTTGGTTCCTTTAGATCTTTCTCCACAGAGACTGTTTGAAGCTTACGTGTGCGTGGACGCGATTTCCATTTGACCCTTTGACTCTTTGGAATTGTTTGTGGAACTTGTTTGGCTCTTGTTTTCTTGAAGACCTTGAAGATATCAAACTTCTTTGACCTTTGACTTCTCCGCCATCTTGCGCTCAAATCTGCTCCCCTCGAGTAGATGGCATTTGAGAAGCCACTATAAAACATATCGCAAGAAGAAACAAGATAGGAAAAGAATAGACTCGCGAAGATGGCTGCTTAGAACATGCGTCTTAAGAGTTCATCGATCTTCTCGCCACGATACCCCAATTCTCCACGCGAAGCGTACCCTCTCTTGATGCTATGTTTGAAACCTTTGGTCGGTGGATGAAGCCTGAAAACAGCCTGTGTTCCAGGCATTTTCCAATATTCAATTTTGCAGTCGAAAACTGCAGCTGCAAGCGCGTCCAGAGAATCATAACCATTCTTCTGTGCGTAGTCCTCTGTGAACTTCTTGTCGCCTTCCAATCTTCCTCTTTGCTTTATCAGCTCGGTCACAGTCTCTTTTGAAGGCTCGCCATATGTTACATAATCACGGACCAAGCTCAGCATTCCAAGAAACGACTGACGGTCATCAACCAATACGGCATAATTGTTCTTTGTCAGGCGAAGCATTCTGAGAGTTTCTCTAGCATCTAACGACGCACTGATAACTCCTCGTATCCTTATTGCCACCAAGCATCTGTGTTGAGTAGGTTTTTCGGTCAACTACCTCACCCAGTCTGTTGGAACTATGAGTTTATACGTCTGCTTGAGCGCGTCAAACACTGCGTAAGCAAATGATGGAATTGTTCTTGTTGAGCCGTAACTTCTGGTCCAGCAATCTTTTATGCCTGCAAGGCCAAGTATGACCTTTGCTACTTCACTTGCAACAAGGCCCAAGCCTCTTGGACCCGGAATAAACACGACTCTTACGCCACCAGTTTTCCCTTCAATCTGAAAGGGTATAGAATGAAGTTTCCCGCAGCCACATTCCCAGCTTCCACATCCACGGCGGACCGGCACAATTTTCATACGGGCGTCCGCAGCAGCTTTTTCTATGGCATTGCGCACCTGCGGTGCCTTTCCCGACCCTAAACCTATGTAGCCGTCCCGGTTACCGACAGCGACTATGGCTTTAAATCTGGATTTCTCCCCAGCGTCGGTCTGTTTTTGGACAAGATTTATGTTTATCACTTCCTCTTGGAGGTCAGGGATCAATGAATCAACAATCTGAGGTTCTTTCATCTGCATGCCTGCCATGAAAACCTCTTCAATTGATGTTATCCTGCCTTCCTGTATCATTTTTCCGAGACGGGTTCTCGGGACCCATGGTTCAGAAGGCTTGGACTCTCGCCTTCTTCCACTGTCTCTTCTGTTTCGGCTTCGGCTTCTTGACATTACTTCTTCTTGCCTCCAGTTTTGAAAGCTGCCATCATGTCTGACTTGACTTGTGCTGTGTGTTTTGGAAGTGTTTCTGGCTGGACATTCTGATGCAAGTATTTTGAGAACTTTGATTGGTACTCTTCAGGAGTGGAACGCAGATGTTCCGCATATTTGGCAATGTGTTCACCTTTCAGCCGGTTTTCAGTAGGAAGTTTCTCTTCACTGTGCGGAACTTCGACTTTCGCGTCTAGGACCCCGTTAAGAACGGCAAATACTCTGGCTCCTTTGGACGGTGGGTACAAGCCGATATCTAGAATGGCTTCGCTAACTCCTTTAGCTTTGGCCTTCAAACCACACAAGAGCCCAGTCAAGTAGGCCGTTGGAAGGTTACCTCGAGGTGCTTTCCAGCCGTACTTTTGGAGTTCTCGACTATGAGCTGAGACTAGAACTTCGTCACCTGCGGGTTTGGCGATGACTATTTGAGCCTGTATGTTGTTGATGCTGGTTCGGCTCACAAGTCTAGGTTTTCCGGAGAGCAGGAAAGCTTTTCTTTTTCTATAATCGGTTTTTCCTTCCCTCCTTCGACGGTATGGAGTGCAATAGCGTGCGTCTCTGGCCACTAGCGTTTCCTCCAGAGTTCGTGTGCTTTTAAGTATCGCTCTAGATCCGCAACGGATTCAAACCTTCCGCTGCCTGCCATTCTGTAGAGCTTTCCGTATTCGCCTTCGGGGATTATTTTCTTGGCTTTTAGCAGGCGCAACCTCTTTCTCAACGCGCGTATCTTGCTCATCCAAGCTTCTTTCTTCGAGATTCTTGCGTGAGGTGACCCTGTTCTGCTACCCGCTCCACTTCTTCTTCCTTTCTTCTTTTTCAGATGCAGAATCCTGCCTCTTCCGCGGCTGATACCTTGTTCAGGTTTTGACCTGATCGTCCCCTCATGGACCAGTTTTCTGACCTCGTCTCTTGTTATCGCGCCTTCCGCGTCTTCGATGCGTTCTGGGTCGATCCACACACGATTTTGCCCGATCTTCAGTATTTGCGCTGCGAGGCGACGTTGACTCTTGAGGTCGGTCATTGTTTTTTCTCCTTCGTCTTAGTTTTCTTGCTTTTTTCTTTCTTTTCGGGTTTTTCCGTTTTTGGCGGCTTGTCTGTTCCTTCTGGTCTCTGTTCTGCTTTTTCTGTATCCTCAGGGGGCTCCTTCTCTTCTTTCATCCCTTCCTTGGCTTCCAGAGAAGCTTCTTTTAGATTCAAGACGCGTATCTTCTTTTTTCTTGCTTCACTGAGGATTCTGAATTTCTTCCGTTTGCCCACTGTATGTGCAATTCGCACAACCTGAGTTGTGGGGTCGACGTTCTTGAGCTGTTCTGGATTGTAGACCAATATCTCCCTAAATCCTGATGGATGAAGCCCCCTAGCGATTCTGGGTCCTCTGTAACCAACGCTCACTTTCGGAGGCCATCCTTTGACTCTCATTCTGACCTTGTTATCCAGACCTTGAGGGTTTCTCCAGTTCTCCTTCAGCCGTACGTATCTCCAGCTTTCTGGTCGGACAAATTTGGGCTTCTTCCTCTTCGCCATATGTCTTAGCTTCAATGCTTTCTCTGTCGAGATCGCGTTTGGTTCGGTCATCCTTCCATTCCCTCGCTTTTTTCATAGATGTAGAGACCGTCCAGGAAAATTCGTGGGTCTTTCTTCTTGACCTTTGTAGCTTGCTCAATGTTCGCCGCGGTATGGCTTACTTCTTCCAGGTCCATGCCTTGAACATAGATGTCCTCGCTCAGGATCTTGACCTGAACATTACCTATTATCTTGGCTTTTCTCGGGCTCCTTTCGCCAGTGAAATTCTCGATCAGGATTGCCTTGTCTTTGAGTTTAACTGAAATTGGAAAATGAGAAAAAACAATTTTGACCTTGTAGGTGAAGCCCTTTGTTACTCCCGTGATCATGTTCTGAATGTGAGAGTTGATGGTACCTACAAGGGATGCTTCTTTCTTTCGAGGCCATTCGGCCCATATATGTACGTTCTTGCCCTCGAGTTTCATAAATAGAGGAGCGAATGAAAAGTCTCTGGTCAGTGTCCCCTTTGCTCCTTTCACCGTGACTTTTCTCCCTTCCAGATTCAGTTGTACGTCATCGGGGATCTGGATGGTTCTTGTGACTTCTGCTGCTCTCATCAAATGGCACCTATTAATATATGAACGCTAGAAGCTTTCCTCCGACGTGTTTCTCCCTCGCATCCTTGTGGGAGAGAACTCCGTTTGGAGTTGAAACAACCAGCAATCCTACTTCTCTTGAGGGAAGGAACTTCTTTTCCCATTCTTCAAACTTGGCGGTTTTCACTGAGAAGCGTGGCCTGATAGCTCCGCACTTGTTTATTCGACCCAGGAGCTGAACCTTAAACTTCCCTGCGCGTCCATCATCTATGAACTCGAACTCGCCGATATAACCATTCAACTGCATGATTCTGAGAACCCTTCCGAGAAGTTTAGACGCAGGACTAATTATGCATTCTCGCTTGTTTCGCATCTCAGTGTTTACGACCGTAGTAAGGCCGTTTGCCAACGTGTCCATCATGCTTTGCCTCTATCATTCATATTTCTTGAATCCAAGTTTTTTGGCTACCTCTCTAAAACATTGCCGGCATAAATATAAATTGTAACGCCGGATGATGGGCCCGTAAGACCCACACCTACTGCAGGGCCGCGCGCCTTTTCCGTATTTTCTTTCCTTCTTTGATTTCTGTTTTCCCATATCACCGCGCACCTTCTAGACAATTTCGACTCCGAGTGTGTCTCTAATGAAGATGATGGATTCGTCTTGTTTCAAGACGTGATCTGCCCCTATCTTGGCCTTTTGCTTTCTTCTGTTCTTTACTCGGTAACCTGGGCGAGTTACAGAAACGCATATGTCCATTCCGAATATTCCTACGTCTGGGTCGTACTTCACCCCTGGCAGTTCAATGTGCTCCTTCAGACCTAACGAGAAGTTGCCCTGTTGGTCGAAGCTCCGACCGGAGACCTTGTTGTCCACTACGGTCAGTACCTTCTTCAAAAAGTCAAGGGCTTCTTCTTCCCTGAGCGTCACTATGCATGCTATGGACTCGCCTTTTCTGATTCCGAAGTCTCGGATGCTGGTCTTTGCTTTTCTTCTGCATGGTGTGTGCCCTGTTATCTCCTTCAGAACTTTGACGGCTTTTTCCAAGGGTTCGCCAGACTTGCCGATGCCCATGTTCACAACGACTTTTTCGATTCTCGGTCTAAGCATCGGCTGTTCTTTCCAAACTCGGCGGATTTCATCCTCGGACAACTCAAACCGCCTCCGTTAACGATATGAAAGGTTGTGTCTCGCCGATCGCAAAGACGAAATCGAGGATCGTCTGGTATCGTTTGCCTTCGTCATTTTGGATCGTCACCAGCGCATTCCTGCGTTTCTTCGCTTCAGCTTTCTCGATTTCAGTTATCTTGCCATGTTTGCCGATGTTTTTCCCTCCGGTGATGAGGGCGTAGTCCTTTTCTTTCATTTTTGTGTGTCCGATTATCTGCCCTTCAGGGAGACTTATTTTCAGAGTGTCCAGAGTCTCGTAGACATCTTCCTGGGGATTCTTTGGGTCAGCTATCTTGACTACGATGTTTGAACCGTCATGGAGGTGAAGTTGTATGTTTCCGTTCCCAACTACTGTCTTGTCTTCGATTCTTGAGATTTTGAATTTGGATTCCTCATTGCCAATTTCGTTCAGAATCAGACCTTTGTAAGAGGGAAGGACACGATAGCTTTTGGCAATGTCAGGTATTGATATTACGTCCATTAGACCAACTGGAAAGTCGTCCTTCCTTCGGATTTCTCCGTTGACATGGATTTTTCCTTGAGAGACTATGGTTTTCGCTTCTTTCCGTGTCTTGGCGAAACCCAGCTCATCGCGAATAACTACTGCCAAGGGAGCACAGCCCAACAATGAGTGAGGACCGTCTGCGGGTTTCACGACCCACACAAATTCTTTTCGGTGAATTGGCCAGAACTTCGGAGCGGGTTTTCTTTTGAGTCCTGATGACTTCCCCTTTCTTCCCAAGCCTATTCTCCTCCTTCTGTCTTCTTGGCAGCTTTGCGTTTTGGCTTTTTCTTTTCAGTTCTAGGTTTCTTTTCCTTTGCAGGTTCCTTGGATTCAACTCTTGCTTCTTGAGCAGTTGCTTTTTTGGATGGCCTTTTCTTTGCTTTTGTAGTCTTCTTTCTTGGTGGTTTCTCTTCTACCAGAGTCTTTTCTGCTAGGGGCTTCTTCTCTGGCAGCGGCTTCTCTTCTTCAGTCCTTTGTTCTTCTGTGACTTTTTCCTCTGCAACAGGAGGTTTGGCTTCAATGATCTCCACAGGTTCTTCAGGCTTCGCCCTCTGCTTTTCTTCTGGTTTTCTTTGAGTCCCTTTTGGTTTTGCTTGCCACAACTTCTTTCTTTCCAGGATCTTTTTGCGCCATTTGTCATCGAGATTCAGGTTCGTGATCATTACCTTTGATGGGTGTATTGGCACGAATACCGTGGTTCCATCGACTTTTTCTCGGGTCAGTCCTTCAACGTAGATTCTGTACTTTCTCTTGTCTATGCGAGTGACTTTTCCCTCGAATCCTTTGTGATCTCCCCGCATAACCCGAACGGTGTCGCCGCTTCTAGCCGGAAAAGTCTTCACCAAGTGCGAAGCTCTAAGTTCCGGTGAAAGGTGTGTGGCAAACAATCTGTGACGTACATGGTCGGTCGCCTGGTGAAGCATTCTTCTTTGTTTCGAAGGCTTTGTCACTCTTTCTGTTGACTGCATTCTTCTTCACCTACACTATTATGCTAGCAGCGCTCGCTATTCTGGGCCACCTCTCAGCGGCTTCTTTTGCCACTGGTCCGCGAATTTCTGAGCCTTTCATCTCTCCTTCAGGAGTAATCACTACAGCCGCGTTGTCTTCGAACTGAATCCATACGCCGTCGACTCTTCGGAACGGTTTTCTCTGTCTAACGATTACTGCTTGGAAGATTTTCTTGCGCATATCTGGCGTCCCATGTCTCACGGAGACCGTTATCTTGTCGCCGACTGAACCGCGTGGATATCGTCGCAGTCTTCCCTTGTAGCCCATTACTTGCACAAGCCGCAAGGCTCTGGCTCCGGTGTTGTCGGCGCATTTCAAAACCGCAGGTGGCTGAAGACCTCTCGAGATTTTGTGACCGTGTGCAAGCATTCCTCTTGCAACGAGGCCTCCCCCGCGCGCTTTCGCCTTGGCCGCCACTCTACTTCTCCTCCGTCTTCTCGACTACGACAAAAGACACTGTCTTGCTAAGCGGGCGACTTTCAGCTATTATGACATGATCTCCTTCTTTCGCGTCTATGCAGGGCGGATTGTGTGAGGGAATACGGCTTCGTCTCCTTTCGTACCTCTTGAACCTTGAGATGTAGGTAAGGTAGTCTCGTCCTACAACGACCGTTTTGTCCATCTTGGCGCTGACGACAACTCCCTCGAGAACCCGCCCTCTTATTGGAAGTCCTCCGTGGAAGGGACAGTCTGTGTCGTTGCAAGCTTTCTTGGGCTTTTTAAAAGACAGCGACATTACCATAACCTCTTGATGCATCTCTTGAGACGATCTTCTGGTCGTCCGACAAGGAGTCTTCCGTCAATCTCGACCATTGAATGGTCTGGCAACTCGAAACGGAAAACAGCCGATTCTTTGATAACAGCCTTTCTCTTGCCCAGAGCTAGCACAGTAAATGTGTTCCGTGTTTCGTCAACCACCGTTCCTGAAACACTGATGTCACTGGAATGAGTGATTTTGGCAACCTCTGCGTGCCTTCCGATAAACTCGAACCGAACAACGTCAGAAGTAATTCTCATTTCTTCTTCCTCTCAGGCTGGGGTTTTCGTATTTTCAATTTGTCTTCAGTCTCTATCGTTAGTATCCCAGCAATTGCCTTCCGTAATGCTCTCACCCTAGCTGGGTTTTCGACTGTGCCCCCTGCGCGCACCATAGTTTTGAGTCTAACAAGCTCAGTTCGGAATTCGTTAAGTCTCTTGGTTCGGTCTTCCGCCGACATTTCGCGGATTTCCTTGACTCTAACCAGAGGCACTATTCTGCAGCCTCCTCTGTATCCGCCTTGTCTTCGCTTGTTTCTTCAGCTACTGGTTCTTCAGCCGCTTCTTCGCTGGTTGTTTGTTCTTCCGCCGCCTGCTCTCCAGCAGGTGATTCTTGTACAGCCTCGGGTTCTGGCTTTTCCTCTTCAGGCGGCAGACTATCAATTATGCGGATCTTGTCAGGAAACACTGTATCAGGAGGCATTATTCTGACGCGAACCCCGAATATTCCAGGCTTTAGCTGAACATGAGCTACAGCTTTCTGCATGTACTTCAGCGATGGATCGCCGCATTTCACAAGGTAACCGGCCCGGAACTTCTCAAATCTTGCTCTTTCTGTCCTGAGTTTGCCGCTGATGACTATTTCCGCGCCCAAAGCTCCTGCTTCCATAACTTGATTCAATGACCAGAAACCGGCTCTCCTGAAGTGCACGCCCCTTTGCAGAGCAGAGGCAACGCGCGAAGCAACAACATAAGCGTTCAATTCCGGAATCTCGATCTCGGAAACAGAGATCTGCGGATTTGGAACCTTAAATTTCTCCTCCAGAACGCCTGCGAGCTCCCTTATAGTTTCTCCTCCACGCCCTATCACCAGACCTGGGCGCATTGCATAGATCACTATGTGCGTTCCTAGCGGCGTCTTTGATATGGTCACGCCGCCATAACCGGCCCTATCGAGCTTCTTCTGCAAAAACTCGTCGATCTCTGTCCTTTTTATCGATTCTGTTATGAAGTGCTTGACAACTGACATCAGGCGGATTCACCCTTCTCCGGCTGTTCTTCCAATGCCATCTCTATGTGACATAGCGTGTCGAAACTCGGCGAAGTTCGCCCCTGAGCTCTGGGTTGGTATCTCTTGACCTTCATTCCTTGACTTGTTGCCGCGTGAATAATCCGCATTCTTTCGCTGTCCAAGCCCTTGTTTTCGGCGTTTGCCTCAGCTCCCTCGAGCAGTCTGAGGAGTTGCTTTGCTGCTTTCACAGGATACCTGCCTGCGAACGCCTTGCTCAGTCCGTGGCGATGCCCAGCTTTCTTCCTGAACCGTCTGTATGGGACCGGTCTCTTCTTGACTATTACGTCTCGCAGGTACTGTTTCGCCTGCGTCAACATCATGCCTTTGATCGTTCTACATACTTCATATGCTGATTTATGGGACACTCTGACTTCTCGTGCACTTGCCTTGACCGTCTTTTCCGGGTCCAGTTCTTCTACTATCGAGTATCCCCATTTTGGCACAGCATATTCTCTCCAGTTGGGCAAATGAACAGCGATATAGCGATTTATATTGTTTTCCTTTAGCGAATGGGCTTTCAATCTGTTCTGGGATTCATAAACAGGCTCAAGTTTCAGGCTTCTGCTATCAGTCATTGGAACTTGACTGAACCTCTGCAGAACGTGCTTGTCTCTTCGATGTGTTTATGTCTTGGGTTTGAATATTCAGAGTCCAAGGTGACTTGCTGTTGTCAGGCAAGACCAAGTACATCACCATGTTGCATGGAGCTGGCGGAACAGTCATGCACGATTTTGTGAAGAACCGCATTGTCAAGCATTTTGGCGGTGCAAGCATAGCAGAAGTTCCTCTCGAAGCTATGGACGACGCTGCTGTCGTTGGCGATGTCGTTCTCAAGAGTGATTCCCATGCTGTCAAGCCTATATTCTTTCCAGGTGGCGATATCGGGCGCCTGTCCATCTCGGGAACTGTCAACGACATTGCAATGATAGGCGCTGAACCATATGCACTAGCTTCTGGCTTCGTATTGGAAGAAGGTTTGGCTCTTGCCGATCTGGAAAGGATCTTGGAAAGCATGGAACAGGCATGTAAAGAAGCACACGTCAGCATCGTTACTGGTGACACGAAGGTCGTTGAGAAGGGAAATCTCGGCGGCTGCGTCATAAACACGTCAGGAATAGGCAGAAGGACAGAATCGTTAGACGAGAACTTTGCAGTTGTTAAAAGGTTCCGACCAGATTTCCGTTCGCGTTGGACTTTGGACTCAAACCTGGGCGTCGGTGACAGGATAATCCTTTCTGGAACCGTGGGGGAACACGGTTTGGCTGTTCTGTCTGCTCAGCAGGGTTTGAGTTTTGGCAGCGGCATCAAGTCAGATGTCAGACCACTGAACCTTGTAGTTCAAAGGCTGCTCAAAGAAGCCGGCGGTATTGTTGCGATGAAGGACCCGACTCGGGGAGGTTTGGCTGATGCGTTGAACGAGTTTAGTGAAAAATCGAAAATCGGTATCCTGATCCACGAGGATTTGGTTCCTGTCAGGGAGGATGTGCAAGCCGCTTGTGAGATGTTGGGTTTAGACCCGTTTGAGATTGGAAACGAGGGCAAGATGATAATAGGAACGGTTGAAGAGAGGGTCGAAGAGGTTTTGGAAACGTTGAGAAGCACTGAGGCCGGAAGAGATGCCGAGATCATTGGAGAGGCTACGAATGAATTTGCGGGTGTTGCCATGCAGACAGTCGTTGGCGGCAAGAGAATTATCGCCAGACCGATCGGAGATCCGATTCCCCGGATCTGCTGAGACTGGCATGCTTATCGTCAACTTGTATGTTGCCCTCCGCAGTGTGCTCAGTGCCCTCAGTTGACAACTCAAATTTTTTTGTTCATCACTCAATTCCATGATGCTCTGTGGGAAGGGGGATCTGTCTTTTGTTCTATCCTTTCAAATGAGTTCTCTTTTCACCGGCTGAGTCGGGTGTTGTTGTCTTCTTGGCGAATGTGGTTTTGGTTGATTATGGCCAGTGGGTTATTTGTGGGCATTTCTATAGAGGACTTGTGCTTTGCAGGCATTTTGTGGGTTGTGAGGATTTGATGTTTTGGTCTATATCGGAGTCGTGGGTGGCGACTGTAGGCTTATTGTTCTGGCCCATATTCTGCATGTTCCTTCGTTGCTGACCATGCAGGCGCCGACTGGGTTTTCTGGAGTGCATGCCTTCTTGAACAGGGGGCATCCTGTCGGTTTGATCTTGCCTACTACGACCAGGTGGCACTTGCAGCCTTGTTGAATGTCGGTTCCGCGTTCGATCTTCACTCCGTATTTTAGGTTGGCATCGTAGGAGCTGTGCTCGTTTTTCAGTGTGAACCTGGATGATGGTATTGTGCCGAGTCCTCGCCAGTTGCTGTCCGCGATGTCGAAGACGCGATTCATGAGCTCTTGGGCTCTTGTGTTGCCTTCGGGGTGGACGGCGCGTATGTACTCGTTCTCGAGTTTGGGAGCGTGTCTTTTTCGCTGTTTGAGTATCATGTATACGCTCATGAGGATGTCTAGGGGTTCGAAGCCTGCTATGACTGTGGGTACGTGGTACGTTTTTGGGAAGATCTCGTATGGTTTTAGTCCTATGATTGTGCTGACGTGGCCTGGCGCGATGAACCCGTCTAGGTTTAGGTCTTCCATTTCGGCGAGCAGTTTCATGGCGGGCGGTATGAGTCGGTGGGAGACCAGAAAGCTGAGGTTTCTTGGGGGTTTGTTTGCGACTTCGACGGCTGTCGATGGTGATGTAGTCTCGAAGCCTACTGCGAAGAAGACGAATTCTTTGTTCTTCTCGGTTTGGGCCATCTTGATGGCGTCGGTGAGACTGTAGACTACGCGGACGTCGGCTCCTTGGGCTTTCGCGTCTAGTAGGGACATTTCGGACCCTGGGACGCGGAGCACGTCACCGAAACAGGTGACGACGATGCCTCTTCGTGCTAGCTCGACGGCTTCGTCGATTTCCGAGGCTGGGACTATGCAGACTGGACAGCCTGGGCCGGCTATTACCTCTATGTTCGATGGGAGAAGTGTTCGGATGCCGAAATGTGTGATTGTGTATTCGTGCGTGCCGCAGACGTGGCAGATCTTGATTGTAGGCTCGGCTCTGCGCTGCGCGTCGTATCTTGTCTGCGACGCGGCTGGCGAGTTTTGCATCTCTGAACTTCAGTTTTTCAGTCATCTTGAGCCGACTGTCAAGAAGCTAGGTTCATGCTTCCGTTTGAAGGATCTCGTTCCAAAGACGAAGTGTTTCAAGAGCTTCTTGTTCGTCTAGAACTTGGATGGCGTATCCTGCATGAACGAGTACGTAGTCTCCTACCTTGGCTTTCACGAGGGATATGTTCACTTCTCTCAGTACGGCCTCGCCGAAATCTACCCGTGCGAGGTTTCCGTTCTTGGTTATGATCTTTGCAGGAATAGCTAGACACATCTGTATCAGTGTTTAGGCCAGAGGAGGGCTGGGCGATAAATCTGTTATGGTCTAGACGCGTGAAAAGGCGGATGCGACTGCCTGACCGAAAGATAGGCCTCCATCGCCGGGGGGAACGGCTTCATGGGTTAGAAACCTGAGGCCTTGGACTTCTATCAGTTTTCGAATCGTGAGCGTGAGTATTTCGTTGTATGCGACTCCTCCGGTGAAGCCGACGGTTTTCACGCCGTTTTCGGATGCTTTTTCGGCGGCCAGCTTGGCGAGACCTCTCGCTATGTATGCGTGAGCTGAGTATGCTAGGTCTTGTTTCGGGAGTTTCTGGCGCATTTCGAATATCGTGGAAAGCATCTGTGTCGTGTCCAGGGTGTTGTTATTAATTATCGGTCGGAGGCGAAGCTGGTCGTGGCCCTTTGTTGCCAGAGATTCCAGTTTCATGGAAGGTTCGCCCTCGTATGTTCTCTCGTAGCATATGCCCAAGACTGCCGAGACGGCGTCCAGGACTCTTCCGCAGCTTGTTGTTTCAACAGTGCCGAGGCTCTTCCTGAGTTGTTGGAGGATTGTCTGGACTTCTTGTTTGCCGTGTGGAAAGTGATGACTGTTCTGGTTTAGCCAGTCTTCGATGTGGCTTTCGTTGTGGAGTATTCCTGCGGCCATTCTGAGTGGGTAGCGGGTGGCTAGGTCTCCGCCCGGTAATGGTTGCGGTTGCAGGTGGGCTAGTCGCCTGTAGCCGTCGGGCTTGTTTGTGCAGAGTAGTATTTCGCCTCCCCATGCTTCGCCGTTGGGTCCGTAGCCGTATCCGTCGCAGCAGATACTGATGATTTCTTCTGTGTTGTGTTCAACCATCAGCGCAGCTGCGTGGGCGTGATGGTGTTGGATTTGAACGAGTTGCCAATCGTTTTCTTCTGCCAGGTCTTTTGCCAGTTTTGTTGTTGTGAACTTGGGGTGCAGGTCGCAGGCGATGGTGTCGACCTTGCTTTGGGTAAGGCCGATCAGGTGTTTGGTTGCTTGCATGAGAAATGCTCTGGTTTCGACGTTCTCGACGTCGCCTATGTGCTGTGAAATGAAGGCTTTGTCGCCATTTATGATGCAGGAGGTGTTGTTCAGTTCTGCGCCCAGTCCGAGGGTGACGTCCTTGGCTTTCTGTTTGAGTCTTATCGGCGCGGGTGCATACCCTCTTGAGCGTCTTATGAAAGACGCTTTGTCTTTGTGTACGCGGACTACGGAATCGTCGCATCTCTGTGCGATTTTTCTGTTGTGGAACAGGAAGTAGTCTACGATGTTGCTGAAGGTCGTGAGGGCTTCGTTGTTGTCGTTGACTATTGGTTGGTTGGCGGGGTTGGCGCTGGTCATCACGAACGCGGGGTCGTCTACCCGGTCGAAGAGCATGTAGTGCAATGCGGTGTAGGGGAGCATGACTCCGACGTTGTGGAGCTCAGGGGCTATCAGGTCTGATAGATAGTAGTTGCTGCTCTTGTTGAGGAGTACGATCGGGCGAGAATATGATATTAGAAGGTCTTGCTCTTTCTTGTTTATAGTTGCGAAGCTCTTTGCGGCTTCGAGCGTGCGGGCCATTGTTGCGAAGGGTTTCTCGCTTCTGTGTTTTGCTTCTCTCAGCCTTCTCAGCGGTTCGTTCATGGTTGCTGAAGCGGCGATGTGGAAGCCGCCGTAGCCTTTGATGGCAAGGATGTGGCCTTTTGAGAGCAGTCTACCGCTTTCTCGCACGGGGTCTGCGGCCTTGACCGGTTTTCCTTTCGAGTCCGTAAGGTATGCTTTGGGACCGCAGTCGGGGCAGGCGATGGTCTGAGCGTGGAAACGCCGGTTCAGCGGGTCTCTGTATTCTTTCAGGCAGAAGCTGCACATCGGGAATTCGTGCATTGTCGTGTTTTCGCGGTCATATGGCAGTTTCTCGATTATTGTGAACCTTGGGCCGCAGTTGGTGCACGTGATGAAGAAATAGTCATGCCTTGGGTCTTTTGGGTTTCGAAGTTCTGTGAGGCAGTCGTTGCATATGGCGATGTCGGGTGGGATGACGGAGCCTGAGAGGCCTGTTTCTGAGGAGCTTTTTACGATTGTGAATTCTGTGTATTCTTCTTTTCCGCCTGGCTCTGAGGAGGTTGTTTCGAAGATTTGGGCGAGCGGGGGTTTCTTTAGTCTCAGGTCGCTTAGGAATTCGTGAATGATGCTTTTGTTTCCTTCTAGGAGGATTTCTACTCCTGCGTCGCCTCTGTTCTTAACGTAGCCTTTGAGGTCCTTCTCGACCGCTGTTCGATAGATGAAGGGGCGGAAACCGACACCTTGGACTATGCCGGTTACCTGGATCTTGATCCGCAAGGGTGGACCTCGGGTTTACTGGATTGGCAGGGCTCATATACGTTTTCATCAGAGCGCGTTCGATGAGCTTGTTGGGTTTAGGAGGAAACTAGTTCTCGAAGCCTACGCCCTAGGAGTGGAAACGGAACTGAACCCTCGTATGTTACAAATGCAAAGACAGTGGATTGGGAGAAAATAGAGATTGAAAACGTAAGCGGCACAACGGTCAGCCTCAATATGACTATTCATTTCAATAATGGCACACAGGTGTCTCAAAGCAATGATGTGGATGTGAAAAGCAACCCCATGGCCCTGTCCTCTCACCTTATTGCCTCCAACCTGACGACTGGAGATCCCATTTCGGCCCAACCAGTTTATCCCCTGGGGCCCAATCAGGAGCGGGAACGGTAAATGAAACAATCACAGGACGATATGCTGGGGCCAGCAGGAACGTGAACGTGTACAATTCCACCTGGGACTATATTGGTCATACGGCTGAAATGCAGCTCTATTGGGATCAAAGCACGGGAGTCATGGTTGAAATGCACTTGAAAGAACCAGACACATCCAGTCCAGGTGCATACCTGGAGTTTTCAATGAAGGCAACTGAGACCAACATGTGGTCACCAGACGCCCTCGGACTAGTATTAGACAACCTCATCTACATCGCTGCAGGCATAGCCGTGATCATAGCCTTCATCGCAGTCGCCATTCTTCTCAGAAGAAGGAGGCCCCCACCGCCTACATCCCCACAGGCTACTAAAACATCCACAACAGATACAAAACATGAATAACGCGCTAGAACTGCGAGACATAGTGTATAATAACAAATTGTGATTACGCAGTGTGAGCTTTGCTTTTTAGGTCGGTTGAGATACTTGTCAGACGCCGTGTCTAGAGGCAGGTGCGGGTATGATAATGTTCGGAGAACCGTCATGGGCGTAGGAGAGATCTAGCTTTGGAGAGAAGCCTCGGTTACAGGTCACGTGTGTTTGTCGTCTTGTGGTTGGTTAACTTTCTTCTCATGTTTACGGTCTCTTTGGTTTCTACTCCGAAACCCTACTTGGCGAAGGAATTTGCCCAGGGCTCAGATGCTGCAGCTGTTGAAGCCGCGACGACAGAGGCATGGGGCATCATTCTCTCTTTGGGTTTCGTGGCGAGCACATTAGGGTATTTCATAGGAGGTTTTGCCGCAGACGCAGTTGGTAAGAGAACAGTAGTCATGGGGTCCTTTGCCGTTCTTGCCGCTCGGCTGTAGCCTATTCGCTGTTGCTCCGAACATGTACTTCCTGTTTCTTGCCAGTTTTGTGGAGATGTTCGCGGTGGGTCTTTCTGGACCAGCGATCTCGGCGTTGGCTGCGGATTGCAGCGCGCAAAGTTCAAGGGGAATGGCTTATGGCGTCTTTAATCTTTCATGGGTCTTTGCTCAAGTTCCTGCGCCATTGTTGGGCGGGCTCATAGGGCAGGTCGTGAACCTGCACACCCCGTTTCTCATAGCCATCTTCATCAGTATCGCGGGCATGGGGTTTTCTATTCTGATGCAACGAAAGAATGCCGCTGCGAAGAAGAAATCTGTCGAGGATCCGGTTGCTGCTGGCATCACCAGCTCGAAACAGACCACGTCTCTCAGAAAAGTGGTTTTGATTTTCAGCGCAACAAACCTGTCAAACGGGGTGCTGAACGGTTTCGTCAGTCCATTACTCACCGGCATCTTAATGTTCAGGTTAAGTGCCAACCTGACCGAATATGGGTTGGTCCTGTCACTCGCATCCAGTCTTGTGACGGGGTTAGTTCAAATTCCCGGTGGAAAACTCACCGACAAGTTTGGAAGAAAACCACTCGTATTGTTCGGTTTCTTATGCATCCCCTTGGTCTTGCTCTTGGCGTACAGCCGTACGCTTCTTGATTTTACTTTGATAATGAGCGGAATAAGCGCCATCGGCAACGTAAGCTCGCCAGCGATCTCGGCCTGGATGATGGACCTCATCCCAGAGCATCGAAGGGCAAGTGTGTCCGGTGTCACACAGGGAATCAATGGCATAGGCTTGTCAGTCGGACCCACTGCAGGAAGCTACGCTTGGAACTCCACCAAGCCAGACGCTGCTGTTCCCTGCGGCATCGCCGCAATAATCTTCGCCACAGCATTGCCTTTCTATTTGATGCTCAAAGATTCCAAGGTTTCATGAAAACTTGTTCAGAGGGCGCACCGCAAAAAAAGGTATTAATACCCTCCCCATTACCTACTATTCGAATCTTCAAGGAAGATGTTTGAATGCAGAAAGTTGAAGAACGCGGCAAGTTTGAGGCTTATTCGACGAGCTTGTGCCCGGAATGTATGAAGAAGATACCTATGCGGATCTACGAAGAGAATGGCGTCATCTACCTGGAAAAGACATGCCCTGAACATGGCAAGTTTGAAGACATCTACTGGGGAGACGCCGAAATCTTCAGATGGTTTTATGATAATTGGTACAACGCGCAGTACGTTGGCACGGGTGTGGAGAAGCCCCACACCAAGACTGAAAAAGGTTGCCCGTTCGACTGTGGCATCTGTCCCCAGCACAAGACTCCAACAATTCTGGGCATAATTGATGTAACGAACAGGTGTAATATGGCGTGTCCGATCTGCTTCGCCTATGCTGGAGCTGCGAACTACGTGTATGAACCCTCATACGACCAGATCGTGGACATGATGAAAGTGCTCAGAGCCAACAGCCCCTGGGCTTGTAACGCACTGCAGTTCAGTGGCGGAGAACCAACTCTGAGGAATGACTTGCCCGGCCTGATTAAGGAAGCTCAGAAGCTGGGAATAAGCCACGTTGAGGTCAATACCAATGGCATTCGAATCGCAGAAGACCTTGACTACTTCAAGAAGCTCCTTGACTCGGGCTTGAGCACGCTGTATCTTCAGTTTGACGGTTTGAGAGAGGACATTTACAGGAAGACTAGGGCAAGAACCGAGATGATTCCAATAAAGCTCAAGGTTCTTGAGAACGCCAGAAAAATCGGTCTAGACTCGATCGTGCTCGTTGTCACACTACTAAAAGGCGTTAACGACAAAGACTTGGGACAGATAATCGACTTTGCGGTAAAGAACCATGACGTTGTCCGATGCATCAACATCCAGCCGGTTTCGATGGCTGGAAAAGCCAGGAAAGAGGAGATGCGGAAGATGCGCATCACGATTCCTGACACGATGAAAGAGATTGAGGCGCAGACCAATGGAGTTGTCGGACGATTTGACTGGAGACCTGTAAACTGGCCCGTGCCAGTTGCCAAAGGTATGGGGATGATCAAGAACAAGGTCTATCCAGAGTTCGCGATACATCCCATGTGTGGTGCGGCAACATTCTTGGTGATCGACAAGGACGGGTCGTACAAGCCTATCATGAATTATGTGGATGTTGACAAGTTCGCTGATGTTTTCTGGGACGTGTACTATTCCGGCGCAAAGGGGAAGAAGACGATGGCCAAAATGAAAATGTTGAAGCTTCTTCCAATGGCAAAATCAGAGTTTGTGAGAGGTCTGATCAAGAACGTGGTCACAAAAGGCAGCTATGAGGCTCTAGGCGACCTCATGCGCAGAATAGTCATGATAGGCATTATGCACTTCCAAGACGTGTGGAACATCGACATGGACCGCGTTCAAAAATGCGCTATACACTATGCGACTCCAGATGGCAAGGTCAGATGTTTCTGCACGTACAACAGCATACACAGAAGCAATGTCGAGAAGCAGTTTGCCATACCCGTTGCTGAATGGTCCAAGCGAACTGGAAAGAAAATGAATGAGCCGGCCTGATTGCCGCAAATCAGAATTCTGAGCGTTCAAGCATCGGCCATTGACAGGATCGAACAGATTCGGTTTTGCATTCTCCCAGAAGAAGGCTAGGCTGCACTGATCAATTCGCGCGCTACATCATCTTAGCTAACTCTGCCCCAAGTTGTTTGAATGTTTCTTCCGCGCCCTCTTCGAGCGGCTCCTCTCTATCGCGCGCGCGAAGAGCTGAGAAAAGATCTACGTTTGAGTTCCTACGGTCTTCTTCCTCTCTTCTTCCTGCAGAACTCTTCTCAGCACTTTGCCTACAAGAGTCATCGGAAGCTCTGTTCGAAATTCCACTTCTCTAACGGCTTTGTAAGGTGCGACTTTGCTGTTGACGAATTCCTCGATCTCTTGCTCTGTTGCTGTCTTTCCTTCTTTCAGCACAACGAAGGCTTTCGGAATTTCACCTGCCACAGGGTCCAGTTTTCCTATGACTGCGCACATCTTGACCGACGGATGTTCGTAGAGTACGTCTTCAATCTCTCTTGGATAGACGCTGTAGCCTTTGTACTTGATCAGGTCTTTCTTGCGGTCTGTTATGTAGAAGTATCCGTCAGCGTCCATTTTTCCAATGTCGCCCGTGTAGAGCCATCCGTTTCGAAGGACCTGGGCAGATTCTTCAGGCATCTTCCAGTATCCTTTCATGACTTGCGGTCCCTTGACGACGAGCTCTCCGTCCTGGTCCACGCCCAACTCGTTTTGTCCAGATTCCATGTCGACGATCTTGGCGTCAGTGTCAGGCCAGGGAAGACCTATGCTTCCCACCTTGACCGTCTTCATGGTCGCGTCCAACGGGTTACAATGTGTCACCGGTGAGCATTCTGTAAGTCCATATCCTTCAACCAGGACACCGCCTGTTAGCTCCATCCATTTCTTCTGAACCTCAGGCGGAAGAGGCGCAGAGCCCGACATGCAGAAACGAACTGATGAAACATCGTATTTCTTGATTTCAGGACTGTTCATGAGCATCGCATACATTGTTGGTGCCCCGCAGAAAACGGTTACGCGATTGTCCCGAATAGCCCTGAGAGTGCTCACGACATCAAACCTGAAAAGCATGACCATTTTTCCAGCCAAACAGATGGGTGCGTTCATGCCTGTCGTCATGCCGTATATGTGAAACAGCGGCAACATTGTTAGAATGGTTTCCTCAGCCGTTTTTCCCCTGAGCCACTCAGCGCATGCAACGGCGTTAGAAACCAAGTTCATGTGAGTTAACATGGCCCCTTTCGAGATGCCCGTGGTTCCTCCCGTGTACTGTAGAGCAGCCAAGTCTTCTCGCGGGTTGATTTCCACATGGGGCGGCTTTGCCTCGTGTTGGTCGAGTAATTGTTTGAAGAAATGCAGATTTGGTCTACGACCGACCTTTTGTGAAGGGATCTTCCTTAGAAATGTGCCGAGAAAAGCAGTAACACTTGGCATATAATCCTTCAGCCGCGTAACGATTATCCTCTTTGTTTCGGTTCTATCCAGAACGTTCGCCAAGCACTGGATAGAGCAGGTCTAGAACGACCACTGTTTCAGCTTCAGAATCTCTCAGTTGATGCTCGACTTCGCGTTCTTTGTACAGTGGACTTATGGCAGTCTCGATGGCACCGATTTTCAACGTTCCATAATAGGCTATCACGAATTGCGGTACGTTCGGAAGAAAAAGGGCTACCTTGTCACCCTTTTTTACGCCCAAGTCATCAAGCGCGGCAGCGAATCTGTCTGAATCTTCGTCCAGTTCTTCGTAAGTCATCTCTTGGTGGAAGTAGACGGTGGCAGTGTCATGAGGGTAGGCCTGAGCAGACCTTCTCAGAAGGTCAGGCAATGGTACTTCAGGATAGTCAATATGCTGCCTGACGCCTTCGGGCCAGAACCTAAACCATGGTTTTTCGGGAGCCTTAATCGGTTCTTCGATTCTTTTCTTTCTAGCTGGCATAAGTAGCCCTGTCTACAAATTATAAGCGCGCGCGCTAATAAGAAATGTCGTGCGCGTATCGAATACTTGTTGAAGAGGATTTGTTTGGACAGAGTTGAAGTTATTGGCGTTGAGGGCTTGCCGATCATAAAAACTGGGGACAGCATTGGCAGGCTTGTGGTTGAAGCAGCTAGCAAGCAGGGTACTCCGATTCATGATGGAGATGTTTTGGTGGTCACACACGTTTTTGTTTCTCGTGCTGAGGGAAACGTTGTCGATTTGAATAGTGTTGTACCATCCGAGTTTGCGAGATGCATTGCGGAGCAGTTTGGGAAGGATCCTGCTTTGGTAGAAGTTGTTTTGCGTGAGTCTAAGGGAATTAGTCGCATGCGGGATGGGATCCTGATAACTGAGACGAGGCATGGGTTCGTTTGTGCGAATTCTGGTGTTGATCGGTCGAACGTGTCGGGCGAAAATAACGTAGCGCTGCTGCCGAAAGATCCGGATGCATCGGCGCAAAAGATTAGAGCTGTAGTCAGGGAGTTGACGGGCTGCGATGTGGCTGTTATTGTTTCGGATACGCATGGGCGGCCGTTGAGGAATGGAGAAATCAACGTCGCTATTGGTGTTGCAGGTCTGAAGCCAATCCGGGATCGGCGCGGCGAGAAGGATTTGTTTGGGTACGTTTTGCGAGTCAAGCAGACGGCTGTGGCGGATGAGTTGGCTTCGGCTGCCGAGCTCGTGATAGGTCAAGCGAGCGAAGGAGTCCCTGTTGCGATAATCCGTGGATACAATTACTCGAAATCCGATAGTGCTCGGGCCATTGAGTTAGTGATGCCAAAGGAGAAAGATCTATACAGATAGTGCGCGCTCTCTTTCGATCAAGGATGGAGCACGTTTCCTTATCATTTCAAAGACAAGGTAGCCGCCGACGGCGCTAACCGCTCCCTGTGCTAGGTTGAACGCTCCGACAATCAAGACCCAAGTCATGAGAGCATCCTTATAGAGTGAGGGCAGCAGAAGTAAGCCCGTGTAGAGAAACACCAAGTTCACAAACGTCATTATCAGGACTCTCGAAGCCAAACCGATTGAGACCGAACCGGTTCTCCTGAATCTTCCGAACAGTTTGAAGCCTGTTGCCATTCCCAAGATTGTTGATAATTCGGCCAGTCCTTTCGTTGACGAACCAATTAAGTCGCCACTGCGGGTAAGGATGGCGACAAAGGCAACTGCTGATGTAAGAATTCCTGGAAAGAGTCCGAAGAGGAGAGCCGATATGACGATCGGTATTCCTGTGAAGTCAAATTTGAGGTAGGGAAGCAAAGGAAATGGTATTTTCAGATTTGAGTATTTCAGAGCATAGTCCAAGATCACAACCAATGCAGATAATGTTGCAGTGCCTGCCAAGGTTGTTGTGTTCCACTTCATCGAAATCAAAAAGGGCATGTTGTTCTGGTGGATTTATAAGGTTTGCCACGTTCTCAAGAAAGAGAGATCTGCTTCTTTTTCTTAGACAGCCTACAGAGAAGCTTTATCGCATTAGGCTCTTCCTTCACATTTCTTGTCCTAATTGCTCCTGTTCTCTCAGCGCCCTCAAACAATTCTGATCCCCTTCTTGTGCGGATAATAACAAAGCTCCATCCATCCATTCCCAGTCCGCCAACTGACATATCAGCAAGTTCCGAGCTGAAGTCACTGCAATACCTAC
>CAVYNL010000024.1:0-35248 GCA_963769845.1 Candidatus Bathyarchaeota archaeon | reverse complement strand
GCGGCGTGTTTTCTACTTTGATTATGCTGGCACACAAGTGATTACTTCAGTCAATATCGCGAGTGGTCAAAGCTCGGCTAGCTTCTACTACAAGGACACAGTCGTGGGTTCCCCAACCATCACAGCCTCTGCAACCGGATACACTCCCGCGACCACGACGTTCACGATATATGCGGCTGGTTCCAAGCTGGCTTTCATAGCAGGCACCAGCCAATCGTTGACCAGGAACCACGTCTCATCAGTGATCACAGTTCAGCTGCAGGACTCCAGCGGCAACCCAATCGTAGCAGGAGCTGGAGGAGTCGTCGTTAGCTTATCCACGACCGCTACGTCTTCCGGCGAATTTGACTCCGACTCTAGCGGCAATAACCAGATCACCTCCATCACTATCACAAGTGGTCAAACTTCGCTAACTTCTACTACCAAGACTCCGCTGCAGGGTCTCCGGTTCTGACGGCTTCTTCCGGAAGCTTGACCCCTGCGACGACGACCTTCACCATCAACAACTATTACCTGGGTTTCCAACCGGCGGCGGCCAAACTTTGGCTGCAGGACAAGTTTCATCGAGCATTACCATAAGACGGTACAATTCGGACGGCAGTTCGTACTCCCCAACACGGCAATCACCGTAGCGTTAACCACGACTAGCCCCGGCGGCCACTTCAGCTGCTAACTCTGACGGCAGCGGAACGATAACTTCAATTACAATTGCAAGCGGCAACAGCACTTCCGGCACGTTCTACTACGTGGACTCGACAGTGGGAACTCCGGTGCTTACCGCTTCTTTCACAGGATACACCCCTGGCACTACGACGTTCACCATCAGGATGCCTGTTTGGTTTTCAGCGCTGGCACTGGTCAGACGTTGACTGCTGGCTCGGTATCCGCCCGGATCACGGTTCAGCGCCAAGATGGCAGCGGCAACGCGTACAGTCCTAGCACGACTATCACTGTTAGTTTGACTTCGAGCTCCGGCAGCGGCGTGTTCTACTCCGACGCTGCTGGCACACAAGTGATTACTCAGTCAACATCGCGAGCGGTGCGAACCCTGCTTACCTCTACTACAAGGACGCTACTGTTGGCTCTCCGACTCTCACGGCTTCCGCAACTGGCTATACCTCAGCGACCACGACGTTCACGGTGTTTGCTGCTGGTGCCAAGTTGGTTTTCACTGCCGGCACGGCTCAAACGATAACTAGGAACCACGTCTCATCAGTGATCACAGTTCAGCTGCAGGACTCCAGCGGCAACCCAATTTCAGCGGCTGGTGCTCTCACTGTTAGCTTATCCTCGAGTTCAAGCGGTGGAACATTCTATTCCGACGCCGGGGGCAACACCCAGATCACGTCCGTAACTATCGCGAGCGGCACGAACTCTGCCAACTTCTACTACTCCGATTCTACTGCTGGCACTCCGACTTTGACGGCTTCATCCGGAAGCTTCACTCCGGCGACTACGCAATTCACCATCAACAACTATTACCTGGGCTTCCGAACCGGCGGCGGCCAAACTTTGGCTGCAGGACAAGTTTCATCGAGCATTACCATAAGACGGTACAATTCGGACGGCAGTTCGTACTCCCCCAACACGGCAATCACCGTAGCGTTAACCACGACTAGCCCCGGCGGCCACTTCAGCTCTAACTCTGACGGCAGCGGAACGATAACTTCAATTACAATCGCAAGCGGCAGCAGCACCTCCGGCACGTTCTACTACGTGGACTCGACAGTGGGAACTCCGGTGCTTACCGCCTCTTTCGCAGGATACACCCCTGGCACTACGACGTTCACCATCAGGATGCCTGTCCTGGTTTTCAGCGCTGGCACTGGTCAGACGTTGACTGCTGGCTCGATATCTGCCCGGATCACGGTTCAGCGCCAAGATGGCAGCGGCAACGCGTTCAGTCCTGCCACGACTATAACCGTTGGCTTGACTTCGAGCTCCGGCGGCGGCGTGTTCTACTCCGACGCTGCTGGCACACAAGTGATTACTCAGATCACCATCGCCAGCGGTGCTGACCATGCTTACATCTACTACAAGGACGCTACTGTTGGCTCTCCGACTCTCACGGCTTCCGCAACTGGCTATACCTCAGCGACCACGACGTTCACGGTGTTTGCTGCTGGTGCCAAGTTGGTTTTCACTGCCGGCACGGCTCAAACGATAACTAGGAACCACGTCTCATCAGTGATCACAGTTCAGCTGCAGGACTCCAGCGGCAACCCAATTTCCGCGTCTGGTGCTCTCACTGTTAGCTTAGCCTCGAGTTCAAGCGGTGGAACATTCTATTCCGACGCCGGGGGCAACACCCAGATCACGTCCGTAACTATCGCGAGCGGCACGAACTCTGCCAACTTCTACTACTCCGATTCTACTGCTGGCACTCCGACTTTGACCGCTTCATCCGGAAGCTTGACCTCTGCGACGACAACCTTCACCATAAACAACTATCAGCTAGTTTACACCAGCGGCGCTTCTCAAACCTTGACCGCTGGGGTGGTGTCTGCCCAGATCAGGGTTCAGCGGCAAACTTATAGCGGCAACGCGTATACAACGGGAACTATAACCATCAACTTGCTATCCACTTCACCCACTGGCGTGTTCTATTCTGATGCAAGCGGCACGACCGTGATAACCACCGTGACCATCAGCTCAGGCAGTAGCTATTCTTCATATTTCTACTACAAGGACACAGCCGTTGGCACTCCGACCCTAACGGTCTCCACAACGACAGCGGGTTACACATCAGCCACCACAACATTCACCATTACAGGGCCTGCCTCACAGCTAGTCTTCACGGCAGGAACCAGCCAATCCATCTTTACAAACTCGGTTTCATCGGTCATTACAGTGCAGCGCCAAGATGCAGCCGGGCACGGTGTCACGTCAGGTGGAGCCATAACTGTTAGTCTGGCAAAAACTTCAACAACAGGCTCATTCTACGCCAACTCAGACGGAAGCGGAGGGGCAATAACTCAAGTAACCATCGCAAGCGGCGCTAGTTCAGCCAACTTCTACTACAAAGACACAGCAGCAGGCTCTTCGACCATCACCGCTTCCTATACAGGTTTGACTTCAGCTACCACAACATTCACCATCACTCAAAACGTGGTGCCCGGTGGCGATTTTGAATCACAGGGAACATGGACCTCAGGTGGTTCCGCTTACGCAAGTCTTGCTTCAGACGATCCCATTCCTCCACATTCAGGGTCAGTCTTTGCAGAAATAGACACAAGCTTTCAAACCTCGACTTCTTACGGATCTTATACAAGTACCTTTAGCGTTCCCATCATTTCAATTCCTAACGCTGCCGGCTCACTTTCGTTATGGGTCTACAACAACGGACCGATCGATCCATCGATCGGATACTACTCGTTCCAGATAGCATTGACTGCAAGCGACGGTACACAACTGATCTACTGGTGGGGAAACACTCCAGCCACCGCACCAACTGAAAACGCCAACACGAAGGTCGTTAACATGGGAACTCTACCAGGCATGTTCACAGTCGGACAGTGGGTACAATTCAGCAGAAACATCGTCGCTGATTGGGCAAGCAAAGGACTATCATCTTCCACCAGCCTAACCAGTATCATAATCCGGGTCGACGGCTACCAATCAGGGGGCAACCATTACGGGGAAGAGATTTTTATTGACGATGTCCAGATCCAATAATGGTACATGAGCGTGCGCACATAGGTCAATATCGAAATCCGCTACTCAAAACGCACCTTTCTTTTTTTAGTACTCGAAAATCTTTTGTATCAATAATTTCATCCCACAAACGCGCGGGCGAAACTGCGAACAAGCGATTGCTTATGCTGGTTCAGTCAATTTCACTTAAACCGATCCCGCCCCGACTTTGCCAGGACCCTTCGCTCTTGTCTCAAGCCACCACGGACGCCACACATTCAACAACGTCAAATTGAATACTAGCGCGCGCTAGCACTTCTTAAGCTGACCTGTAAGTCCGTACTTATGCCGCATTTTAGGTTTTCGGGTTCTGCCGGAAAAGTTTATGTGTTTTTGGTTTTCTTCTGAGATAATCTGAGATAGCAACGTTTAAGAGAACTTGTGCTAGATAGAATTCTAAGCGCAGTTTCTCCTCTGGTGAAAAACATGGATGAGATTATTCAAAATTTAAGATTGAACGAGTCAATAGCCTGCTTCCCTGCCAAACAAAAATCAATCTGCATCTTTGAAACGGAGGAAGCATAAGTGCACAAGCAAAAACTAAGCGCCGAACTACTAATTTTCGCGATTACTTTCGGTTTGATAGCTAACGCCTTCGTCCTCGGGGTTGTTCACGCTCAGATCACCATTCCCGTTCAAGGGGCTGACGTCAGCGCCACAGGCAGCAACGGATTCGGCTCCACAGTCAGCGATTCACAAGGGCATTACGTGATCACAACGTTTCTGGACTCCGGCACATACTCGGTAACCGCGTCCGCTCAAGGCTACGTAAGGACCACGGTAAACAATGTTGCCGTAACCGCCGGGGCCGAAACCTCAAACGTCAACATCCTGATGCCGGTCTCGGGCGCGATTTCAGGCAAGGTAACCGACGCCTCCTCGGGCTCGCCGATACAATACGCTTATGTAACCGCTTACAACGCCTCAGGCACATCCCAATCTGGCTCCACCGCTCTGACAGACGCAAACGGAAACTACCAGATCATCACAAACTTGGATACCGGAACCTACAACGTCACGGTCCAGTATACGACGAATCACCTTTCCAACACGGTCAGCGGCGTATCAGTAACAGCGGGATCCACCACCGCCAACGTTAACTTTGCGCTCGCCGCGTCCGGGATAATCGCCGGCACCGTCACCGACTCCGCGTCCTTAGCGCCCTTGTCAAGCATTATCATCGAGGCGATCGACGTCAACGGAAACGCCGCCTGCGTGGGACACACAGACTCCACCGGAAATTACAGCTTGAACAACAGCCTTCCCACAGGAACCTACAACGTCACGGCTCTGCTCCCAGCTGGGCATCTGCTGAAGACAGTGGCAGGCGTCGCGATCACAGCCGGGTCCACAACCACGGTGAACCTCGCCCTCACCCCCTCCGGCATAATCTCGGGGAAAGTGACATCATCATCCGGGCAACCCGTGTCGGGCGCGTTCATCACGGCGAGCTTTGGCGGGTTTGTCGATTACGCCACGAGCGACTCGAACGGCAACTATCGCATAACGGACGGACTGCCAACCGGAAGCTACACTGTAACGGCGTCCTCGGGCTTGACTTTCAACCAAGTGACCGGCGTCAGCGTGGTCCAAGGCGCGGAGACGTCAAACGTGAACATTGTGCTTGCTATTCCGCTCTCGGGAACAATAACCGGCAGAGTCACGAACTCCACAGGCCGCCCTATACAATACGCCACAGTAGACGCTCAAAGTTTAACGAGCTCCGGGTCGGCGTCGACAGACGCGAACGGCAATTACGCGATAACTGGCTTGGCGACCGACTCATACAACGTCACTGCGTCCGCCACCGGCTTCGTGTCGGCGAGTGAGGACTCGATACCCGTGACCGTCAACACGGTAACCGCTGACGTCAACTTCCAGCTCGCCGCAATAGCGTCGGGCATAATCTCGGGCACCGTGACGAGCGAGCTGGTCGACACGGCACCGCCGAGACATTACGGACGTGACTCAGACTCCATCTGCAGGCAGTGTTTCACCTCAAGACACAGTACAAGTCAATGCCACCGTAACTGACGACGCAAGCGGGGTGAAGGAAGTCACTCTGAGCTATGCCAGCAACAACGGAGCATGGACAAACGTCACGATGTCAAACCTCTTGGAAAACGTGTGGAGTGCCAGCATACCAGCGTTTCCGTACGGCACAAACGTAACGTGCATAATCATAGCACAAGATAAAGCAGGCAACGCGATAACAACTCTAGGAACAGCTTACGAACATCAATACGTGGTGATCCCCGAGTTTCCAACCCTGACGGTAGTTCTACCGTCACTTATGGTATCCACACTGCTAGCAGTTGCACTTCATAGAAGAAGACAACCCAAACATTAGAATTTGAGCAAACAACTGAACCAAGACAAATACTATGCCCTGCGCACGCTGCGACCTTTCATTTCCGATTTTCTTGATCGATTGTTACTAACGTACAATTGAAGTGCAAAACCTCCCTGTATCCGCTACTGCAAGACCACCCGCGAGTTCTGTTGACTCTTAGGAGCTTGAGGACTTTACTGAGGTCTGTTAACCAAAAAGGCTTAGTTGAGAATCCAAATGCAACGTTAACAAAAAAGGGAATGGAAGAATTCAATACCAGTATGTTATCGTCACCGTCTCCGAGGCGCCAGTAGAAAGGTTCTTGTTAATCACCCGAACGCCCATGTTATCTGCGGGAAGAACAGGGAACCGTGCTGAACCGCCTGAACCAACGTTCACTGTGTTGTCATAGTTGACTCCATTCCAAGAATATGATAATTCAACATATGTGTTGGGAATCGAAGAAGACGGAACATCGACAACGACATAACCCGCATAGCTTACAGAAAAAGACCAAGAAGTGTAGGAGGAATTTCCTGCTGGTTGATTTATAGATTCATTATTCACCCAAATCGTTGAATTAGACAAATTAACTATGGCAGTAAGCCTATCAATCGTGGAATTGCCAAACTCAACTTGGCTTTGAAGGTCGGCTATTTGAGAATCCTTATTGTTTAGCATTGATGTGTAAATAAACACTGCTCCAACAAGAGCAGCTAGTAGAACAACACACAACACTCCGATTCCAATTGCAATGTCCCTGTTTACAACCTTCTTTTCACTCATTTCTGAATCACCATCTTCTCTTTTTGGCCTCTGCAAATATAATATTTTGTGTGAGCGCGCGCCAGGCCATAGTCTGCGCTGAACATACGCTTCTTTTTCCTTCACGTTGAATAACATCCTTTCCGCACCTTCGCACGTAATTGAATCCCGTTGTGCAGCCTCCCAAGTCCAGTCGGGTCACAACCTTGAAAATACGCGCTATCGCACAGCCAAGACGAAGCATTAACACATGCGTTTATGACAGCCTGCTCCGCACTCACCAAGACGTACCGATTTCAGCCATTTGTTACTTCTGTATGTTTTGGTGCGTAATGGCGCGCGCGTCTACTGTCTCTCCAGTTCAAAAAGCTGGTCTTCTCGCGCAGACGCTATTTTCGCGGCTAATTCTTCGCTCGTCGCACCTCTTGAGAACTCGTTCTCTATTTCGGCGATCATCTGGGGGCTGGTTGATATCGTTAGAACTTTTTCTGACCCCTGCATTCTGAACTCTGCAGTAATCTTTTCGGGGGAGTCTTCCACTTTCAGCTTCTGATTTCCGATTGTGCATTTCGTGATTGATTGTAACCCGTCGAGAACGCATGAGTACGGCGTCCGCAGGGGAACCCTAACAGTCACCTGTAACGCATCGCTTCCGTTGTGGGCGGGGGTCAGTATTCTGTTGGCGATCGTTCCCATTCTGACGCCTATGACGAGAAAAGGCCCCAGATGTCCGTGCAGCTTCACAGCGTCCCTTATCATGGTTTCGAGTTCCTTTTCACTCATCCTTGAACCTCCTCACACCTGCTCTTTCTAACGAGACAATGATCGGCAGGGTTATTGCCAAGGTCACGATTCCTCCGATCATGTGCCAGACTCCCCAGAAAGTCAGCGCCCACAGAAAAGTGTTAGGCGTGAAGAAGACACCGATAAGGACACCCGCACAATATGCAGACAGCAACGTCGCAAAAACGGTAACCAGCACGCTACGTATTGTGCTGCGAATTCTGTGATGACTTGCAAACATCAGCAGGTCAAACACTACTGCTGAAACGGCAAAACCAACTATCAGCGGCGGACCTCCCAGAAAAATCGCGACGGCCGACCCTATGATTCCAACCATCGAAGCCGTGCCAAACTTGCCAGTAACCCAAGCAACTAGCAGAAGCGTGAAGAAAGCAGCGAAATCATGGAGCACCGGAAGATTAAGTAGACTGAAGCTCAACGGCCCCAACGTCAAGTTCAATACTGCCCAGAGAGCGCAGAAGACGCCTACCAGCGCGACGTCTGCAACTCCTAAATAGGTCTTGGCGCTCATTTTCCCACTCAGTAACACTTTCCAGCGAAAAGGTAACACTGGATTCCATAAAAACTTTATGTTTAGAACACGTTAGAACATGGCTGTGAAAAACATGGCAAAGATCGTACGAGTAGGCGTGACGTTTCCGCCCGAACTACTGAATGATTTTGACGAAGTCATCGGCAGAATGGGCTACGGCAACCGTTCCAAGGCCGTTCAGGATGCCGTCACAATGTTCATCTCTGAGAAGAAATGGCTCCAAAAAGAAAAAGGAAGCCAAGCCGGGGTTCTGACGATGCTCTACGACCATGAAGCCAAAGGCTTGGAGACCGCGCTCACTCATGTACAGCACCATTACGCACGCATAATATGCTCCACGATGCACATCCACCTCAGCGAAAGAGAATGCCTAGAAGCCATAGCCGTCAAAGGAAACGGCGTCGAGATTCGCAAGTTGAGCGATGAACTGGCCGCGAAGAAAGGGGTCAAACTCCTGAGAACCACGGTTGTCTCCGTCTGAACGCGTACGCCAAGCATGATTCGTCCACAAGAGACGAACAGGTTCTTCTCTAGCGCGCGCTACTTATGCGGTTCAGCAAATTAAGTGTTCTACTCGCGAGGCAGACTGCATGCTCAGAGAAGAGTCTTCTCGTAAATGTGGGCTTTGTCTCCCCAAGGCAAGGTGATCGTGTCTGTCCTCGAATAGCCGAGTTTTGTGTAGAAGCTTTTGGCCCAGTATGCTTTTTCCCACACGTAGATGACCCTGAGTTTTCTCAGTCTCGTATCTCTGGCTTCGTTCTCGATGTGTTTCATCAGAGATGTGCCGACGCCCTTTCGCCTGTGTTCTGGAAGAACGTGAGTCCACCTGACCGCACCCGCTGCGCCTTCGTCTATTCGCAACGCGGCGACGCCGACGAGCTGGTCTTCAACTCTGCAAACGTAGAAGTTCATAGTATCGAATTCCTTCATCAATTGCGCCAGCGTCAGTATCGGGTCTTCGAACTGCTCTGGCGGGATTATGCTTCTGTAAGCATCTCTGTTGCTCGTGTTGATTACCTGCAGAACCGATTCTAAATCTCTTGCATTTGCCCTTCTGGCACCCATAAACAGCAGCTAGGGCAGAAGCGGTTTAAAAATTGGAAGGGTCGCTGAATTTCGCACATGCCCAGAGCGCGCTACTACTACCTACATACTATACCCCTCTCAGACCATGAAAAAGAAAGGAAGAGACAAAAAGAGACAAAGACAGACACAGAGAAAGACCGAGACCAGCGCGCGCAACGTCCACTCAACGTAATTTTGGTTGGTTGCGGTAAAGTTATATTTCAATAAAATGAAACAGAGAAAGGCAGACATGAGTTGATACGACGAGAAAAATATTCTTTACGTTAATCCCAATCCTTATACTCTGGGCTCTGGATGTCGGTACGACAGGAGCAGCAATAAGAGTATATGGACTTGAGATAGAAAGAAACATACTACCAGTTTTGCTTATTCCAGCTGTCGGAATAGTCGGCTATACAACATTCTATCTCGCAATATTGTGCCTGTTCTTCTTCGGGATGCTAAAGATGTCAAACATCCTTCGGTTGAAAAACTATGGATTCTTGGTGTTCAACTATATTCCAATAATATTCTTCATGACGCTGACAGTTTTCAACAACTTTGTGTTCTTGCTATCAATAAAGTAAGAGGTGTAGAGCGCGCGCAGTAGACACGCTCAAATCGCGCTGCTTCCTATTGGTCCTAACCATGCTGTGTATTGGTTCTTTTCCTCTTTCAAGTCTGTCATCTTCAACCCTGGTTTGATATAATCGGAATACTTATTTTGCTCAGATATATTGCGTTCTATAATACATGACTGGCTATTTCGGATCAGGAGAATCATGAAATGGTAAACGAGTTGTCCCCAGAAAAGCTGAGAAAAGAATGCGACACTGACCTTATGCATTGTGAAACTACTCAAGAGCTGACGCCTCTTCAAGAGATCATAGGTCAAGAAAGGGCTGTCAGAGCGCTCAAGTTCGGGCTAGGCATCAGGGAACGCGGATTCAACGTCTACGTTGCCGGTTATCCTGGAACAGGCAGAACGACGGCTGTGAGAAACTTCCTCGAGGAACTTGCCAAAACCCAGCCACTGCCATCCGACTGGTGCTACGTAAACAACTTCTCCAATGAGTATGAACCAAGAGCAATAAAGCTGACTCCAGGCAGAGGGAAGGAGTTCCAGAAAGACATGAAGAACCTCATCGAGAACGTCAGGAGCGCCCTCCCCAAAGCCTTCGAAAGCGAAGACTACACCGCAAAGAGAGAGACGACGATCAAAGCACTAGAAGACCAAAGGAAGCAGCTCATCGACCAAATCAATTCTGAGGCCCAAAGAGAAGGCTTCATCATCGAGAGCACACCCATCGGACTGCTACTGATTCCTGTAATCAAGGGCAAGCCAGTCAGCGACCAAGAGCTGATGACCCTAGCCCCAAAGACCAGAGACCAGATCCAGCAGAAAAAAGAGCGACTGGAAACAACGCTGAGGAACGCGATGAGACAATTCATGGACATGGACAGGAAGATCCATGAAGAACTCGGGAAAATGAACCGGAACGTCGCACTCTACGCCATCGGTCACCTAATGACCGACCTCACCGAGAAATACAAAGACGCACCTGACGTTACGGCCTATCTGGAGAACGTGCAGAACGAGATTCTGGACAACCTTTCTCACTTCATAAAAGGAGCTGAAGAGCCTCCGCAGACTCCTTTTCCAGTTCCTTGGATGAAAGAGAACCCCTTCAAAAAGTACTACGTAAACGTTGTCGTTGACAACTCAGGCGCAAAAGGAGCCCCCGTGGTAATGGAATCAAACCCCACCTATCAGAACCTCTTCGGCAGAGTAGAGAAGGAAGCGCAGTTCGGCGCCCTCGTCACAGACTTTACCATGATCCACGGCGGATCCCTCCACAGGGCAAACGGTGGATACCTGATCCTTCGAGTTGAACAGCTGCTAACTGACCCATTTTCATACGATGGCCTAAAAAGAGCCCTCAGACACGAGCGCATCGTCATCGAAGAGCTTGAAGAACGTCTGGGTTACATCACGTCGAAGAGTTTGAAGCCTGCGCCTATTCCTCTGAGCGTGAAAGTGATCCTCATCGGAGACCCATACATATATCAGCAGTTATACGTTCTGGACATGGAATTCAACGAGCTTTTCAAGGTCAAGGCAGAGTTTGACACAACGATGGACAGGACAGACGAGAACACGCTACAATACGCAGCTTTTGTGTGCGCTCTGTGCAAAAAAGAGAACCTCAAACACCTTGACGGCACTGGCCTGGCAAAAGTGGTCGAGCATAGCTCAAGACTGGCCGACGATCAACAGAAACTCTCCACTAGGTTTGCAGAGGTTGCCGACATCGTCCGAGAGGCCAACTTCTACGCTGCGCAAGAAAACTCGGATGTTGTGAATGGAGCGCACGTGAAAAAAGCCATCGAAGAAAAGATCTACCGCTCAAAACTGATTCAGGAGAAGATTCAAGAAATGATCAAGAGAGGATTCTTTCTCATCGATACTGAGGCAGAAAACGTTGGACAAGTGAACGGTCTCTCAGTAATGAGTCTGGGGGACTTTGACTTCGGCACTCCCTCACGCGTGACAGCCAGCGTGGGCCTAGGCCGAGACGGAGTGGTCGACATTGAGAGGGAGGCCAAGACTGGAGGACCCATCCACACCAAGGGCGTCCTGATCCTGAGCGGCTACCTGAACGAGAAGTACGCACAGGACAAGCCCCTCAGTCTCTCAGCCCGCCTCGTTTTTGAACAGAGCTATGAGGGCGTAGAGGGCGATAGTGCCTCAAGCACCGAGCTGTACGCCATCCTGTCTGCTCTTTCTGGGTTGCCAATCAAGCAAAACCTCGCTGTCACAGGCTCTGTGAACCAGAAGGGCGAGGTGCAAGCTATCGGCGGAGTGAACGAGAAAATCGAAGGCTTCTTCGAGGTCTGCAAAGCCAAAGGCCTCACAGGCAAGCAGGGAGTGATGATACCAGAAAGTAACGTGCAGAACTTGATGCTGAAAGAGGAGATAGTAGAGGCAGTCAAAGAAGGAAAATTCCACATATACTCTGTCAAAACTATCGATGAAGGAATAGAGATTCTGACAGGAGCCAAAGCCGGTGCGAAGCGAAGCGACGGAACCTTTGAGGATGAAACTGTCAACTTCAGAGTGGACAAGCGTCTCAAAGAAATGGCAGAAAGACTGAGAGAATTTCCACCATTCTTCACGGAAGAGGGAAAGAAAAGCGAAAGCTAGCCTTATAAATTCCAGAGCTACGAAGGACTGGATAATTACGAGAAAGCTGAGAAGGAATGGGAGTAAATGTCATCGATCATTACGACAGAGAACCTGACGAAAGTTTTCCGTGGAAAGGTCAGGGCTGTCGACGGTGTTTCTGTCGAGATCAAGAAGGGTGAAGCACGCGCGCTAGAGGGGAACTGGACATATCAATCGGTCAGTGCTTCGCTTCTTTGTTCATGCTTCTTCGTATCTCTTCGAGGGTCTCTTTTGCCTTAGGCGCTTGTTCGTGGAGTTTTGAAAGCTTTTCACACTTGTAATCGTCACAGTGCGCACAGTTTTTCACGTTTTTCTCTTGTCCGCATTTTCTTATCTCGCATACGTTGCAGTAATTGAAGACGCGCGTTCCTCTAGCTAGACAGCCGTCGCAGTTGATGTCCTCCGGTTTGAATGCGTGACCATACTGTTTCGTCCACAGGTCCGCTACTCTCGTCCTCTCAGCGTCGTCATCCATCTTGGTCGCGTTGAAAGTTGGACAATCAGAACATGTTATTCCGCATTGAGCTATGACCTTCTCCATTCAGATTCCTCACGTACAAGTGGTTCGTGTGCGACGCGGTTAATATTTGTAACGTGCACCAACTAGCGAGTCTTTATTATGACAATCCTCGGGGTCATGTTGAAATGAGCATTGAGCAGGGAGAAAGCCGAACAAGAAACGCGAAATCCACACCCAAGAAAGACCTGGAGAAACACAACATCCCTGCAAGGTTTCTCATAAGTATGATTCAATCAAACGGGTCAGTGGTGTCCAATCTGAACGCCAGTAGAAACCTGCTGACGAACCAAAGGACGCGCTAGTTTAATATTGCACTGGAAGAAATTGAATTTGGACAAATCAAATGGCGGTTTAGGGAAGCGAGAACACTATGGTAAGAGAATCGCTTGATATTGAGAAAACCGTAATGGAATTGATTATGAGCGACGATTCGGCGAAAAAGAAGCAGCTGGCCAAAGAGATTCTTGACGCCGCTCACAAACGGGGAGTCTACCCGTCGAGCATTCATGAATTCTACATGGCCCGTGGCAGGGGCGAATTCGGCGGTTTCACTGTGCCCGCGATAAATCTGCGGAGCATGACCTACGATTTGGCTCGCGCCATATTCAGAGTGGCCGAGAAGAACAAATCCGGCGCATTTGTCTTCGAGATCGCCAGGTCTGAAATAGGCTATACCAATCAATCGCCAACAGAATATTCAAGCATGGTTCTGGCAGCAGCCATAAAGGAAGGCTATTCCGGCCCAGTCTTCATCCAAGGAGACCATTTTCAAGCCAACGCCGCTAAATTCAAAGAGAACCCTGATAAGGAAACAGAAGCCCTGCAGGCTCTGATCGCCGACGCCGTCAGCTCAGGCTTCTACAATATCGACATCGACTCATCAACACTCGTGGACCTGTCCAAGCCCGACATGAAAAAACAACAGCTCATGAACTATGAGGTCTGCGCAAAACTCACACAGTTCATCCGCCGCATCCAGCCGAAAGGAATCATGATCTCCGTGGGCGGAGAGATCGGCGAGATCGGACATCAAAACTCAACACCAGAAGACCTGCACGCGTTCATGGCAGGCCTCAAAGAGAGGTTACCCAAGGGATTGGCTGGAATAAGCAAGATCTCAGTCCAGACGGGAACAACTCACGGAGGAGTCGTCCTGCCGGACGGCTCAGTTGCACAGATAAACCTTGACTTCAACACTTTGAAGACTCTTTCTCAGGTTGCCCGCAAAGAATACGGGCTGGCAGGAGCCGTGCAGCACGGAGCATCAACCCTGCCCCCTGAGGCATTCCACAAATTCGTCGAATGCGAGACCGCTGAAGTCCACTTGGCCACGGAGTTCCAGAACATGATCTATGACTCAAAACGCTTTCCAGCCGACCTGAAGAAGAGGATTTATGAATGGTTGAAAGTCAACGCCGCAAACGAGGCAAAGCAGGGCGAAACTGAGGAACAATTCCTCTATAAGACCCGGAAAAAAGCGTTGGGCCCGTTCAAGAAAGAGATCATGAGTCTGCCACAAGAGACGCGCGATGCGATTGCAGCCGAGATCGAACGCAAGTTTGATTTCCTCTTCAAACAGCTCAACGCCGTGAACAAAATGGACTTAGTCAACAAATACGTACGCACAGGCCCAGCTCCGTAGACTCGCACGACGCGAAGGCCCGCCGACAGACACTTGAGTTCCATTCACCAATGAATCGGAAAAGTCAGGTTCTCGGAAGCATACGCGACTCATGCTTCCTCAGGCTATGCGCGCAGCTTCCTCAGAGCCTTGTCAACATCTCCCAAGCCTAGTTTCTTAAGAGCATCTGGTCTGGGCACTCCGTTCTCGTCCCAGCCGGCTTCTTCATAATACTCTTGCACCCTCTCTCTGACGCTGTTTCTGTCAGCGGCTTTTCCCTTACACGGCCCCGAAGGCAGTGGTTCATAGAATCTGCTGGGATTGTCGTCATCAACTCTTGGGTTCCACTTCACATCCGGTCCGCCTAAGAGCAATAGTGCCCTCTGTATCTGCAACGTCTTCAGTCCGCCGCCTCTTGCCCATCCCTTCCGCGTCAGCTCTAGGCCCGTGACTGCAGTGTAAAAGTCAAACTTGAAGTTACGGGGCAGGCCGAAACCCGCGCTGAAATTGCAGCAGACTGCAGAATCATTGAAGGCTTCCCACACTTCGCTGTCTGGACCGTCGATAGGCAAGTCAGTCATTGACGTGTGGTCGCCGCATTGAACCGAGCATGCATACCCTATTTCAGTCGAAAAGTCTTTTCCGCTGCGGATGCCGTGGGCGCCGATTCCAATGCCCTTGCTTTGAACAGCATACTGCAGCACGTCCTTGCCTTTCATCTTTCCTATCTTCAATGCTGCTCGGTACGTGCCCTCGGCCAGCAAATCGCCCACGCCTTCTCTCAGAGCGATTTTCTTTGCCAAGCTCGCGAAGGCGTCAGCGTCTCCCCAATTCAGTTCTATGCCATCCAAATCCTTCTTGGACAGTATGCCTCTCTGGAACAGTTCAGCAGCAAAACCCATCACATTGCCGGTCTGGATGCCGCACAACCCCAGGTCATCGACCAGCGAAGCCATGAACACATCTTCCTCAGGAGTAAACAAGCCCAGGTTTGGACCCAGATAAGCCTGCATTTCGTAGTCGGGATTGTCAGTTATTGCCCCCTTGTACTTGCCGGACTTGACGAACGCGATCTTGAGGCAGTTTGTGGGACAGCCAAAGTCACTCCAAGCCTGCTTCACCCAAACTCGGTTCTCAAACTGGTCAACGCCATAACTTCTCCTGTTGTGCCATTCTTCCTGCCAGTTCCTGACAGGCTCGGAACTCGTGTTTGCGGCAAACGAGTAGCCGCCCCCGCCCGTTCCCCATCGTCTCCACAGCACGTTATCGTAGGCATTCCTGTTTACGGCGTTGATCATCCGCTTGACTTTTCCTAGGTCGGCAACCTCAGGCAACGGGCCCGTGCCCTTAACGGCGACCGCCTTAAGCTTCTTCGAACCCATGACCGCTCCATACCCGCCGTAGCCCGCCGCGTGCGTCCACTTCGCCGTAACGACCGCGGTTCTGACCTTGTTCTCGCCCGCGGGCCCGATGTACACTTTCGCGGGCTCCTTCCACTCACCATAACGCGGATAACGCTCGCTCAACAGCCGCCTGCATTCCTTGTTGAGCAACGTGTTCGTCTCCTTGCCATCCTTGCCCCAAATGTGGCTCGCGTCTCTGACCTCGACATCCGAGTCTTTGATGAGCACGTAAACGGGCTTCTCAGCCTGGCCCGTGACGATCACGCCGTCATAACCAGCGCACCGCAGCTCTACTCCGAACTCGCCGCCAACCGTTGAGCCCACAACTCCGTTGCTCTGCGGAGACTTGCCTGAGACGCAGACTCTGCCGCCTGGGAAAAACCCTGTGAGCGGCCCGGGCAGAAAGAGCAGAATGTTGTCGGGACCAAGTGGGTCCACCTCTTCCCACTTGCTGATCAGTCTGTCGCATAGGATTTTTGCAGCAAGGGCTCTGCCCCCCACGTAATCTTTCAACAACTCATCGTCAAACGTTACGTCTTTGAACGTGCCGTCCGAAAGGTCGATCTCCAAGAATTTTCCCGCGTAACCCAGTATCAAAGGAACTCCCTCGCTTTTTCACCGTACAGTTTTGTGGCAAGGTCCCTGGTCTGTTCCTCAGGCTTGCGCGCGTAGAGTCCGTACGGATGTTCTCTCCTCGTGACGGTTTTCAAGACGTTCCAGCCGCCTTCTTGGCAGACCTTCACGCACTGCGGATCGCCGTTGCACAGGTCACAGATCACGATTCTCTTGTCTGCCGGATGCATGTGCGGAATTCTTCCGGGACAGGCTTCTATGCACGCTCCGCAGCCCGTGCACTTCTCATCGCTCACCAAGACGGCGCTGGTCTTCCTGCTTACAGACAGGGCCTTAAACGGACAAGCCTCGACACACGGATAGTCTGCACACTGAGCACACAGATGCGGAAAATCTGCGCCTGGAACCAACATGAAGACCCGCACTCTTGATGCTTCAGGCCAGATCCTGTTCTCATGACGGAGCGAACAGGCAATCTCGCATTTGCGGCATCCGCTGCATCTCGAAAGGTCCCTTGCTATCCAAATAGGCTCCTTCTTTGCTGTCAAACCGACCAAGCTTCTCTAAAAGTCTTGAGAAAATGTCTTGGAGTCTGCCTCGATTTAAACATGACGTTTTCTCAGGTCCTTAATCATGCCGAATCCTGCAATACTGATCATTGGTAGAAACCCTCGCGAGCTAGGCCGAGCCAAGCGTGGCGCGTGAAGTTATTGCAGTCTAGTATGTGCGAATCCTGACGTGGAAAGCTAATAAGAAAGAAAGAAGTCATTTGCCTTGGTGTTCCATCAAATGGCTCACGAAGCTGTGTGTTTGGAAAAGAAATTTCTCATTCCAGGCGCCAAGGTTGACGATGTCGCCTCCGTCTGCCAAAAAGCATTCAAGGAAATGGGCTTGAAAGTCACGCATTCAGAAAAAACCCCTGAGGGAAGCATGACAGTGCTGGCAGGAGAACGTGCACTCGTGCCATTAACCCTGAGAACCTTGTTGTATCCCTTCAGTCTGCAACAGTTCATAAAGTCTGCACAGCGATCAGGCGTACACGTGGTGATTTCGCCATCAGAAGACGGAGCCATCGTGTACTCGTGCGGTCTCGCACTCGACGAACTGACTGGGAAAACAGCCAAATACGAATCTGACGAGGACATAGAAGAGATAACCGATACCATGGAAGCCCTTGACTTCGAAAACAGATTCACAGAGAAAATAAAGGCGGCATTTCCAAAAGCGAAAGAAATAGAATAGCAAAGAGAACTTGATGACAGAATCTTAAGAAAGAAACAAGCCCCCTCGTTTTTTGCGACAGTCGTACGCGCTCGACAGTGGCGTGGATCACGCTCAACCGGTGGTAGGGGCGGCGTTGAAACGCAAGAGGCTCGAAGAAGAGACTTATGACAGTTCCAGTTGATGATCTCAGCGCTTGTTGAAAGGGGCTATCCTGAGCCGTTCTACCTCTTCTTGACTCGGGATCGGAGTTCTCAACGACCTGTTGAATCCTCCCTTCCCGAATTTCACTAACACGACGCCCTGTTTTCTATCGGAGTAATAGGCGGTCAACTCGGCAGCTCTCTTAACGGCTGCTCTGGTCTTGGGCCCTTGGAGCAGAGTTATCGGACTTCCAGTGCCTTGGGCTTCGAAGCAATAATCGTTCGCCGTCTTTGTCCTGAGCAGGAGACTATTCTCGGCTTCATTCCTGCCAACTATGATCTTGTTCTTTCCAGACCTGAAGTGTCGCCCGACCTTCAGCAGCTGCACGTCCTTCAAAGAGACCCTTTTCTTGTGCTCGAAGAGGTCTTTCAGTTTGCCTGCGAATTCCTTGTAGGTCAGCAGGCATCCTCCTCCCGGGCACGAATAGCCAGTTACCTTCAGTTCTTCAGCAAGCCTGATCTGCTTCTTTCTTGACCTGCCCTCGATAGCGAGGAGCACTTCTCGTCTCACCAGGCCCTTTTTCTCGGCTTCAGTCGGGGGTAACAGTTTCGCAGACAACGGCCTTAATATCTTCCCCTTCAACCCTGCCTCTTCCTCTATGAGCCTAGAGTCGTGCCGTGCTGAGACATGGGTCTTTGACCGAGGACTTCGCCTGTGAAAATGAATGACGCGCCTGTTTTCCGTGCGTATTTCTTGGCCGTCTTCAGCATGAAGATTCTGCAGTCAATGCAAGGATTCATGTTTCTACCGTAGCCAAATCGTGGTTTCTTCACGATCCTGAGATACTCCGCACCGACATTGATCGTCTTCAACGGTATGTTGAGGCCCTTTGCCACTTCCAAGGCTCCGCAACCCCCCTTCCTGCACAGACAAAAAGGACTCGCAAAATTCACTGCCTCAACGTCTATGCCTTGGTCTAGCATGAGTTTCACAGCCAGTGTGCTGTCTAAACCGCCAGACAAGAGTGCTAATGCTCTTGTTCTCTTCTGTTGATTCAGCATGATTTTGGAACCTCCGTCTCAATGTACATGTACGTGTTGCTTTTATTCTCTCGGGGCAGCTGTGGACATTCGTCATGTGGCTCTCATAAATCAGATTAGAGTCGCGACAAAGAAAAAACGGGGTTTCAATTGTCTTTGTTTCTTGCGTGCACGCTAATCTTGGGAGGAGTCTCTAGCTGCGGGCTGTCTTCTTAACAGATGGAGTGAGGAGTCTCGTGCCGCCGCACTTCTGGCAAATGCCATACATATCCAGACGTTGTCCTGTCGCTGTGAATTTTGTTGTAGCCGCGACCCTCTCGACTATTTCTCGCGCAGTAAGATCGTCTAAATCCTTGATGTTGCCACACTGCAAGCAAACCAAGTTTATGTGAGGTTTCATGTAGGAATCGAATCTTGCCTGACCCTGAGGAAAGTCCAACTCCTGGACCAGATCCAATTCTTCGAGAACTTGAAGAGTCTTGTAGACTGTTGCGAGGCTGACCGTCGGATGTACCTTCTTGACTTCATCGTAAATTCTTTGCGCGGTCGGATGATCTCGATTATGGAGTACTAGCCTACAAATCGCTATCCTCTGAGGCGTTGCCTTGTATCCTTTCTTGCGGAGAGCCTCGATCACCGCTGCGTCTGACTTTTGAAAGTCGTTCATAACGCTTATTAGATAATAACAATTCTTAAATAAACCTTGGGATTAGAACATAATGCCATAAAGAAGGAGATATTGCGAGTTATGAAAGAAAAACATCTCACGACAAATCAAGGAGTTCCAGTCACTGATAACCAGAATTCTCTAACGGTCGGTGAGCGAGGGCCTGTGTTGCTACAAGATGTGCATCTGATTGAAAAGCTTGCCCATTTCGACCGTGAGCGCATTCCTGAGCGTGTGGTTCACGCGAAAGGTGCCGGTGCGCACGGTTACTTCCAAGTACACAAAAGCATGGCGAAGTATACCTGCGCGAAGTTCCTTCAAGACCCGAAGAAAAGGACGCCTGTCTTTGTCCGTTTCTCCACGGTTGTCGGGGCAAGAGGATCTGCTGATACAGCTCGCGATCCCAGGGGTTTTGCGGTGAAGTTCTACACCGAAGACGGGAACTATGATCTGGTAGGGAATAATCTGCCAGTCTTTTTCATCCGAGACGCCATCAAATTCCCTGACATGGTTCATGCCTTCAAGCCTGCCCCTGACACTGGTTACCCCACAAGCTCGTCTGCCAACAGTCGCTTCTGGGATTTCATCTCGCTAACGCCAGAATCCACCCACATGATCACTTGGCTCTTTTCCGACAGGGGAACGGTAAAGAGCTACAGGAAAATGGAAGGCTTTGGCGTCAATACTTACAAGTGGGTGAACGCAAAAGGCAAAGCAGTCTATGTTAAGTATCACTGGAAGCCAAAGGCGGGTATAGAGACTATTGACCGCCATGAATCTAGTCGTCTGGCTGGAGAAGATCCTGACATTGCCGCTCGGGACCTGCACGAGACTATCGCGTCAGGAAAGACAGTGGAATATGAGTTGCACGTTCAGATCATGGACATTGCCGATGAGTTGAAGCAGGACTTTGACCCACTGGATGCCACAAAGACATGGCCTGAGGACAAGTTCCCACTTATGCCAGTTGGCAAGATGGTGTTGAACCGCAACCCCGAAAACTTCTTTGCTGAAACGGAGCAAGCTGCTTTCTGTCCAGCGTCAATTATTCCTGGAATCGAGTTCTCAGCTGACAAGCTCTTGCAGGGGAGAGTCTTCTCCTATGCGGACACACAGCGGCATCGACTAGGTCCCAACTACCTGCAGCTTCCAATCAATCGGCCGCAGGTACCGGTCAACAACAACCAGCGCGACGGTGCCATGCAGTACGCGCCCTACGGTGGCGGCACAGTTAACTACGAGCCCAACACTTTGGCAGGCGGGATGCCACAGGAAGCACCACCCACGCCGACAGAAGATTACCAGATCAAAGGGAAAGTCGTGCGCCAAAAGATCAGCCTGACCAACGACTTCGAACAGGCAGGCGAACGGTACCGTTCGCTGGCCAAGGTAGATCAAGACCACTTGGTTGACAATATAGCTGATTCTCTGGGAAAAGCTGAGAAGCAGATTCAGCAGCGCATGGCAGCAAACCTTAAAAAAGCTGACCCCGAATTTGGCAAACGCGTCGCAAAAGCACTCGGACTTCACTAACGAGGGATGGATCTACCAGACACTTCATCCAACAGTAGCTGGCGGGATTTGCACCTGCAACCAAGTGGCGAAAGCTTCCGCAACTCTGCTTGCGCGGATTACGTGAAAAGTTTTATATGAGAGTTACCAAAACTCCCTGTATATAGAAAAAGCAGAAGTCTTGGAAGAACCATGTCAATCCCACCTGAAATCGCCTGGCTAATCCCAATAGTCCTGCCATTCATAATAGGCTTGTTAGTGGGTGCCATAATCAAGAAAGGTTTGAAGCTGCTGGTAGTCGTTGTTGCACTCATCATTATCCTCATCGCGACCGGGATCCTGAGCTGGACCTTCGCCGGCCTTTACGCTTCAGCCATGCAGTTCCTGCCTAAGCTCTACGACCTCGGGCACGGATGGCTCAACGTCCTGCCTTATTCTTCCGTTGCATTCCTGATCGGCCTCGCACTGGGATTTCTGTTCGCGTAAGAGTCGACCTCCAAAAAGGACCGCGCGCTACTCTAGAGCTTGATTGCACTCGGCTCTCTGTGATGCCTGCATCCAGCATACAACATACTCGCGGTTTCTAACCTCGCTGGAGTTCAGGATTCTGACTCTCTCGCCATGCATCATGTGGTCAGGGCCTTCAGGTTAGGGCGACCTTAGTCCAGATTTACTCGCCGGGTTCAGCTTGACTATTGTTAGAGGCTTGTCAGGAGTGAATGAAGACCAGTCATCTCTCTTTTTGAAACCATGAGCAGTCAGGAAATTCCTTGAAAGCATCCGTCTTCCCTGTTCAGCCATCTTCCCAATCGCCTCTGCACGCTCCGAAGGATCTGTGACTGCCTCGAGGCTTCCCTTCAGTATCACAAACTGGAATTCACTCAGATCCGATGCATATTTCTCTATTTCCACGCACACCCATGATCCACTTTCAAGCAACTTCATTTTCGTTCCGTACTCAGTGAAGTGAAAATACAGCACACCATTCAGAACGACGTACTGAAACGGCATAATGTGCGGGTATTTTTCACCCACAAAGGCAATTCGACACAGAAATTGCTCACTGATCAGGTTTCCAATTTCGGCCTTACTCATTCGTGGCAATCTGAACACTGACAATATCGTCACTCACGCAGTCTGACTCATACTTGGGCGCCCGACCGATATCAAGCTATGCAAAACTGTCTGCCAAGTTAGCCTAAATATTAGACAGCAAATCATAGCTGCAGGACATTCAAACCCTCCCAACTCGGCGCGCAGGCGCAAGGCTAGCAACGATTGCAAAAGTCGGACCAATTAGCAGACCTGACCAGATGAACAACGCGACGACGCTTAAGACAGCCAAGTACACTCTTCTCGTTATGCCTACCCTCTCGCCTTTCCATAGGGATAGGCGCAACGTGGCAAATCCTAAAAGCAAAGGAATCAGAACAAAAACAAGTGTGACTGCCATTTCCGCACCAATAGGAGCACCAATCGAGGCAAGAATCATCTCCAAAAGTGTTGTCACGGCAGTGCCTACAAAAAGCAGGCCGGCCAAAGCTCCAAGCCATGTCAAGACTGTTCCACGTTCTGACAACCTGTACATTCTCCAGATGATAAGTGCCAAACCCGTGATTATCGTGGCGCGCGCTTGAAGGGGGTTGAGAAAGTCGAATCAGGCTATTCTGGCGGTACACTAGAAAAGCCCACTTACGAGCAGGTTTCCACTGGCATGACAGGATACGCTGAAGTCGTCCAAATCACCTTTGACTCTGACGTGATCTCTTTCAAGGAACTCTTGGAGATCTTCTTTTCAACACACAACCCGACAACTCTGAACCGTCAAGGTCAAGATGTTGGCACTCAATACCGTTCAGTCATATTCTACCATGATGATAAACAGAAGGCAGTCGCCAAGCAGGTAATCAAAGAAATCTCCGAGGAAAAAACCTTTGAACTGCCTATAGTGACGCAGCCAGAACCTTTCAAAACGTTCTACAAAGCCGAAGACTATCACAAAGACTACTTCAAACGACACCCAGAACAGTCTTACTACCCTCGTGATCATTGCCCCAAAACTCGAAAAGCTGCGAGCCCATTACCTGAACAAACTAAAGCTTCAGATTTGAGAACAAGACAAAAACGCCGATGCCCGTTGACTACATCGGCCTTGGGAACGCGCGCAGAAGAAATGCGCGAAAAGCATATTAGCCAATACAACCGCACGTAATTTTATGAATTCTAAAGAAAGACAGGAAATAATAGCAAAATCGCCGATTTCCTTCGCTTATCTTAAACGAGTCAACATAGGGGCCGGTATTCTTCACTTTGTACAAGGAATAGTGATGGTAGCTCTGGGCCTTTCTAAAGCCTACAACCTGGACATATACACTTTCTACTTGAAGTTCACCAAATTGGGCACGCAGAGTTTCCTTATACAGCCAGACCCAAAAGTCTTGTTCACGATAGGCTACATAGGAGTCGTGGCTGCTCTCTTTCCCTTGATGTCTGCAACAGCACATTTCACAATCGCGTTTGTGAAGAATAAGACCTACAATGAAAATCTCAAAAAAGGCATGAATCCATACCGATGGTACGAATATGCCTTCTCAAGCTCACTAATGATATTTCTCATCGCTTCGTTTGTAGGCGTATGGGAAATGTGGTCGCTCGTAATGATTTTCGTCCTGAACGCAATGATGATAATGTTCGGGTACCTGATGGAGAAAATCAATCAGTACACTGAAAAAACTGACTGGACGCCGTTCGCTCTTGGATGTATTTCTGGCGGAACACCATGGCTAGCGATATACGCCTATTTCATCGCAGCCATAGGAAGCGTATCACAGAACGTGCCCACATTCGTGTACCTAATAGTATCCATCTACCTAATCCTCTTCATGGTCTTCGCAGGCAACATGGTTCTACAGTACAAAGGCGTTGGGCGCTGGAAAGACTACTTGTATGGCGAAAGAGTGTACATAGTGCTGAGTTTCGTGGCGAAAACAATTCTGGCTTGGCTAGTGTTCTCCGGGATATTCATGCCCCGCTGAACATGCACAAAACTACTCCCCTTTCTTTTGTCATGCTTCAGCACGCTGAACTCCTGCGCACCTGGGTATTTCGGAGCATTCTGGAAGTCAACTAACAGCTCGGAATTTGCCAACGTTCAAACCATGAATACAAGAAACCTATCCACAACTATTGTTTCGCGAAAGCGCGCGCATTTTTGACTGGCATTCTCCGGCTATGCCACTAATAAATCTAATGTTCCACTTTCCCATCTAACGGCACACTACGGTGGCACTTCTAGAAAAGGAAGACGCGCATCACACTTATTAGTGAGCAATTTTGAGAGATCTAGTACATAGTACACTCGAGGAGCTTAACCGCAATGGGAACAGCTAAAGAAGAAAACATTGACAAAGTCAATTACGAGCGTGAAATCAAAGTCACCAAGAATGGCCCATACCTTGTTTCTGGCAAACTTCCCATATCCGAACAAATCATCATCGTCAACAAGGAAGGGGTTCCGGTCGAATGGCGTTCAGGCAAGAAATATCCTTTGCAGGAAAAATGCGGCCTTTGCCGATGTGGAGAATCAAAGAACAAACCCTTCTGTGATGGAACACACACGAAAATCGGTTTTGATGGCACTGAGGCGGCCAGCAGTGAACCCTACCTGAAACAGGCAAAAATCATACAGGGCCCAACGCTCAATCTAACCGACGTAGAAGATCTCTGCGCCTCAGCGCGTTTCTGCCACAGAGCAGGCGAAATCTGGAACCTTATTCCAAAATCAGATGACTTGGATGCTAAACGTGTGGCAATCGAAGAAGCAGGAGACTGCCCGTCAGGTCGTCTTGTGGTTTGGGACAAGAAAACAGGCGAGGCAATCGAACCGAAATTGGAAGAATCAATCGGGTTAATCGAAGACCCTCAGATGATGTGCAGTGGCCCGATTTGGGTGCGAGGAGGCATCCCGATCAGGTCTGCAGACGGAAAAACCTATGAAGTCCGCAATCGCGCAACTCTCTGTCGCTGCGGCAAGTCCTCCATCAAACCATTTTGCGACAGCAGCCACTTCCCCGAGCATCGCTACAAAGAAATGATGTCCCCCAAGTAAAATCAACATAATCCTGTATTTTGTTGCTCGCTAGAAAATGAGACAAATCTACGGATTCTTCGTGAGTTCTGCTAGTTGTTTTTTGGTTAACCCAACCCCAGGCTCGGCATCAAGTCTCTTGTACACCTTTCCTTTCTTGAAAAGAAGCACAGTGGGGTAGTACTCTATCGCGTATTCCTCACATAAATCCGGCCTATCATCAACTATGACGCTCATGCACCTTTGCGGATCGTCTCTGGCGTACTCTTCAAAAACTGGTAGGAACCTTTGGGAAAATGGGCACCAAGTAGCGTAGAAAAGAACGAAAGCCTTGTCCTTGTTCTCTATTTCTCTCACTGGACTGCTGCTTCTGGAGACTTCTATTTTGCGCTTTTCAGCTTTGCTCATTCATCTGTCACCCCTCTTTAATAGCGCGTCTTACCCTGTACATCCGGTCACTATTATAGAGTTTTCTGTGTCTTGAAATGCGCACGCGGGGTCTTTCCGTAGCGGGCGGGGTGGGATCTGCACCTCAAACCGAATGGCGAAATCTCCCGAAGTCCGTCTTCACATGACCGTTTTCTTCTAAGAATAGACGAGCCAAACTGGCTTAAAAGGACTTATAGAAGAAAACTACTGATGCTGCTCTCTTTTCTTCATTTCATTGTAGAGATATTCAAACCACTCATACAATCTCGAGTTGTTGGCTCTCTTTCTAGTTTCTTCTACCCAAGGCTTCAGCTTTTCATATACCCCCTTCACCTCATATCTGTCAGCAACTAGACTAATGTCTACGAGTTTTCTTTTGACAAGAAGTCCGAGATTCTCACCGAAGTCAGCCACTTGGCGTGCTTCCACACCGCATTTCTTTTCAAAGTCGTCATAGTTTTCGAACTCTGTCTTTCTGACAGTCGCAAGTGTTTGCATCACTTCTTTGCTTAGGAACGTAGAGGGCATTCTCGTGATGAAATCTACTTGTCTAATCTTGGTCTGCTGTCTAATCTGGAAAGCATAATAAATGACCCCAGCCACAACACTTGCAGAAGCAATGGCTATGGAAACTGTCTGTACGTCAACCACTCTTGACACCAATCAATGTAATCTAATTTGGTTCAGCTATAACTTTTCCGCAAAATCAAAAACTGGCTTACAATGACTGATAGAGGATGCTTCTATCGTTTTTTCGATATTTCCAGACTACGCAACCGTATTCCATATTGACTCCGTTAATGTTGCGTGGTCTATTAACTTGTGAAATTCTGTGTCAATCTCCATCATCTCTTTGTGTTTCATCATTCTCGCATTAACCTTGTCCAGCTCTTCTAGGCTCTTGTATTCCCACATTTCAACGTATGAACCAGCTACTCCACCGTATTCTCGCTGGAAAAGCCGCCATGATTTCAATCCTTCAAAAGCCTTCGGGTTCTCCTTTTTGAATTTGAGGAATCTTTTGACCAGTATCTGAAATTCTGTTCGCTTTTCGTATTTGACCACGTATGTCAAAACAAAAACGATATTCATGTTTCTATTCGCCTTCAACGGTTTTTGTCAGTATTTTCGGTTCTTTCCATTCTGCTCTGAGTATACTGTAGATATAGGCATCTCTCCATTCTCCTCTCATGAAGAAGCTTTTGCGAAGTGTTCCTTCCTTCTTAAACCCAACTTTCTCTAAGACTTTGTGAGAGGCTATGTTTCTCGGGTCAGTTTGGGCTTGAATACGCATTGTGTCTTTTGAGAGAAACAAGTAATCCACCATTAACTGTGTAGCTTCGGTGCCGTAGCCCTTTCCTCTCTCACTCGGCACCAAACTATAGCCGATTTCCAGTTGTCTACCCGCAACATGTAGGACGTAAAAATGTGCTATGAAACCGATTTTGCTTCCGTCCTTTTTCTCTATGATGAATGACTTCTCTTCATGGGGGCTCTCAAACATTTTTTCTGCTTCTGTTCTGGACACCTGATGCAAAGGATTGTATTCACCAAAGACCTCAGGCTTGTTGAACCATTCTGCAAGTAGTGGCAAATCCTCCTTCTCCACAACCTTTAGATTCACAGTCTTGCCTTCAAGCAATCTCTCACCATTTGACGTGTTCTCTGCTTCAGTTCTTATGACTTGTGGAAGAACCAATAATCTGATGTTTTCCAAATCAACTCCATATGTGCCCTATTCGTGATGCAAGTCCATGTCTGTGCCTAGCACCAAGATGATAGCTCTAAGTGAGAAAAGGATAGGGTCTCTCTTTTTGACTCGTTAGTAAGGCTCATGCTTTCTGCTGACTTCCATGCGTACCAGACAATCAGTGCTGAAGCCACAACTCCCACAATTCCGATCAGTATCACATAAGCGGAATAAGCGGATTGTTTTGCCACATACATAATTGGATCTACGAGGCTGGCAACAGCAAAGACTGTGCCTACAGGGGTTCTAAGGATGGCAAACTCAGATTTGAATATCATAAGCAAAGTTTTCAGTATGTTCAAAGCATTCTAAATGGAAATAAGTTGAACCCTATTGACCCAATTGACCCAAAGAATATTGACCAAAAACTCAGCAACAACAGCTCATTTCTTGAAAATAAGGCGGGCGGGGTGGGATTTGAACCCACGACCCCCAACTTAGGAGGCTGGTGCTCTATCCGTGCTGAGCTACTCGCCCATGGATTTGTTCAACCAGAACAGTATGCGGCATGCAGATTTTAACTTACTGTCGCCTGCAAAAAACTTATCCTTAACACGACTATCAACTAGTGGCTGGTGCGGGGGTACCCGAGCCAGGTCTAAATAGGCAGGGCCAGAAACAGCCTAAGACAAGGGGGAGGACTTAAGATCCTCTGGCGAAGGCCTCCGTGGGTTCGAATCCCACCCCCCGCACTACCTATGGTAAAAATGGCGGGGGGTTTGTCCAGAAGGCCGTTTTCAGTATTTTCGTTTTCTGAAGATTTTGTGGCCTTCATAGTCGCAAACAGTGACCAGACCCTTTCTATTATGAACCGAGAGAGTGCAAAGGACGAAATCCGACTTCTTGTCGAGAAATACAGCAGAATTGTGAAAGAAGAGAGGGATATCCAGTGCACTCCAGAAACCTGACTGATTGATCGATCAAGAGAGTTGATAGTTTTCTTTCCCATTTAGGTTTGCTTTGGGTATCGTTATGACGAATTTGGCTCCTTTCCCTTGAATACCTGTTTCTTGGATTTGCCAGCCGTAAACGTCCATCATCTTCCTAATCAAGAATAAGCCAAAGCCTGTGCTACCCCCAGTGCTAAAGCCCTCAGTGAAGAGCTTCAATTTGTTCTCTGCGGAGATGCCTACGCCGTCATCCGCATAAACTAACCGCAACTCACCCGACTCTGCTTTCTCATAATACACCCTTGCCGCTGTGGCTTTCCCGCCGTATTTTCTAGTGTTGTCAATGAAATTGTAGAATAGTTGCCTGAGAAACGAATCCGCCAGCACGGTTAATCCATGGCATCCATTAACCACCTTAATGGTTAAGCCAGAAAAAAGAGCCACAGACTCATCTAGGGTCTTCTCCACATCAACATAAGTTAACTCTTCAACGCCCAACTTCTCGTAGATTCTAGCGAAATCAAAAATCTTTCCAACTTCTTTCACAGCCTGCTCCATCTTTCCAAGCCCATCCACGATGTCTGCCTGGTCAGCATGCTTCTTCTTCAACAAATACGCATATCCAGTCACCGCTGAAAGCTTGTTATTAACATCATGCCTAGACAAGCCTCCAACCACACGTAACTTTTCATTCATCATTTCAATTCTATCGTTATTTTGTCTTAACTTCTCCTCCGCTTTTTTGCTTTCAGTGACGTCTCTGAATATGCCTACCAAGTATTCTTGGCTTCCAATTTTCAGGGATTTAGAACTAACATCGCAATAAACCACTCTTCCATCTTTTCTCAGAACAGGAATGTCCTTCGAAAGAGCCACTTTCCCCTGCCTTTGCTTTTCAAAACTGTCAATTACATAAGGCAAATCTTTCTTAGGAACTATGTCACCTACACCTAATTTGAGCAATTCTTCTGATGAATAGCCTGTTATTTCACACATTCTGGGATTAGCAAAAGAGAATCTTCTTGTTTTAGCATCGGCAGCAAGAATGCCGTCGTTTGCTCCTTCAAAGATTGCCCTAAATCTTTCTTCGCTCTCCTGCAGCATCTTTTCTGTTTTCTTGCGTTCAGTGATTTTTCCCAATCTCTCTGCAACGGCATCTATTAGGAGTCTTTCTTCTTTCGGAAAGGGACCTTCAGCAATTGTAGGCCGTTCTTCAAGGTAACCCACTTCCACAAAGCCAACCTTTTTTCCAAATACTTCAATGTCAGCCTGCAGCTTCCATCTGGTCTCCTTGAAGTTTTTCGTCGAAAACTCTCGATTCTCAACAACTACTCTTGCACATGTAATGTCTGGATATTGCACAGCAAGGGGAAGCAGGTCAGCCGTTTTTTGCAATGCGTCATCTAACGAAATGTCAGATTTCTCAAAAAGCCTTGACATACCATAAAAACAGTTAAGCTCCTTTACACGCTGATGAAGGTCATGAAGAAGCCTGCTTTTTTCTTCCTCCACTTTTTTGCGTTCTGTGATGTCAGTTATCATTCCAAGAATAGTTTTTTCTCCCTTGTAGGTTATCAAATTTGTCGCAATTATTGCGGTTATTCTCTTTCCTTCTTTTGTGAGAAGCGTACATTCGTATGGAGTTACGTATTCGCCTTCCATATGTCTTCTGAAAGTTGACTTTACTTGATCTATAGATTCTGGGGCAATCAAGGTGAGGAACTTAAAATCAGGAGAGCAGAGCTCTTCGGTTCGGTATCCAACAATTTCTTCGCATTTTTTGTTTGCATAAAATACCTTTCCCATCTTGTTCATAAAAATCATATTTGGCGACTGTTCTGCAAGAACCCTAAATTTCTCCTCAGACTCACTGCGTTCTGTTATGTCCCTGGAGAGGTGAACTAGTTGGACTATGTTTCCTTCTTGGTTTCTTACAGGATGGACAGAAACTTCCACGAATATTTCGTTGTTGCCTTTATCGAAATGCGTGTGTTCAACTGTAACGGTTTTGCCAGTCTTTAACACTCCCTGAATTGGACAAATCTGAAGAGGAGGTTCACAAGGTGTCGAGCGATGATGAGTTGTTTCATAGCAAGTCTTCCCCATTAGGTCTTCTTTTCTTAACATTAATCGTTTCAATGCTGCTTCATTGAAGCCTGTAATTCTATAGTCGTTAGGATCGATTACCAGAAGAGAGTCATCGATTGAATCAATTACATTTTCATTGAATTCATTCAAAGACCTCAGTTTTTCCTCCGCGTTCTTTCGTTCAGTGACATCTCTCATGATTACTTGAGCTCCCACAGGATTACCATCTTTAGTCAATAAACTAGGATGCACTTCTGCCCATCTACTCGTTCCATCTCTCCGAACATAAAGAAATTCAACTGGTGAAGGTGATTCTCCCTTCATCAGAGACATGAACATGCTCTGGAATTTTGGAATGTCTTCCACTCGACTGGATTTCAACTCCATGAATGGTTTGCCAACGATTTCTTCAGAGTCATAGCCTACTAAAGTCAGGAAACTACGGTTGGCCGATGTGATTATGCCTTCTGTATTCACAGCTACTATGCCGTCGGGAGCCAGCTCAACCAGACTTCTATATTTTTCTTCAGAATCGTGAAGCTCCTCCTCTGCCCTTTTACGTTGAGTGATGGGTATGACCAGTTCTAGCACCGCTGTGACATTTCCATCTGTGTCCTTAATCGGAGTAGCCGTGACCTCTGACCAGATAATTTTTCCGTCAGCATCCTTTCTCACTTGTTCGTGAACATCTTTGGATTTTCCAGTTTCAAAAATCTCTTGAACTCCACATTTTGGACAAATGTCCTTTCTATGATTGTAGGTTGAGTAGCAGGTTTTGCCCTCTAGATCGCCGAATATTCGTTTGAGAACGTCATTCGCCCAAAGAGTACGGTAATCTTTCGAAATCATGATAAGCCCAGCACCAATGCTTCTTGTAACTGTTTCAAGCTTATCTCTTTCAGCAAACAGGTTCTCCTCGGCTTTCTTCTGTTCCACGGCAGTTCTTATGCCATGTGCCAATTCGCCATAGACTGTTTCTGGTTCACCATGTTTGTCGAAGTATCCCGAAGCACCCAAGTTCAGTGCTTTTACGGCTATTTCCTCTCTGCCTTTTCCAGTAAAAACAATGAATGGAATATTGTTTCCATTTGCTCGCAGTTCTTTTAGAAGTTCAAGCCCATCTTTACCAGGCATCTGGTAATCACAAACAACAGCATCATAATCCGTCTTCTTCAGTTTTTCAGATGCTTCGTAAACTGAAGACACGTTGTCTACGTCAATTTCACCCTGCATTTCCAAGCATTGTTTCGCAATTGACAGAAATGTAAGGTCATCATCAACGTGCAAGACTCTAATTCTCTCCGTCTTGGCTACATTCAAAACTGCTTCTGCAGAAGACTCAACGATAGATTCTGTCATTCAAATCATCTACTCCTTACGCAACCTGAAACATGATACACGGACTATCAGATACTAGCTTCTTAGTTTGCGTTTAAAAGATTAAATGCTTGCGGATTGATTGTGTTGATTTATAAGCTTTGCAGTTCAGAGTCGAAACTATTGTCCCCTGACTATGTGGCACGGATTGATCGAGTTCTCATGTTGGGGGATATCTCCATACAGTGGAAGAACATCACTTGGTCATGCCAGGAGTCCAAATCTTGCGGTTCTTCTTTCGAACCTCGGACTGTCTCTTATTAGAAGAAGAGTAGGACAGGTTTCTTCCTGCAATCTAAGAATAAGATTAGTTTGGAACTAAGACTCTCTAAGGTTAACTCCATATGTCTCTGAGGTTCCGAAACAAGGCATATCAAAGGTACCCAACCAAGAATCATAATGGTCATGTTTTTTCAAAATCCTTCTGAATTCCCCCAGATAGGTGACAACATGGACGTAGGGGTCTTAGGCATGTAGCATATTCTATTCAATTTGCTGACAATCATCATAGATTCGATAGAGACAGCATAGAGCATAGAGGGAAAAGACAAATTCCCATAGTTTGAAAGGAAGCAGAGAGAAAGCCGAAGAAAAAACCGAAGGTCAAACACTCTCAATGATAATTTGAACAGAGAGATTAGAAAAGAGGCACTATCCTAAGTGCGTTGGTTTTCCATATAGCAGATAAGGATGAGTTCAAAGTTCTTACAAAACTCAAGTACGTACTGTCAAACACCTAATGACTTTTGGTTTTGCGGAAAAGTTATAGCTGAATCGACAAGAACTATCTGAATAGCACTCGAGGGCGGAAACCTTGCTGGGTGAAGTTGCTAAGGATTTTGTCCAATTGAAACTGGCAAAAGCCGATGGTGTATTAGGTGTTTTGCTTGTAGGGTCTTCATCTGTTGGCTATGCCGACAGTTCTTCTGATATAGACCTAGAGGTTTTTGTAACCAAAAAATCATACAACAAAATGAGAAGAACCTGTGAAGCATATGAATCGTATCGAGGAACGGATGTGTCTTGGAAGTGGATGACGCTTCAGGAACTAGAAGACGCATTGAGAGATTGGACAAATGATGTCGACCTTTGGGTTTATTCAAAATCCACAATACTACTCGACTCAGGAGACAAGCTCAAGAATTTGCTTGCCAAATACAAGCAATATCCAAAAAAGATTTGGCTAGAGAAACTTTTCCTCTACTGGTATTATGCAACTGGAAACGCTCCTTACGACTCTGGAAAAGCTATACAGAGAAAAGATTTCATGATTGCTCAACAGTATCTAACTCAAGCCACGGAATACTATACAGCTCTGATTTTCATACTGAATAGGAATTTTGTTCCATACAGAAAATGGCGTCTACGAGAACTGGAGAAGCTGAAGTATAGTCCAACAGATTACAGGCATATGCTCCACAGAATCCTGACAACCACAAAATGGACAAAACAAGAGTTTGAAGCAAAGCAAGAAATCATCAACAATCTTGTGTCTGAACTAGAGAAGAAGCTATTAGAGTGTGGTGTCACGAAGGAGAAACTTGAGAATCCGTGGAAGTTCAAGGTAGCTAGCAACCCAAGAATATGACTCACATTCTCTGGTTTGTGGGCAAAGATTTATCCAACCAACGATGATTAACGGGCAATGTTGCTTTTGCGGAAAAGTTATAGCTGAACTATAGAAAGAGTAGCAGTTGACGAAATCGTGCAATGAAAAATAGTTGCGTGAGACTTTGCAATCATTAATTGAAGAGTTGGAAGGAATCGTGAAGGAAAAGATGTCGCCACTCGAAGGAACGGCTCATTCGTATGAACATGTCGACCGTGTAGTCAAGATTGCGATTCTCTTAGCAAAGAAGGAGAAAGCGGACATAGAATTGGTTCAAGTAGGGGCTATATTGCATGACGTGGGACGGTGTGTAGGTCAACCACACAACGAAACTGGAGCGAAACTTGCTTCTGAGATTCTAAACAAAGTGCATTACCCGCCACAAAAGACCCAAAAAATAGCTAGAATAGTGTTGCTTCATAATGTTGACTCCAAGAACAAGTTAAACTCGCTTGAGGAGAAAATAGTTTGGGACGCAGACAAAATTGACTTGTTAGGTGCTTTAGGGATTGCGAGAGGTTTTCATTGGTGTGGGAGGCAATCCTTTAATTCTGCGGTAAAACTCGCTTTCGAAACATATATTCCTATCTATGACATGCTAAACACCAAGTCAGCACGAGAACTAGCCGAGAAAAGGAACAAAGAAACGATGTCCTTCCTGTCGGCACTAGAGAAAGAACTCTCACTAGCAGATTTGGGGATTAGTTGATTTCTCAAACTTGAATCGATGTCAAACTATAGAACAATTCTCTATCCGTCCTTTTAGGCAACGGTTATCATGTTTCTAATTGGAGATATCTATGTCAAACGGGATAACGGGAGACATCCCCATGTGTCCTGGGTTCAAATCCCGACTATCGAGCGGGCTGTTGATGTGCACCCTTTTTTAAGCAACTTCCTACCATGTGTTTTTGGCGTGAAAGAAACGCCCCAGATGAGGAAGAGGTGTCTTGTTTGTTTGAGAACATGTCCATGATGAAGGGTGCACGAATCGCGGTTGAAACCTGCATGAAAACTAAACCAGAGGAAACCGTTCTGATCGTCACTGATACAAAGATGCTAAAGATAGCTGAGACTCTGGCTTGTTCTGCAGCATCGATAGGAGCCAAAACGACCGTTATGATTATGGAGCCTACCAGACGTCATGGAGATGAGCCTCCAAAGCCCGTTGCCGAAGCCATGAAAGCGGCTGACGTTGTGCTTGCACCTACTTACATGTCGCTTTCAAACACAGATGCACGGCGCAACGCAACCAAGCAAGGTGCAAGAATCGCCAGCATGCCAAGCATAACTGAAGGCATGATGAGCGTCGGCGGCTAACAGCTAACTACAAAAAAGTAGCATCTTTGACGAATAAAGTGGCGACGCTTGTGCAGAAGGGTTCAGCAGTCACCATTTCAACTCCTTCGGGAACAGATTTGACGATGAGCATCAAGGAACGCCCACCAATGAGAGATACGGGCTTGATTCACAAGCCTGGCGACTTGGGAAACCTGCCTGCAGGGGAAGCCGCCTTAGCACCAGTTGAAGGGTCAACAAGCGGAACTCTGGTCATAGACAACATGGTAGATACCGCTCTGGGGCTGTCAGTGAGGCAGCCACTTAAGATTGCTGTGAAGGACGGAAGGGCGCGAAGCCTCGTTGGTCCTGATGCAGCCAAGCTTAAGAGCATCTTGGAAGCGGCTGACAAAAACGCCTACAACATTGCTGAGCTTGGCATTGGAACCAATCCGAAAGCTCGCCTGATAGGAAATGTGTTAGAAGACGAAAAAGTGTTGGGAACAGTGCATATTGCCGTAGGAGACAACACGTCATTTCCTGGTGGACACACGAAAAGCAACATTCATTTAGACGGAATCCTCCTTCAGCCAACCGTCAAGATTGACAAACGCTTGCTTAT
>CAVYNL010000023.1:0-46418 GCA_963769845.1 Candidatus Bathyarchaeota archaeon | reverse complement strand
GCACGAGGGTTTCATAGAACATTACAGTGTCGCGCGCGCGATGTGATTACTCCACCCAATAGTTGGCACCCTCTCTGTAGACAACACAAGACTTATTGCAGTGGGGACAACTGAAGCTTGATGCTTCTGTGAGGAACGCGCGCGCTTTAGGACACGTTTTGTCCTCGCCCATAGGGTCGTCAAGCGCTGGCTCTAACCCAAAGTTCAACCGAAAAATCATACCTAGAAAAACGAAAAAAGATAACAAACACATAAGAAGAACACTGGAAAACCCAAGAACAGACTTGAAAAAGCCAAAAGGATTACGACAAAATCATAAGATTTATACATTACTAACTACTACCTATTGTTTGGAGAATCACCAATGCTACCTAAACATATGCCTACTTTAGAGGGTAAAGATGCTGAGAAATTTGTCAAACAAGATAGAGCACCTTTGAGTAGGCAACAGAAGAAACATCTAAACAAGTGTTTAGAGTTGTACAAGAAAAATCCTATAAAGTAGACTCTTGTATTCTACTTCATGATTCCGACCTCCATAGATTCTCGCAAGATTACAAATAGAAGGTTAGCCTATTCTGATGACCTTTCGACCTTCAAATGCGATCTAGACGACGAACTAGGATGCGATGATTTCATCCATAAGGAAAAAGAAGCAAAGCTTTACCAGAAAGAAAAACATGGAGTTACCCATATTTTCTTTTACGAAACTACCATGATCGGTTACGTTACATTGGCAATGTCCAGCATATTGGCAAAGAGAATTGAAAAAAGACAGAAAGGGCAAGTTCCTTTGACGTCTTATCCAAGCCTGCTCGTAGGCAGACTTGCAGTACACAACGAGTGGCGGGACAAAGGTGTGGGAGAATATCTATGCAACTGGTGCGTAGGTGTTGCCTTAGACGTATCCGAGCGTATTGGCTGCCGCTATGTAATCCTGCAAACACATGAAGGGAAAAGAGTTGACTACTACGCAAAGCGTGGCTTTCAAAAAGGCCAAGAATTGGAGGACAAACATGAGAAATTAGTCTGGATGTACCAGAAAATCGCTCCAGAGTAGACATGTGAAAGACTAAGCTCGCGCTTCATTTCATTCAGATCTTGAAGGAACGTGTTTATTGTAGTGAAACAGAGAATCGATCTGTCGCCAGTCACGCTGCAGTCGCGCACGCGCGCGCTCCGCTGGCATTTCGCCCGAAGTGAAACTGAATTTTTCGCTAACCACTCTTTCCATGGTTATCACTCTAGTAGTTGGTTGCGTTGTTTTCGCTGTCGTTTCATTCAAGGTCATACCGAGTGAAATAGATAGACTGCGGAAACGTTTTGTGGAACCTCAAGTAATTGACACAAAGCAAGACAAGACCCAAAAGCCTAAAGATTCAGAAGGTTCTAGCTAGGCTCAGAGAGGAACATGAGAAAGGAAAAACTAGTACAGGGGTTTCACATAGAATATCAGGTATCCTGATTCCATTTTTGAAAATACGGTTTCTATGTGGAACTCTGCCATGCTATCGCTAATAAATGGTCTGTCTGTAAAGGTCCAAATCTGATAAGTCTTATCCTTCCCTCGGAGAATACTCTCAACCCGGGCGTGTGCGTTTGCACATATGTGTTAGGAAGGTTAAAAATCACATACATGAAAGCGTATTCATGTGTCTCATTAACGATACCACTACTGATATTGACGAATTGGGCTTCATTCAGGGTAAGGTTTAATCTTGTGTAGTGTAGTGAAGCTGCATAGTTCAGAATTAAGGGCTTTACTGAGATTACGATATAGTTTGAAAGGTAGTCCGAGGCAATGTCGTTTACCTTCACTTCTATTCCAAAATCTCTGTACGTATCTCCATTGTGAGGTGTGTGAGTTGTTGTATTGAAGATTGTTCCGCAACTCAGGAATGAAGCCTGGTAACCAGAACCATATTCAGTATCACCGAACTCAAGTGTAGCTGAACTGTTCATTCCATCTTTAAGAGTCAGTGTTGTATAAGAAGTATCAGAAGAACTAGAGGAAGAGTTTTGAAAATAGGAAATGATAGTTGGACCATACCAAACAAGAGCACCTACTATTATGACTGCTAGTATAAGACCGATGAGCGCGCGCGCGAAACGATAAAGACGAGTGGACTGTGAGAGCTGCTAAGACCGTGAAAGAGGCATCAGAACTGGTCAGTGTAGGTTTCGAGTATGTGACTGAAGTTGAAGGCTTCAAGCTGTTCAAAAAACGTAAATAAGTTGGTCGATGCGCTATAACCTTGGACGATGAAGAAATCGAGGTACGGGTACGCTGTGCGGATGACCTCTTTTTCCGCTGCTGAGTCCATTTCGAAGCAGGTCTGCTTGTTGAACGACAAGCCTGTCAAGGCAACATGATAGGAAGCCGATTAGTCTTCTGGCCTGTTGAGTTTCCCAAGGTTCGCGAGTTGTCTTTGTTACTGCCAGCCTATTCGCTTGGTTTACAGTACTGTCCAAAGATTGCCAGTCTATTGACCAAGATAACACCATTCAGGAGGGTTCTCATCGCGTTTTAGTGAGCGACTTTGACGATGACGTAACAAGGCGAAGTCACAATTTTTCGCGCGCTGATTCGTTTTAAGGATTGTTAGAACAAAAGAAAAGGGAGGGAAGGGAGGTTAGCGTTCTGTGGGTCCGCTGACATATGCCCATACCATGATGAGTGCGAGTGTTAGACATGCGCCTGCTAAGCCTGAGACTAGAAATCTGACTTGGACGAGCTGCGGTAGCACCACCATGAGCGTTGGTATGATGTAGTCTGCTGTTAACTGAGCTATGATTCCGGCCAGGAACCCCAACAGTGCGACGATGACGAAAATCTTTAACCTTTCAGCCATTCAGGTCACCCTTTTGGATAGCAATTGAATTCAAGCCGCTTTTTAGTCTAACTAACATTTTTTTGTGTATTTCCCCAAAACCAGCTACATTCCCTTTTAGTTGGAAAATTAAAGGCAAAACCAGTTTCAGCTAGGACGTATAGCTCTACAGATATACACGCATAATTCAGCCATATTAACAATCATTAAAGTTCTTTTCTGCGACTCTGGTGCTTTTGGAGGTAACTAACTTGTCAGAAAGGTTTAGCAAAAAATGGGAAACAAGAAAAGAGGAAGCACCGTTCACTAACCGCCTCAAGGAGGCAGTCAAGCCGCCAGGTCCACTGAAGCCACGACTAGACTTTGCCGTCCGCCGCATAGAGTTGCAGGTTCAGAAGCTAGACCAAGCCACAGAACGATTCAGCCAGAGAGACAAGACAATCTTTGCAAGAATAGTTGACGCTTACACAAAGCACGACACGGCGCGCGCAAACGTCTTTGCGAACGAACTGTCAGAGATACGCAAGATGGAGAAGCTCATCATAAACGCCAGGTTGGCACTAGAACAAATCGTACTAAGATTGCGCACAGTCTCAGAACTAGGCGACGTAGTATCCACACTCGGCCCAGCAGTCGGCGTCCTACGGTCTGTACGAGCAGGACTAGTAAGCGTATTCCCAGAAGCAGAGAACGAACTCGGCGAAATAGGCAACATGCTCAGCGGAATAATGATGGAAGCAGGCTCAGGCTCAGGAATGACACTGAACTTCGACAGCGTGAACGAAGATTCCGCCAAAATTCTCAACGAAGCAGCAACAGTCGCAGAACAAAGAGTCAAAGAGAAATTCCCAGACTTACCACCAGGAATCCCAGGACTGCCAACAACAGCACTAGGCGAGAAATCCTCAACCGAAACCTCATAAACGCGGGGGAATAAAAAAACATGTCACAAAACCCCAACCTTTTTCTTTCAGTCGGAAAACCCGTGAAAGACGAGTACGGACGAACAATAGGAAAAATAGCCTCCTTTGCAGTAACCCCAAGCGGAAAATTCGACGCTGTCTTCGTAGAACTAGGCGACGGAAAATTCATGAAACGCAGCTCCGAACACCTCAAAATCGACGGCACAGACATCACACTCCTGTCAGAAATCAAAGCCTCAGCAACCATCCTCTGCGACCAGATCCCGCTCCTATGGCGAAAAGACCAAGCCCTCAAGGACCTGTCAGACAAAAAGAAGATCCCCAAAGAACTCTACGGCGAACTACACAACAGCTTCGACGGCGCACTAGCACAACTGAAAGGCGAAGCACAAACTCTAAAGCAACAGATAGACGACGAAATAGCCACGTGCGAAGAAGAAACCAAAGCCCTCAACTACGCACTCGTGAACCTTGAAATCGAACACGCAATAGGAAAAATGGACAATCAATCCTACGACACATCATTCGCTATCATAATGGAAAACATCAAACGCATCCACATGGAAAAGAACGACCTTGAACTCACGAAAAGCAGAGTTTCTAACACACTCTTAGGTGACGTCGCCAAGATGGACGAGGTGAAAGGTAGATCATTCGAAGGCTCAAAAGGTTCTTCACTGTCAGTCGCTTCAGGGCTGCCCGAACCGCCAGTAGTTGTTTACGTCAAAGAAATCGGAAAAACAGGCATCTAGAAATTAAAAAGTGAGAGTACCGGCGGAGGGACAGCGTATCAGAGGATTCATCCGTTCCAGCCCTCCACCACTCCGCGAAACCGCCACACGGTCCATCCATGCACTCAGGGTGCAACAAGGTAGGCTTAACCAAGCATCATTCCGTCTTAGAGAAAGACACAAAGTTCTTTTTGAAACCTGCGTAGGCGCATACGAAAAAAACAACAAAGACAGAGCCACAGTCTTCGCAGGCGAAGTCGCAGAAGTCCGCAAGCTGATAAAGTTCTTGTACGACGTAGAGCTTGCCATCGAACGTGTCATTCTAAGGCTTGAAACAATCAGAGAACTAAGCGACATCGTCGTAGACCTCAAACCTTCACTGCGACTTCTGCAAAGAGTATCCCAAGATCTCCTCGAAGTTCTGCCAGACGTTTCATCCGAGCTCACCAAGGTAAACGAAACGATAAGCGAGACGCTGTACTCCACCAAGATAACCGCTGATGCTTCAATGATTCCTGTTGAAAGAAAAACACCGGGCGGTGAAGAAATACTAAACGAAGTCACGATGGTCGTTGAACAAAAGCTTTCCGAGGCTCTTCCCGAACCGCCGGTCACTCTCAAAATTCAAGAAGCCGCGCAGAACGCACTGAAAGAAATGGTTGCACTAACAACCAACGTTTCAGAAACATCAACCCACAGAAGCATAGAAGAATCAGGAAAAGATTCTTCCCAAACCCTCATTTCTTATAAAAAATCAGAAATCAAGGAAATCTCCTTGAAAGTTGAAAATCACCAGCTAGAAGAAATTCTTCTAGATTACCTCAGAAAAAGAAACGGACAAATCGACCTAGAAAAATGCTCGGTCGACTTGTCAACCTCAAACGAGGAAATCGAAAAAGCCCTGGAAAGCCTGGGGTCCAAAGGGAGAATAAAGGTTGAATTGAAAACTGGAGAATGAAAAGCATGAGCGCATCCCAAGAACTTGAAAAATCTGCAACCAACTACGCATTGGAAGCAGTGCGGCTGGACAAACAGGGCGCAAAAGGCATGGCAATCACAACGTACCAGAAAGCCATCGAAAGCCTCCTGCAGCTCGTCCAACTATATCCCGACTATGGCCTCAACAAAGTCTACATCCAACGCGCCATAGCATACCAAGAAAGAATAAAAGCCCTACAAGGGGCCGTAGGAACAGTGCAGCACGCAGAATGCAGAAACGGAACGATGGAAACCCAGGGCAAACCGGCAGAAGAAGGAAAATCAAGCTACGAAGAACTAATAGTCACCGAGAAACCCAACGTAAGATGGGACACCGTGGTCGGGCTAGACCCAGCAAAGAAGGCAGTAAAAGAAGCCATAGTCTATCCAGTACAAAGACCAGACCTGTTCCCTCTGGGCTGGCCAAGAGGCATACTCCTCTTCGGGCCGCCTGGTTGTGGAAAGACCCTTCTTGCCGCGGCAGTAGCTACGGAGATCGATGCAACCTTCGTCTCGATCGACGCTGCCTCGATCATGTCCAAGTGGCTGGGCGAAGCAGAACAGAACGTCGCCAAGCTCTTCACTTCCGTCCGCAAGTCAGCAACCGAAGGGAAGGCTGCGATAGTCTTCATTGACGAGCTCGACTCCATGATGGGCAAGCATTCAAACGAGGTCGGCGGCGAAATCCGCGTTCGAAACCAGTTCTTGAAGGAAATGGACGGCATCGTTGACAAGGGCAAGAACCTGCACGTTTACGTTATCGGAGCCACAAACAAGCCTTGGGACTTGGACTGGGCCTTCATCAGGAGGTTCCAGAAAAGAATACTCGTGCCCCTTCCAGACCATCACACCAGATTGATGATGTTCAAACTCTACTCGACAAACTTGCAGCTAGCCCAGGATGTAGATTTGCATGAACTTGCCAGACTGTCAGAAGGCTTCTCAGGAAGCGACATCAGAGACGTAGCCCAATCAGCCCAGCTGAAGCTCATCGGCGAGTTCTTCGAGACCGGAATGGCAAACGACAAAAAAGCAAAGCCAAGACCTTTGACGATGGACGATTTCAGACAAATCCTCGAAGAAAGAAAACCCAGCGTCTCACTCGACATGCTCTCAATGTACAACAGATGGTCTGAGGCCTTCAAAGCACTCTAGAAAGGTGATGTAACAAGAGCGTGTTGACCGTCGGGGTGGAAAGGTTTGGAGATTTATTATGTATTTTTCCCTATCTCCTTTCTCCCATCTCCCCCTCTAATAACGTCTCCAAACCCCAATAACCTGACCCCAACACACTCAAGTTACAACTCATTTTTCAACAAGCTTCTCAACGATATCTGCAAGCTTCTTCGGACCTAGCAGAACATCTACGTAAGGTATCGCAGGATAATCCTTCTCCGTGTTGTACGACCCTGCACAAGCCAGAATAGGCTCAAAAGTCTCAACCGCCTCTGCAACGTCTTCCCCAGACTTCGCGATCACGATCTTCGGAAAACGCTTATCCGCCACAGCCAGCTTTCTGAAACCCTCCAGAAACACTACGTCAACGTCACTGCACCTTCTCAGAATATCATCGAGTGAGAAGCTCGCAGTGTGTACTTTCTCAATCGTGGCAACTTCATCAGAAGAAACTCCTACAACTACCTTCGCCCCTGCACGGGCGAAACGCCACGTATCCTTTCCCTCTGTGTCAATTGTGAAATCAGGCTCAGGAATGCACTTTGCAACAGCAACCTTGTAGCCTCTGTGAGCCAAGTCTTTTACAAGCAGCTCGATCGTGGTCGTTTTTCCAGATTTTTTTCCCCCGACCACAGGGATGACTACTGGCATCATCCTCGCTCTCCTGCATTCATCTCTTCGGCGAAAGCACTTTCTAAGACTCTCTTGTCCACGTGCAGTCTTTGAGAGAGATCTTTGACCCATCTTATGTAGCTTCTGAAAAGGCTCTGCAGAATCGCCGCTTTCTCCCCGTCTGAGAGGTCACTTTCTCTAGCAATAAGGAGTGCAAACCATCTTCCAGCGTCTGACAGCTGATACGCCTTAACCCAGGTGATACGTTTGTTTTTGTGAGCTTTCTCCATGTCTTCTGTGAGGACCCCGAGCTTCGTAAGCGACTTCAAATTCCCAATAACGGTCTTGTTAGAATAGTCCAACTTCATGAGGAGGTCTTTCTGGTAGATTTTCGACGCAATCCCCTGCTCAAGCGAAAACCTCAGGATGTTAACGGCTGCCTTTGAACCGAAAATGGCGCTAAGCACTCTGGCTTTCTGATCAGAATGAAGAAAAACTACGTAGGGATGTAGGTCCGTGCTCAACCTGATTCCTTCATCTTGCTTTCTCAGACTCGCTCTTTAAGCATTATGGCTCGGTGCAATAGGTTTTTTTGCCCTATTGTCTCACTCTTACTGAGGTGCATGTGACGCCTGCTCAACGATGGATGCCCATGGATGGCGACACGTTCGTAACCAGAGAAGGCTTCATATTCAACGTGTTCGGATACGAACATCCGCCAGGACGCGTCTTTGCTTTTTCAAAGTATATCCCTTCGCGTTTCAAGAAGTTCTTTCGCTTGGATTTTCTGGACAGCACATGGACATACGAAAAGGAAGAACTCTTCAGGGCCGAGAAACTCTACACTGCACGCAACTATCAGATGTTCCTAGAAACTTTCAGGGCCCATTTCCCAGACTATGTCTTTTTTTGCTCGTTTAGAACCAAAGAAGTGATCAGTGTCCCCTTGACATCCGTGAAAAAAGTCTACGTCCCAAGCGCGTGTCTGCAGCGTCTAACTCGCCAGAAAAGCAGAGACGCGTTGGAGGAGATGACGTTGAACCTCGTGAACCTACTTTCAAAAGAATCAGGAATAGGCATGAAGGATTTCGGCATCCACGGTTCTGTCGCGCTCAGCATGCACAGGACAAACTCGGACATAGACCTGGTCGTCTACGGCGCACGGAACTTCCGCAGGCTTGAACGAACCATCAGCAGACTCGTTGGCCTTGGGAAACTGAGCTACAAGTTCAGCAACCGACTGGACGCTGCTCGAAAGTACAAGGGAAAATACCTCGGCAGGGTATTCATGTACAACGCGGTCCGCAAGCCCGAAGAGGTCAACTACAAGTACGGACAGCTCAAGTACACGCCCTTGAATCCTGTCAGTTTTGAATGCAAGATCAAAGACGACAGAGAATCGATGTTTCGTCCAGCAACCTACGGCATCGCATCCTACGTTCCAGCAAATGAAGCTTCAGTCTTGTCCAAAGACAAGCTTCCAAAGCGCGTCATGTCCATGGTCGGCTGCTACAGAAACGTCGCCAGGAAAGGAGACAAGATCCGCGTTTCAGGGATGCTTGAGTATGTCAAGAACCTCCAAACAGACAAGAGTTTCCATCAAGTAGTCGTTGGAACAGGAACGAGTGAGGAAGAGCACATTTGGCCATGCCAAGACTGAGGGATCGAGATGCAATCGTTACACGGGAAGGCATCATTCTTCGCGTCTTAGGTTATGCCCATCCGTCAAACGCCTACTTCTGCGACCCTGAATATGCGCCTGCGACACTATTCCGATCTGACGATCCTAGAGCGCTGAGGAACGGTGGGAACACCGTCCACTACAAGTTCTACGGAGACGAAGGCTGGGAATTCATACGAAAAAAGCGTAGAGAATACCTGATCCCTAACGAGATGCTTCAGCAAAAGATTGTCGGAGTTGAACGCCGAGACATTTCTGAAATACGAAAGCCAGAAGTGAGACTCCAAGAACTCGTAGAGACAAGACCGAGAGATGATCTTCACTCGGCAATGCAAGAAGCCCTAGATTTCACATGCGCCCACGCAGACGTCTCTGTGAAGAATTTCGGCGTTTTCGGCTCGCTACTCCACGGATTCTACCATCCAAAGTTCTCTGACATTGACCTAATCATATACGGTAGCAGAAATGTAGCCAGACTCCGTGAGTCCCTTGACCAGTTCTACGAGAACGGTTCATCACCGTTTCTGAACGAGTTTATGACAGACCAAGCTGTGGAAGGCAAGACTTGGCGCTTCAAAAACTACAGCCCAGAAGAATACGTGCGGCATCAACGCAGGAAACTCATCTATGCGCTGTACAAAGACCAAAAATCCGGCAGAACCATAAAGACGGAATTTGAACCAGTCAAAGAATGGGATGAAGTCACCAATGAATATAACACAGAAGCAAGGGTCGAGCAGATGGGCTGGACCAAATTAGTGGCTAGGGTCAAAGACGATGGAGATTCTGCTTTTATCCCATCGGTGTACCGTATCGAACCCCTGAAGATCTTGAAGGGCGCAAAAGAAGCTGTTGAGGTTAACAGGATCGTCTCTTACTTGGAAGAGTTTCGAATGCAAGCACGCACGGACGAGGCTGTCTGCGCTGAGGGGAACCTGGAAAAGGTAATTGCTCCAAGGAACAGCTTCTACCAAATAGTCTTGACCTATTGCCCGCGATACTACGAACAAGTCCTTAAGAGCTCGAATCGCAGTAGGCTCTTTTAGCGGAGGATGCGTCATGACGTCACATTACTTGAGGTGCAACGTAAAAAGCCCTTTTGAAAACGTTTTCCAAGCTCTGAGTGCAGAGTTCGGTGACATATATGCAAGGAAGTTTGGTAAGTCAGGAGAATCGTTGAAAGGAGTCATCTTGGGAGAACACTATTTCTTCAGGGTTGAGAACGATGCTGCTCTGCTGATCACCTTAGAACAAGCCTCTGACAATGAGACAAAAGTTGAGATAATCGCATGTGCCGCTGGAAAAGGGCTTATGGGAATCTCTTATGGTGCCCACGATAGCTACGTACACAGTGTGGAGGATTTTCTAGCGAATTCAGGTTTCTCAATTGAGGTTGAAAAGGAGATAAGTTATTTCGACCGAAACAGCCCGTTGTATTGAGGAACGATGAAGTCCTCGTGGTTGTTTCCCACCAACAGCCTGAAGTGCTGTGACTTGCTTCTCGTGTCCGTGACCTGCTCGATTTTCCCCCGGGCAACTATCCTCTCCCCTGCCTTGGCCTGTTCACAGAATCTGCCGCGGAAAGACACCACTTCTTTCACGGGCTCGAATCTTGAACCTTCCAAGAATCTAGCATTCGCTATTCGATAAGTGCACGGAGTAAAAATTGCCATTGAGTCATCATCGACCGTCGCTTCGATTCTTGCGTATCCAGCATTCTTGTATTGAACATCGCCGTATTTTTCGTCAACTTCATTCCATTCCTTCACGAAACGCACAAAGTAATCCGTATCAAGGAACTTTCCCTGCATCACTTTGTTCGATTCGGTTCGAACGAAATCCTCAAAGGTCATGGCTGTATCTTTCGAACGGAAATCGAAGAGCTTTCTCAACTCCGCTTTGGTGTAACGTTTCAGCTGGGAACGTTCACGCGTGAAGGATGCACGTAGTGCTGAATGTGCTTTTCTGCAGTTTTCCGTACCATAGACAATTAGGTCAATGTCAGACTTCGACGTGTGAAGTCCAGCAAGAACAGAGCCAGAAACTCCAAGGGCATCCCATCTTATTCTCGCTTCCTCTTTCAACTTTTCTGCTAGCTGCAAACTGTTTTTCTCAAGAGGATCCAAGTTTTCCGACACGCGCAATTCGCTCAGTTTTTCGCAAGGTGTGTAATGTCTTCTCACCTCGCGAACATCAACTTCACACAACACTTCGTCAAAAACTGAGTCGTACACGAGATACTGAGGATATCTCTGCCGTAACAATGCATATCTTTTTGGAAGGGAATAGACCTTCGCGTAGCTTTTTCCGGCTTTTTTTCTCTTTCCCTTCTGATCTGGAAAATAGCGAATGAAGGCTATCACTCGGTCCAAAGGATGAATTAGCCCTTTCACGTCGAAGAGAATGCCCTTACTCGTCTCTATTAAGTCTCCTTCTCTGGCTTTCATTTCGTACTTCTCGAACCTACGGTTAGCTTGTCGGCTTAGCGCCTTTTTTCTGCTGGAAGAAGTCAAGTGCGATTATTCTTATGTTGGCCCTCTTGAGTGCGAGCAGGACTGCCGTGCCAGTAAGAGCTGCTCCGAGGCAGGTGAGCGACTCTGCGATTGCGTAGTAGACAGTTACCGGAACCCAATACATGTACATGCCTGGAGTTCCCCAATTGTTTATCCAAACGCCAATGTTGTTTCCAGTCGCCACATCGCTTATCCTCGCAATCCATGCGAGACACCACAAGGCAGCTGTGAGACTTGCGGGGTTCCTGTTGATTATCGCGGAAGAGAACCACTTCCTTATAGGAGGGACAACAATGAAGGCCAGCAACACCCAGTACTGCCAGGTCACGATCCACATGTCTTGATACCAAGCAAATGGATGAGAGAACCATATTGCCATTTCAACGGCGAAGATCACTGTAGCTTCTTTCCACCTGCCGAACAGTACAAGACTGCTCATCACCGCACCGACCGTTGGGCTCAAGAACGTGAGTACACCTATCGAGACGACGGGGTTAACGTACGGAACTGCCAGTCCGAAAGCAAGTCCAGCCAAGCTTCCCCATAACGGTCCAAGCAATGGAGCTGTCAACCCAGCAAACACTATGCTAGACAATGTAATCATCGCAGATGTCCCAAGTACGTAGTAGACCGGATAGAAAGCACATGCGAGCGCAATTGAAATCAACATTGAAGCCAAGGCTAGAGATGTCGTTGCATGAGGATATTTCGAAGGTATGAGCGTCAACTTTTCCGCCGGTTTTCTCCTTGTTGTGTAATTTTTTACACAACGTTAATAAAACTTTCCGCAATAACGTCGAACGAGAGGCTAATCAATGCCACGCCACAAATCTCGACAGATCTCCCAAAGCCTGGAGCTTGCCATTCTGCTAGAAGCCAGTGCACACAAGCCTGGAAACGTCAGTATCGTCACGAACTTCGAAAACACGAGGTTTGAGCATTTTCTCGCCTCATCTGTTGCGGCAGCGCCCGTTTTCGAGCTTGCAGCTGAGAGGGGAACTGCTGTCGCCGAAGGAAAATCGACCTTGACTCAGATCGGGCTTGGCCAACTGATCAAAGACTGTGTGGCAGAAATCGATACGTGGCAACACGGTGGCAACACGCTGCTCGGCACAATAATACTACTCTCGCCGATTGCCGTTGCTGCTGGCATGACATCAGTTGGAAAGGGCTTTAACCTTCGCAGGCTGAGGAAATCCCTGAAGCTTGTCGTTGAATCGACAACGCCTGTAGATGCGGTTAACCTGTACGAGGCCATCAAGATCGCCAACCCCGGAGGCCTTGGAAAAGCACCCGACCTCGACATCAACGATCCTGCATCAGAAGCCAGGATTCTCAGAGAAAATGTCTCCTTGTTTCAAGTATTCAAGATAGCCGAGAAATATGACACAATATGCTCTGAATGGGTCAACAACTACCCAGTGACTTTCGATATGGCTTATCCTTCTCTGGCCAAGAAATTGGAAAACGGAACCGACCTGAATGAGGCCATAATTCACACTTTTCTGGAAGTCTTGGCCAACGTGCCTGACACGTTCATAGCCAGAAAAGTCGGCCTTGAGAGATCCCGAAAGGTTTCAGCCGACGCCCGAAAAGTGCTGGACCTTGGCGGACTGAAAACAGCTAGCGGAACGAAAAGCCTGCACAGGTTTGATCAGCAGCTGAGACAGTCGAACAATCTTTTGAACCCTGGGACCACGGCTGACATAATAGGTGCAGCATTGTCCCTGTGCGTTCTCGGAGGATACAGGCCTTAGTCTCGTTCTCTCTAAGCCCATCTGTTGTACGAGATTATCCCGATGACCAGCAGCAACGCGCCTACAGCTTGAACATATTGGTCGATTTCCAAGGAAAAAGGAGTTAGACTAAATAGCTCGTTCACGCTTTCAAACTACTTCAGAGTGATCGCATGCATAATGAGACTGACATGAATTTGAAATCGGAGAATAGGACACGATTATCTGTGTTATTGGTGACTGGACGAACGATAGAGCAGGGTGTCAGCAAAGAACACGGAAAGGGTTCCGAAGACTATGCGGAGAATGTTGCAGTGTGCTACCTGGACCCTGAAGACCTGAAGCAGCTTAGGATAAAAGAGAAGACTCCCGTCCAAGTTTCCACACCGCACGGATCAGTTGTCGTCAGGGCAATAAAGTCCCGAAGAGGCCCACATCCACGATTGGTCTTCATCCCCTACGGACCGTGGGCGAACGCGATCGCTGACCCTGAGACAGACAGCATTGGCATGCCTTCCCTCAAAGGGGTTCCAGCAGAAGTAGAAGCCGCCCCAGACAAGTCTGTCATGAGTCTGAAAGAACTTCTCAGAAAGCAGTTTGGAAAGGAAACAAATGCGAGCCTGTAAACCTGTTACTTGCCCCGTCTGCGGTTGCCTCTGCGACGACATAGAACTGCAGACTGACCGTGGAAGAATTGTCAAGGTCAAGAACGGATGCTCTATGTGTGAAGCAAAATTCCTAGGCTACAATGGACATAGGCTGCTGAAGCCACTTATTAGAAAAAGTGGCAAGCTCGTCGAGGCCTCTATGGAGGAAGCTTTGAGAAAGGCGGCTGAAATCCTCACAGACGCAGCCCACCCTGTACTCTATGGATGGAGCTCGACGAGCTGTGAGGCAATTCGTGAGGGCATCGAGTTGGCCGAAGAGATTGGCGGAGTGATCGACAATACGTCTACAGTTTGTCATGGCCCTTCTGTCCTGGGCATTCAGGACGTTGGCATCTCGACCTGTACTCTTGGACAGATTAGGCACAGGGCAGATTTGATTGTTTATTGGGGAAGCAACCCGTGGAGTGCTCATCCGAGACACATCGAACGGTACACGATGTTCTCAGAAGGAAGATTCGAGAGAAGTGAATGGAGAGACTACATAGTCAAAACCAAGGCCTCAACAGCCAAGAAGAAGGTCGAAAGTGCCCTGAGAATATCTCCCAAACAGAGAACTGACATTGCAGGACCGACGAAGACCGCGCCATGCCCAGCAATACTGAAAGAAGGCCGCAAGCTCATCGTCGTCGACGTCAGGAGAACAAGAACCGCCGAGCTTGCAGACTATTTTATACAAGTCGAACCGAACAAGGACTATGAACTCTTTCAAGCGCTCAGAATTCTGATTCGTGACCAGGAGATCGACGTAGACAAGGTTGCCGGCGTTCCCGTGGAGTACCTGGAAGAAGTCGCCGACGCCATGATAACGTGCAACTTCGGCGTCATCTTCTTCGGACTCGGCCTGACCATGAGCAGCGGCAAAGCACGCAACATAGACGCTGCGCTTTCCCTAACACGTGACTTGAACACGCGGACAAAATTCGTGATAATGCCCATGCGCGGCCACTTCAACGTCACAGGAGCTGACACAGTGTTCACTTGGCAGACAGGCTACCCCTACGCAGTCGATTTCTCGCGAGGCTACCCTCGCTACAACCCAGGCGAAACATCTATCGTTGACATTCTCATGCGAAAAGAATCAGACGCCGCTCTAGTCGTCGCTTCAGACCCCGTAGCAAACCTGCCAAGACCAGCCGTCGAGCATCTAGTCAGAAGCCCCCTTATTGTCATCGACCCACATTTCAACGCAACAAGCCAAATGGCTGACATCGTTTTTCCCTCTGCCTTCGTGGGAATAGAGACGCCCGGAACAGCTTATCGCATGGACCACGTCCCACTCCCACTTAAGAAAGTGGTCAGCCCGCCGAAAGGCATACTCCCAGACGCACAGATTTTGAAACGGATTCTCGCGGAAGTCAGAAAGCTTCACCAAAAAAAGGCCGAGGAGGCAGCCTGAGTGGAGCTCCTGGTCAAGAACGGCTTCGTCTACGACCCCCTCAACCGAATCGACGGACAGAGAATGGACATAGCCGTCAGAGACGGCCAGATCGTCGAGAAAGTGAATGAACGCAAGGCAAAGAAGATTGACGCATCTGGAATGGTCGTGATGCCCGGCGGGGTAGATATCCACACTCACATTGCCGGTTCAGAGGTGAACACGGGAAGACTCCTGAGACCAGAAGACCACTTCAAAGACTACGAGAGGAAGACTTCTGCCACAAGGTCAGGCGTCGGCAGATCCATCCCATCAACCTTCACCACCGGCTACCGGTATGCGCGCATGGGATACACGACCATAATGAACCCCTCGATGCCTCCGCTGGAGGCGAAGCACACGCATGAAGAGCTTAACGACACTCCGATGCTTGACAAGGCGACTTATCCTCTTCTTGGCGACTGGTGGTTTGTGCTCGAACATCTAGCCAGCGGAAACATCGACGAATGCGCTAGGCACGTAGCGTGGCTCTTGGACGCAACAAAAGGCTACGCCATAAAAATCGTCAACCCCGGCGGTCTGGAAGCATGGGGATTCGGCCACAACGTCAACAGCCTGGATGACCAGGTTCCGCACTTCTGCATAACCCCTCGCGAGATAATTCGAGGACTGTGCCGAGTGAACAAGCTCCTGAACCTTCCTCACACGATTCACGTCCACACAAATAACCTGGGCAAACCAGGCAACTACGTTACCGCGTTGGAAACGATGAAGTGCGTTGAAGACTTGGCCACCGACGCAAAACCAGTGATTCACATAACGCACTGTCAGTTCAGCGCCTTCAAAGGAGACGACTGGAAAACACTGGAACCTGGAACGGAACCAATAGCAAACTACGTCAACAACCATTCACACGTGACCCTGGACATGGGCCAAATAGTCTTCAAGGACACGACAACCATGACAGCCGACGGACCGTTCCAATACGGACTCTATGGACTCACAGGACACAAATGGGTAAACCACGACGTAGAGACCGAGACAAGCGCCGGCATCGTACCCTTCCACTACCACCGCAAGAGCTACGCCAACGCAGTTCAATGGTCCATAGGCCTTGAGCTAGCTCTTCTGATAAAGGATAGCTGGAAGATTTTCATGACCACAGACCATCCGAACGGTGGGCCATTCACCTCATACCCCAGAATCATCGCATGGCTCATGAGCAAAAAGGCAAGACAAGCAGCACTGAAGAGGCTCAACACCCGAGCACAAAGCAAAAGCCTCCTTCCCTCGATCGACCGCGAACTAAGCTTCTTAGAAATAGCAATCGTAACAAGAGCTGGACAGGCCAAAGCGCTGGGATTAGCGCAGAAGGGCCACTTAGGCATAGGAGCAGACGCAGACATAGCAATCTACAGCATAAACCCCGAAAAGACCGACCCCTCGCAAGAATTCAGAACCTTAAGGAGAGCTTTCAAACGCGCAGCATTCACGATCAAAGACGGAAAAGTCGTGGTTGCGAACGGGAAAGTGCTGAAGCACGTCGACGGACGCACAATGTGGCTCGACGTCCAAGTTTCTGAACAGCGCGGAATTACAGATGACCTGAAACAGAAGTTCAAGGAGTACTGGACAGTCGAGTACGAAAACTACCCAGTGAACGAAGGCTGTCTCAAGGACTCATATCCGATACGCGTTCAGGCACGTGTCTAGATGATCGAGCTGACCTCAACCAGAGAATTCCTGTTGCCTATTGTTGCCGAGTGCATAAGCCCAGATGTCTTTCAGGAAAAGACTCTCCGGGAGATAGAGGCCCTTAAAGTGTGGGAGGGAAACAAGCAGAAACCTCTCAGTGACTTTTTCAAAGTCGTTGAATCCAGCACGGACGATCAGCAAGAAAACGGGAGAATAACAATCCGCGGCGACCTGACCAGAGTCAGGGGAATTGGCACACAAATGAAAAGCGGGGAAATCCTCATCCAAGGAAACGTGGGAATGCACTTGGGTGCCGAGATGCATGGCGGAAGAGTAACCGTGCACGGCAACGCCGGAGGATGGGCAGGCTCGATGATGAAGAACGGTACAATAGAGGTTCACGGCAACGCCGGCGACTACCTGGCTTCACCCTACCGAGGCAGCACAAAAGGCATGAACAAAGGAAGAATAGTGGTCCACGGGAACGTAGGGAACGAGGCTGGAGCCTACATGAAGGATGGCCTAATCAAGATTCTTGGGAATGCACGCCAATTCCTTGGGCTGCGCATGCGCGAAGGAACCATCTACGTGAAAAACGGTTGCGGAGGCAGGGCGGGAGCCTGCATGTCAGGCGGAAAAATCATCATCGGAGGCGCCGTCGAATCCATCTTGCCCTCCTTCACGGTAGACAGCATGAAGAAAAAAGCCAAGATTGAAGAAGGCGAAGATGCAGAAGGCCCTTTCTACGTTTTTCTAGGCGACCTCGCAGAAAATGGAAACGGCAAACTTTATGTGTCCAAGACTAACAACCCACAACTAAGCCCTTATGAAAAGTTACTTTGAGGAAAACTCTTTGGGAAAAGTCATAAGCGTAAACCGCCTCGCGTGGAAAATTCTGGAAAAGCTGCGCAGCAGCCCTGATTTGTACGGGGTTAAAATTGGCGAAACCGTAGCTGGGACTACAGTCATAGACGCTGGGATAGAAGCCAAAGGCGGTTACGAGGCAGGAAGACTCATAACTGAAATCTGCATGGGCGGTTGCGCAAAGGCAGAAATAACCTCCAGAAGATACGGGGACATTGAGCTTCCTACGATACTCGTCTACTCAGACAATCCACTCATAGCCACTCTTGGCTCGCAGTACGCAGGCTGGCAGATAAATGAAGAAGGCTTCTCTGCAATATGCTCGGGCCCAGCAAGAGCGTTGGCCTCAAAACCGAAGAAGATATTCGAAGAAATTGAGTACTCAGACAAATGTGACAAAGCTATCGTGGTCCTGGAAACAGACAAGATGCCGACTCAGAAGATCTTGGGACGTTTCTGCAAAGACTGCAAGGTATCCTCAGAAAACCTCGCAATAATCCTGACCCCCACAACGAGCGTTTCGGGCGCAGTTCAAGTCTCGGGCAGAATCATCGAGACAGGCATACACAAGCTGAGAAGACTGGGTTTAGACCTGAAAAGCGTCTTGCACGCCTTTGGATACGCGCCCATAGCACCTATCCACCCTGAATTGACGATGGCGATGGCAAGAACAAACGATGCCATACTCTACGGTGGAACCGCCCACTACACTGTGAAATACGATGACGAGAAAAAACTCAGAGAGATCGTAAAGAAAGCTCCGTCATCAAGCTCTAAGGCGTATGGAAGGCCATTCAAAGACATCTTCAAAGACGCCAACTTTGACTTCTACAAGATAGACCCTGACCTGTTTGCGCCTGCTGTTCTAATCATTAATAACGTGAAAACAGGCAATACATACATGAACGGGGAAATCAATGACAAAGCCATAAAACAGTCTTTCGGCACCTAGAGAAAAGCTAGGTTTACCTCATACTGTTCTGTGTTTTCGCGCGCGCTACCTTTAGAGGAAACAATCTTTTTATGAATTCCTTGAATCCCGCGTTTCCGGCTAGCACTGCCATTATGAGACTCATTATTCCTATCTCTATCCATGCTTTTGGAATGACGAGAGGTAGCATGAAAGACATTGCTGGAGTGCCGATTAACGTGACTATGTACAGAAAATAGATGGTCGTGTAGATGGACTCAGGAATGTAAGAAAAGAGTGTGATCGGAATGGCCCAAACGGAGCGTCGAGAACTGCTGCCTATCGCCAGCTTCTTGTAAAGAAAACCGGCTAGTAGCCCAGTCATCGCTTTTCCGATGGGTACGCCTATAAGCGAAAGCAGTCCGAGACCGCCTGCCACGTAGCCAAAGTAGTAGCCTGCGTAGATTCCGCTTAGAAATCCGACTGTTGCGCCAATGTAGGGTCCGGCGAAGATGGCGGCCACGAAGGTTGCTAGGTGAGAAAGGTCCAAGGCGGCGGCACCTTGACCTGGGACTGCGACCGATATCAGTCCAATGTTCAGTGAGATCAAAGAGAGTGCGATACCCATGGCACTCATCATTGCAACGAATGCTGTCTGTTTTGCGTCCATGCGTTTTCATCTCGAATTGTTGTGCTATGATAGTTTGGACTTCTTATTTAAGAGTAATTACTCAAAAAAGGGTACGCACATTCAGGTCTTGAAAGATTAATATGCCTTCAGCATATTTTTGTATGGGAACACAATTGTCTGAAGTGAAACTTCCTTCGAAAGACACTCGGTCTTGGCTAGACAAGGAGACTCGACAGACTTTCGTTCCCGTGCACGCCAAGGCAAGAAAGCTACTTGATGAGATGCGAAAAAACCTGGACAGCCTTTCTGAAGCCTCCAAGATGCTGCTGGACAACAGCGCCAAGGAAATAGAAAAGAGGAACATGAGAACCCACGGCAGGGCCAGAGCCATGAACAAGCTCGCCCGGCTGTTCGTCGACCGGGTGCGCACCGTCAAAATCCCCGAGCAGGTTTCATACAAAACGCTTGAGGATTTCGTGCAGGGCACTCAGAAGGCTTTCGCCGTCACTGACACGGATGTTGCCAATTGGTTCCCCAGAATCTCCCCCTTCTTCATTCTTGACAGAAGAAAATTCTCAGCAGTTTTCGACAGAGCGAAGGATACTCTGAGAGCTCTCGAATATTTCCTCTCCAAAGAATACGTCAAGACCAAGATGCTAGAAGAAACGTTCCAGCTAATCGATGAAATCCTAGCCAACGAACACCAGTTGGCGACACTGCAGAATCAGAAAACAAGAATCGAAGCAGAAAAAGCCTCGGTTGAAGGCGAAATTGCCCAGATTCAACAGAAGATCAGCGACCTCAGAAGCAAGGGAAGCATGGGCAAGCTCGATCAGACAAGCACAGAAATAGAGACTCTGTCTGTCGAGGTGAGACACAGCCTTCAACATCTTCAAAAGCCCTTCGTGAAGCTTCAGTCACTCGCAACTCATGGAGGAGGAAGCGGTCTGACTCCAGAAGAACTGAACAAGCTCGACCAGTATATACAGAGTCCTTTCGAAGCGTTTGCCACCGAAACGTCAGGCACTCCCCTCCTGAAAGAGATACTGAGAAAACTTGCCCGCTCTGTTTCGGAAGGAAAGCTGAAGCTCAAGCCTGAGAAAATCCGAAAGGCAGAGCAAATAATAGACAGCATAACAAACAAAGATTCTCTGGTAACGCTTCACCGGAAGGGTCAGGAAGCAATGATGCGCAAGGCTCAGCTTTCGACGTCGACTGAAATAGAAGCAACGCGGCAAGACTTGTCAAGACTTCAAGGACAACTTGAACACTTGGGACGAAAAAAAGGAATAGTTGAATCTGAAAGAGAAGCCCTGCAAAGAAAACGCGACGAAACAATCAAAAGCATCAGCACGGACAAGAATGAGATCGAGAAGAACATCATGGGATTCTTGGGCAAGAAGGTCCATATTGAATAGTTCGAGGCTCGACTGTTGCAGCCCAGCCTCTCCAGGATTGTGAAAGAAGCTTTTGAATCATCTTGCGAAGAATTCCAGAGAGTGGTTGAAGAAACCACGTCAATGCTATCTTCAGAAGACGGCCAGATCGGTAACTTCCAGATTCTCGGAAGACTCGTCAAGATAAAACCCACGGGAAACGCCCTCGTCATCGGCGATCTGCACGGAGACTTTGAGAGTCTAATTCACATTCTAGACGAAAGCAACATTCTTAGAAGGATGCAAAACGCTTCTGATCAAATCGCCGTGTTCCTTGGAGACTACGGCGACCGTGGTCCCCTTTCCGCAGAGGTCTACTACACTGTTCTGAAGCTCAAGCTTCACTTTCCACGGCAAACAGTCCTAATGCGCGGAAACCACGAAGGCCCAAAGGATCTGATGGCTTCTCCGCACGACCTACCAGGCCAGCTTCAGGCAAGATTCGGCCAAACGTGGATAAAAGCGTACAAGAAGCTGCTTGCACTTCACCAAAACCTTTACAATGCCTCGGTAGTTCAGGGCAAATACTTGATGATCCACGGAGGCCTGCCAGAACAAGCCCGAACGTATGATGATTTGGCCTTCGCCCACCTGAAGCATCCGAAACAATCACTGCTAGAGGACATGCTTTGGAGCGACCCAGATGAAACTGTAGACAGAACAAGTCCTTCTCTACGTGGCGCGGGTAAGCTGTTCGGAAAGAAGATAACCGACGAGGTCTTGGACAGTTTGCGTCTCAAAGTGCTAATCAGAGGGCATGAACCTTGTCGAGAAGGGTTCAAGACAAATCACGATGGGAGAGTCTTGACGTTGTTCTCTCGCAAAGGCCCGCCCTACTTCAACGAACACGGAGCATACTTGGACTTCAACCTCTCCGAAAGAACCGAAAAAGTGGAAGAACTTGTCCGCTATGTTCACGCCTTCTGAGTCTGGGCGCACCGCGGAAGCTTTAAGAACACAGTCAATCAGCATCTTTGACATACTGGTCGGAAGGGTCCCTTTTTGAGGATAGGCATCGCAACCAAGAATAGAAATTCCTACAGTTCAGCACAACTTCGGGAGGCACTGAAGAAACACAACATTCCATGTACATGCTTCAGTTTCCCACAATTGATGGCCCATGTTGGGTATGCCCCCCTGCTAAAAAGCCATCAATACAGCATCAAAGAGCAACTGGACGCAGTGATAGTCCGGCCGATCGGGCGGGGGTCGCTTGAAGAGCTTGTCTTCAGAATGGACATTCTCTACCGCCTTCGACGTTCAGGATTGTATATCATAAACCCGCCTGAAGCAATAGAGCACTGCGTGGACAAGTATGACATACTGGCGATTCTCGAAGAAGACGGGATACCCGTGCCCCGCACAGCAGTGAGCGAGAACGTCGAGGAAGCCCTGACAGCTTTCAAAGAGCTCGGTAGCGACGTAGTGGTGAAACCCATTTTTGGCTCCCGAGGAATCGGAGCAACCAGAGTGAATGACAAAGAAATCGCATACACGGTCTTCAGGTCCATAAGGTTCTACCACGGAGTTATATACCTTCAAGAGTTCGTCCCACACGGCTTTTCAGACATCCGCGCCTTCGTCGTTGGAAACCGTGTCATAGCAGCGATGAAACGCGTCGCGGACAACTGGAAAACCAATTACAGTCAGGGGGCTCGGCCGGAAAATATCAAGCCAGACCGCGAAATCGAGAAGCTTGCGGTCAAGTCGGCGAAATCGATCGAATGCAAGATCGCCGGCGTGGACATTCTAGAGAGCCCAAGAGGACCAGTAGTCGTTGAAGTTAACAGCCAACCTGGCTGGAAGGGCTTGCAGTCGGTAACGAAGCTGAGCATTGCCGATGAAATCGTGGACTTTATCCTTTCGGAACTGAAGAAGTGATAACCATGCTTGAAGTCGAGATCACAAGAATTGATATCTCAAAAAGGGAGAAAAGAAGAGCAACGGACCTCGTAGCCGAAGAAAAACCTCTGTACGTGTTCCTTAACAGAAGTCACTATGCAACCATCCTTTGCACCCCTTCAAACCTGAAAGAATTGGCAATAGGGCACGTCCTATCCGAGGGCATAGTCAAATCTATCGAGGAGATAGACGAAGTAGAGTTGAACGAGGAAGAAGGATCCTGTCGCATCAGACTAAGAGACAGCGTTGACTTGGAGAAAAGACTGAAAATGGCAAAGCATTTTGCCCGCGTAATCTTCACGGCATGCGGAAGCAACACGCCACTTCAGCCTTCGCCACGGCTCGCCAAAATCAGGTCAGAGCTAAAGATAAGAGCCGAATCCGTCTTGGAGTTCGTCGGTAGCTTAAATCACAAAGCGCTGACGTTCAGAGAGACAGGCGGCGTGCACGCGGCTGCCATATATAGCGGCGATGGAGATCTTGTGGCTTTCGCGGAAGACGTAGGCAGACACAACGCCGTTGACAAGGTCTTAGGCTTTGCAGCCATGAGCAAGACTGCTCTAGATGACTCTATGATCGTCTTGACAGGCAGGCTGACGGCAGATATAGTCTTGAAGGGGGCGAGAGCAGGCGTACCTGTAATGGCGTCTTTGGCTGCCGCGCTGGATTCGGGAATTGCCCTTGCTGAAGAATCGGGTTTGACTCTGATCGGGTTCGCCAGGGGCAAACGCCTCAACATTTACACTAGTCCTGAAAGGATTCTGGCATAAGGGTCGTCAGCTTCCCTTGGAAAAGGCGTTTCTTGGTCATCACGCATGAGAATGCGTCGCTTGTTCTTTGTGAAAACACCGATGATGCTTGCTTCAATGCCATTCTGGCGCAGAGTTGTCTCAACCTTGGTCTTGCCTTCAGGGTTTACTGCTGCCAAGATCGTGCCCGTTGAAGACATCGACAGAACTTGATTATCTGAGAGACGGAAGTGTTTCTTTGAGCGCGTGGACTTCATCAGCAATTGGTATCTTGTCAGATTCAACCTGAATCCTGTGTTGGAAGCTTCCGCAAGCTCGTTCAGAGCTGCTGTCAAACCGCCCTCGGTCGCGTCATGCATCGCATGTACACTTTTCGTCTTGGCAAGAGTCAACGCTTCTTTGACACAACTTTGCAAGGGCTACAAGCTTTGCAAGCTCTTTCGTCCGCGTTGTCCCAAAGAGCCTTTCAGCCAGTGTATGGTTCAACAGTGCTAGGTTCGCTGCAATCTCCAAGCCCAGAGGTTTAGTGCACAAAATATAATCTCCAGGCTTGGCACCACCTGGTGTTATCAAGTCTTTTCTTGTCTATCGTGCCATAGGCCGTGCAGACGCCTACCAAGGTCGACAGTCCATCATAGGTTCCGGTGTGCCCAGTGACAATCGCGATCCCAAGGTCGTCTGCTGCTCCGCAAGCTTGCTTCATGACTGAAAGAAAGTCCGTGGGACTCGTGGATAATGGACCTAGAAGATTTATCGTGCAGAACTCAGGGTTGCACCAAATAAAGCTACGTCAGAAGCTGCATAATGGATCAACAGATAGCCGAACCATTCTAGTGGAACGTTGATGCATGGGTCGGTCGACACAACCAAATAGGTGTCACTCGTCTAGCCGGTGGACGCCAGAGTCGTACCCTGGCAAGGGCGGCACGACTATTTGGGGTCCTTCTCTTATGCACTTGAGCATCTTCTTCAGGTCTCTAGTCGGAAGTTTGCCCATTCTTACGTATGCCTTCTCTGTCTTTCTAGCAGTTACGTTTGTTTGTCACCAGACTCGATTCGCCGTCTTCCCGTCAAGCGCTTTATTCTCCACGCCGTCAGATTCTTCTCCTCAAAGAGCGTATTTCAAGCGTTCCTCTTTTCACGAGAATGATAAGAAAGTATTGCGCTGATTATGAATTCCACTGCCAAGAAGCTGCCGTTGTATACAGCTGGCCATGACCATTGGCCCCATTCTGCAGGAAATGCGTAAACGTAGAACCAGATGAAGACCCCAACAAAGTAATGTATCAGGAATTTGACGAACACACTGATGGCTGCTCCAGCCACCGCAAACGTAACAGTATTCCTATGAAACATCCCTGTTAAGTCCAAGTATTCCGAACGCTACAGGATACTCGAGAATGGCCTGCACGGGACTAGCAATGATGCTCGAGGCGCCGAGAAACATGATGTCGATAAGTAAGCGCCAAGACACCGAAAATCGCTCCTGCAACTACTCCAACGCGAACACCTCGTCGCAAGGATAACCACATCACCGGAACCATGCTGCCCAGATGTTATTGAACCACCAAAAGGAAGCGTGTAAGGGCGAATAGCGTACAAGACTGCAGAAAGTGCAGCGAAAACAATCGATTTCTGCGAGTATCTTTGTCCTGTAACTGAGTCTTCTTTCTGTTCATTTTTTCCCTCCGCCAGCATTACCTGGATCAGGTTCCAAGGGTCGACGGTACTCAACCGTCCTCTCAGCCGGGTCACGGTCCCAGCTCCCCAAGACCTTGGGGATAATTGTTATCTATCCGTATATTTACTTTTCCTAGACATAGCCCAGATTATGCTAGGATGCGATAAAAAGGTATGAAGAATCTGCCTAGGAAATTTGACATTTTGGAGACTGAGAAGAAGTGGCAGAGTAAATGGGAGATGATGGGCACTTACCATTTCGATTGGAATGACAAGAAGCGTCCGACCTTCAGCATTGACACTCCGCCGCCTTATCCTTCGGGCGACCTTCACATGGGAAACGTGCTGAACTGGACATATTTTGATGTTTTGGCTCGATTCAAACGCATGAACGGGATTCAACGTGTATTTTCCGCAAGGCTGGGACTGCCATGGCCTGGGCATTGAAGTTCAAGTAGAAAAAGAGCACAAGATCAAGAAGAGAGAGATGCCGCCTGACGAATTCACGAAGCTGTGCGAACAACTTGTGGACAAATACGTTGCAATAATGAAAGAAGGCATAATGAGGCTTGGAATCAGCACAGACTGGACGACAGAATACAGGACAATGGATCCTGACTATTGGAGACGAACACAGCTAAGCTTCATACTATCGCACAAGAAGGGGTTCATGTATCAAGGCACACACCCCATAAACTGGTGTCCTCGCTGCGAAACAGCAATAGCTGATGCAGAAGTGAACTATGAGCAACGCGAAGGCACACTTCACTACATACGATTCGGACTGGAAGGCACCAAAGAATATCTTCGGATAGCCACGACGCGCCCCGAGCTGATACCTGCATGCGTTGCAGTTGCAGTGAATCCAGAAGATTCTCGCTTTGCAAAATACGAGGGCAAAAAGCTTCAAGTCCCAACGACAGATCGAACAGTGCCCATAATTCTGGACAAAACAGTCGACCCTGCCTTCGGCACCGGCGTAGTTATGATATGCACTTATGGCGACAAGGCAGACGTCAAAACAGTCCTGCAACACAAACTTCCTGTGATAATAATACTCACCGAGAATGGCCGAATCAATGAAAGAGGCGGAAAATACGCAGGCCTAACCACGTTCGAAGCAAGAAAACAGATGGTCAAAGACTTAGAAGAGGCTGAGCTGCTGGAGAAGACCGAAAAGATCTCGCAAGAAATCGGCTTTTGCGACAGGTGCGACGCGAAGATTGAGATTCTTGAACTCAAGCAGTGGTTCATGAAAACTCGAATCCTGACGGATCGAGTGGAAAAAACCGCGAACAAAGTCGTGTGGTACCCAGACTACATGAAGATTCGATTGATAGACTGGGCCCGTTCTTTAGATTGGGATTGGGTAATAAGCCGACAGAGAGTGTTTGGAACACCCATACCTGTTTGGTACTGTAGAAAGTGCAAAGAAGTAATCTTGGCTGAAGAAAGTTGGGTTCCGATAGATCCGAAGACTGAAAAGCCAAGACTGGAAGAATGCCCAAAATGCCGTGGAACCGAATTTGCCCCAGAAACGGACGTTTTTGACACTTGGATGGACTCTTCAATATCATGCGCCGTGCACGCGGGATGGCCAGACCGCAAGGATTGGCGAAGACTGTTCCCAGCAGATGTACACCCATCAGGCATCGACATCATACGAACATGGGCGTTTTACCTCATGGTGAGGCACCTCGCACTGTTTGATGAAACTCCCTACAAGAGCTGTCTAATCAACGGCATGGTGCTCGGGGCAGACGGCAGAAAGATGAGCAAATCCTTGAAAAACTACGTTGCCACACCGCAAGTGCTAGACAAGTACGGCGCTGACGCGGCCAGACAGTGGGCCGCAGGCGGAGGAGCAACGGGCTCCGACATACCCTTCCGTTTGCCAGACGTCGAATACGGATGGCGCTTTCTGATCAAACTCTACAACGCCTCAAACTTCGTTGCCAACCTGCTGAAAGACTACTCAATCAGCGGAGATGCAGAGCCTGCCCTTGAGCATCTTGACAGATGGATACTCAGTAAGTGTGAACGGCTAACCGAAAAAGTGACGGATGCCTTGGAAAAATGCCAATTCAACACGGCCCTAGAAGAAACACGCAACTTCACTTGGCACACCTTCTGCGATTGCTACTTGGAAGCCGTCAAAGACAGATTGTACAACCCCGAAATCTACGGCCAAGAAAAGAAAACAGCCGCCCAATTCACCCTCCACAAAGTTCTGCATACGATAATCAAGCTTCTAGCTCCAATAATTCCACACCTGACAGAAGAGATTTTTCAAACGATGTACGCTGAACACGAAGACTGTAAAAGCATACACTTGTCTTCTTGGCCGACTCTCGACCAAAAACATATCGATACGGAAGCTGAAGAACAGGGAGACGTGATAATGGCAATAATTACAGAAATCCGCAGAGAGAAAGCTGAGAAACATCTCCCACTGAACGCGAAGATAACGAAAGTGACAATCTACGCCGAGAAAGAAAAGACTGCGAAAATGATAACGCAAGGTCGTGAAGACATAGTAGGGACGTGCAAAATTCAGGAGATCGCAGTTCTTGCTGAAGCAGGCACTGGACGAGAAGTCAAGCCGTACAATGTGCACTTGGCGACGGAGTACTAGCAGCGCATTTTGGAAGCGGTAAAGGATGAAAGAAGTCGGCATAATCGGTTGCGGAGCAATCGGAAGCCTGATAGCAGAAGCCTGCGAAAACGGCACAATCAGATGCGACGAGCTGATTCTGTACGACTACAATGCCGAGAAAGCACAGGGACTCCAGAAGTCACTGGCCATCGCCTCCAAGGTCGTAAGGAGCGTTGATGAAATGATCCAGCGCCGTCCTGCAGTTATCGTCGAGGCTGCGTCCCAAGAAGCTGTGAAAGAATATGCTGAAAGAATCTTGCATGAAAACATTAACCTCATAGTGATGAGCACGGGCGCACTCTTGGAATCGAACATAGACAGAAGCCGTATCCACGTTCCATCTGGCGCGATCGGGGGCCTTGATGCGATATCGAGCGCTGCACTCGCGGGAATAGATGAAGTTATTCTGACCACTAGGAAGAATCCGAGGGTCTTGGGGGTCGAAGGCCAACTGAAGAAGATAGTCTATCAGGGAACAGCTGAGGAAGCTGTTAAGCTTTTTCCGAGGGAAATGAACGTTGCCGCCACGTTGGCTTTGACCGTTCGCCCAGCCAAGGTGAAGGTGAAAGTTGTGGCCGACCCGAATGTACGAAGGAACACGCATGAAATAAGCGTCAGATGGAAACATGGCGCGATGTCTCTGCGTTTTGAAAATGAACCGCATCCTGAAAACCCTGGAACGAGCGCGCTTGCAGCGTGGTCTGCGATTAGATTGCTGCAAGACCTTTTGGAGAAAGAAGGCTAGTTCAGGGTCTGAGGCCTGTGCCGACGTCCACCCAGACTTTTTCACCTATCTTCTTGTACCCGATTCTCTCATAGACTTTGATGGCCGCATGATTGTCCGACCTCGCGAATAGCGCGGCTGCGTCTGCGTTCTTCAGTGCCTGTTTTGTGACGGCCGATGTTGCCAAGGTCGCATATCCCTTGCTCCTGTGCTTGGGAGCCGTGTACACGCCGCCTATCATCCAGACTTGAGGCAGTTGTATGAAAGAACCCGCGTAAGATACCAGCTCGTCTCCTAGGAAGACGCCGTAGAGAGGCATCTTGCTAATCCAGTCTGTGTACCTCTTCAGCATTCTCTTCGGACGGTCCTTCCGGCTTGAAAGAAGGGCAGCAAGGCGCGAAGCATCCTCCTTTCCTTCAAGCTTTCTCACACTGTCAGATCCGAAGTACTTTGCTTCACCCTTCTTGACCAGCATCCAGTTTTCAAAGTAATGTTTCTCGTTCGGATATTTTCCATGCACGACCGCCAGAAGGTGCGGGGGCATGTGCATTATGAAATTGTTCGTGGGGGCTTTTTCAAGCAGCATTGCCGCGATATCTTCGGGGCATTCCAGTATTACACTTGGTACATCAGTCGCCGTATATGTAAGGACATATCCTTCCAGCTTGTCATCCTTGAAAGCGGCATGCATTGTCGTGTGTTCTGGATCGTATTGTATGTCGTAAAAAGCGAAAACGTGTGTGATTACATCTGACCTGATTGATCCAATCACTTGCGACCTGCTTTTCTTGTTGATTTCCTTCACTTCTATCATGCATCGGCCACCGTCACTTTCGCTTCTCGATGTGCACTTGGACGATGGCTAGTACATCAGTCAAGGAATGAACATTGTAGTCTGCTTCAAGATCTGCGCTGCTCTCGTGGTCTCTTTTGACAAGCACTGCCGTTCCTTTTGCCTTCTTCGAAGCTGAAACATCGAGAGGTAAGTCGCCAACCATGATGAAGTTTCTTGCACCTAGCTTACTGGCAGCTAGAAGCAGTCCTTCTGAGTCTGGTTTCAGCTTCTTCACGTCATCCCGCGTGACGACGACATCAAAGAAAGAGCCGATCCCGTGCAATGCAAAGACGATGTCAACCGCTTCTCGCGAAGTGTTTGTGACCAGTCCAATTCCTTTTCCGAGGCCCTTCAGCTTTTCCAGAGTCGGCACAGTCTCCGGATAGAGAGTTGACCTTCTCGCCGCATCAAGCTCATACTGCTTCAGGAATCCTTCCATTTCTGCATAGAACTTTTTCGCCTCTGTTTTCGCGAAGTTCTTTTCAACAAAGTCCGCTGCGATGTTGCGCATCAATGTGGACCGCTCGATTCCTGCCAGCAAGCTGACCGGAATGCCGAGTTCTGTCAGCTTTTTCTTGGTCTGTTGCCTGAACTCTTGAACGTGTTCTGAGTCTTCCCATGGGGTCTGAACCAGGGTGCCCTCTAAGTCCAGGAGAACTGCCATGGCCATGGAGTCACGCTTCAGCTTTTTTTACCTCGTGCATCAGCTTGTCGATTTCTTCTTCAGAGTTGTAGTAGTGCGGAGAAACTCTTATCCCCTGAGCCCTCGCGGAAACAACTATTTTCTTCTTCCTCAGTCGTTCAACAAGCTTCAGAGGCTTGCTCACTTTGAAGTTGACTATTCCCGAACGACACGACTTCTCCTCGGGAGTTTGAAGCTTGAGCCCTAAGTCCTTCGCGGAGTCTATCACGTGGTCTGTCAACTTCGCTATCCTTGTCTTGATTCTCTCGGTTCCAACGTCAAGCAGCATCTTCATCGCTTCTGCCGCGCCGACAAAACTCATCGTGCTGGGAGAGCCAACTTCGAATCGACTCGCAGTCTTGGAAAGCTTCAAGTCCCAAATATCATAGAAATCTGCTGTTTCGAATACTTCTTGATTTACGCTTGCCCAACCGACAAAGGGCGGTTCAAGCTTGTTTATGAGCTCATCCTTGACGTAGAGGTAGGCTGCTCCAGGAGGACTCAACAGCCACTTATACCCGGCTGCCATGAAAAAGTCAACGTCATCCCGCACAACGTCAATAGGCATCGTGCCGACTGATTGTATCGCATCGACAACCAAGTAGGCTCCGTGCTCGTGGACCAATTCGCTCAGAACGTGCAAGTTGTGGCGAAAGCCATTAGCGTATTCAACGTGGCTGATAGCCACGGCAACCGTCTTGTCGTCGACTGCTTTTTCCATATCGTCCAATGAGACTTTTCCATCAACATTCCTGACGTAATGTATCTTGACCCCCAGCACCTTGCGCAACCATGGATAAACCACTGACGGATACTCAAGGTCGGTCGTGACGACCTTCGACCCTGGCGGGTATTGAAGCACGTTCGCCGCTATGTTCAAGCCCATGGAAGTGTTCTCGATGAGGGCTATCTCTCCTGGCCTTGCCCCGATAAGCTTCGCGAAACTCTGCTTCCCCAAATCCTCAAACTCACCTGAAGCACCGCCGAATCTGGAAGCTTTGTCAACATATTTCCTCACAGCTTCCGCGACAGGCTTCGGAAGCGGAGACTCAGCAGCATGATTGAGGAACACCTTATTCCTTGTAACAGGAAATTGCCTTCGAACCCTCGTCAGATTTTCCATAGGCGCTACCCCGAATCTTTGCCTGTAAGTCAATCGAATCAACTATTAAAGCCTAAAGCTTTGACAGAAACCTCACAGCTTTTTCGCGAAGGAACTTGAGTCAATCCTTCTACAGGACACCCGAAATCGTGAAACCGCCAAAACAGCCCCAATACTTTCTGAGCAGCCTCTTCAGCTCGTCGACAGTGCTCTCTACTATTCCTCGACAGCCAACAGGTTCTGCTGGCGTCTCATATGGTTCTTTTTCATCAAACTCCAAACCTGCTACGCCCGCGATCAGACTGTACCAGCAGAGCGGCAGAACCTTAGGGTTGTACCCGCTACCGGGTATAAGAACGAGTTTTCCCTCGGAAGTTCTGTCTGCAGTCCTTCGGATCAGCCGAGAGACTTGAAACAGTCCGTTTGCCGTTACCCCTAGACTTCCTAGCATGTCTGCAAAATGAGGGTCACTTCCACCGTTGGCGATTATTATGTCAGGTTTGAACTCTTCTGCCATGGGGACAAAGATTTCGTTCAAGGCGTAGAGGTATGTGTCGTCGCCAGTCCCTGGCGGTAGAGGCACATTGACGTTGTATCCCTTGCCTGCATCCTCTCCAATCTGCCATGTGAAGCCTGTTCCTGGGAAAATTGTCCGTGGGTCTTGGTGCAGAGAAATGTATAGCACCGTTGGGTCCTTGTAGTATATGTCGCTGGTGCCGTTTCCGAAGTGAACATCGTAGTCCAGAATCAAAAACCGTTCTAGGGCATGCTTGCCTCTGAGGTACTCCACCAGAACTGCCACGTCGTTGAACAGGCAGAACCCGCCGCCATAGCCTCGGCCTGCGTGATGGTGACCTCCGCCTACTGAAACAGCCCGCTCGGCTCTGTGCTCGACAACGGCCCCACCGCATTCAATCGCACTCCCTGAGATGAGCAGCGCTGCTTCGAGAATCTCGGCAGAAACAGGGGTTTCAGAGTCGTACGGCTTGTTTTCATGCGCCAGTCGAAAGATCAACTCGACGTATTCTCTGTCATGAACCCGGAGCAGGTCTTGGACGCTGGCCGGTTCGGGCTGAACTAGGGCAACTTGAGGATTGCTGAATAGACCGTGATTTGTGAAGAAATTCATCGCGTTGACAAACCGGTCTCCCCTGAAAGGGTGCCCCTCACCTAGGTCATATTGTTTCAGCTTTTCATGAAAGCTTATCAAGGTCCTACTGGCCAACCATGGGCACACTCAAACCGAAGGAGGTCATGGACGAATATAAGGTTCTGCATAGAGAATGTGTTGAACAAAAAAAGAAGGAGCTTGGTGTTTGCTAAGCTTCTTGCTCTTTTTCGCTTTTCTCCTCTGCGTGGGGCTGCTGGGCCTCATCCGTGCACGGCGACACTGCTTCCACCACGATCTCCTGAGAAGATTCTGCCGGTTCGCTCTCCAAGACCGGGACAGGCTCTTCTAGAAGTCTAACCTCTGGCTGTGTGATAGGCTGTTCTGGGGAAGGCGGTTCAGCCTCTACGCGTGGTTCAGCCTGCTGCGGTGCGAGTCCTTCGGCAAGCTGGTTTGCTGCTTCTTGGACGGCGTCCAGTTCATGCCTCGTAGTCTCGAGCCCCATGTTAAGGAGGTCAGTCTCGCGCAGGTATGTTTCCTCGTCTATCTCATTGGTGACGTGTTGAATCTCGAAGTTTGCGAATAATATCTCGAGCGTCTTTATCTGCTCTCCCAGTTCGTCCGTCTTTGAAGCCATCTTCTCCACCAATGCTTTTCTCTGGTTTTCGATCTCTGCCAAAGCATCTGATATTTCACCATCGAATAAATCGTGCGTTGTTTCTGAGATTTTGCCTGCCGTCAGCAAGTTGTCCAAAGCCTTCTTTTTCTTCCTCGCCAGCTCATATTCTTCGTTCAATTTCTTGAATGAATACTTCCATGAGATCAATTCTTGCACCGAACACCTAATTTTCTGCGAGAAGAATTAACTTTTGTTAACATGCGCATATATCGCCGGCTATTTAGAAGAGCTTGCTGTGCCTCTGAAAAAGAAGACCGATCTTTAAAAAATGAAGCGCGCAGGTAACATCTCATAGCACCGAAAAATGCAACATGACCGAGTTTTTTAGGGCTTTCTAGGGGCTCACTCTTAGCTGCGAAATGCCTCAGAGCCTTGAGAATCTCCAACGGTTCTGTGAGGGAGTCTGAATTCAATCGAAACACTAAAAAAGACCTTTCTCGAATCTACAGAAACGAAAGGCAAGGCCCATAGAGGGCCCGTAGCTCAGTAAGGACAGAGCACCGGGCTTTTAAGCGAAAAGTGCGCAGAAACCCGGGGGTCCCGGGTTCAATTCCCGGCGGGCTCGCCAAAAATGTAACGCGCACTACTGCCTTTCCTTCATCTCGCGGTTGCGCTCCAGCCTTTCCAACGTTCTCTTAAATCCAACAACGTCTAGTGAGACTTCGGCCGAGGCTATTTCCCTCTTCTCAGTGCCTTGTACCACTGTTCTTTCAGCAAGTTTCGGCGTCCCTGAGACTGCGACAACTGTTTGTCCAGCGGTTATGTTTATGGCTGTACAGCAATGTTGACCAGTCTTTCAGATGACGTGTAGCGCATTATGTTTGTTCTAACGCGCGGCTGGGTCCTCTAGCTGAGCTTCATTGTTAACGACACGACTCGAACTCTCGACTCGTCAAGTTCGTCTGTGAGTACCATGGTCTCGCGGAATATGCTGGGCTTTCTGAGAACATGAAAAGTGCGTTCAATTGCTCACTGGCAGCTCTTGGTCTTTCGGCATCGTACTGTGGGTGTGGTGGTTGGGCTAAGCCGGAGTATTGTTATGTAATGGAAGCCTTCTCCTTTTCTCCCGCTTCCCAATACGACAATGTGACAAATAAGATAAAAACTGTTGTTGCTCTTCTTGGCATATGTCGTTTCTTGAGTTATGTCTGGTTTCAATTGGATTTCAGTCATGGCAATGTTGCCTTTTGACCAGTTCATACAGAGCCTGCACTGATCCAAGATGATAATTGATGCAACTTCAGATTCCGTTTTGAACACTTCTGGTGATGTTCCGGTCCGTGTCGGCGTCCATAATCGTCACAGGACCAATCTGGAGTCACTACAGCAAGAAATTAAGATGATACCTCATGGTCCTTCTGATGATGACTTTGAGCTGCAATGGGTGTTGTTAGAGTAGTTTAGATATAGAAGTTTTTTCCATAAGCCTTTATCTGTGAAGAGTGTTGTTACAAGTTAGGGAGAAGGAAATGTAGGAAGCGTTCTAGATAGGGAGGTGAAGTTGTTGGAGATTACGATAAACGTCAAACAGATGATCGCCGCTATCTGGACAATGATTGCAGTCGCAATCTCGCTCATTATCGTGCTTGCCCCAATAAGCCCATTCTTTGTTGGCTTGGGTCAATGGCAGATGTCCCTACTGCTGTTCTTTGTGTCTTTATTGGTGCTGACTCTTCCAGTGTATCTGATGCTTGCTCTGTGGCATGTCCTTGGTGAGAGGTCAGAAACCGAGTAGAAGTCCTTCGTGGTGGTAATCCCTGCTTGACAAAAGGCCTAACGCATTCGGCGACTGCCATAGAACTGTTTCTCATTCCCGTTCAGGAGATTGTTCTGATTTTCTTGTTTTCGTTTCTCTTGGCCAGGTTATGAGTCAGGCTTTCTCTCAGTGTCGTCGCTAGCGCGGCGTCGTGATTGCACATATCCAAACACACAGAGGGTCTTACTGTATCTCCTTTGCCAGAAACATGCGACCTTGAGAACGTTTCTAAACCGATAACATCCTAGATGTGTGGACGAGAAGCAATCGTGTAGTAGGGCTGTGGTTGTTTCTTTCTCCTTCTTCGGCGTTTTCCTGAGTACCAGAGCAGGAACAACAGGAACAGGCTTGCGATGAGTAGGAGTACCATAATTAGTATGAGAATGATCACGTTGAGATTGAGCATTGGTTCGATAGTTACAGTGCCGTCTACGAAGGTGTTGTCTTCTGTGTTGGTTTCTCCTTCTACGGTATCTGCTACAGCTTTGATGACGTATTTTCCAGGATTGACATCGCTTGTGTTCCACTGGAAAATGAGCTGCGTTTCAGCTCCAGTAGTCAAGTTCGAAACGGGTTTTCTGTCTATTGTCACGTTGTCGTAGTATAGTGTGACGTTGAAAGATTCTGTTTCATCTCCTTTGTTCTTTGCGGTTACCGTGATTTGAACTGGTTCGCCGCTAATGGCATCTGTTTTCGAGGGCATCACGCCGACAATAGCTACATCTCTTACGGGACCTATGGGGCCTGTGATTTCAAAACTCGTGGAAACCGCTGGGCTGTACAGAGTACCTCCCTGTTCAATTGGTGCAGTGTAAGCCGATGCCCAAGTTGTGGCTTGTCCTATTGTAGCATCTGCTGGTATTTGCGAAGATGCGTTGATGTGAGTCTTCCCAGGTTGGAAGAGCAGATTCTCCTTCTGTATGTGAATTATCGGGCGTTGGAGCTTGTCATAGCGCGTCGATCGTTATTGTTGCGACCTTTGCTATGCGTGCGATGTTCTCCACGACTACGTCAAAGACGATTGGGCTTTGTCTTGGAAACTTGTTCTGGGGCTCGAAATTGGCATTCATTGTTGCTATGCTAGTGATTCTGATTATCCAGCCGACCTGGAATGTCAACGTGTCTACCACCGTCTGGTCTGCAATGCTTACGGTGGCCACAGCATTCCATTCTCCGATCACTTTGGCTTCGGGACTTTCCGAAGGCCACGCAATTCTGAATGAAAACTCGGCGATTCCGCTGTCATTGGTTGTCGATGAACCAGTGACCGTGATGTTCTCAAGAGTGTTTGGCGGGCCGTTGACTTTGAATGCAACGAGTTTGAGCGCCACTGGGTAATCGTTGTAAGTCACTTGAGCGTAAAGAATGACCAATTCTTGGGGTTCGAAGGCGTCGCTTGATTGGTTTGCACCCTTGCCGTCGAATGGTGCTTTCTGGGTGAAGATGTCTATCACTCTGCCGGATGAGGCGTTGGAAATAATATTTCCAGTATGCATGAGCAGTGACGTGGCTATCACTGCCATTAGTAATGTTAGCAGTATTCTTGCATTGTCGCGTCCTTTTGCCCGATGCTCCATGTTTGTTCCTCAAGCCAGGATTAGGGGCAATATTGTTGCCATGGCATTCTGAGGTCTACCCTGAAAGCGGATCTATGCCGTCTTCTCTCCATCCTCCTGAAAAACTTGTGCAACCGTGGTATTTAGTCACATATGTAATTTTGTTCTATATTCCCGTTAGTGATACCTTCTGGTACTGTGTGACATTTTGCCATGGACATAAGAAATGTGACACGTGAACGAGTGCTACATAATGCATAAAAAGGTCTTCAAACTTTACAAAAACCGGGAACATAGTTGAGCTTGGATGAAATCGATGCTTTCGCAAAGTCTTTGAAGAACTGCCCAAAGTGCGGTTCGACCGAAGGTTTCTGGTTTGCGGCTAATCGTGAGAAGAGTTACGTGCAATGCAAGCATTGCAGTGCCATCTTGGAAATCTTTGAAGTTTTTCCACGGTACGAGAAAGAGAAGAGTTCGAAGCCTTTCTTCAGGAAACTGAAATCGTAAAGCCGCCTAGGCGGCCTGATGTTTTTCAATTTTCTCTGATCGCTGGTTCTTTGACGGCGCCAATTATTAATCCCGCGGCCGCTAGCTCAACCGCGGTGAAGAGGTAGAACGGGGTTGTCGGCCCGACTGTCTGAAACAGGACTCCGCCTGTGAGCGCCCCCAGTGCTGCAGAAATGGCATTGTCGATGTCCCAAAAGGCCGTTACTTGTCCCCTCACTTCCCTGGGGGTTAAGTCTGCTTGTAGCGCTTCATGAGCAGGTGCGTAGTAGATTCCTGCAGTGGCGAAAAGAAGGGCTGCGACTCCCGCTTGGATAAAAGAGCTTGAGAGAACAAAGAGGATAGTGAACGGCGTACAGGTCAGTATTGATAGTGTCATTGTTTTCTTCTTTCCGAATCTGTCGCTTGCCCATCCACCAGGGATTCTGAGCAGAGTAGCTATCAGAAACTGAAGGCTGATGATTATTCCCCAGTCTAGCGCGTTGAGTCCGATTATTTTTATTGCGTAGAGTATGAAGAATTGGCCAACAAGTCCGTTTGCGAATGCGATGAGCCCGTAGGCAACAAGAAGGGCTTTCAGGCTGCTTGGCAAGTTCGATACGCGCTTTCTGAAGTCATTGAATATGGAGTTTTCGGGCGTTCTGATCTTTGGGTTTTCTTTTCTTGGCAGGGTTTCTCGTAGAAAAAGAAAGACGATCAAAGCTGATGCGAGCGCGGCTCCTGCTGTAATCATACATGCTAGTCTGAAGCCATCTGCGGTGCCGTATTCTTTGATAAGCCATCCTCCGATTAGCGGCGCGAAGATCATAGGAAAAGAAGACATAACTTGAAGCGAGGCGATCCCAGTCGTTCTCTTTTCTGGAGCAATAGAATCTGCCACCGTAGCGTGTGAAGCCGGACTGGATATCGCTCCAAAAGAGCCCATTATAGCTGCGATGACGAAGACGCGCCAGTCTTGGATGAAAGCATATAGAAGAGGGAACAGTATGCTGTAGAAGCCCGTTATGATGATTATTCTTTTTCTGCCATAGTAGTCTGCGATGAATCCGCCGAGAAAAAGCACGAAACATTGAATTATTGCTGCTATTGAGGCCATGAGACCGAGGGTTATGGGGTCTCCGCCGATGCTGATAAAATACAATGAAACATACGTGCTTACGATGCCTCCTCCGAGAGCGTTGACGGCGCCGCTGCCAGCTATGGTGACGATGTTTCTATGATAATGCCTCAGAGTTCGCTGACTCTGGTTTGAACTTGAGATTTGGCCCATTTTTTTCCTGCCAGCTGTCTGCTATTCAGCCTCTGACCTGCTGGTATGTTGATTGCATGGATGGTGCTTCCTCGCTTCAATGGTCCATTTTTCCGAAATCTAGAAGATAAGTCTTAGTCCGTTGGCTGATATAGCTCACGCTCTCCTCCCACTGAAGACTTGTATCTCCTTCATTTTGCGCGCGCGCCCTATTATGGTCGACAAACATCTGTTTCACGCTTCTGGAATTCAGTTGACTAGAGCGAGATCTTTTCTGCAATCACGACAATCTTGAACTGCGGGGTATTCTATGACAACACTGTGAATCATCCACCGCGGAATGCCACGTCAATGCTTCAAGAGGAAAGTCTTAAAAAGACGCTAACACGTAAACAGATATCTTGGTGGAAAATTGTTTAAGAAGAATTCTGGTGCAATGAAAGCAGCTTATGCTATACTCTTGGCCATCATAATCACGGGTGCTGTCGTTGGAGCCGGAGTGTGGTACTTCACGAGGCCTCCTGCGTCGGCTGATGTGGTTGAAGTTTACCATTGGTGGACTTCCGGCGGGGAAGCCGCAGCCATTAATGCGTTCGTCAATGTTTTCCAGAACAGATATAATGTAACCGTGATCCAAAGCCCTGTCGCGGGCGGCGCAGGATACGTGTTCAGGTCAGTCATCAAACCTCTCGTTATTGCAGGAGAAGCCCCTGATGCGTTCCAAGTGCACGCAGGCTACGAAATGAAGCCATACGTAGATGGAGGGTACCTTGATTCAATAAACGATTTTTGGAGTTCACAAGGCTTTGACACCGTCTTTCCTGCGGTAGTGAAGGACATGGTCAACTTCGGCGGTAACTACTATGGCGTTCCATTGGACATTCACAGAGCAAACGTCGTATGGTACAATAAACACATTCTAGATGCAAACAACATCACCTACCCCATAACAACCTGGGATGCCTTCTTTGCGGCGTGCGACAAATTAAGCCAAAACGCAACTCTAATGTCTGACTCCAAATTCTCTGTGATATCGCTCGGAGATCAGGGCCCGTGGACCGCAGCCCACGTCTTGGAACAGATTATGGCGAGCGAGGGAATAGGTTTCTACCAGGACTTCATAAATGGCAACGTAACTGATGCCAGCAATACAATGCTCAGAGATGCATTAACCAAGTTTACCAAGTACTTGAACTACACCAATGCAAATCATGCTACCCTGACTTGGGACGGAGCAACCGCACTAATCATTAGTAATGAATCAGCGTTCAACATAATGGGTGACTGGGCTAACGGAGAATTCCTGAAAGCAGGCGCAACCTACAACACAGATTATGGAACGTTCCCCGTACCTGGGACCTCGAACATGTACGCTCTAGTTCTTGACTGCTTTGAACATCCGAAAGGTGTGAAGCATCCGGCAAACTCTCTCCTCTGGCTGACAGAAGTCGGATCAAAAGAAGGGCAGAACACGTTCAATCCGCTCAAGGGTTCCATCGCTGCGCGCAACGATCTGACTGCCGCAGACAAGGCACTGTATGGACCTTACCAGCAGACAGCTCTCAATGACTTCGGTACTGTGACCTACATGTATCCAAGCATCGTTCACGGAAGTGCGATGCCACAGTCATTCACTACGCCACTTAGTGACATGATTTCTGCTCTCGTTACGGGCAGTTATCACAAAGACTCGAGTGCCGCAATAAACGCTGCTGCAACGTCTCTGACGCAGACTATAACCAACAACATTGGCGACTTCACCAAGGTTTGGACACTGCATTAGATTCCTCCTTTTTTTATGTTCTCTTTTCGGATATTGGTAACTTGACGAGTGATGCTTCATCCTGTTAACAGTCGGGCAACGATAGCGCGCGCTCGATGTATTTATATAAGGTCGAATACCACTTAGAACTTAAGGTGGCATCCGCTGAAAGAAAGCATGGTCGGCCTCCTCATTCTGCTACCATCAATTGCTTTGGTGGGATACTTCGTGTACGCCAGCATCGGATATAATGTGCTGGTATCATTCACAGACTGGAATCAACTCAGATCCAGCTACAATATCGTAGGCTTCAGTCACTATGCCGAATTACTGCGAGATTCGGTATTTCGGGTTTCCTTTGTGAATAATCTATTGCTAATATTGCTATTTGTGCCGTCCACCATCGGTCTAGGTCTTGTTCTTGCAATCCTTTTGGACAACAAAGTACGAGGAGAAGGGGTTTTCAGAACAATATACCTTCTGCCCTTTTCTCTCTCTTTTGCAATAACAGCATCCTTGTGGGCGTGGATGTACGATCCTACTAGTGGAGTCATAAACACTCTGTTAAGAAGTGCTGGACTAGGCTTTCTGGCGTCTGGGTGGGTTACTGACTCAAGTTTAACCTTGTACTGTGTGATTTTGGCACTCGTATGGCAATTCTCTGGCTACACTATGCTGTTGTTCCTTGCGGGAATAAGATCCATCCCGGAGTCGCAGGTAATGGCAGCAGAAGTGGATGGTGCTAGCCGTTTCAGACTTTACAGGCGAATCATAATACCACAATTGAAATCTTCCACTTTGGCCACGTTTGTCATCCTTATGGTCTTTGGGCTTAAGGCTTTTGACTTCATCAATATTCTGACCGCTGGAGGCCCTGGATACTCTACTTTCGTTTTGCCCCTAGACATGTATAGAGAAACCTTCGGTCTAGACCACTATGCCTATGGAGCCGCAATTGCAACAATTCTGTTCATGGTTGTGATGGTTATAGTTGTGCCATATTTGTACATGTCTTCTAGGAGGAGCGAAGGGTGATAACCGTTAGATCGACAAGAATCTTGCTTTATTTTGTGCTCGTCCTCTTCGTGGTCGCTTTTGTCATGCCTTTCTGGGCAGACATTACAACTTCGCTCAAAACGAATGTGGATGTGATCACAACAGTTCCCGTTGTCCCCCCATTATCTCCTACACTGGAGCCGTGGGTGATCGCTTTTCAAACAATGGAACGACCTCTATTGAACAGTCTCACGTTCACAATATTCGCCACAATCTTTTCCTGCCTAATCGGTTCAATCAATGGCTACGTGCTTTCGAAAATCAGGTTCAGAGGCTCAAACATGCTTTTTCTATTCTTCTCTATAGGGATATTCATCCCTTATCAAACAGTGCTCATCCCACTTGTGCTAACAATGTCCAGATTGGGCCTTTTCAACACGGTGGGCGCATTGATTCTGGCGCATACCGTTTACGGAATTCCTATGTGCACTCTTCTCTTCAGAAATTTCTACAAGGACATCCCCGAAAGCCTCACGATGGCGGCGAAAACCGATGGCGCTGGAACATTGAAGATTTATCAAGCAATTCTCTTGCCGCTTTCAGCATTGCCCTTTGTCGTGTCGGGAGTGTTTCAGTTTACAAGCATCTGGAACGATTATCTATTCGGACTCATATTGGCACAAGGAATTGAAGCTCAGCCAGCTTCAGTCGCCTTGGCAAACTTGAAGGGAACAACCACCGCGTCATGGAATGTTTTGATGGCTGGAGCAATATGGTATGCATTGCCTCTGGTAATCGTCTACCTCGTGTTAGGAAAATATTTAATGAAGGGATACATGGCAGGTGCTGTCAAGGGCTAGGAGGATCTAAACTGGTCAGAGTGGTCATAAAGAATCTGACGAAGAAGTACGGCGAGGTTCAAGCTGTCAGAAATCTGAATTTGGACATAGGAGAAAAGGAATTCTTCATCCTACTTGGTCCATCGGGCTGTGGCAAAAGCACGGCACTCTTATGCATTGCAGGTTTGCTCAGACCCGACAGTGGGGAGATTTGGTTTGACAACAAACTCGTCACGAGACCCCCAACACGGAGTGTACTTGCCGCCTCAGCAGAGGGAGGTAGCAATGGTGTTTCAAGATTATGCTCTCTACCCGCATATGACGGTTTTCAAAAACATAGCTTTCCCTCTTGAGGTCAGAGGCAAGAACGGGAATGAAGTTCTGAGAAGAGTCAAGGCCACGGCCGAGTTATTGGGTATTTCGCAGCTTCTAAATAGGAAGCCAAAGCAGCTCAGTGGAGGCCAGAGACAAAGAGTTGCGTTGGGAAGGGCGATCGTTAGAGAACCGAAGATTTTCCTGATGGATGAGCCTCTTGCGAATCTCGATGCTAAACTGAGAGTGTACATGAGAGTGGAGTTGAAAAAACTACATCAGAAATTGGGAACGACGACAGTCTACGTCACGCATGATCAAGTTGAAGCGATGTGTCTTGGGGACAGAGTGGCCGTTCTCAAGGACGGCATCCTGCAGCAAGTTGCAGCTCCCAATGAACTGTATGATGCTCCCAAGAACACGTTTGTGGCCGGCTTCATCGGAAGCCCTCCTATGAACATGCTCAATGGCAAGTTTGCAATGAAAGATGGGAACCTTACGATAGACTTAGGATTTGCAACGTTTAAACTCCCTGACTGGACAGAAGAGAAACTGAAGAAGACGCAAGCATCAGAAGTAGTGCTGGGTTTCAGGCCCGAAGATATCAGGCTAGCCGACAAATACCAAGAGAACGCCATAGAAGCGAAAGTAGAAATGTGCGAGTCCATAGGAAGAGAAGTCCATAGTCACCTAGCGGCTGGAGATTATTCGATTGTAGCAGTAACAACGCCTGCTGAAAACGTGAAAGTCGGCCAATCAGCTTGGGTTGTTCTCAGCGAGGAAAAGATCCACGTATTCGATGGAAAAACTGGAGAACTACTGGCGTAGAGTGGAGTTCGATGCTTCAATGCTATTTTGCCTTATATAGAATGGAACACTTAGCGCGCGCTAGACGAATACGTAACGCATATTTCGTACTCATTCTAGGCTGCCTTTCTGAAGATTTTTGCAGCGCGACAATGTCTCAGAGTTTGCTGACTCTGGTCTGAACCTGAGATTTGGCCCATTTTTCCCCTGCCAGCTGTCTGCTATTCAGCCTCTGACCTGCTGGTATGTTGATTGCATGGATGCTGCTTCCTCGCTTCAATGGTCCATTTTTCTGAAGCCTAAAAGATAAGTCTTAGCCGCTAGCCGATATACCCTCCCTGGAGCTTTTGCCAACAGAGTTGAAGGGTTTGGGTTACGCTTCTGCTTGATAGCATGCAACGAAATGACCTTTTGTTGTTTCGATCAGGTCTGGTTCGTTTTTTTTGCATTTTTCTGTTGCGTATGGGCATCTTGGGTTGAAGCGGCAGCCTGGAGGAATGTTTATGGCCGAGGAGACTTCGCCTTTGAGTTCGAGTGTTTTTCGTTCTCTTTCTGGGTTTGGCACAGGTATCGCTGACAGCAGAGCTCGTGTGTAGGGGTGGATAGGGGTTGTGAAGATTTCCTGTTTGTTGCCTATTTCTACTATCTTTCCGAGGTACATGATTGCGACTCTGTCGGAGATATATTTTGCGATTGCGAGGTCGTGTGTTATGAACAGATAGGTCAGTTCGAGGTCTTTTCTGAGGTTGAGCATGAGGTCGATTATCGTGGTTCTCAGGGAGACGTCGATCATTGATACTGGTTCGTCTGCGACGATGAATTCTGGCCTCATGATGAGCGACCTTGCCATTGCTACTCGTTGTCTTTGTCCGCCGCTGAGTTGGTGTGGGTACAGGTTTATGAATTGTTCAGGCGGTGCGAGACCAACGCGGTCCAGTATTTCGAGGACTTTTTCTCTTTTTTCAGGGCCTTTTGCCATGGCATGAATTTCAAGTGGGTGTCCGACTGATTGGCCGATTTTCATCCTCGGGTTCAGGGAGGCGTACGGATCTTGGAATATGATCTGCAGTTTCCGCCTGATGATTCTCAATTGCTCTTTCTGGAGTCTTGTGATGTCGGTTTGATTGAAGTAGATTTTGCCCGACGTAGGAGGTATGAGTCTTACGATGAGTTTTCCCGTCGTCGATTTTCCGCATCCGCTTTCGCCAGCCAGCGTGAAGACCTCTCCTTTAAGAACAGAGAAGCTCACATTGTCAACTGCCTTGACGAATTTCCTCGTGCGAGTCAACAGTCTTTCAAGAAAACCTTTCTCGACTGGGAAGTACTTTTTCAGATGGTCCACTCGGACGATTTCCGATTCGTTCAACTTGCTTTTTCTCCCCGGTACAGGTAACATCTCACTAGATGATCGACGCCTGTTTCGAATAGTTGGGGCTCTTTGATTTTGCAGATTTCCATGATGTACGGGCATCGGGGCCAGAATCGGCAGCCCATTGGGGGGTGGAGCAGGTCGGGTGGAGAGCCTCCTATTGCTGTGAGTTTCTGTTCTGCGAGTTCGATGTTGGGTATCGATTTGAGGAGGCCCTGGGAGTATGGATGCAGTGTCTGAGCGTAGAGCGTCGAGCTTGGTGCTCGTTCGACTATTCTCCCTGCGTACATTACTATGATCTTGTCGCTTCTTTCCAAGACTATGCTCAGGTCATGCGTGATGAGCATTAGCGCCATGCCGTACCTGTCTTGAAGGGTCTTGAGGAGGTCTAGTATTTTTGCTTGGACAATTACGTCTAGGGCTGTTGTAGGCTCATCCGCGATCACTATGCTTGGATCAAGTGCAAGCGCGAGTGCTATCATGACCCGCTGTCTCATTCCGCCGCTGAGCTGGTGCGGATAGTCGCTTATGCGTTCGGGCTGTATTCCCACGTCTTTGAACAGTTTCTTGGCGCGAGTCATGGCCTCGGCTTTTGTTACCTTCGGCTCATGCGTGTGGATCAGTTCGACGAAGTGGCTGTCGATTCTTTCAACAGGGTTCAAGGATGTCATGGGGTCTTGAAAGACATAGGAAATTCTTCTTCCTCTCAGTTCTCTTGTCTTCTCTTTCCCAAGCTTGAGGACATCTTGTCCTTCCAGTAGTATCGTGCCTCTGACTATTCTGCCTGGGTATGGGACGAGATGGATGAGGGAAAGACCTAGGGTTGATTTTCCTGAGCCCGATTCGCCTACGACTCCGAGCGTCTCGCCCTTGTCCAGTGAAAAGGACACATCCTCGACGGCTCTTATTCTTCCTCTTCGGGCCCAGTACTCGACAGTCAGGTTGTTCACGGTGAGGAGGCGTGGCTTTTCTTTGTCCTCGTCACTCATTGCTCAAGCCTCGGGTTCAACAGTTCACTCAGTCCCTCGCCCATCAGCGTGAAGCCCAAGGCCAGGAGAATGATCATAATTCCAGGGAAAGTTATTACCCACCATGCCCCGCTTGTAAGCAGTTTCTGTCCGTTGGTCAAGTCCTGTCCCCAATCAGGAATCGTGACTGGGACTCCCAATCCGATGAAGGTGAGCCCTGCTGCAGTGAGAATGGCATCAGCAAAGTTCACAGTTGCAACAACAACAATCGACGGCACTATGTTTGGTAATATATACCGCGTGAGGATCGTGCGGTTCTTGGCCCCGACCGCGTTCGCAGCTTCTATATACGACATTTCCTTTATGCTCAAGACTTGGCTCCGGATGACTCTGAAGTATGAAGGGATGTAGACGACAGCAATCGAAAGCGCCATGTTTACGACTCCCCTGCCGAGCATCGCAGCAATCGCGATGGCTAAGACGAGACCTGGAAACGCGTATATGCTGTCCATCACAAGGCCGACGACTCTATCGGCTACACCTCCAGCGTAGGAAGCGAAAAGTCCTAGAGGCACACCGATTGCCAAACACACAATGACTGAAAGAATGGACACTTGAAGCATCACACCTCCACCCGACAAGACCCTGCTGAAAACATCCTGTCCAAGATCATTAGTACCGAAAAAGTGTTGCGTGTTAGGCGGGGCCAGAATTTTCGGACTCGATGGGATTTCAGTAGGATTATAAGGTACGATCCACGGTGAAATCGCTGTCATCACTATTATGGCTGCCACGAATATTGCACCAATTATGATAAGCCATCCCGCTAGACCTCTCTTAGCTAATGTGCTGAGTCCTGGCAAAATGCTTGAAATCATGCTCTTTCTAGTTGCTGGCTTGGTCAATTTGTCCCCTCACAGTCGGATTCTTGGATCAAGGTACGCGTACAGCAAATCGACTGCCAAACTCACTATTGATACGAAGATTCCGAACACGATCACTGCGCCTTGGATGGCTGTGTAGTCGCGGAAGTTTATTCTGTCGACGATGTATCTGCCCAGCCCGGGCCAGGAGAAGGTTGTTTCTGTCAGTATGGCTCCGCCTAGCAGAGCGGCGAACTGCAACCCCACCATTGTGAGCACGGGGAGGAATGCGTTTCTCAAGGCGTAGCTGTATGTCACCTTGTTCTCTCTTAGTCCTCTGGCTCTAGCTGCGGTCACGAAATCGAGTCTCAATGTTTCAAACATGTTGCTTCTGGTCAATCTTATGAAAACTCCTGACAGTACCAACCCAAGCGTGAGCGAGGGCAGAAAGAGGTAACGTAACGATTCGATAAACTTGAAAATATTCCCTTCAAGGAGGCTGTCAACCGTGTACAGTCCTGTTGAGAAGTGGAAGCTTCCGACGTTCAGTCCCTGTGGAA
>CAVYNL010000022.1:0-10787 GCA_963769845.1 Candidatus Bathyarchaeota archaeon | reverse complement strand
ACTAGGCTTTTACTGGGCTGCAAGCTGCGGCGGATGCGAAATCGCGGTACTAGACATAAACGAGAAAATCCTTGATGTTGTCAACATGGCTGACATAGTCTTCTGGCCAGTAGCCATGGACGTCAAATACAAAGATGTAGAAGCGATGCCGGACAAGTACATTGACATTTGCTTCTTCAACGGTTCAGTAAGAAGTGGAGAGCAAGAACACATGGCAAAGCTGCTTAGGAGGAAATCTAAGATACTCGTGGCTTTTGGTTCATGTGCGCAGGAAGGATGCATACCCGGATTGGCTAACCTGCATGACCGGAAAGAGATCTTCGAAAAAGTCTACTTGACGAGCAAGTCAATTTCCAATCCGACTGGTGTGGTTCCTCAGACATCCTTCAAAGCTAAGGAAGGAGTTTTGAAGCTTCCAGAATTCTATGATACGGTGAAGACTCTCGACCAGACGGTTGACGTGGACTACTACCTGCCTGGTTGTCCACCACCAGTGAAGTTGATCTTGAACGCTGTCGACGCGATAGCAAAGAACCAGTTGCCGCCAAAGGGCTCGGTGCTAGCACCTCTGAAATCGGTGTGCGACGAATGCCCGAGAAAGAAAGAAAACAAGAAAATATCAGCGATTTATCGTGTTCATGAAAAAGTCCCTGAACCAGAGCGATGCCTCCTCGAGCAGGGAATCATCTGCATGGGCGTTGCTACGCGCAGCGGTTGCGGTGCACAGTGTTTGACCGTTGACATGCCCTGCACGGGCTGCGGTGGCCCGTGTCCGAACGCGCCAGAACAAGGCGCTGCCATGATTGGTGCCCTGGCTTCGATACTAGGCTTGGAGGGCGAACAGGAGCATTACGGCCAGGAGGATGTGGAGAAACTTATGAACCAGATCAAGGACCCAGTTGGAACGTTCTACATGTACTCATTACCCTCCTCGATTCTTAGAAGAAAGGTGATGAAAGAATGAAGGAAATAACTATCGACCCCATCACAAGACTTGAGGGCCACGGAAACATATCCATATTCCTAGACGACGCTGGTGAAGTGGAAAACGCTTACCTCAAGATTCCTGAACTGAGAGGGTTCGAAAAATTCTGCATTGGAAGAAGAGCCGAACTCATGCCGATTCTGACAACGAGGATCTGTGGAGTATGTCCGGTGGCTCATCACTTTGCGGCCACGAAGGCCTTGGACGCAGCGTTCAACGTTGAACCCCCGTCTGCGGCAAAGAAACTCAGAGAACTGATGTACTCCGGATACATCATTTATGATCATACACTGCATTTCTACTATTTAGGCGGCCCAGATTTCATCGTGGGTCCAGACGCTCCTCCTGAGAAACGGAACATATTGGGCGTGATCGAGAAGGCGGGAATGGACGTTGCCAAAGAAGTCATAAAGCACAGGGCTTATGGTCAGAAGATAACCGAGATCCTCGGCGGGAAGGCTACTCATCCGGTGTGCGGCTTGCCAGGCGGAATTTCCAAGTCATTGAGTGAGGAAAACAGGCAGGAAATCGAAAAGATGTCTGCCTCAAGTCTGGAATTCGCGAAGATGACGTTGAAGATTTTCCATGACATCGTCTTGGGGAATAGCAAGTATGTTGATATGATCAAGAGTGACGCTTACACGATGAAGACTTATTACATGGGTCTTGTCGACGAGAACAACAAGGTCAACTTTTACGATGGTAAGATCCGGGTTGTCGACCCGAATGGCAAGGAGTTCTTGAAGTTTGAACCTAAGGACTACCTTACGCACATCGGCGAGCATGTGGAGCCTTGGACATATTCAAAGTTTCCGTACCTGAAAGAGGTCGGGTACAAGGGTTTGACTTACGGGCCGGACAACGGTGTCTATCGAGTCGGACCCTTGGGAAGGCTGAACGCTTCCAATGGTATGGCAACGCCTTTGGCTCAGGCTGAACATGATGAGATGTACAAGACGTTAGGCGGCAAACCCGTGCACGGCACTTTGGCGTTCCATTGGGCACGACTGATCGAACTCCTGTACGCTACTGAACGAGCGTTGGAATTGTCCAGGGACTCAGAAATCACGAGCACAAATGTGCGAGCCAAGCCAGGCGAGCCGAGCGAAGGTGTAGGCGTAGTTGAGGCGGCCAGAGGTACACTGTTCCATCACTACGTGCTTGACAAGGACGCTTTAGTCAAGGACGTCAACATGATCGTTGCAACGACAAACAACTATCCCGCGATCTGCATGTCCGTACGTGACGCTGCGAAAGGCTTGATCCACGGTGGCAAAGTAGACCAAGGTGTTCTCAACAAGGTGGAAATGGCTTTCAGGGCATATGACCCATGCTTTGGATGCGCCACACATTACGCTGTCGGACAGATGCCTATGACACTCAACATCTACGACAGCAAAAAGAGAATTGTCAGAACGCTGCAACGATAGCCTCCACTGTTATTTGCTTCTTGAGTTTTTTGTTGGCGACTCTTGGTGGCCAGTAGAAATTACGACATAGAAACCGAACTGGAAAAATGGCTTGCTGGTGCAGAAAAAGTCGTGGTCGCTGGGATTGGCAATCCGATCCGTAGGGACGATTTTGTCGGCGTCAAAATAGTCCAAAAGTTGCGGGGAAAAGTTTCGGAGAGAGTGTTTTTGATTGAATGCGAGACGGTGCCAGAAAGCTTCATTCAGCAAATAGTGGATTTCAGTCCTACGCATCTTCTTTTGATAGACGCGGCAATCTTGCGTTTGAAGCCAGGTGAATCGCGTCTAGTTATGCCTGAGCGGCTCGCTAGTCTTCCAGCTTTTTCGACTCATATGCTGCCTCTTCGGATATTCTGTGAATACCTGACGAAAACAACAGGAACCAAAATTGCCTTGCTGTTGATTCAACCAAGGGAAACCGATTTCGGAGAAGGCCTCTCTCCTGAACTTCGAGTTCTAGCTATGAAATTGGCGAAGACACTGGTCGTAGTCTTGAGCGAGAGCATGAACAAGGATTTGGCAAAGACCTGACAGCAAGTATCAACTGTCCCAATTTGCTCTTTTCCCATCTGCTAAAGGCTTATATTACATCGTTACGTATCGGATTTGATGTGTTGCATATGGCGGGAGACAAAAAAGCTGACTTGGCGGGTCCAGGCATCGGCAGCTACGAAGAGCTGGAGAAGATTCTGCCAAAGGATTATCATTCCATTTTGAACCCGAAAGACACGCAGATAGCAATCTACGCAGTGAAGAACTACATCGAGGAGCACTTGTGCAAGGAGCTCAATCTAATCATGGTTCAGGTCCCTCTCATCGTGGACGTGGAGAGCGGCGTGAACGACCTGCTGGACCGTGATGGTTCACGGACGCCCATTCAATTTCACATATCTAACGACTATGACAAACACCCGATCGACGCTCAGGTGGTTCAAGCAGCAACAAAGTGGAAGCGCATGGCCCTGAAAGAGTTCGGAATGAAGCCGGGCGAGGGCCTGTGCACCGACATGCGTGCCGTGCGCAAGGACTATTTCCTTGACCACGACCACAGCGCCTACGTGGACCAATGGGACTGGGAGAAGGCGATAACAGAGAAGGAGCGCAACCTGAAGTACATGACCGAAACGGTGGAGAAGATCTGGAAGGTCATCAAAGGCGCGGAGAAGCACGTCCAGAAGCTGTTCCCGAAGTTGAAGACGGACAAGTATCCCGACCTGCCCGACAAGCTGACATTCATTCATGCGGAGGATCTCCTTGACAAGTATCCCGACCTGCCACGCAAACAGCGAGAAACGAAGATTCTGCAGGAATACCCGGGGGTCTTCATCTACGGAATCGGCTGGACGCTGAAGGATGGATACCCACATGAAATGAGGGCGGCGGACTATGACGACTGGGTGACTGAAACAAAGTCTAAGGATGGCAGGCCTATGCACGGTCTCAACGGCGATATTCTAGTCTGGAACCCTGTTACAAAGCGCCGCCACGAGTTGTCGTCCATGGGCATACGCGTGAACCCCGAGACGCTCAAGATGCAGCTGAAGTTGACAGGCCAGCTTGATTTCCTCAAGTACCCCTACCACCAAGCCATAATAAACAATGAGATACCACTCAGCATCGGCGGTGGCATCGGACAGTCCCGTACTCAGATGGCGATACTCAAGAAGGCGCACCTTGGCGAGGTCAGCGTCACAGTTTGGCCGAAAATACTCAAGGACATGTGCCACAGAAAGAACATATTCGTCCTTGAATAAACGTCTCTGCATGAGTCACGCTCGGACCCAGCAATGCCGTCCGCAAACCGGGCTGCCGAGTCCAAGAGCTACCCATTTTTGTTTTCAAACGGCGCGCTAGGACTTGGCTTGCCTGAGCTTCTATGTCAAGAGAATTCGTTTCGCGAAACGGCAATCAAGGCTGTACTTGTAGCTGCAAGGACGATGATGGGAAACGCGTAGAGTCCGCTGTTTGCCCAGTAGCCTTGAGCAAGGCCGACTGACATGAAAGTCACAAAACCTGAGATCATCGCAAACGTGGCGCCGAGCACGGCGAGCCCCATGTTTCTTTTTCTCAACGCTGCGACACTTCCTATCAAGCCGAACGGAAGAGCAAGCAAGTCGAAGGTTGCTGAAATCAGAAGCCACGTGTAATTGGACGGATAATAGCCGGTTTCGCCACCAATGCTGAAATAGCTCTGTGCAAAAGTCTGGAAAGCGAGTCCTGCGTAGACGACGAGCACGAAAGCAGCAGTGGTCGTCAAGCCAGCTGCTATGAGTGGAAGTTTTCCTCTGATTGATGGGGGTGGCGGCGGCGGGGTTTCTGTCAACAGAAGCTTCCCGCAGTATGGACAGTAATTTGCCTCTTCGTCCCGGATTCTTTTCTTGCAGTTCGGACAGCAAAGAACCACGGTTTCACCGTGTGTCTTCAGTTATCTGTAAAGATTCATTCAGGAGTTCTGCCACATCTTTGATTGTGACCTTGTCTTCTACGTCTAGCACTTTTACGGCGTCTTCCATGGTCGTGACACAGTATGGGCATGCTACGGCGATTGTGTCCACTCCCAAGTCCAGGGCTTCGCGTAGCCGGTCTACACAAGGCCTTTTTTCCGGCTCTGCGTCTTCTGTCCACACTCTGCCTGCTCCCCCGCCGCAACAGAAACTGCTCTGTCTAGTTCGTTTCATCTCCACGAGCTGTAGTCCTGGAATCGCTTGAAGGATCTTTCTCGGTGCTTCGTAGATGTCGTTGCGCTTGCCGAGGAAGCATGGGTCGTGATAGGCAACTTTTCTCTTCACTGGTTTGGTGATTTTGATTTTTCCTGTTTGGATGGCGTCGGCTAAGAATTCGGTGTAGTGCTGAACATTCAGTTTGGCGTCGCTGTAGGGTTTATCATTCTTGAAGGTGTTGTAACAGTGCGGCGACATGGTCACGATTTTTCCTGCGTTGAACTTCTGAAATGTGGCGATATTGTGCGTGGCCAGTTCTTCGAAAAGTCCTTTTTCACCTAGCCGGAGCATGTGGTCTCCGCAGCACCATTCTTCTGTTCCCAGAGTTGCGAAATCTACTCCCATCTTCTTGAGGATTGATGTCACTATTCGTGCGCTGTTTTGGTTTCTCATGTCGAACGTGTTGGAGCAGCATGTGAATAGGAGTACGTCTGTTTTGGTTGTTGTGGGGTAGGTTTTGACGTTCAGGTCTTTTGCCCATTCCATTCTTTTCATCTGGTGTGTGCCCATGGGGTTGTGGTATTTGTAGACGCTTTCGAGGACGTCTTTGACTGTTTTGGGGATGTTTCCGGCTTCAACGAGTAGACTGTGGTCATCTAGGATGGCGTTTGCGCATTGTAGTTTCTTGGGACAGAAGATCGTGCATGAGTTGCACTGCGTGCAGAGCCAGACATTGTCAGCCATTGGCTTCAGGCGCTCGTCTAGGCCTTTGTCTCGTGAGTCCGTGACGAACCTGTATGTGGCCGTAAGTGCTGAAGGTCCCAGGAATTTCTCATCTATCACAGCTGGGCAGGCACTGTTGCAGATGGAGCATTTGATGCACAGTGTCAGGTCCCAGTACTTTTTGAGTTCTTCTGGTGACTGTGCGAATTCGGAGGGCTGCTTGATGTCTGCTTCGGGTCTGATGAGCGTTTTCCTGATGCGCTCGTACGTGTGGAAGAATGGTTGGGTGTCGACGATGAGGTCCTTTATCACTGGCGCGTTCGAGAGTGGCTCTACAGTTAGACTGTCCGCTCTCTGGTCCAGTACTTGTGTGTAGCATGCTAGCATGGGTTTGCCGTTGATGTTTATGGCGCAGTCTCCGCATATGCCCATTCTGCATGACTGTCTGAAAGTGAGTGATTCGTCTAGGTTGTCCTTGATGTAAAGCAGCGCGTCGAGCATGGTAGTTCCTTTCCTTATTGGAACCTTGAACGTTGACGTGTAGTGTTTGTTTTGTTCTGGATTGTATCGGCTTATCTTGAATTCGACGGTTTTTTCGATCTTGGTGCTCATTTCTTTCTTCCTCCCTAGTAGGTTCGGGCCACTGGCTGCCATCTGCTTATCGTGACCGGAGCGTATTCGAGTCTGGGGCCGTCTTTCGTGCAGTATGTCAGCGTGTGTTTGAGCCAGTTCTGGTCGTCTCTTTTCGGGAAGTCTATTCTTGAGTGTGCCCCTCGTGATTCTGCTCTTGGCAATGCGCTGACCATCGTGACTTCGGCTAGGTCGAGCATGAAATCCAACTGTAGCGCGTTGAACATTCCTGTGTTAAAGGGTCTGCTTTTGTCTTCAATTTTGATGTTCTTGAACTTCTGTTTGAGTTGGCGGATTTCCTTGAGGCCGCTTTCGAGCTGGTCTCCGGTTCGGTAGATCCAGGCTTTTTCGAACATTGTGTGTCTCACTGTATCTCTGATTGTTGCCACCTTTTCTGTGCCTTCGCTTCCGAGGATTTGATTGAAGACTCTTCTTTCTTCTGCTGCTAGCTTTTCCTTTGGAAGTTCGTGGAGTCCTGCTTTCAGAGCGTATTTGGCAGCATGTTCGCCTGAGACTGTTCCGAAGACGAGGCATTCGCTTGTCGAGTTCGTTCCGAGTCTGTTGGCTCCGTGTAGGCTTAGGCACGAGCATTCGCCTGCGGCGTACAGGCCGGCAATGGGTGTTTCAGTGTTGATGTTAGCTTTGATTCCGCCCATTGAGTAATGGGCTGCCGGTCGTACCGGTATGGGTTCCTTGACTGGGTCTACTCCGCCGAGTTGTACCGCCACGTCGCGGATGAGGGGCAATCGTTCGCTGATTTTTGCTTCGCCCAAGTGCGTTAGGTTCAGGGCGATGTACGGGCCGTATGGTCCCTGTAGTCCTCTTCCTTCAAGAATCTCCGTCTGTTCTGCTCTGGAGACTACGTCGCGCGGTGCGAGTTCCATCTTTTCGGGAGCGTAACGTTTCATGAACCGTTCGCCGTTGGAGTTGAGAAGGTAGCCTCCTTCTCCTCTGGCGCCTTCTGTGATTAGTACGCCGGAGGGGACTAGACCTGTTGGGTGGAACTGTACGAATTCCATGTCCTCGAGTGCCGCGCCCGCGCGGTAGGCCATGGCCATTCCGTCGCCTGTGGTCGTGTGGGAGAATGTGGTGAATTCGTAGATGCGTTCGTGGCCTCCGCTTGCCATGATGATGGCTTTTGCTTTGAAAGCATTCATGACGCCTGTTTTCATTTCTATGGCGGTTAGGCCTATGGCTGTGTTGTTTTCTGTGAGGAGTGAGGTGACGAACCATTCGTCGTAGAATTTTACGTTGTCGTAAGCGGTGGCTTTCCCATAGAGTGCGTGCATTTCGTGGAAGCCTGTCATGTCTGCTGCGAAGCAGGCTCTTGGGTAGGTGTGGCCGCCGAAGGCTCGTTGATCTATTTTTCCTTCTTTTGTTCGGCTCCAGGGGCATCCCCAGTGTTCGGTGAGCACGATTTCTCTTGGAGCTTGTCTGACGAAGAATTCGACGACGTCTTGGTCGGCGAGGAAGTCTGCGCCCTTGACTGTGTCGTACGCGTGAAGGTCAAATGAGTCTTTCTCGTTGGTTACTGCGGCGGTTCCGCCCTGTGCACAGACAGAGTGTGAACGCAGTGGATGATGTTTCGAGATGACTGCTATGTCAAGCTTGTTGTCAGCGTCGGCGGCTGCTACAGCAGCCCTCAGGCCGGCCAGGCCGGCTCCGATGATGAGTATGTCATGATTGTACTTTTCCATGAGTTTCACCCTTGTAGGAGAGAATAACCTAAGTTTATGATGTTGGCTTTATAGTTTTTCCAGTTTGTTCACTCTGTGTAACGTTGGTCTTGACATTGCCGCTGGTTTTACAAGGCTTTTATATTTCTTTACTAATGCTAGGTTGTGATGGTTTCATGTTCGACGCTGAACGCTTCATAGCAGAAACCACGACTCAGTTGAGGGACAAGATCAAGGGGAAGGCCGTCATTGGGATTTCTGGCGGGGTCGATTCGACTGTTTCTGTGATTCTTGTAGGTAAGGCGATTGGCGAGGATTTGCGGTGCGTGCTCGTTGACACGGGTTATATGAGGAAGAACGAGATTGAGAATAATGAGAGGATGCTGAAGAAGCTGGGCTTGAATGTTCTTGTGGTGGATGCGAAAGAGCGATTTTATGATAAGCTTAAGGGGGTCATTGATCCGGAGCAGAAGCGTAAGATTATTGGTGAACTGTTCATCCGTGTTTTTGAGGAGGTGGCTGCCAGGGAGGCGCCCGGTTTTTTGTCCAGGGCACGATTGCGCCTGACTGGATTGAGAGCGGTGGTGGGTTGCGCGATAGGATCAAGTCTCATCATAATGTTGGTGGTTTGCCTGAAAAAGTAGAGTTTGAGATTGTTGAGCCTCTGCGGGACTTGTATAAGGATGAGGTCAGGGTGGTGGGTGAGAAGCTGGGTTTGCCCAAGGAGGTTTACGGTCGGCAGCCGTTTCCTGGGCCTGGGCTGGCTGTGAGGATTCTGGGTGAGGCGACTCCTGAGAACGCGAGAATAGTGCGGGAAGCCTGCGCGATCGCGGAGGAAGAGATTGAGAAGGCCGTTGAGCGTGGAGAAATGAATAGGCCGTGGCAGTACTTTGCGGTGCTGTTGCCGTGCAAGACGGTGGGAGTTCATGGTGACGTCCGGGCGTATGGAAATGTTGTGTCAGTGCGCGCTGTTGAAAGCCTAGACGGTATGAGTGCTGCGTACTCGCCTATTCCGCACAAGGTACTGGAGAGGATTTCTGTGAGGATCACGAACACGCTGAAGGATGATGTTAGCAGGGTGGTTTATGACGTGACGAACAAGCCGCCGGGGACGATCGAGTATGAGTAGGGTTTACGTTGTAGATAACGGTGGGCAGTGGACGCACAGAATCTGGAGGGTGCTGCGCGAAATCGGTTGTGAAACCAAGATTATCCAGAACACGACTCCGGTGGCACAGATTGATGCTGAAGCGTTGATATTGAGTGGTGGAGCGCTGAGGATCGTTTGGGAATCTCCGAAGTTGGGTAGCTGCATCGATTATCTGAGGGAGTTTAAGGGTCCGATTCTTGGGATCTGTGTCGGTTTGCAGTTGATGGCGGTCCATTGTGGAGGAAGAGTCGGGCCGTTGGAGGTGCCTGAGTTCGGTTTGGCGAGGATCAGGGTCGTTGAAGAGGATGATTTGTTCAGGGGGTTGCCCAAGGAGTTGTCGGTGTGGGAATCGCACAATGATGAGGTCAAAGAAGTTAAGGATTTTGAGGTGCTTGCAGTTTCTGACAACTGTGCGATTCAAGCTATGCGGCACGTGAAGAAACCGTTTTATGGTGTTCAGTTTCATCCTGAAGTCAACAACACTGAGCACGGTGAAGAAATCCTCAAGAATTTCGTGGCCGTGGCAAGAGGCTAGTTGATGCTTGCCCTTCTAGCCATTTTTGCTCTTTTATCTGTTCATTCAGCTCTCTGCTCGAACGCGTTAGGGCTATTCGAGTCTTTTTATGATGTGGTATCCGAATTTTGTTTTGACGATGGGTGAGGTTTGTCCTTTTTGCAGTGCGAATGCGGTGGTTTCGAATTCTTTGACCATTTTTCCTCTGGTGAAGGTTCCGAGGTCTCCGCCGTGTTTTCCTGATGGGCAGAGTGAGACTTCTTTGGCTATGTTTGCGAATTTTTCGCCTTTGTCGAGGCGTTCCTTTATCGTTTTTGCTTCTTGTTCTGTTTTTATTAGGATGTGTGCACAATGGACTTTGTCTGGCATGGTCTATTCATGCTGGCTTGGGCGTTTATAATCATTTCCGATATTATGAGCGAGAATCCAGGTGTTGCGAGCAACTCTTTTATAACGTCCCGAACATGTGGTTAACCGTTTGTTGCAGGAGTCGATTTGCGTTATGTTCGTTGGTATGGACCATGTTGGTGTCGCTGTGAAGAATCTGGATGAAGCAGTGAAGGTGTACCGTGACGTTTTGGGTTTTGAGCTAAGGGGGGTTCATGTTTTGGAGGAGAGGAAGGTGAAGGTGGCTTTCTTCTCTATGGGCGGTGAGGCTCAGGTTGAGTTGCTGGGGCCTTGGAAGCGACAGTCCTGTGGCGAAGTTTCTTGAAGCTCGGGGTGAAGGCGTACAGCACATCGCCGTGAGAGTGGACAACATTTAAAAAGCGTTGAATAGGCTCAAGCAGAACGGTGTGGTGCTGGTTGATGAGAAGCCTCGAGATGGTGCAGAAGGGAAAAAGATAGCGTTTGTGAGCCCGAAGAGCACGAAAGGCGTGCTCGTGGAGCTTGTACAACTGCCTGGGTAGACTTTGTCATTATCTTGTTCTCCCTTTCGCCAGCACAGTGGCAAAAAAAACGGCGATGCCCGCGCGCGACGT
>CAVYNL010000021.1:0-52892 GCA_963769845.1 Candidatus Bathyarchaeota archaeon | reverse complement strand
TACCTCGCTTATTGAAGCCACGTACATCGGCTGCAGAGCGTTAGGCGTTGATGCTCAGAGGCGGATGGTTTTGGGTTCCAGAAAAAACCTGCAGCACTTCAATATCACGGCTGAAGGGTTAGTTTTGGCTGACGCACGCCACTTACCTTTTACTAGGGTTGATTGTGTTGTCACTGACCCGCCGTATGGCCGCTCAGCAAGCACACTTAAGTCTACGACTAAGCAGTTGGTGCAGGAGGTTTTGGCTTCGTCGCTGGATTTGTTGGGGGTGTAAACAGATCGTCCCATGGTCAATAGAACCCGAATCACACAGGGTACAGCTCAGAGCTTATCACACCTCCGTTTAATCTGGCATGGACATATTCAACAGGAGGTGCCGTGGCGTCATCACCTGCCGTCAGTGATGGTGGAGTATTCTTCGGATCTGACGACGGAAAGTTGTATGCAGTGAACGCTAGTGACGGTACTCTCCTCTGGAGTTATCAAACAGGTTCCAGAATATCGGTCTTCTCCTGCTGTGAGTACGAATTGCGTGGTTTTTGGATCGGGGGATTCTAGAATATATGCATTGAACAAAACCACTGGCGAACTGATGTGGAACTATATAACAGGAGATGATGTTGTGTCCTCCCCAGTGGTTCAGGAAGATACAGTATACATCGGGTCAAATAACAAGTATCTATGCTTTCAACGAAAGTTCCGGAGATATTATCTGGAGAAAAAACCTTAACGGCACAATCACGTCTTCCCCAGCTGTTCATGGAAATCTTGTTTTTGCATATGAGAATGAACACGGAAATCTGTATGCGATCGACAGGCTTAGTAGCCAAGTCATTTGGTCTAGGTTCATTAATTCATCTTGGTCTTCGCCTACGGTTGCCAATGGCAAGGTATTCATTGGAACGTTCAACAACGGGACTTTTGCGTTAAACGAAACAAACGGGGATCTTCTATGGAAGACCGAACCAGTGTATGACACAGGTTCTACACCTGCGTACTTTGATGGCAAGATCTATGTAGGTGTCGGCGGATACGTAGTCTACTCGTTCAACGAAGTGGATGGATCCATCAACTGGACGTTTTCGGCTCCTGCAGGATTTAGCGGCTCACCAGCAATTACTGATGATTACCTGATCACAGGATGTTGGAACGGCAACATCTACATTCTCAAACGGACGACGGGAGCAGTAGTGTGGAACTACACAACGGGTTTGGAAATTCGTACTTCACCAGCAGTAGCTGGTGGGAAGATATACCTTGGTTCTCATGACAACAAACTCTATTGTATTCAGGCTGGGCCCATTTACATCGATGTTACTTGGGGCAAAGGAATTGGACCCTACTGTGTTGCCATATCCTGTGATGATATTGTGACTTCATTCAACATGTGTAAAGTGACAAGAAAAGTGTGCTTCAACATAAACGCCGATAGCGCTGGAACATGCAATATCACCATGCCCAGAATCAGGATTGATGACCCATTCCAAGCTATTATTGATGAGGTTCACGTGGCCTACACATTAGAGGAGAATCCTGATAACTGTACCCTGAGCTTCACGTATGTTCTTGGAAATCACTCAGTGGAGATAATCGGAACTGAACAAGGCTACATGATAGGCGACATAAACGGTGACGGAAGAGTTGACATGAAAGATATCGGAACAACGGCAAAGAACTTCGGTCACAAGGAATCAGACTATCCGTCCTTGCCAGATCTATTCCTCTTCCTCCCTGAAGTCAATGGCTTAGACGTGTCTGTCAACGGAGTGGTCTTTCCAGGAAGTCGAGACGTTAGTATTGTAAGAATAGATTGGAACTGGGGCGATGTATGACGAGAAGAGGACCATTGGTTTGCAGACTCGCACATATATCAGGCAAGTGGAAACTACACGATCGTTGTGACAGCTTACCAAAGTGATGGCCTAGTTGCTACCAAGACGTAGGCATGCCGTGGTTCTTGTACCATAGAAACTGCGTTAATAGGACTGACATCCAAACGAAACACACTTCCCCTTTTTTGACCTTCAAGTGAATGGGCGCCTGCGATAAAGATAGATATGCGACGAATACGCACTGTCGTTTGATACTTCGGAGCACATTGTCCCAGGTTTTCTCCAAAACGTTTACTATTCCCTATCCTACTAGACTATAGAGGAGGCCACAGCTGATCGGACAGAATGTCGGATACGCAGCGATCACAGCCATGATCACTTTGTTACTTGTTACAATGTTGCCCACAAGTGCTGTTCCAGGAACACCTGACTCTCACAACGCGCACGCGCTGTCAGAATACTGGTTTGCCAATGAGTTTTTTGATTTCAAGAGGGAAATCTTTGGAAACCTTTCTTCTGTAGGTGTGCAAGTTGTCAGTGTGAATAATTTTAGTGGGGAAGTAGTTCTCAATGGGGGAGATAGCCGAAGGCCTACGATTCCGTTCACTTGGAACTGGGATGACGGAAGCGTCACTACAGGCTGGTTTCCGCAGACTCATACCTACTTGACAAGACAAGAAACTATGTTGTGAATGTCACTTCACACTATCCTGCAGGAGAAACAGATTCAGCTGAAGCATTAGTCCGTTTCATACCACCCACAATAACGCCTACGCCTTTACTGTCCAACATAACCGTATCAGTTCCTAATCATACCGTGAACTTGTCAAGCAGAATGCTCGGCTACGGCGTGCCCACTGGTCTGACCTATTTTGGTGATAGCTTTTTTGGCACAATAAACAGGTCTGCCGTTGAATATGTGTTGACAGCTGCAGCGTCGATTCAGAAGGACTTCGTTAACGATAACGTGTTTCTGTTGATGGAGGTTTTAGGCAGGTTCTTCTGAGGGACCCATCATTTGGAGGGATGTATACGCTTTGGTACACTGACCCGTCAGCATTGGCGCCGGAGACTATGCGTTTCAAGGATCCATTCAATGGTCTTCAATCTTCCACGAAATGGGACACGATATGACCCTCAACAGCCCTGCCAACTACTATTATGGCGGCAAAATAGACGGAACGCGAACGCCATTTTCTCCGAGAGCATGGCGCAGATATTCCAACACGCCACTGCCTACGAGCTAGTCAACAATGCAGAAACGGATGGTCTGAGCCAAGATATGGCTTTCGAAATCGAACAGAACGCCATCCAATCCATGTGGATCGTTAGACAATCCTACGAAACATACATTGGTTCTGGGATGAGGTTCTCTTCTTGGAACGATCCTGCCACCCAAACAGAGGAGACTTTCAACACTTTTATGACGATTGCTTACGTGTTCTTTGTCCATGCTGAAAATTCTGGATTAGGATACGAAATTCCGCTGAAGAGGATGATGCGCCTTCTTCAGACTTTTGGAGATAGTGACAGAGAGAGATACAGTCAGTTTAGCAATACGCCCGCGGCCGAGACCTTCAGGAGCACATTGTTTGTTGCGGCGTTGTCATGCGCCTTCGGGGAGGATCTACGTGCAGAGTTTAGGAACCTGAACTTTCCAGTCAATGACGAAATATACGATGAATTGCTTAACAGAGTTACAGGACACATCGTCGTGCTCGCGAACCTTGAGTTCGATCTTTATGCACACGTCCTGAACCTAGGTTGGAAAGGCGACTGGGTCAGTGGCTGCATCTGGTTCCCCGGTGGTCACAATGTCAGTGACATTGATCTTCAATCAGTCAAGCTCAACGACACTATATCCGTTGGTGAGGAATCCTATCCTCCTGTGATTGGAGATTTCAACGACGAGTTGCGGACGTGATGATCAAGTTCAACAGGACAGAAGTTGCCAACTTCATACTTTCTAAGAGCCTCACGGTCAGCGATGTGACACTGGCAATAACTGGCTGCTTGGGTGATGGCGCACTATTCAACGGAAGTAGTCTGATCAAGGTCAGAATGCCCGGTGACAACGATCTTGACGGCAGGATAGACATGAAAGACGTGGGCAGCGTCGCCCGAGCCTTCGGCAGCAAGGTCGGAGATTCAGTGTGGAATCCGGTTCTAGATGAAAACGAAGACGAGCAGATCAACATGATGGATGTAGGTACTGTAGCTAGGCACTTCGGAGAACACTACCCCTAACCCATTTTCTGAACAATCATCAAAAGAATAGCGCACGCCTGCCTGCGCTGACAGAAGCTCTCAGCCATGGGTGATTAGGTTACTGTTTCAAGCACTTGTGCTGTGCTCTCATTTCTTGCTTCTGTATTTTTTCCAATCTTATGACAACTTCTGTAAACAAATTATATGGAATTGATTTCCCCCATTTTGGGGGACAACCACAATTGAATGTTCCGGAACGACCGTAGTTTTCAGATTTCAGCCATATGTCTTTCAATGATTCTTTTCCTACATGCCCATCTTTCCATACGCTTCCAAACACAGTAGTATCATCACCAGGACACCTCAATACCGTTCCTGTCAAAGTCAGATACATTCCGCAAGCAACCTGGTTACAAGGATGCCCACCAGCATAGGAAGAAACCCCTTCCTCTTTGATCTGCTCCAGTGTTTGTATTCCCTTTTCAATATTGAATCTGTATATCTCTGTGTACAAATCAATCAGCTCTCTTGCCTGTTGGCGTTATTAGCGCGCGCGCTAAACAACCCCTACCACTACGCGCACGCTTTGAGAATAACTTGGTGTTTATGACTTGACAAGAAGATAGCGCCCGACAGACACATACAATAATAGCACGCGCTAGACTCGAATCGGTGTCAACTGTCGTGCGATGGTTTCCTGATATAGAGTTGTGGTTAAGAAATCATTTAAGGTTGAATCCTTGTTTGATATAGCAGGGGTATAAGGGTTGAAAACAAAACCTAAGACCACTCCTGAATGCGAGCAACTCATGGACATAGTTCTTAGAGGTCTAGACTCCACTCCTTTCGAATATGAGAAAAAGCAAAATGCTGAAGTGGCATTAGAAAGACTTGGCAAGAAAAGATGCAAGAAAGCTATTGAACACATCATGGAAGTCAGCAGTAACCATCCACCTATAGACCCTTTTGCACATAAGATATGCGAAAAAGCAAGAAAAAATCTTTGAGAAACTATGTCCTTTTTTTCCAAGCGCACGAAGGGCAATAGACCAATATTTCTTATGTTCCAGAGCCATCCAAAATAATTTCTCACGTTTGAGTAACTTAACTCAACGGTACCCGTGCGCAGGAAGGTGAAAAAGTAGCACCCGATCCGAAAGTTTTTTTAGGAAACGAGCAGCCATTATCGTACCGTACCATGTAAGGCGCCATGCAAGATAAACACATGGTTATCATTGGACACAGAAGTAGGATGGAAAGCTGTGGACTTCAAATACATAATCTATGAGAAGAGCGACGGAATAGCCACGATAACGCTGAACCGTCCTGAAGCCATGAACGCCTTCAGCAAGGACGTTGTTTCAGAAATCCTCAATGCTATGGAGGATGTTAGGAATGATGATGCCGTTCGTGTCGTAGTCTTGACTGGAGCCGGCGAGAAGGCATTCTCAGCAGGGGCGGACATTAAGTCCATGGTAGGCATGACCGCTTTGAAGGCGAGGGAACTTTCGCTCATGGGTGAGAAACTCTGCCTTGCGTTGGAGAACTTGGAGAAACCTGTGATTGCAGCGCTGAACGGTTACGCCCTGGGCGGAGGCTTGGAGGTTGCCATGTCATGTGACCTGCGCATTGCTTCCGAGACTGCGAGAATGGGGCAGACAGAAGTCAACATAGGCTTGATCCCTGGCTGGGGCGGAACTCAGAGACTCACGCGACTCGTGGGTATGACCAAGGCGAAGGAGCTTGTGTACATAGGGAAGATGATTGACGCAAAGACGGCGGAGCAGATAGGCATCTTAAACATGGTCGTGCCCCCTGACAAGTTTAGGGAGACCGTGAGGCAGTTTGCGCTAGAGCTTGCTTCTAAGGCGCCCGTGGCGGTCAAGATTGCCAAGGTATTGATCAACAAGGGTTCAGACATAGGCTTGGATTCGGCGCTCGCGTTGGAACGTGAAGGCTTCGGCGTCGTAGCCTCGTCGGAAGACCTGAAAGAAGGTGTCGCTGCCTTCACAGAGAAGAGAAAACCCGCGTTCAAGGGCAAGTAGCTGAACAGGTGGAGTCTTCTATGAAGCTTATCATCTTTGGCCCCCCAGGCTCCGGGAAGGGCACGTATGCTTCACGTCTACAGGACAAGCTGGGCGCAGATGTCATAGCCATGGGCGACATCCTCAGGGAAATCATAAAAGGGGACAGCGCACTCGGCAAGAAAGTGAAAGGGTTCGTTGAAAAAGGGCTACTTGTTCCTGACGATGTGGTAATAGAAGTCTTGAGGCAGCGGTTGGCTAGATCTTCAGACAAGAGAGGATTCGTTCTTGACGGATTTCCACGCACTATTGAGCAGGCAAAGGCATTGGAAAAAATCACGAACATAGATGGAGTGATCCAGCTTGCCGTGCCTGACTGGATTGTCGTTGAACGTTTATCGACTCGCAGGATATGCAAGAACTGCGGGGAAGTGTACAACATTCGATACTTGAAGCCGAAGGTAGAAGGGATTTGCGACAAGTGCGGTGGGCCGCTCTATCAGAGGCCTGATGACACTGAAAGAGTAATCAAGGACCGCATAGCGGTTTATGAACGTCAGACCGAGCCTGTTCTGCAGTATTACTCGGAGAAGAAAGTGCCTTTCGTGAAATTCAAGACTGAAAGCATTGACATGCCCCCTGAAGTGGCTGTAGAAGAGATCTTGAAACAGCTAAAAAAGCTAAAGCTTGCTTAAGGAATGAAAGCGACAGGCCTTATGAAGAAAAAGGATATATGAAAGGGCCTTAACAGGGGCCCATTTCTTTCTTGTATGCTTCTGCTAGATCCTTTCCCCAGTTGTCTAGAGCTCGGAGTTTTCCGAGGAAGAACCTGAGCACAGGTGGTTCGGACACGAATTTCAGACCTTTCACAAGGTTTCTGTGTGCGTAGAGCCATTTGATTCTGTCAATTGCATATTCGATGTGGGATACACTGTAGACTCTTCTGGGCAATGCGATCCTTGTGAGTTCAATGTCAGCCATGATTTCTTTTCCGTCCTTGTCTCGGTCGACTGAGATGGTGCCTCTTTCCATGCTTCTTATTCCTGAAGCAATATAGAGCGCTGCGGCTAAGGCCCCTGCAGGGTACTGGGATTGTGGAATATGCGGCAGGAATTTCATTGCGTCGAGATGGCAAGCTAGTCCGCCAGGCGGAGTGACGACTGGAATTCCAGCCTTGACAAGCTTGTTGACGAAGTATTTGATTTGTTCAACTGAGCATCCTGCGACTTCAGGGTCCACCATTTCTCTCATTCCAACGGCCATCGCGCCGACTTCTCGCATTGACATACCACCGTACGTGAAGAAGCCTTCGTACACGGGGAGCCAAGGTTGTATTTGCTCGAAGAGTTTCAGGTTATTAGTTGCTATGCAGCCGCCTCTGACGCAAGTGTTCTTTCTTCCGCTCATGTAGAAAATGTCCGCTACGCTGCACATTTCCTTGACTATTTCCGCAACCGTTTTGCTCTCGTATCCCTTTTCACGCTTCATTATGAAGTAGGCGTTTTCAGAGATCAGACTTCCGTCTATTACGAGAAGCAGCCCGTTTTCGACGCAGATCTGTTTTATCTCCTTCAAGTTCTTCATCGAGAACGGTTGCCCACCGATCAGGTTCGTTGTTGCTTCCATTCGAACAAAACCGATCTTGTCCTTTCCGTACTTTTTGATCACGTTCCTGAGTTTCTGCGGGTCCATGCATCCTTTGAATGGATTGGAGCTTTCAGTCTTCAGAGCCTCGTCATAGTATATCTCCAGAACCTGCATTCCTTGAAGTTCAATGTGAGCTCTGGTCGTAGTGAAGTGGTAGTTGGTAGGGATAACGCCGCCAGGTTTGGCGAAAACCTTCGCGAGGAGGTGTTCAGCTGCTCTTCCTTGGTGTACGTTCATAACGTGCTTGTATCCCAAGATATCTTCCACTGCCTTGGCAAATTCGTAGAAGGTCATGCTTCCTGCATAGGCGTCGTCGACTTTCATCATAGCGGCGAACTGGTTGTCGCTCATTGCGTTTACGCCGCTGTCTGTAAGCATGTCGAGAAAAATGTCCTTGGTTTTCATTAGAAACGTGTTGTAGCCTGCCTCTTCAATAGCTCTGAGCCGTTCCTCAACAGGTACCAGCTGGATTTTCTGAACCATTCGTGCCTTATGCATTTCTATTGGAATCTCTTCGCCTGTAGATAGTTTTATGGACATAATGCAAACCTCGAGAGTTTGCAGTTATCTCATCTGGATTTTTATAATACTTTCGGTTTGCCGATCTCATTATGTCATAGCTGCTGGTCTTCACCAAAAGCTATATGTGAAAGGCCTAGACTGTGACAACTTCGAGGTCTGAGGAGAAGTTTTTTGCCTGATTTGAAAGTATTACTGCAAGATAACCCGGGAAAACGGGTGCTTCTACTCGGTAACGAAGCCATTGCAAGAGGAATTCTCGAAGCTGGAATAGGTGTTGTAACCACGTATCCAGGCACACCTGCTTCCGAGATCGGTGACTCCATATCAGAGGTTGCCGAGAAAGCGGGTTTGTACATGGAATACTCCGTCAATGAAATGGTCGCTGTCGAAGTCGCGGCAGGAGCCGCAAATTGTGGAGTAAGGTCACTTTCAGCAATGAAGCATGTCGGATTGAATGTGGCTGCTGACATGGTCATGACGCTAGCCTATGTCGGTGTAAGGGGAGGATACGTAATAGTCACAGCTGACGACCCTGAATGCTACAGCTCACAGAACGAGCAAGACAGCCGCTTCTATGCATTGCTCTCAAACCTGCCGTGCCTTGAACCTTCCAGTCCACAAGAGGCGAAGGAAATGACAGTTTCAGCTGTCGAAATCTCTGAGAAACTCGAGCTGCCAGTGTTCCTGAGAACAACTACCCGTGTCAATCACACTAGAGGACCAGTTGAATATGGTAGCGTGGTGAAACCAAACCTCAGGGGCCGCTTCATTAGGGACATGAAGCGCCTAGTCATGGTGCCAGCCTTCTCAAGACCGAAACATGAAGTTCTATTGAAACAAGCAGCAAAAGCCAAGGAAATCAGTGAAACGTCGCCTTACAACAGTGTGTTTCAAAAAGGCGGAGAAGTTGGCATAGTCTCTTCAGGCTCAGCCTTTAACTACGCCGTTGAGGCCGCGAACCTACTGAGTCTGGACGCGGGCTTTTTGAAGCTCGGCATGACGCATCCGCTTCCTGAAAAAAAGATTGCAGACTTCCTTGGCCTCTATAGCAAGGTTGTGATCGTTGAAGAGCTTGATCCATACTTGGAGATGCAGATCAAGGCGATAGCTAAGGATCATGCGCCAAACGTTGAAATACGGGGAAAAATGACTGAACCCTTTTTCCCAAAGGAGGGAGAGCTTTCGACACGCTTGGTGGCAATAGGGTTCTCCAAGATAACGGGCAAGAGACTCCCCATAGATTTCAGGAAGATCAGTGAGAAATACGCTGAGGTCATACGAGACTTGCCATCCAGACCGCCGATCCTTTGCGCAGGCTGTCCTCACCGGGCCTCTTACTTTGTCATCAAGAAGGTTGGAGGTGACGAGGCCGTGTATCCTGATGATATCGGATGCTATGCTCTGGGAATTTCGCCGCCTTTGAACGTGGGAGACATCATGATTTGTATGGGTGCAAGCGTCGGCATGGCTCAGGGAATAAGCAAAGTCACGGGAAAAGACACAATCGCGACTCTGGGCGATTCAACCTTCTTCCATGCCGCTATCCCAGGACTGATAAACGCTGTTTACAACAACAGCAAAATAGTCATAGCTGTGCTAGACAATCAGACAACCGCGATGACGGGACACCAACCACACCCAGGTACAGGCGTCACTGGCATGCGGAGTCCAGCGCCTAGAGTATTGGTTGAAAAGGTCGCGGAAGGATGCGGTGTGGAGTACGTCAGAGTCGTGAATCCCTTCAAGATTAAGGAAGCCACGGCCGTGTTGAAAGAAGCTTTGACGTATCCTGGGCCTTCGGTGGTGGTCTTTCGTTCCCCGTGCACTCTAATGGATCTCAGGGAAAAGAGACGCAGAGGAGTCAAAGTCCTGCCAGCCAAGATTACGGAGAAATGCACAAACTGTATGGCATGCGTCAAGCTCTTGGGCTGTCCTGCTTTGGTTGTTGTTGATGGCAGGGCAAGGATCGATGAGACTCTGTGCACCGCATGCGGTCTGTGCGCTTCAGTGTGTCCGTATAGCGCGATTGAAGGGAGATGCTTGGAGTGAAAGAGTTTAACATCGTGTTGGCGGGTGTAGGTGGACAGGGGACGCTTCTGGCTGCTGAGATTCTGGGCATGGCCGCCGTGAAGGATGGACTGAACGTTCGCGTGAGCGAGATTCACGGGATGGCTCAACGCGGTGGAGCTGTGGTTTCGAGTGTGAGAATCGGGGATGCGGTGATGGCGCCTACGGTTATTGACGGTCAGGCTGACGTGCTGTTGGGGTTTGAGCCCTTGGAGACTGTCAGGAACCTGAAGTATTCTTCGGAAAAAACTCTTGTGATAATGAGCTCAGAAAGGATTCCGCCAACAGAGCTTGCGGTCAAGGATTTGAAATATCCTAGTATTGAGGAAGTGAAGCAGAAGATTCATTGTTTTACGGAGAAAATCATCGTTGTTCATGCCAGAGAGTTGGCCAAAGTCGCCGGAAGCAGTCTTGCCCAGAACAGCGTGTTGTTGGGTGCTTTGGCGGCTGTCACTGGATTTCCTGTCAAGGTAGAGAGTGTGATTGATGCCTTGAAGCAGCTTGTCCCCGCAAAGCATGTGGAGACGAACGTGGAGGCCTTCCGGCTGGGCTACGGCGCTGTGAAGAAAGAGAAAGTCGGCTAGCTATTCTTTGACAGTTTTCTTTTCGTTTTCCAGAATTGCTTTGAGTATGCTCTGGAAGAGTTTCATGTCTGACACGTTTGCGACTGGGATTTGGACGCTTTTGTCGACTTCGTAGAGCTTCTCGTACTTTGGAAATTTGGTGTAGCAGACTTGGCTTACTGGGAATTCCTTGTTTTTGAGTTCGTGGTCGAAGGATTTTTCGTACACTTCCACACACAGCAGGTAGCCGTTTACCCAGTAGAGTCTGTTCATGCCGTAGGTGACGGCGCACCATGCGACGTTTTCCACTGAGCGGTTGTCGACTCCTAGTACGTTGACCTTTTTGGTGGGCGCAATTTGGACTTCCATGCTTTTCACTCTGTGAAGGGTGTGTTCAGTACTTCTTTAACCTTGTTGCTTATTTTCGGGCCAAGTCCATGGACGGTCTCGGGCCAGTCGTCGACGTTGATGAGGGCGTTCAGCGGTGTTTGGTAGGACTTAAGGATTGCCTGGGCTTTTTCTCTTCCTACGTGCGGCAGGCTTGCGACAAGGTACAGTTGTGCGTCGGCCAGCGTGTCTGTTCTTTTGAACGGGTGGACTGTCGGGGCTCTCTTTTCAATTATCTGTTCCTGTCGAGCTGCAACGTACAGGAAGTCGATCGTTTCCTTGTAAGAGGTCGTGTTGACTATGGCTATGCCGTTTCGGGCGAGGTTGAACATGGCGCCCCAGACTGCTGCGGGCTGGATTCTGCTGTACTTGTAGATGACGGGCAAGTAGCCCTCGAGCAGGATAAGCGATTTCGGGTAGGCTTCTTTAAGTTTGAAAAGCTGTTCGAACAGATAACGTCGGGTCAGGGTGTAGACGAAGTCGTGGACAGTTTTTCTTTCCACCGCACATTCGTCGGAGAGTACGTAGTCACCCTTTTCAAGTGTCTCAGTTTTTACGGATGCTCCGCGTTCTATGAGGCCTTTCACGATTTTTGAAGCCGTGTTTGCTTCGCGACGGTCCACGATGATAGTCGGCTGTTCTTGTCTATCAGTCTTTTTCTCTTTCAAGTATGGGAGCAGAGTCTCTTTTTCAGACATTTTGTCAAGTCCTTGTTGCTTGTTTTTGATTCGTCTGCCTACTGTTTGTGTGAGAACGCTATTTCATTCTTTTCTTGTCGCGCGCGCTAATCTTTGAGTTTGTGCGTTCGTTATGCCGTGGCCATTTTCCAGATGGCTTTTTGCATTTGTTCGCCATGTTTGAGCCTGTAGTAGATTCCTGCGGCTGTTCCTGCGTATGGTATGGCTACTTTTTTGACGAATTTGAATAGCCATGGGTTGGGGATTCTGTGTTTCAGGAATGTGTCCCGCCAGATTCTTACGTTGTATTCCCAGCAGCGGGCGAAGAGTTCCCATCTTGCCTTATTGAGTGAGTCGAGTTCTGTGCCTTTCTTGTCCATAAGTATGCAGTTTTCTAGGGGTACGAAGAACAGTGGGACGTAGAAGGCTTGGTAGTCGTGTAGGTTGTCCATCAGCTCAAGGGTCGCGGCGACGTCTTCTTCATGTTCGTCTGGAAGTCCGATGATGAGTGTAGCGAGCGGGTACCAGTCGCAGTCGTTCAGTATGCCGAAGGATTGACAGACGATTTCGGGCCATTGTTCAGGCTTGTAGGGGAGCATCTTTCCAGCCATGTATTTCTTCATGAGCCTGACGCTTCCGGTTTCTAGGCCTGTTTCTGACGTGACGATGGCTTTGCTGCCGTGATAGTACCAGCTGTAATCGATTAGGACTTCTGCTATTTCTTTGACCATTCCTGGGTCTGCTACGACAGGCGCCAGAGACGTGTGTGAGGGCTGAACGGCCTTGACGCCTGGAACATTGGCAACGCTCTTGACGAGTTTGACTACTGCTTCTTTGTCGGGTATAAACCGCGGGTTCTTTGCACCGTACAGGAACAGGTCTTCGGTCACGAGGGTGATTCTGAAGGAGCCTTCCTCCGCTGTGGTCTTCACTTCTTCCAGGATCCTCCCAAGCGGTATGTCGCGCTTCTTCTGCATCGTCGGTGTGCAGAATTGGCAGTTGCGGCCGCAGCCTCTTGATATTTCGACGCATCCGTGGATGGCTGGATGTCGGATCTGTGGGACTTCGTCTTCTTCGCAGTTTTTGGAAACGCGCACCACTCGGGGGAGTTCTTCTCCGTTGACTGCTTTTCTGAAGACGCCGGCTACGACTTCTTCGCCTTCTCCCATGATTACGCAGTCGACGCCGTAGCTGTCTGCTACTTTCTTGCGTTCCAGTTGCCAGGAGCCGAAGCCGCCGACGATGACCTTGGGCTTGTAGATGCGGATGCTAGGATCTTTTACGAGTTGTCGGAATTCGATGGCGTTCATTGGTTCTCCGCCGCCTACGATTGAGGAGTAGGTTTTGCTGACGTATCCCATTCCTGTGGGGTCCATGGTGGATATGCCCACGGCTTTGGTGTTGGGTCCGATGAAGTCGTCGAGGTTTTGTGGCTGGACTACTGCGACGTCAGATTCTTTGAAGCCGTTATTGAGCAGCAGGGCTTCTACTTTCCTCAGGCCATAGGGTGCGTACTTGGCTCTGCCGTCAGGGTAGCGCTCTGTAGGTGGGTAGAGGGCTTTTCTCAGGAACCACAGTGGCACTGGCCCTTTTGCGAACCCGCCTACGAAGGCTACGAAGGGGTTGTTGAAAAAATCACTCATTTCAGTGGCTGAGGCCGTTAGAACAATCTTCGTGCCCTGCTTCTCCGACATCGGTATTTACCTTTCTTGCTAAACGGAAACAGTCTCTCAGTTGGCTTATTAATAACTATTGTTGGGGTATGGACGAAACGAGGTCACACCAGGGTTTTCTGCTTGTCTGTTTCCACGAAGTTGGAGACTTTGACGCCGATGAGTCTCACCTTTCTTTCAGGTTTGATGTGAGATGTTAGAAGCTCGGTCGCGGCTTTGTTCAGGTCTTGAAGCCGATTCGTTATGAACGGTAATGTCTTGCTGCGGGTGTGTGTTTCGAAGTTCTCGTAGCGGATTTTGATGGTTACGGTTTTGAAGCTTAAGTGTTGCTTCTGGGTGTCTTTCTGCACTTGTTCGATTATGCTGTGCATGGTTTGCAGGACAATCTGGGGATCTGCTGTGTCTTCTTGGAAGGTTGTCTCGCGGCTGATGGATTTGATGTCTTCTCTTTCTTCAACTTCGCTCTTGTCTATTCCGTGCGCCATCACGTACAGTTGTATGCCGAGGCTGCCGAAGGCTTCGGTCAGGATTGTTGGGTCGTGGTTGGCAAGGTCGCCTATGGTTTTTATGCCCATGGTGTGCAGTTTTTGTTCTGTTTTTCGTCCTACCCACAGGAGCTTCCTCACGGGTAACGGGGCAAGGAATCCTTCAGTGTCTTCGTCCTTGACGGTTGTTAATCCGTCTGGTTTCTGGATGTCTGTGGCGATTTTTGCGATGAGCTTGTTTGGGCCTATTCCTATCGAGCAGCTCAGGCCCTGGTTTTCTTTGATGTGTGCTTTTATTCGTCGTGCAAGGTTTCCTGCCTCTGTGTAGTCTTTGGCTTCTGAGGTTACATCTAGGAAGGCTTCGTCTATCCCCCACTGTTCGAACTTGTCTGTGTACTTGCGTAGGAGGTTCATGATCTCGTTGGAGACTTGCGTGTAGAGTCTGAAGTTTGGTTGGAGGTACATGGCTTGCGGGCAGAGTTCCCAGGCTCTGGAGATCGGCATGCCTGATCTGATGCCAAATTCTCTGGCTTCATAGTTGGCTGTGCTGACGACGCCTCTGCCCTTTCCCTCTTTTGGGTCAGCTCCGACGATTACGGGTTTGCCTTTGAGTTCTGGGCGTTGCCTTTCTTCTGCTGCAGTGAAAAAGTGGTCCATGTCGAGGTGAAATATTATCCTTCTTTTCTCGGTCATGTCTTCCGTTTCTCTGTCTAACAAGGTTGTTTTGAGCGCTTCTATGACAGTATGAGTCCTGTGGACAGGATATGTGTATTTTGGCTATGGATTCCGGGTTCATAATCCTTAATGATGCGTGCAAAAAATAGTATGCCCCGGTGGCAGTCATTATGAAGGAGAGCGTTTCAAAAGACTCTGCTCAGCAGATAGCCGTGGAATTTCTCAAGAAGAGGAAGGGCACGGAAAGAGTAGACGTTTCTACTGTTGAACAGAATCATGAGATCTGGGTTATACGCGGCACGTGTCCGATCGACCTTGAAGGTCACCCTTGGGCGGAAAAATTCGAAGTCATCGTGGACACAAGAGGAAAGATCAAATCAACAAACTTCGCGCTCCTGTAGCTCTTTCTTTATTCCGATTTTAGTTTTGGAATAGGAAGCGGTTCTTTCTTCACTCTTTCTCGAAGTGTTTTTTATGCGTGTGATTATAGAAAGATATTTGTTCTTAATCGGCTAAACATTGAAATTCTGAGCGTGTGATCTGTTGCGACGAACAGACGTCCTAACGGAGCCAGTGAAGCACATAAAGATCAACGGCCGACTTAGTGTCGACCAGCTTATTCAGCAGTTTGGGAATTCTGGGTCTTTCGGCGCTGGAAGACTTTCGACGGCGTGTGACATCTACGAGAGAATGCTTCGGGACGACGAGTGCACGGTGTTCTTGGCGTTGGCAGGCGCTCTGGTTCCCGCAGGCATGCGTTCGCTAGTTGCGGACTCGTTACGCGAGAATCGAATAGACGTGCTCGTAACTACTGGCGCAAACATGGTGCACGACGCCATCGAAGCTCTAGGCGGCCACCATTACAAGGGGCACTGGGCTGCCGACGACTTCCTGCTCTACAAGTACCACACGTACAGGATCTACGACGTGTTCGTGCCCGAAGAGGACTTCATTGAATTGGACATGAAGCTTACGGAAATGTATGACCAGATAGCTGATGAGTATCGCGGAAGAAGGCTTTCATCGCGGGAGTTTGCTTGGGAACTGGGCAAAAAGCTGAAAGACCCTGACTCGGTGTTGCGCGCTGCTTATGAGGCGCAGGCGCCCGTTTTCATGCCCGCTGTGCGCGATTCTGAGTTCGGGTACATCTATAACCTTCACGCCTCTCGGAGGGGTTTCAAGAACACGCTGGTGGTGGATGCTTTCAAGGATGTCCCCGAGATCATTGGGATCTGCAGGGAATCGGAGAGGAACGGGATGATCGTTCTGGGCGGCGGCGTTCCGAGAAACACTATACAGTCGGCTGCTCTTGCCACCAAGTCGGGCATAGACTATGCAGTGGTCGTCACGATGGACCGAGCGGAGACTGGCGGGCTCTCGGGCTCGACTCTGGAGGAGACGGTGAGCTGGGGAAAACTGAAGGGCGCAGCAGACAAAATAATGGTTCCGACGGACGCCATGATAGCCTTCCCGGTCATGGTGGCTTCAGTCGTCGAAAGACTAGGCAAGAACTTCAAACGCACACCGCGCAGGAAAAGTGCGGATTTCAAGGAGACAACACAGAAATGAAGAAAGCGAAGGCCGCGGATACAGGGAGGTTTTGCGGAAACTGCACAAGCCACAACGCCTACGAGTATCCTGTTCGTGTGTTCTGCACTAGACGGTTCTTGAAGAACAAGAATGCTGTTGTGCAGACGCTGTGGCATTGTGAAGATTGGATTCAGAACGCCCAGAAATGTCACTGCGTTAAGGACGCAAAGGAAAAGGAAAAGTAGTCCGTGTTCCTTCTTTCGGCTTCAGCATTAAAGTTATTATTGAAGAATCTGCAGTGTTTACCTACGTGAAACGAAGCCCGGTGGTGCAGTGGTCAAACATGGCGGCCTCTGGAGCCGCTGACGAGAGTTCGAATCTCTCCCGGGCTACCACTCGCGTGCGCTTCCAATTCTGTTCAGCTAAAACGCGCGCGCTAAAGAAGAACGCCCCGGTTGCGAAGATAGTAGAAGCCAAACAATAGCCTGCACTAGCAACAGAACTCAATACCATCTCTTTTCTTCTACTCCGAATGATAACGTTTGCAAATGGAATAGAAAGGAAAACATCTGGCGCGCGCGTCTCAGCAACATGCTTATAAACACTTTAGCTAGATTAACGTACTATTACGGTGAGATCTGTGGCTGTACCATCAGAATTCCTTACTTCCTTATTGCTTTGGTTTGTTCGCGCTTTTGTTTCAAGCATCATCTGCCTAGCAATCGGGATTATAGCAATAAAGAGTCCTAACCCTGATAACAACAAAAATCTCCGAGTTTCAAAGCTATCAAAGGAGATCCAGTTGCCACAGGTCTTTTCGTGAGTGGCTTTCTGGTTTTTGCTGGACTTGTCGTGTACGGATCAATGGTTAACCCTTTCTTCCTAGGTCAATCCGTGATTATTGGTTCATTATTTTAACATTCAGCGTCTCTTAGTTGTAGCTCTGAGTTTCTTTGTAAGCCTATTTTTTGGATGGCTTTTCTATGTCATTTTTGCCAAACTGACACCTTTTGGCGTAGATTTAGATGATGTGAACAAGTCTCCAATCGCAGTTGGCATTTTTCTTTTTGGCTATGAAGTGTTTCTTGGGTTAATTATCTACGGAAGCCTTATGATACCGTTGGGTTAGAAGAGGAAGAGACATGATCTGGCCGAGAAAACTCGTAGTGGGAATGATCATATTGTTCGTTTTTTCTTCACTTAGTGTGGCTTATGGAATTCCAAGTGGCGGAGTATATCCTCCAAGTTTCACATTGCGATAATGGAGAATGGTATGACAGTTGGGGGTTTAACAGGAATTATGATGGTGGTAGCAACGGGTTCCTCCCTAATGTCGCATATGAATCACTTGGAACTTACAAGGAACTGGCGTACAGCATTGGCGAATGGTTCAAGACTAATTATCCACAAAAAGTAGAAAGAGCTGAGGCGATCTTAGCATATGTTCAAAGATGGACTGATTATGGATACGACGAGTGATAATGTCTACATGAATGGCGTAGCCCAAGATGATTTTGCTTGGAATGCAGATGAAATGGCTCACATGTTTAATGAAACCACGGGCGCTGTGGCGATTGGGGATTGTGAAGACATGGCTTTCTTGTGCTCCACTATTTATTTGGCAGCAGGCTTCGATGTGGTTTTGGTTTCGCCACCCGAACACGTGGCTTTGATGATTTGGCTTCCCAGAATATGACAACGCCAATTACTACTGGGATATAAATGATGGAAGAGGCGAAGGATGGATATGGGTTGAAGCCACTGGCGAAAATAATCCTTTGGGCTGGACACCTCCTGACTTCAATGATGGGAACTTTGAGGTCTATCCGCTGAGCTACTCGATGATATCCAACGTCAACTATACCCCACATGACCCACAAGCCAGAAGATGATGTAACCGTAACCGTTTCAGTGGCAACTCAAAGTAGCCCTATTAGCCAAGTTCTGCTATACTATTCGATAAACGGAGGCGTGTACAAGACACTTGCGATGACACTTGAGGGATCGTCATACAAAGCGACTATACCAAAACAGGCAGAGGGTGCGGTTGTGGAGTTTTATGTCTCTGTGACGGATACAGAAGGAAACGTTTCAGAATCTAGTGAATTCTCCTATACAGTGGGAGGAGGAGGGTTGGAGATTCCGGGTTTTCCATTGGAATCGATCATTGTTGGCTTGGCTGTTGGACTTGTAACACTGTATTTTCTCGCAAGAAAAAGATCTGCGCTATCTATACCTGGTACTTCTATGCATTTAGGCAGCCCGCGGGCGGGTAACATTAAAAAGGAAGTCTCCGAACTCCGGCAATAGGTGATCAGTAACAAAGACGAGTATTAACACTCCTATGATTCCTAGCAAGAGGCTAAGCGGATAATGTGCTAGAAACCAAGGTAGTATATTGAGGTAGACTAGACTAAACTCAAGAGCTATTCGCAGCACGTTTGCAACATAGAGAAATGTGGAGACAATCACAAGAGTGAGAAGCTTCTTTTTCAATGGAGCGTTTGGAATGGGAATGAGCATCCCGAAGAAAACCGCTATGACTTGCACTCCAGTGCAGTCCTTCACTATTTTGATGTCAGCGAGAAAAACGTTTTCGCTGATGACCTTCGTCTGAACGCTCATCCCAAGAGAGTTTAGCAAAAAAGCAGTGTGATCAGCCGTTGCTTTTTCAAGAAAGAAATAATTAGGTAGGTAGTATATTATCAAAATAATGATGGCTGCGGCAGCGATGTAAGGAATAATCTTTCGAGGAGGATGGTTTTTGGTTTCAAGTGTTTTGCTGCTGGGCATCTTGCTCCTATGTATTGGGGCTTCCTTATATCTGTTAAATCTCGTTGATGCTGCGCAGATCTGTGTTTTGACAGGGCTTGTCCTTTTCATAACAAGTGGAATATTGAGCAAGAGAAAATCTGAACCCTCTTATTGAAAAGGAAGTGCGCAAGCTGTTAAGGATAAACTTTCTTAAATACGCAAAATAGAGCTAAAGTTTAGGGCGCACGCAACCGCCTACTGAAATTGAAGTGCAGGAGACAGAACTCTTCTCTTTCGACCCTATTGGAGTTGGAATATGTTTCGGTCGACCGCGTTTTTTCGTGCGCGCAAGCTTACGTATGAATCCTTCAGTTTTTTTGGACCTAAACACACTTTCACGGGGTTGTTCTTTGTTCCGATTTTGGCTGAGCCGAATCCCCTAACGCATCAATTCTTCCTATATTTTGCCATTGTCATACATTCGGTTGTTGTTCTTCTTTCTTCTTTGTTCCAGACTGTGTTGCCGGCGTTTGATCGCATATTCTATTACTTCCGCACTTTCTCTCGACAATTTCAGTTTGTTTTCATCCCGCGTTAGTTGCCGGCGAAAATTTGTAGACACAAAGGCAATTAAGATCAGAGAAATTGCGCATACTATCAAGTTGCCTACAAAAGTTGGCTTGTATTCTCCGAGCAAAAGCGCCTCAGTTACGGGATAGAGAAATTGAACGAACAGATTGCCCACTATTCCCAAGGTTAAACCCAATGCAGTGCCTCTCACAAGGTCAATGTGTCTTGTGTGTTCTTCTGCACGTTCAAACCAATTTTTCCTTATTTCTTTCAGTGCATCTATTTCATATTGCAGTATGTCCTCGTATTTCTCTGAGGTTTCGTTCATAAGTTTAGTCTTTTTCTGACTTAATAAATAGTTTTTGTAGCGAGCGCTCCTTTGGGAGATATCTATGTCAATCGGGAATACAGGAGATTTCTCCGTTTCCGCTTGTTTTGTCTTTTTCCATAGCTACAAGCACAGAAGATTCATCATCGGCTTATAGAATGTCAGCTCATAAACGCTTTCGAATAGTGTTGGCAGCTCTTTGTTCTCTTGTTCCTGTCATGTCGAGTGCGCGTGACATTGGAGTCTAGCAATCGGTTTCACTTGAGCTTCTTAAACAACATGTGACCTTCAGGGCTTGTGGCAACATAGTCAAACCCTTGTTCCACCAGAGTCCTGGCTTCCTCAGAGTTTCCTGCAACTTTGCAGATGTATTCATCGTCACCGAAATCAAACAGGTGTGTGTAGACCAGCGTGTTTTCTATCCGTTTGTGACCTAACTGTTGTTTCACGTAGAGGATGTCTTTGGTCTTGTGGTAGACCATTGTCGCAAAGAAGTGCCGCAAATCACAGAGTCTGATTTTCCTGAGATTCGGTTCTTGCAGTTTCTTGGCAACGTCATTTCGATACCTCTCAGAAGAATGTCTTACCGCGCTTGGATGAGGAAAAAGCCGACTGTTGATAGCAGGATTTCTTTTTCCAACGTATTCTTTCGGCATGGCAAGCGTTGAAGGTTTCACAGTTAGGATTCTAGGCAGACTAACTTTTGCAGATTTCACGTTGATAGGTGCCCTTGTCCAAGTCAATACTTTGCAGTGTCAAATCGTAGAGTTCTATCGGTCTCAAGCCAGTATCTCTCAAAACACTGAAGACCACTGCATATTTCTTCGAAGCTCTAGCAATGATTTTGCTGATTTGCTCTGGACTCGCAATGTAGGGCAATCCTCGTTGACGTTTGTAGCATGGAGGATTCCAGACCAGACCGTTGAATCTCACATAATGGCGGTAGGCAAAGATGAGTGCTTCTTGGTAGGCAACTGAACAATTCTTCCCTGCAATGGCTTCACGGACTGACTCAGGACAATTCAAATCGGCAATCCTTGACAGAACCCCTAGCTTGTTGCCGTAGCCTTCAACGGTAGACAGTGCGTATCCTTCTTTCCTCAATTCCCAGACTGTTCTGAAAATTCCCTCTTTCACGGAAACTGGCGCGTGTTCACGTACGATGGACCGAGCGGGATTTGAACCCGCGACTTCCGCATTGCGAATGCGGCGTTCATGCCAGACTGAACTATCGGCCCCTTTTTTTGACTAAAGATGCTGTCACCGCTCTTATTCTTTACCATTAATTCTTTACCATCATTACCATCAGTCTTTACCAGATGCCACTCAACAACTGACGTTCTACCCCTATAACCGACATAATGACCAACCCTCTTACTGTTACCTCGAACCTGCAAGATGCCCATCCTACCGCAGACAGGACAAAGAACCTTCATGCTTAGACACCTCCTATCTCCAGAGAGAACTGCATCGCGCGCGCGAGCAAACAGAGAATTGTCTGAAGTGGAAAATATAGGAGCCGGTCAAATTTGTGGCTGCTGAAGTTCCAGAGGTACCTGTTTTTCCTTGCGTTTCTGGACGGCTTTCCACATCAAGTCCTTGATCGCTGGGCTGATGCCATCTGGATAGCTTGGGTTTACGACTCTTTCCATGAACTCTTTGAGCAGGCTTGTCGGAATGTCATATATCGTCAGATGGACGAACATCTCGTTCTCGAGGATCTTGAACTCTCCGTTCTGGAAATGCATCAGCGTCTTCTGTCTCATACGTAATCTCTCCATTGTTTGGGAAAAGTCCAATTAACCCTCACCTTGCTCTTCTTGCACCGTTCGGGTCCCGATATTTGACCGGTGTTTCCGAGTGGTGAGGGCAACTGGTTTTCCCTTCTCTCCCATCTCAATACGTTCGATTCGCAGTACGACATTAAAAGGCAGCGCTGATCCAACGTTCATGGAGCTTGGAGAGTAGGGTTAAAGTAATACTTGTGCGATAGTAATGTGCGATGGGGTAACCGTGATGGGAGACTTTCCTTTCACCGCCTGTTCTGATAGTTTGCCTCGCTGTTTCTTAAGGGGTTTCGGCTTTCGTTCTCCTCTGGATGTTGGACGTGCAGAAAAGGTTGCGCGCCCTCAGGGCGAAATGCGGGAGGCCTCCGTCCGAGGAATAACTTTTGTCTGTGTGCTGTGCGAATACCGGCAAGACCTTGACAGGTCAGAGCCTTTACGTTGTGTGTTGTGGCGGTATCGAGATGTAGACTTTCTTTTCATCTAGCTGTGATTCGTGCCATTCGGAGCTGATGTTGTCTCGGTTGTTGCGCAGATTGATTTTCTTTGTGCGGACAAGCTCCTCCATTTCTTTGACGTACGGCTGCAGAAGTCTTATGCCTTCGTCGTCAAGCTCGGCTATGTCAACCTCTTCCAGCAAGTCCGTTGGCATGTAGCCCAGCTCTTTTCTGAGCGCCTGAACTCTTCTTGCCAAGTCTCTCATCAAGCCTTCGCCGAGCAAACCTTCGTCTCGTTGAGTGTCTAGAAACACTTGGATGTTGCCTTCAGTCGCGGAGACCCATCCTTCCTTCGCTACATGTTCAGGAGCTTCTTGGGTGTAAACGGTGGTTTTGACGTTTGCCAGCTCAAGGAACAACGCTTCAACGCTCTTCAAAGCGTCAACAACGTTTTCGGGTGCAACGACAGTCATTCTGCTTAGGGGCCATCTTCTCTTTAACTTGCCGTTCTGTCTGGCCGAATACACGAGTGAAACGCACTTGAACAGTGTCTGGAAGTCTTCTTCCACATGTTTGTTTCGAAGCTTATAGTTGGGTTGAGGCCATTGCTCGAAGTTCACTGACGCAGGGAGTCTGTCGTCGAATTTTCTGAAGACGTTCTGGTACAACGCTTCGCTCAAGTACGGGGTGACAGGATTGAACAGCAAGGTTATCGTTTTGAGAACATGCCACAGCGTCGCATACACTGCCAGTCTTCTGTCGAGGGTTGCGGGGTCGTCTGTCCAAAGTTCTTTTCTGACCATCGGCACGTAGAGTCTGCTCAGGTTCTCTATGACGAAGTCTTCGAGCATCGCTAGGGCCGGGTTGAATTCGCATGTTTCCAGTTTTTCCGTGTAGGCTTCGACGGTTTCTTGAAGTTTCGAGAGGAGCCAAAGGTCTGGGCTTGTGAGCTTCTTCTCTTTCTCAGCCCATTCGAGCGTGTGTTTCTTGGCGTTGAAGTTGTCGAATTCGGCGTTCTGAGCGAAGAACCTGTTCAAGTGATATAGCGTGGAGAGGATCTGGTAGGTGCGGCGGCCGAGCTCTTGTGTGTCAAAGTCGTTTGCATCTATTGGAGAGCATTTTCTCAGCATGTAGAACCTGCAGACGTCTGCAGAGCACTTCTCCAGCGTCAAGTTCGCGTCTATCACGTTGCCAAGGCTCTTGCTCATTTTTCTGCCCTTTGCGTCTTGGGTTAAGCCCTGGAAAAGGAAGGCTTTGTAGGGCGGTTCCGCCTTGCCCGTGAATATGACGTACTCTTGAAGCAGCCTGTTAGCCCATCCACGTGTCTGGTCTATTGCCTCGGTAAGAAAATCAAATGGCACATATTCCTTGTACTCTTCTTCCGTGAATCGGGCGTAGAACGACGCGCCGCTGTTATGCCAAGTGTCCAAGACAAAGTCTTCCCTGCGCATTGTGCCTCCGCATTTTTCGCACTTCAACAGTACTTGGTCGACCCATGGTTTGTGGAGTTCAAAGTGTCCTTTCGGTTTTTCTATGGCTTTTTCCAACAGCTCTGCCTTGCTTGCGACGGCGGTTTTGGCTCCGCATTTTCTGCACTTCCAAATGGGCAATGGCGCGCCCCAGACGCGTTCTCTGGACACGCACCAAGGCTTGCCTTCCTTGAGGCAGGCGATGAAACGGTTCTTAGGGCTTTCATAGTAGTACTCTACTTTCTCGGCAGCCTGCAATATCTTCTCGTTTATCTTGTCGGTTCGCAAGAAGTATTCTTTCCTTGCAAGCCACACAAGCTTGTGATGAGACCGCCAGCACGTAGGATATTCATGCTTCACCGTCTTGACTTTGACTAGCAGTCCTCTCTTGCGTAGCTCTTCGACGACCATTTTGTCCGTGTCTCGAGCGAATGTGCCGCAGAAGATTCCGCCGTCTTTTGTGAGCTTCACTTCGTCGTCGAAAGGAACAAAGATGGGCAGGTTGCGTTTCTTGGCAGCAAAGAAGTCTTCTTCACCGTTTCCTGGTGCCAAGTGCACGACTCCCGTAGCTGTTTCCACGTCGACGAAGTCTTCGCAGACAACAGTGTGCACGAGTGGGTGACTCTTCTCCAGTTCTTCCTGTCTCGGGACTATGTCCTTGAAAGGATACTCGTACTTTGTGCCTTCAAGGCTCTGGCCGGATACCGTTTCGACTATCTTGTACTCCTGGATGCCGACTTCCTGCATCACGGCTTCTACGCGCGATCGTACGAGAATCCACACTTCCTCGCCGACTTTCACCTTGGCGTATTCAGCTTCAGGACGCACTCCCAGCATCGTATCGGTAATGAGCGTGAAGGGCATGGTGGTCCAGACCAAGAAGTATTCGTTCTTCCCGTTGTTGACTTTGAATTTGAAGTGGAGGCTTGGGTCTTCAACTTGCTGGTATGCGCCTTCGTAGCCTACTTCGGCGCTGCTGAGGCTTGTTTGGCAGCTTGGGCAGTACGCTACTACGTAGTGTCCTTCTTCAAGCAGGCCTTGGTCCCATGCTTTCTTTAGGATCTGCCATTCTTTTTCTATGTACTCGTCCTTGTATGTCCAGTAAGCTTTATCTTGGTCTATGAACACGGCGAGCTTCTTGTCTGCTTCGACCCATTCTTTGTAGTATTTCTCGATCGTTTTCTTGCATTCTTGAATGAATCTTTCCATGCCTACTTTTTCTAGTAGTTCCCGCTTGTTCTTGACGCCTAGCTGTCTTTCGACTTCGAGTTCGACCGGCAAGCCTTGGCAGTCCCATCCTGACCAGAACGGTATGTAGTAGCCCTGCATGGTTTTCCATCTGTACCGCAGGTCTTTCATAACGCGTCCTCGCGCGTGGCCTATGTGCGGCACGCCGTTGAGGGTTGGTGGTCCTTCGACGTAGCCTAGAACGCCTTGATTCTTCTTTTCCCTCAGCTCTGCCAGTTTCCGCTGGGTCTGGTTGGTTTGCCAGTACTGACGTATCTTTTGTTCAAGTTCAAGCGGGCGATACTCTGTCGTGGGGCCTTTTTGAGAATTAGTTTCGAATTTGGCGGTCACCTTGCATCACATTACACCCGCAAATACGTCAAAGTAGCATCAGCCCAATATAACCTTTTTGAAGTCTGGACAAGAATGTGGGTGTATCAAGAATGATTGCCGAGCCCTATCTGTTTGCATGTTGGAGTTCCCAGATCACGCTGAGAAGGCTGCAAGATTCCAATAACGGGAACTGAAAGGGGTGAGGTTAGATCCATGTGCGTTTCGTCTCTTTTATTGCGTCGTAGTGTGGGTCGTCTGAGAGTACGCGGGCTTGGTTGGCTATTGCGGTTGAGGCTATTATGCAGTCGCCCATGGGAATACTTTTGTGTTGGCATTTGATGAGGCCCGCTTGTTTGGCTATTGTTGGGGTTAGGTTTATGATTTGCAGTCCGCTCGTGAGGAGCGTTTGGTAGCAGTCTTCGGCTTCGTCTTTTCCTATCTTGTTGCAGACGGTTTGGACAGTCTCGCTGATGACTATGGTTGGGAGTATGCCTTTTTTGTGTTGGGCAAGTTCTCGCAGTTTTCGCGATGTTTTTTGCTTTGTTTCAGCGTTAGCTGTGTAGTAATGTTCGATGAGGAATCGGGCGTCCAGAACTTCTTTCAAGCCTAGTATTCCTCTCTGAGCTTGTCGATCTCCTTCTTTATTTCTTCCACTTTGCCGTACTTTGCGTAGATGCCTGCACAATCTTCAAGCCTGCGGATGGGTTTGAAGAGCACGCCGTGTTCAGTAACTTCTACTAGCAACTCGTCTCCTTCTTTTATGCCCAGCTTGTGCCTGAACTCCACAGGAATGGTGGTTTGTCCTCTTCTGGTCACCTTAACGACGTTCTCCATGCAACACGCCTCAAAAAGCATAATGGATGTACTACCATAAAAGACTTGTCCTATTCTGACTTTTGAGTAGGAACCACTTGAAATCTCAGGATACTCGCGCATCGCTGAACGGCACAAGCTATATGTGGATTTTGCGCCCATCGAAGTCATGTTTCGAAAGTCCGAACTCGGCTCTTACTTCTCTCAACTGCTTATTCGTGAAGACCGGACCGTCTCTGCACACGCGGTATCCGCCGATGACGCAGCTTCCACACAGACCTATTGCACATCGCATCAGGCGTTCCAAGCTTGCCTCAAGTCTGATTCCGTGCTTCTCGCACATTCCGGAGACTTTCACGAGCATCTGCTCCGGCCCGCAAGCGTAGACCATATCAGGCGTTTCGATACGTAACAGTTCCTCAACCGGTTCGGTGCACAAACCTGTGATGCCGCAGGTTCCATCTTCCGTCGACGTGATCAACTGCAGTCTGTTCTCGCTGAATTTGTTTTCTATCTCATCTTTGAATACGAGTTCTTTTTTTGTCTTGGCGCCGAGCACAAACGTGACCTTAGCCCTGCTTAGAGAGCGTTTTAGCTAGAAATAACAGTGGGACAGTTCCCGTGCCTCCTGCCACCATCAGGACTCTTCCCTTCGATGGCGAGAAGGAGTTTCCGAAAGGGCCTCGTATCCCTATGAGGTCACCAGTTTTCTTCTCGTGCAGCGCCTGTGTTGCTTCTCCGACTTTTCGGACAGCGACTCTCACGATGTCGCCAGCGTTGCCGCCGAGAATGCTGAACGGTATTTCGTCGATGCCCGGAATCCAGAGCATTAGAAACTGGCCTGGTTTCGCTTTTGCACACAGTTTATCCTTGAAATAGACAGTTTTGACTGTGGGAGTTTCACTCTTCACGTCGAGAATCGGCGTCGTCCTCAGCCAGTTAGCTTCTGTGTGATAGGCCGACAATGTCCTCCACCTTCTTGTGCCCTTTTCTCTTCAGGTAGCTGCTGATGCCGTGTGAGATAGCCTTGAAGACGGCTGGTCCTTCTGTGGCGACGGCCGTGCCAACCTGCACTGCAGTGGCACCTGCAAGAAGATACTCAATCGCGTCTTGCCAGTTAGTCACGCCTCCGCACCCTATTATCGGAACCTTAACGCGCGCATATAGGTCGTACACGCATCTCAGCGCAATAGGTTTCACGGCTGATCCAGATAGGCCCCCGCCTCGATTGCTCAGAATTGGCATCTTCGTTTCGACATCTATCGCGATGGCCCTTACGGTGTTAGTTGCTGTCAACGCGTCGGCTCCAGCCTTCGCTGCTGCTTCTCCAATCTCCACGATATCTGTCACGTTTGGGGACAGCTTAACGAACACCGGGACCTTGACAACTGCCTTTACTTTCCGCACAACGCTTGTGAGAATCTGAGGGTTCTGACCGATTTCCGAACCCGTCTCCTTCACATGGGGACACGAAACATTAAGCTCCACGGCGTCAGCACCCGCACCTGCAGCTCTTTCTGCCACGTAAGCGTACTCTTCTGCTGAAAAGCCATACATGCTCACCACGAAGGGCACGGTTAAGACTTGTTTAGCATGCCGGATTTCATTGACAAATTCCTCTATCCCTGGGTTAGGAAGACCCAATGCGTTAATCAGGCCGCAGTTCACTTGAACGACCGTAGGATTAGCATAGCCTTTACGCGGCTTCACACCAATGGACTTTGAAATGACAGCGCCCGCACCATTCTTCTCGATTGTCTGCATCGTCTCGGCCGTGTAACCCAAGATTCCGGAAGCTAACATCGTAGGGTTATTCAACCGCAACCCAGCGAGGTCAACGCCGAGAGGATTATTCCTCAACCTTACCAGCACCGCCGACAACTCATTAAAGACTGAATCAGCCTTATATTAAATTCCCCTTCCCAACCGCGAAAGAATGACTGGTCAAAAGGGATTTTTCATGACTTGCCTTTAGTGAGCACAGATGCAACTGCATCTAACAATGTTCAGAAGCCCGTACCAGATGCGCTCATTGAAGGGTGATGCGTCAAGTAAGTCTTTATTAGGGGTTGGGTGGGGATAGTATGCTTGAGGCGCGAGAATGAAGGCTACGATAATCGGAAGTTCCTTCGGCATACTTGTATTCAGTGAAGAGAGCAAGCTTGCTGGCTATGTGCTGTATCCAAAGAAGCCGCAGGCAGCCGCTAAAGCCTTAGCAAAGTTCGAGGCTGGGAAAGTCACAGAAGAGCTCAGCTCGTTGGTCAAACAGTTGAGCGAAAAGGATTATGACATTTTTGTTTTTGAGAGTGCAGACCTTGCCAAAGAAGTCGAGAGACTGCTGAAGGTCAAGACCGAATTCTCCAAGTCTACTCGCGCGGGTGAACTTGTGCGTTCTGAGCCTGAAAAGTTCGCTGTGAAAGCTGACTTTGTCCGCGATGCGGATGAATTTAACGTTTGGATGCGGAACGTGGCGATGGAAACCACGAAGCTGAGGGTCAAAGGCGCTGTTGAGAAAAGAGACTTGGTCGTTGCTCAAGCCATCCAAACCCTGGACGAGTTGGACAAGACCATCAACATGCTCATGGCACGAGTACGGGAATGGTACGGAATACACTTTCCAGAACTCGACCGGCTCCTGGAGAAACATGAAACGTACGCGCGCCTCGTGGTAGAACTCGGAAGCAAGGACAATTTCTCTCTTGAAAACCTTGAGAAACAAGACATCCCAAAAGCCAAAGCGGAAGGCATATCCAAAGTCGCCGAGAAATCCATGGGCGCCGACCTGGAAGAAGCAGACCTTACGCAGATTCAATCACTCTGCAAAAACCTGCTCAGCATGTACCAACTACGCGAAAGTCTGGAAAAATACATGGACTCGACCATGGCGGAAGTCGCACACAACATCCAACACCTGCTCGGCTCTCTTCTCGGAGCACGACTAATAGCGATAGCTGGCGGACTGATGAACCTGGCAAAGCGACCCGCCAGCACGATACAAGTCTTGGGCGCTGAAAAAGCATTGTTCCGCTCGCTGAAGACAGGCTCAAGGCCTCCCAAGCATGGAATGATTTTCCAGCACACTCTGCTGCATGACGCGAAAAGATGGCAGAGAGGCAAAATAGCCCGGGCACTAGCGGGAAAAGTGGCAATCGCAGCGAGAGCGGACGCTTTCGGCGGCAGATACATAGGCGATGAGCTGAAAGCGGATTTGGACAGGAGGATTGAAGAAATCCGCCAGAAATACGACCAGCCGCCTCCACTGCCACCCCCAAAGCCTCAGCCTGAGAGACCTCGGAACGAATTTTCCAGACACGATAAGAAGTGGAGAAAACACAGACGTGAACGTTAGAGTCAGGCAGCACCCAAAATTCGAAGAAATATACCAAGTAACGCTTGAAGACGGTGCGCAGAGGCTAGCTACCAAGAATTTGGCACCGGGAAGAAACGTTTATGGCGAAAGGCTCGTGCGCTTTGAAGGCGTCGAATACAGGGTCTGGGACGCTTTCAGAAGCAAGTTGGCAGGCGCAATCCTGAAAGGACTGCAAAACGTGCCTATAAAGCCCGCGCACAAGGTGCTGTATCTCGGCGCAGCTTCAGGAACCACTCCTAGTCACGTTTCAGACATAGTGGGTGAAAAAGGGCACATCTACTGCGTAGAATTCGCCTCAAGGTCAATACGCGACCTCGTAGACAACGTCTGCACATACAGGCTCAACATGTCCCCAATACTCGAGGACGCACGCTTTCCAGAAAAGTATCGAATGTTCATCCAGGGAAAGGTCGATGACATCTACTGCGACATAGCGCAGCCAGAACAAGCAAAAGTGTTGGCAGACAATGCAGACGTGTTCTTGGCAAAATCCGGGTGGATCATGCTTGCCGTGAAAGCTCAGAGCATCGACGTTACAAAAGACCCGTCAGACGTGTACAAAGGCGAAATGCGCGTCTTAGAAAAACGCGGTTTCGGAATCGAAGAAATTGTGAACCTCGAACCCTACGACAAAGCCCACGCCATGATACTAGCACAGAAATAACGTTGTTCAGGAAAACAAGTATTGTTTATATCTGACAATGCAATGCATACTTTTTCGAGGCGGTTCTGTGATTATTGGGGAGAGAGACACGCGTGAAACCCCCGAACACATCTTGATGAAATCGGGCTTCACTGTCTCTGAGCACTGCAGTTCACGCCCAAGCTGCTTCGATTTTGCCGCAAGAAAGAACCGAACTCTGGTTTTCGTGAAATCGCAGCCAGAAATAAGCAGCTTTTCTCCACATGACCTGCGCGAGCTGCGGTCAATATCAGAAAACTTCTCCGCGGCTTCTCTGCTCATCTGCGACCGAACGCGGGAAAAACCGCTGGAAGACGACACAGTATACACGAGACACGGAGTCGTGGTAGTCACCTTCAAAACATTTGAGAATGTTCTAGTCCAAGGCTTGTCACCTCTTATACAAGCCAGTCCAGGTGGGTACTATGTTGAAATTGACAGCCGGGCATTGAGGCGGAGACGACAGGAGCTTGGTTTGTCAGTAGGCGATGTAGCTGAAATGGTCGGCATTTCACGGAGGACATTCTACGGTTATGAACGTGGGATGGTCAAAGCATCGGTCCCGGCAGCATACAACATGATCAGGGCGCTCGGAATTCCTGTTGGAAAGCAAATCAACATACTTGAAAGATCCAAAGAACAGCAGAAAACTTGCCTCCTTATCACCGCAAAGCGAATGTTTTCAAGGAACAAGCTGCTGCAAAAGATCATGAATAAGTTTGCCAGAAGCCACATCACGACCGTTAGGCGGGCGCCGTTTGACTTCGTAATACTCGTCCCGGACAGCCGACGGATACTCGGGGGGGTCGTGAACGCCAAGGAGCCTCAGCTTAACCGGCGAGTTGACGAGATCCTCAGCATAAGCAGAGTCGTCGATGCCCATCCAGTTTTGATTACCGAAGGCGAGCAACCTCGGGAAAGAGACATACTCTGCGTCAGCGGCGAAGAAGTTGGGCGGATGAACGGACCGGAAGACTTGATCGCAAAAGTCACATGAGCTTAGTCTGCCTAGTGCCTTTCTCGCCTCTGACTTTCTTGGCTGGTCTCCACGACCTTCTGACGCACTCGGGATAGTCTCCCAATTCAATGCAGAGCTCGAGAAAGTCGATTGTCTTTTCGTCAGAAGGATACCCTGACCCGACATCGCCATATTTCTCGGCTAACTTGGCGACTTCGCCGTCTCTTTCCACCTTCGCGATTATCGACGCCGCGGAAACAACAGGATAGTTTCTGTCAGCCTTATGCTCCGAAACGATGTCCACCTTGAAAGACATACACTCCATGATGTCACGTTTGAAGCGTTTTTCCAGCACGTCTGAAGCGTCGACATAAGCCTTGCCTGGCCTCAACGCATCGAGCACTCTGGCCATGACCTGAGCTTCCAAGTAGTTCAGCTTGTGAAGCTTTCTGCCACCAAGAACCACAGCATCAATCTCCTTTGGAGACAACTTGATGACGTGATAGTCTTGGCAGACCTTCTTGATCTCGACAGCAAGCACCTCACGCCTGCGTGGAGTGAGAAGCTTCGAATCCTTACACCCCAAATCTGTCAAAACAGGCAAGTCTTCCTGCCTAATCAAGACCCCTGCTATCACTAGCGGACCGATTACTGAGCCACGGCCTGCTTCATCGACCCCGGCGACTGATGTTTTGCCCTGCATGCCTTTCTCAAGGTCTTTTGTCACAGTATCTTTCACACCGATTTGGTCGCAGTGAGGTATTCCGTGACTCCAGTCGCGATCGCGGGCGGGAGACTGTCCCTGTTTTCCAATGTAACCACGAATGTCTGCGCGTCTTGTCTTGACTTTATCTTTTTCACGAGCTGGTCTTCTGCTTTCCAATGAATAGTAGCGATAACAGGTTTTCGATCATCAACGGCATTCTCCACTGCTTGCCTGAACTTCCTTGAGAAAAGCTCCATCGGGCCGACCTCGTCTATCGCCACGACGTCACATTCCTTGCTGGCTATCTGTACAGCTTCGGCTCCAATGCCATCGAGGTCTGCCAAATTCACGAGATACTTGCCTACTTTCGGACCTTGCTTCTGTTCTGTGTGGGCAAGCCAGCCGGCTTTTTCTGTGTACAAGTCCATAACCTCGAAACCAACCCGAGTTCCACACGAGCGAACTTCACGGCTCACCATGCCGCCCACAGTGAAGCCTTTAGCCTTCAACAAGTCGGTCGTTTTCAGCAGAACAGTCGTCTTCCCTACTCCTGGACTGCCCGTGATGAGAAAAACACGTTTCTGCAATTACCTCACTGCTAAACCAGAAGTCTAATATTGCCCATAAAAGACTTTTTCGTAACTGTATCCAAGGAACACACACAACATGCGCCTTGCAGATTTCAAGCATGATTTTCCGACAGAAACTGTCTCAGAAGGTAAAGTGAAAGTCGTTGTTCCCCAGCTCAAAGCTTACCGAAATATGCCCTGCGACTATGCACCGTCAAAGGCTCCAGTTTTCTACAACCCCGTTATGGAGCTGAACCGTGACCTCGCAGTCCTTGCCTTGCAGGCTTACCAGAAACTAGTAAACCGTGGACTGCGGATCTGCGAGCCGTTGACGGCCTCAGGGTTGAGAGGCATACGCTTTGCAGCTGAAGTCGAAAACGTTGAAAAGGTTGTGATGGGCGACATTAACGAGCGAGCCTTCAAACTTGCAATGCATAATATCGCGCTTAACAAGCTAGCAGGCAAGGTTGAAGTGAAGAACAAAGAGGCAAACTATCTTCTGAACTCATACAGTGCACCTCATAAGCGGTTCGACTGCGTCGACATCGATCCTTTCGGCTCGCCTGTACGCTTTTTGGACTCTGCGGTCCGGGCGCTGCGCGACGGGGGACTTCTTGCGGTCACGGCGACGGACATGGCACCCCTGTGCGGTGTTCATCCGCGACCCTGCGTTAGGAAATACGGCGGGAAGCCTCTGCGTGTTGAATATTGCCATGAGCTTGCTGTGAGGCTAGTGGCAGGAAGTCTCGCGACGACCGCAGCAAAATACGACATCGGTATCAGCGTCATTTTTGTCCATCAAGCAGAACACTATGCTAGAGTGTACGCCACCACAAAGTACGGCGCAAAGCACGCTGACGAGAGCCTCAGGAACATGGGATACGTAGTTACACTGCTTCAAATGTCTTCCATAGAGAGACAATCAGAGGACTGTACCCCTTCGCTCAAGGAGAAATGTAGTGAATGCGGTTCGAAACTGAACCTAGGAGGACCTATGTGGGTCGGCGAGCTCTTCGATCCAGAGTTATGTAGGCTGATGAAAGACAGATGTGATGCCACCGTGAGTTCAGGCTTAGTAAACGTATTGAGAAAATGCTGGATCTTGGCCGAGAAGCGAAGCCGCGCTCCTGCTATCATATTTCGTCATTGACAAGCTTTGTGAGGCGATGAACGTTCCGGTTCCTTCTGTCAAGGAAGGTCGTCCCAGCTGTAAGAGAAAGAGCTTGAAGCCTACTTGACTGTTTTTCACACCCGGGGAATAAAATCCGAATGCCTGTCTCAGAAATGAAGGAAATTGTTCCGAAGTTGGCAAGTAGGGCGAAAAAAAGACAGAATTGATGAATAGGAAGAATTAGGTTGCTTTAGGGCGAAAGCGCGTTTCATGTGGCGATTTATTCAAGAAAGGAAAGAAGAAGCTTCTAGTGTTTTGTCCGTTTCTTCTAGCGATTCGTTGTCTACGGTGGCGGAGGGGGTGGCGCGAACGGTTGAGGCGAAGTCGATGGCGCAGCCTGTTTGGGTTTGAGGTAGTAGGCGACCAGCAAAAGTGCGGCCGCCACAAACCCTACGTAGACTCCTGCACCAAGCTGCATCTGGTAATCAATAACGTACATTGCCCCACTCGCCCAACATATTATCCCAAATATCCCTGCAACAAGAGCTATCTTTCGCTTCAAGATCGACACGATGCCCAGAACAAGCGCTATCGGCCACAGAATCACGAGCAACAAGAACCCTAATGTACCGACGGGATCAGAAGCAAAACCGCCACTCCAATCTTCGGATCCTACGTACTGGTACTCATACACTATGCCCCGTGCTCCTGAGGTGACAAAAAAAGGCATGAACCCTGAGACCAAAAACAGTATTGCACCTATGAGAGCCATGATTCTCCAGTAATAATTCAATCCTTTCACCTGAATGAGGGTATATTCTCTGCCTTAGTTGTTTTTAAGGTTTGCCATGAGCTGCAAACGCATACTCGCCAAGGACCGGCCCTGTGAATAGGCTTGGGAGATGTGTAGGCAACTGACATATCTGTTCCTTCCCTGGTCGGTTTTTGTTTGGATTTGCGCTTTTTTCTTGGCGTGAAGCGATGTATAGAAGAAAGCGAATGTCAAGCAAAGATTTTCGCGCGCTCACGACCTTCTGTGGAAGGGAGTTTCTTTGTCAGACACCAGAACCCTGATGGTTGAATCCCTAGTTAGCAGGTTTATCTATTTTCGCAGATTTCAGATAAGCGCGCGCGAATCTTACCCGTGGCATTAGGTTTTTGCAAGCTGTCCATGGTTGGGAGTGTTGGTTTGCATCGACAGAAACATGTTCTGTTCAAAGGCATGCCTCTGAACGATCGGGCGCTGAGACTGGTATTGATAGCCGCATTTGCACCTGAAGCCTGAAAACTCGCTTGTGCGCGAGTTCACGATCGGTTCCACCTTCGAAAGCGGTGCGTTACAGTCTGACTGCTGCTTGTGGATCTTCCAAAGAACGACAAGTTCATCCAACGTTAGCGCTTCTGGCCGCTTGGCCTTCGTTAAAAACCAAACAAAATAAGCGCCGAAAACAAACCAGAGCATCCACATTAGAAAATCAGTCATTTTGCGCGAAGCACCGCCATCAGTTGCTGAAGTTATGCCTCCCGCTTTATTTAACGTATGTGAAGAATGAAAACAGATGCCGAATAATAACCCAGAATCTGTCTAGAGGGAATCGTGGTGCTAGCTCCGAGTATGGTCAGAAAAACCCCCGTTGAAAGCATGAAAAACGAATGAATTAAATTAGGGGGCCTACACTGTGTCTGTATCAACTCTTGGGATTTGGAGGTGCCGTGAAACTCAAGATTCTGGTAACGTCAGCGTGGCCTTACCTAAGTGTGACTCCGCATCTGGGCAACCTCGTCGGCTCTCTGCTTTCTGCAGACGTTTTCGCCAGATACTGCAGACTGAGGGGTGAAGATGTCGTGATGGTAAGCGGCTCAGACGAGCATGGAACGCCCATAGAAATTGAAGCAATCAGATTGGGACTCTCTCCTAAAGAATTGGCAGACAAGAACCATGCTAAACTTCTTGAATTGCTGGAAAAGTGGGGAATAACGTTTGACAACTTCACCAGGACAGAAAGCCCAACGCACAAACAGTTCGTGAAAGAACATCTCACAAAAGTGTACAACAACGGCTACATATTCACCCAGGAAACAGAGATGCTCTACTGCGAAAAATGCCGACGTTTCCTTCCAGACAGGTTTGTCGAAGGAAAATGCCCATACTGTGGATACGAACGCGCAAGAGGAGACCAATGTGAAGCCTGCGGAAGACTCTTGGAAACAACCCTCCTGGTGGAGCCGTACTGCGCAATCTGCGGAAGCAAACCCGTAGTCAAGAAGACCAAGCACTGGTACTTTGACCTGCCAAAGTTCGCAGACCAAATCAGAACTTACCTAGAGAAGAACAAGCGGCTGCCAACAAACGCCCGAAACTTCAGCCTGAACTTTGTCAAAGAAGGACTGAAACCCAGAGCAGTCACACGGGACATAAGCTGGGGAATACCAGCCCCCTTCCCAGGTGCTGAAGGAAAAACAATCTACGTATGGGTCGAAGCAGTCCTAGGCTACGTATCAGCCACAATCGAGTATTTCAAGAACCATGAAAACCCAGAGGAATGGAAAGACTACTGGTTTGACAAAGAAGCCCGAACCCTCTACTTCATAGGCAAAGACAACATACCTTTCCACACCATAATCCTCCCAGCGCTACTTCTGGCCTCAGGTGAAGACTACAACCTACCCTGGAACGTCTCCGCAACAGAATGGCTACAGTTCAAGGGCGAAAAAGCCTCAAAAAGCCAGAAAATCGGCATATGGATGCACGAAGCACTAGAACTGTTCCCAGCAGACTACTGGCGCTACTTCCTGATGGCCACCAGACCCGAAACCAAAGACTCCAACTTCTCATGGGAAGTATTCATAGAAAAAATAAACGCAGACCTCAACGACACCTTCGGCAACTTTATCCATCGCACACTAACCTTCATCAACACACAATTCAACGGTGAAATACCAACTCCTCAACCCCTTGGCTCGACTCACAGGCAATCCTGAAAAGCTTGGCAGAAAAAGTGGAAGCCGTCGCCAAACAACTCGACGACTGCGAAATTCAGCCAGCAGTCACAACCATCATAGGCATAGCCCGAACCGGAAACCAATACCTGAACGAGAAAGAACCATGGAAACTAATCAAGACCGACAAAGCAAAAGCAGCCAACATCTTCAACGTCGCAGCGCAATACGTAAAGGCACTGGCAATAGTGTCGGCTCCCGTCATTCCGTTTTCAGCGGAGGAAATCTGGAAAACCCTAAACCTACCTGGCAGCGTCCACAAACAAGAATGGAAAGAAACCCTGAAGCCGCTTCCAAGCAACCACAAGATAGGCAAACCAAAGCCCCTGTTCCACAAGATAGACGCGGATGAAAAGGAACTGGAAGAGAAACTGCAACAGGTCAGGAAAACATTGGCCCAGACACCCTAGCCTTGCATCACGGCTGTGAAAACTTGCCCCTGAAAATAGACCTACACGTCCACTCACGCTATTCTGCAGACTCGACGATTACGGGCCGAAGAGCTTGTTCACTACGCCCAAAGGGCTGGACTCGACGGAGTCGCAGTCACAGACCACGACAACATAGACGGAGCGACCAAGATCGCACAGGAAACAGGGTTTTTCATCATCCCAGGCATGGAAGTGGCAAGCCTCCAAGGCCACGTCGTCGCACTCAACATACAAAAACCGATCCCGAGCAAGCTGGACATCAGCGAAACCATAGAGAAAATCCACGTAGCAAACGGCGTCGCAATAGCATGTCACCCCACGGGGTTGCTGAAAGGCGGTCTGGGCAAACGCACCCCCGCAAACGTTGATGCCGTCGAAGTCATCAACTCATCAGCTCTCCCGTTCCGCAATTCCGTAAGAAGAAACGAAGCGATTGCTCAACGCTTAGGAAAACCTCGAGTAGCGGGCAGCGACGCCCACTACGGCCCAGAAATAGGCTGCGCGTACACGCTGATTCAAGCGGAACCCGATGTGAATGAGGTTGTCAAAGCAATAGTCCAAGGCCTATGCCAACCGTTTGGAAAAGCAATTCCAATCAGATTGAGGTTGAAGAAGATAGGTGCGCAAAGAACGAGACGGTGAAAAAAGAGGGATAGGGTTCTAGAAGTTCTCCATCTGGTAGAGGTCCAAATCTATTCCTAATGCTTTCTCCGGTTCAGCACGCGGTTCCATGTTGTAGAGGTGGGGAGCTATCTTTGCTAGGCTGTTCAGAGCGTGGGGTTTGTTGACTCCTGTCATCACAAGCGTGACTTTGAGCTTGCCTGTTTGCTGTGGATTCACTCTTGCGCCCCAGATCACATGCGCGTTGCAGTCCATCATTTCGGTGACTATCTCTCCGACGTGGTTTGCTTCTTCAATGGTCATGTGACTGTCGCCGGTAACGTGAATCAGGGCTCCTGTGGCTCCAGCGCAATCAACGTCAAGCAACGGTGTACTCAACGCGTTTCGCACCGCTTCCTCTGCACGGTTCGGAGCGTCGGATTCGCCGACACCTACGACTGCGAGGCCGCCTTTGCGCACGACTGTCTTGAAGTCTGCAACGTCCAAGTTGATGAGGCTTGGTGTTGATATCGTTTCCACGATACCTTTTATCATGTTGGCCAGAACTTGGTCTGCGACCCTGAAGGCTTCGGTTATCGGCAGTTGCGGAACGAGTTGGACCAGTTTGTTGTTGTCGATTATGACCACAGTGTCGCATTTTCTGCGCATTTCTGTCAGAGCCTTAGACGCAAGCTGAGTGCAACCTTTCTCCATTTTGAACGGCGTGGTAATGACACCGACCGTTAGTGCACCTTTTCGTCTTGCGATCTCTGCAATCACCGGTGCCGCTCCTGTTCCTGTACCACCGCCCAAGCCGGCAGTTATGAAAGCGATGTCCACGTTCGTAAGCAATTCTTCAATAAGCTTTCTAGACTCCTCGAATGCAGCCCTGCCCAGCTTAGGGTCTCCGCCGACGCCCAAACCCTTCGTCAACTTCTCGCCAATCAGAATTTTCTGATTCGCCTTCGAAGCCTGCAGATGAACAGCATCCGTGTTCACGGCAATGCACTCAGCAGAAGTTATGCCAGCTTCCATAAGCCTCGTAACAGTATTGTTACCTGCGCCTCCAATCCCGATCACAACGATACGGCCAGAACCAGGCTGATTTGCATGTGGTCCGGTGACGCGCCAAGTGTACTTCAATGCATGCTCAGTCGGTTGCATACTAGCCACCAGCGTTCTTCCTCCAAACTTCCTCGCTAATCATATCTCGTATTGCTACTCGTATGGCCTCAGCTCTATTCGGGTAGAATTTCTCACCTACGAGCTGATCCAGCGCCTTGAGATAAGTCTCAGGCAGATATAGGGTGATTAACTTCAATCATCTCCCTCCAGACAAAGAACCGAAGAAGGTCTTCACGGTTATACTTCGTAAGCGATATGCTATAAATATGTGGCAAATATGTTGGGCCATGCCCTTTTAAGTTTTGCGTTTGCGCCCTCTCACGTTTGTGTCAAATCCTCTGGCTTATGACCCTTACGTTTTTATTCCTTGTTGCAGCATTTAACGTGTTGCGATGGAAAAGTATGCGTGTTTTCATCAGAAGTTTCGGATGCTCCACAAATCTGGCTGACGGCGAGGTTCTTGCTGGGTGTTTAGCCCGTGCTGGTTACGAACTAGTTGATTCCGATTCGTCTGCGGACATCGTGATTTACAACACGTGCGCTGTCAAAGGCCCAACTGAAAGCCGCATAGTCGATGCGTTAAAGCATGTTTCGAAATCGAAGAAGCTGATTGTTGCTGGTTGTTTGCCGGCTATCAACTTCGTAAGGCTAGTGCGCGAGGTTAGATTTGAAGGGATTGTTGGACCGGCTGCCGGCGAGGCGATCGTGGATGTTGTGGACCGTGTTTCAAGGGGTGAGAAGATAGAGGTACTCGAATCAGTCGAGCACAATCTGCCGGAGCTCAATCTGCCGCGTGTACACTCAGGTTCAGTTGTGAGCATCGTTCCTGTAAGCTACGGATGCTTGGGTTCGTGTGCATATTGCTGCGTGGTTCTTGCGAGAGGACGCATAAAAAGCTACGACGTTACCGACATTGTTCACAGGATGAAAGATGACGTCAAGCTGGGGTTTCAGGAGTTTTGGCTGACTTCGCAGGATACTGCTTGTTACGGAAGAGACAAGGGCACGAACCTCGCTGAACTGCTCAAGGCTTTGTGCACAGTTGATGGCGATTTCAAGCTCCGTGTGGGCATGATGACCCCAAACATGGCCAAGGACATGCTCGAGGATTTGCTGAAGGCTTTCGAGGATGAACATGTTTTCAAGTTTCTGCATTTGCCCGTTCAGAGTGGCGACGATGTTGTCTTGAAATCGATGTGCCGCTTCTACTCTGCGAAGGATTTCATGAAAGTTGTTGATGCTTTCAGACGCCGTTTCTCGGAGCTGACCCTAGCAACTGACGTGATCTGCGGTTTTCCAGGGGAAGACGATGCGGCGTTCGAAAAGACCCTTCAGCTCATTGAGCAAGTCAAGCCTGACATAGTGAACGTTTCCAAGTTCTTTGCTAGACCAAACACGCCTGCTGCTGAGATGAAAGAGTGCTTCGTGCCGTTGGCAGAGATCAAAAAGCGAAGCACCAAGGCCGCTGTGTTGGCCAAGAGCATCGCCTTCGAAAAGAACCAGCGTTGGGTAGGTTGGAAGGGCAGCATCCTGGTAGATGAGAAAGGAAAAGTCTCAGGTTCTTGGGTCGGCCGCAATTTTGCGTACAAGCCCGTAACGATAAGAACCGAAGAAAATATGATGGGAAAAACTCTGTCAGTAAGAATCACTAAAGCCTTCCCAACCTATCTCGAAGGCAGATAAGTTATTTATGCGAATCCTGAGTAATTACTCTCGGGGGATAATCGCGTGAGCGAAGAAGAACTTGCTGAGATCGGAAGGATAACTCACTTCTTCTCGAAGATAAGCGTCGCAGTAATAGAACTGAAGGCGTCTCTAAAGGTCGGAGACACGATAGTCATCAAGGGACCAACGACAGACTTTCAACAGGTTGTCGACTCGATGCAGATTGAACACGAGAATGTTCAGACAGCACTAGCAGGACAGAGCATAGGACTGAGGGTCGTGCAGCGCGTCAGAGAAACGGACGCCGTTTTCAAAAAGCTTTAGCATCTCCACTTTTTTCCTACGCATTGTGGCCAGACACTTCATTGAACACTAATAGAAAACCTCAAGCCCACGGTGAAAAGCATGGCCAGAAAGGTCAAGCGCCCACGCATTGGCAAAAACCAACGAAAGGTCCTAGACATTCTGGAAAAATATCAAGAACTTACAGCCAAGGACATAGCCGAGATTCTGTGGGCGAGAGACGTGCGTTACCAGACGCCAGAATTCAGCTCAGTTCATAGGAGTCTCAGGATCCTCCGGGAAAGAGGTCTGGTGGAAAAAGTCGGCGGTCCAATCAAGTGGCGGAAGACCGAAAAACCCCATAATGCTTCAAAAGACACTGCCCACGAAAGCCATAGACTGTCTTGATGAGCCAAGGCAGCGCGTTTTCACTCTAATCGTGCGGTCTGATTCCTTTCCTCCGAAAAGCCTTTTGCTGCAATGAACATGGCTAAGCCTGAAACGCGGAACAGGTGCCTCTACAGCATGGACATAAACCTGTCGTTCGTCGTCTGCAGGAACGACTCCTCCAGCTCAATCCCGTAATGCTCCGCCAAGACAAAAACCATGAAGAGAACATCCGAAAGCTCAGCCGCAAGCATCTCCTTCGTCTTCACTTTCTCGGGCGGTTTGAACCCTTCCAGTCCCCTGACCGCAGAGGCAACCTCACCCGCCTCCTCAAGCAGAGCCGTAACCATCGCAAAAGGCGTCCACTCCCTGCTCCGATCAGGTCCAAGCACATCCCCCAGCTTCCTGAACGTCTTCCAACTCAAGTGCTGAGCATCACGCAACGCGATCGACACATACATCACACGCACAGAATTAGGAAGACACGCACTAATAACAATTGACACGAGATATAGGGAGACTTAACAAGCGTGCGCTTTCATGGGATGATCTCGCATGCGCCAAGAGTGGCGAATTCTCCCGCATAATTCCCCTTTTTTCGATCCATTAGACTTCTTTGTTGGAAGGCTTGCTATAGTCGATGCTAGTGAAGGTGTTCGAATAGTTGGAACGTTGTTGGCGTTCCAAGTAGAGTCCGAGGGTAGGAAACCGCACAGACCAAGTCTGCTTATTCTGGAGAATCAATGCGCTGAAAAGGTAATCGTAAGAGGCTGGCAGAGCGTCGGAACACTTCCAAGGTGATAAGAATGCGCGCGCGCTAAAAGGGATAATCTATGTCCTACTCTCTTTCGCTTCTTTCCATGTTATGTATGCTGCTACGATGGATAGTGGCAGAGTCAGGAGAAAGACTACGATTGTTTCCATTCGGTTCACGGGCTGTTGGGGGTGAGACTTACGTCAAAGTGGGTGTGCGAGCTGCTTCATGTGTGAGAATGAAGGATATGTTACAAATGCTGATAATCGATCGTGCTTAGGTGGAGGAATTCCTTGACGTCTTGGCTGAGTTCCTTCTTGTATATCCATGGCGGTACATGCTCAGACGTAGCGTATCCCGTATCAAGAACCAGTATTGTCTTCTTCGGGTCAATCATCCATGCCTTTCTATGCCATTTCTTGGAAGGGTTCTGTCTTGAAAACATCAGCACACCCACTAACAATCCCTCGGAAAAGACTTAAAAGGCATATTCCAGAACCTGTAATATTCTTCTAGAAGACATCTCTATAACATTCCAGTAGAAGATACTTCTATTGTGTGCTTCCATGAAACCGTTTGGCGCGCCATATTCTTGACTGTTCATGGGGAGAAACAAATAGAATAGGGCGCGCTGCTGTCTAGTGTCTTTGCACAACTGATATATGACGAAACAGACGACACTGCAACTGAACTGGGAAGTTGGGTTTATGAAGGACTCGATTTATGCTGATATGGAAGAGTCAGAGAAACTAGTTGCTAGCTATCTAAGGGAACTGAACATTTGGTGGGACTATGAGTCACCTGTCTTTTTGTATGATGAAAAAGAGAGACCAAGAGTGTGGACTCCTGACTTCTACCTTCCTAAGTTGGGGATGTATGTCGAAGTCTGTGGTTCAGAGAATGCTAAGTCCTACGAATACAGGGAACAAATCTACAAAAAGAATGAAGTCTATATCATCTTTGTTCATCTCTACAAAGAAGAGAAGAAGTGGAAGAACTACCTAGTCAAGAGAATACTAGAGATTGAAGAAGTGAGGCATTCAGGAATAGTGAAGATGTTTCACTCACTTCAGTTCTAGCGGCTTCTGGAAGAACAGTCTCCGCATATTTGGAACTGCTGAAGGAAACGGGAGCACGCGCAGGGGAAATATCAAGCCTGTTATGGACAAGCATAGACTTTCAACAGAGAACAGTCAGAATCAAAACGGAGAAAGGCAGCAACTCGCGCATAATGCCATTAAGCGTCAAGGCCATTGAGATGCTTAGCAACCTTCCCCAAAAGAATGAATGCATCTTCTCTTCAGCCAATGATATGCGCTCAAACTTCTACGTTCAAAGACGACGCATCGCCAAGAAACTTGCCAACCCAAGATTATTGCAGATTCATTGTCACACATTCAAACATTGGAAGGGCACAATGGAATACCACAAGACTAAAGACATGATGCACGTCAAAGCTGTCTTAGGTCATAAGGGCATTGAAAGCACTCAGGTTTACGTGCACATTGAAAATGCCATGTTTCAAAGCGGCTTCAACGATGAATTTCATATCAAGGTAGCCAGCACAAAAGAGGAGATAACGGAACTGCTTGGAACTGGGTTTGAGTATATCTTGGAGAAGGACGGTTTGGCCTATTTCAGAAAAAGGAAGTAGTTATGGGATGCACGAAAAAACTATGGGATTATCTCGCATCCATTGTAGCGCATGTACTCGAAGTCGCTCAGGTCTACTCTGCCTTTGTCGATGAGCCTCCATATTCCTGGAATCTGCTCCGAAACCGTCTCCAACAGTTTTCTCACAGTGTCGCAGACCAGACCGTAAGCCTCTGGACCCCAACGCTTCGTCAGAACAGCGTACAGACAACGGCCGCCGCAAGCCCAAAGGATGTCACAGTCTGAACACGGCTTCCCCACAAAAACCTTCCCAAGCCCAAGCGGGTCAACATCGCAAACGTGTCCTAGGTAGCAGTCTTTCATGCCCCACATCGTCGGACACGGAATAACATAGCCATCCGTCTGAACAGCATAGTTAATCCACCCCCCACCGCAACGAAGAAGACTGTTCTTCTCACCGAACAAGAGTGAGTGCGCAATGCCCAACAACGGGTAAAGCCTCAGAACAACACCCTTCTTCTCCATGCTTGAAACCCAGAACTCCGCAAGCCTCCTAACACCAGGAACATAGCTCTCCACACTCCACCTCTTAAAGTCCCTCTTCGAAAAATCGTTCTTCCAAAACCCGGCGTTCAGCTGCCAATGCACAGACGAAAACTGAAACTCACCGTCCAGCAGCCACCTGACCTGCCTGTAAATGTCAGTCTGCTCCATCACAGTCATCCGGGCAACAAGCTCCCCGCCAAAACCATTACGTCTAATCAGCCTCAGATTGTCAACAACCTTCCTGTATGTCCCCTTCCCCCTGTAATAGTCCGTCAAACCCTCATCCCCATCCAGCGACACGAGCACCGCACGAAAGCGGTTCACGTACTCTGCCTCAAGCCTGTCCAATAGCAGCCCGTTCGTCTGGATCATGAAATGCCTAGCCTTAACCCTGTCCATTATGCGCTTCATATCGTCCATGCACAGCAACGGCTCGCCACCGTAGAAAGTCAAGACACAAAAAGGATCCCTCTCGCACAGCTTCTCGAGGCAGCCGATGTCATAACTTATCCTCCTTGGCAAAGAATAGTCAACGTCAAAACCTGAAAAATCCTCATCAACATCCTCCATCGCCTCGCCGAAACAGTAACGACACTCAGAATTGCAGCTCGTCGTCATTATCACATGAAAAAACACACGTTCCCTCCTTCCAAGCCTCTCGTATGTTAAGCATACTTTTCCTTGATCTTCTTCGCCTTCTCAGCATAACTCCTGAGCTCCATTTCTTTAATCTTCTTCTCCGGAAGCGTCTCAGGAGCATACATCAACGGCAGAACAGCCAAGAACAAGAAAAAGCTAGCCAACGAGAAAGCCGTAACCGTCTCGATTCCTCCCACAAACGGCTTAACCAAAACAGGCAAGAAACCGGCAAGAAGATACGGAAGCCCCCCCAGCACATAGTACTTCTCCTTCTGCCCATCCTCCGAAAGGTCACCCCACAAAGTCATAAAGAAAACCGAAGCAAACATGCCCCACGCCATGCCGTCACAAACCGTGTAGACATACCAAGAAGCCTCAAACGCCGAGAAAAGACTCAGTACGGCATATTCAATGCCCAAGATCACAAAACCCGTGATCACCACACGCTTCCGGCCCACTGAGTCTGCCAAGATGCCACCAACAATCGCGAAAAATCCCGCGATGGCAAACTCGATGAAACCCACAAACACTTGAAAATCGCCGAACAAATTGCCCAAGATAGGAGATTCTGCAAAGTTCACCAAAGAAAACATCAACCAAGGAAGCAGATACAACGTCACGTCTCTTCTCCCCAAGATACGGCGATACGAAGAAGTGCTAGGCTGGACCTCAAGCTTTCCCCTAATCCTTGAAAGTACGTAGAAAACAAGAAGACCTGCAGCTCTCCATATGGCCAGCGCCATGAACGCTTCAAACGTTCCCAGCACGTTGACGAACAATGCCAAACCGAGAACACTGAAGCCTATGGCGCCCCAGATTACCCCTCCGCATCTTCCACGGTTTTCCACACTGGTAGTGTCAGCAAAATAAGCCAGACTTGAAGGAAGACCCACCCCGACGGAAACACCTAGAAAAAGAGAAACAAGCACGTTGATCGGCAGACTGTTAGATTCGAACCGAAGGCAGCAACACCGTCGCCAACGTGCCCAAGAGCATCCACACCAGAAGACACTTCTCTCGTGCACGCGGGAAAAAAACCGCACCCACAACGGCCGACAAAGCGAACCCGCCGTAGTAGATACCATACAAAGTAAACGTCAATGTCACAGACAACGAAAGCCCGTTCACCGTACTGGTAAACAGTGCGTACATCAACGTGTACCAAACAAGACTGTTGAACGTCAAAACCAGAGCAGGAGCGAACTGTCTCAAACTGATCCCGGTCTTAAAGACCTTTATGACCGACATAGTGCGCAGCAACTCATCACTCACACATCATATTTCTAAACATAAAACATTTCTTAACCTAGCAACTGTAGTCACGTTCAACAACAACTCTTAAGTATATGTGTTGTACACTAATACTTTAGTGAGGGATTGAGATGAAGACAAAGAAACGGAATGTTCCGGTCAGGGTTTTTCCAGTATAAAACTCTAAAGGTCTTCTAGCATAGACAGGACTAGATTTCGGAGTGTAGCTTTGGCTAGGGGGTCCTTTATCCGTGATACTAGACTTAAGTCTGCAGCCGCAAGCTTCTTCATGTTTTCAATCAATGCAGTCACGGACTCTGAGGCGAAAACAATTTCAACCAGTTTGTTGACGTCTGTCGTCGAAAGCTTCTTTTTCTGAAGAAGGTTTCTGATCCTAACCTTTGATTGTGCATCCTGCAGCGCGTACATGATTGGCAAGGGCAGAGCTTCGGTTTGCACCCTCTGATTCAGCTCATCGACTTCAAAGACATCTATGAACTCCTCTCGCAACATTGCCAATGTGCCTAAGACCCTTCCACATTTCTTCATTACGTTCGTCGCGACTGCGTCGTCACTTCCGAACAACGCTGCAACATGCATGTCTGCCTCGATGCTGGCTGATTTCATCTCCAGAATCTGCATGTACTCTTCAGGCGGAACATCGAGTCTTTCCTTCAGGTTCAGTTCCAAAGCATGGGCATTGCCCACTTCAAACAGGCAGCCTTTGATGACCTTGAAAACCTCTCTTGTTCTTTCTTCGGGCAGTCTTGAGACTGCGTCGCCTAAGAGGGTAAAGCCGTCTATTAGGAACGCATTTCCCAAGAGCAGTGCTATGTCTTCCCCGAACTTGCCATATACCGTCGGGCAACCGTGCTTTGCCGGCGACCTGTCGATTATGTCATCGTGTATGTCGAAGGCCGCGGCCATCATGGCCAAGGCCGCTTGAGGCTGCAGCATGCTGTCGGGATTCTGTCCGACCGCTTGGCACGCAACGGAAAAAAGTCCGGGGTGAGAAAAGTCGTTCCAGTATGAGAAATAGTGCTCCAGCGCGTCCCTGAGTCGGCGGTTCTCGATTTTCTCCGACAGAAGGGACTTTCTCACGAGTTCGTGGCATTTTCTGCTTCGCTTTTGAAGCTCCTTCATGAGCATCAGGGATTTCTTGTGACCTTTAGAAACCATGCTGTTTATGTTGTCAGCAAGTGCTATTTAAGGCCTAACAGCCGCGGCCAGGTATGGACAATGTTTCACTTAATGTCTTGACGCTTTATCTGTTCCCTGAGGATGGTCTCGTAAGCCTCCAAGTACTGTTCGCCCTTCTCTGTCATCGTGTACACTTTCCTGGTCCTGCCACCTTTGGGCTGCTTCTGACTCGTCAGGAAACTCTCTTTCTCTAGCCTGTTAAGGAGCGGGTACAACGCGCCGTGTCTCAGTGTGACGCCGAACCTTGTCTCTGCTTCCTTCTTGATCATGTATCCCCACGTCGGCCGCGAACGGATGAGCCTGAGTACTTGGATGTCGAGCAGGTTTCTGGTTATGCGTTGTACAATTTCCTTCTTGTACGTTTCAGACAATTTTCCACGGTCTGCTGTGTCTAGTTGTCTACTGGTTCATGTGTTGGCTTATTAGATTTACGTTCAAGATGGTCAGGCCGCATATGCCTGGTTATGCTTGCGTATGCTTCGGGTAAGCATGAACGTTTATATGGTCGTGTAGGCTTTATAGAGACTCAAGACATGTCTAGCAATAGACATATCGTATCCCCGTTCAACACCAATACTGTTGGACGGGAATGCAGAATATGAAGATGAAGGGTGTGATGATGAACAACTCGAAGGAAGTTCAGGCCAAATTGATGAAGGGGCTACTGGACTTGATTATTCTCCAGTTCCTAAATGGACAGCCGATGCATGGCTATCAGATAATCACGAAGATACGGAAGAACTTCGGAGTGTACTTTGGGCCCAGCACGATCTACCCGTTGTTGGGCACTTTAGAGAAGAAGAAGTATGTCAAGAGCGAATGGAGCATGAGCAACGAGAGACCCAGAAAAGTGTACACGTTGACGACAGAGGGGCAGAGCCTGCTCAACTTCACCGAGGACTCGCTCAACTTCATATGCAGGAAGATAGGCACGCCGGGCGTACCAAAGAATGGAATGGTCGAGGAAGGGTTGGCCCATGCTGCGCTCCGTCCGTTCATGAAGAAACTCGACCAAACGAAAGCAATGCTCTAACCGCGATCCAGCCATTCTTAGCTGTTCCACCGAGGGAGAAGGCACAACAGTCACCATAGTCCTAGGCTATGAACAGTCAGCTATGAACAGTCAGCAGTGTTCTGCCCTGGGGCTTCTTTTCGTTTTCTTTAAGCTGCTGCGTAAGCTGTTTCTTGATTTCTGTCAGCTTTGGGCTGAGTCTGACGGGGTAGCGGGGAGCGTTCCTTAGTTTCCTGTACTTTTCAGGAAGGTCCGCCAGGTTCTTTGCTGCTGATGCCCTTATGTCTTCTAAGGAAGGAAGCCTGTAGGTTATTTGGCCATTTTCCATAACTTTCAGGACGAGGGGTTGTCCTTTCACTTTTTCATCGTCCAAGCTAATGGTGTCCTGCGTGTACTGTCCTTTGTCGTTTCTCTGTCTAAAGACCTGTTTCATGCCGGGCAGGGTGAGCTTGCCCTTGCTTAGCTTCATTGCTGGAGCGTAGATGCCGTTTTCGATTCTGCCAGACAGCTTGTAGACGACGTCAACGTACGGTCTGTCGCTTGAAGTGCTCATTCTTGTGCCCACGCCGAAAGCGTCGATCCTTGCCCCTTTTTCCACTAGTCTTTCAACCGTGTACTCGTCGAGGTCGCCGCTTGCGAAGACCTTCACGTATTGGAGTCCGTGGATGTCGAGTATTCTTCTTACTTCTTTGCTGAGGTATAGGAGGTCGCCGCTGTCAATTCGGACTGCGTTGAGTTTGTGTCCTTTTTGCTCCAGTTGTTTGGCGATTTTGGCGGCGTTTTCTGCGCCTTTCAGGTCATCGTACGTGTCGATGAGCAGAGTGGATTTTTCTGGGAACGTTTTTGCGAAGGCTTTGAAGGAGTCGACCTCGTTTTCGAAGGCCATGATGAAGGAGTGGGCCATCGTGCCAAAGAGGGGGATGTTGTATTTCATGCCTGCGAGTACGTTTGACGTGCCGTCTGCTCCGGCTATGTAGCTGCATCTTGCGGCTTTCATTCCTGCGTCTGTTCCTTGTGATCTTCTGAGGCCGAACTCTATGATAGGTCTGCCTTGTGCTGCGCATACGACGCGTGAAGCTTTTGTGGTGAGCATCGTTTGGAGGTTTACGGTGTTGAGGATGAAGGTTTCAGCGAGCTGTGCTTCGATTATCGGCGCGGTTATTCTCATTAGCGGCTCCTCAGGGAAGACTATTGTTCCTTCCGGCACTGCCCAGACTTCGCCCGTGAACCTGAACTTTTCCAGGTAATCCAGAAAATCCTGTTTGAACCCCTGCTTTTTGAGATAGTCTATGTGTTCCGAGGTGAATTTCATGTTTTTAAGAAATAGCAGGACTTGTTCGAGGCCGGCGAAGATGAAGTACGACCTGTTAGGCGGCATTCTTCTAATGAAGAGGTCGAACGTTGCCGTTTCATTCCTCTTGTTCTCGAAGTAACTGGCGCACATCGTGAGCTCGTAGAAGTCGAGCAGCATGCTCATGTCTGTTTCAGTTACAAAGTCAAACGTCGTTATTTTCATAAACAGGCCCAGCAGTATCATATTCTCTGATTGTTTTAAGAAGGTTTACGAGCAACCAGTGCTCTCAATGACCAGTCAAACTTTTTTTCTATCGACCAGTCAAATCGCATGTTACTTTGAACATAGCGGGTGAGTGTCTACTTTAATCTGTCTCTCTCCGTTTTGCGTGGAGTGCTTTTCTGGTGAATGTTTATTTTGTTGTTTTCGGGCGTTTTTTACGTGAAGTAGGGGTAGTTGTTCATGTCTGTTTTGTCGGTTGAGGGGGTTAGGCGTCTTTCCCTCGGTGTGCGTGGGGTGGATGACGTGTTTCCTGGGTTTGAGCTGGGCGATTTTGTTGTTTTGTACGGTGGTGCTGCTGCTTCCGTGTCTTTCACGTTGTCGGTTCGTTGTCAGTTTCCAGTTGCGCGGGGCGGTTTAGCCTGTTCATGTGTTTTTGTGGATGGGGGTAACATGTTCAGTCCGTACGCGGTTGCGGAGACTGCTCGAGAATGCGGCTCAGACTATAGGAAGGTGTTAAGCAGAGTTTACGTGTCGAGAGCTTTCACTGTTTACCAGTTTTCTTCTTTGATCATGGAAGGGCTGTGTTCTGTTCTGAAGAAGACTAAGGCTCGACTGCTGGTCGTTTCAGACGTGACTTCTCTGTTCTTTGACCGTGACCTGTCTCAGACTGAAGCCAGAGAGCTGTTCACCAAAGTCTGTGCGACTCTTTCCGAAGTAGCCGCAAAGAGGCAGGTAATCGTGGTTGCGACTTATTTTCCGGAAGGCAGGTCTAGGCAAGGCTTGTTTTTTGAGGCAGTCTTGTTCGGAAGGTGCAATGTTCTGGTCAGGCTGAGGAGAAAGGGCAAAGTGTTGAATTTCATCCTGGAGAAGCATCCGCGTGTTAAGCCTTTCGATATGGACTTCACTGTTGGCGCCGCTTCCTCAGCTGCCGTCATGGAGGCATAGGTCATGGGCAGGACGGTTCCTTCTTACAGACAGGCGTTGGAAGCGGAAATCTCTCTCTGGGAAGGCTTCAGGAAGGCTTTGCGGGGTAAAGATTTGGAGGCTTTCACGCAGCTGATGAACGCTTGCAGAATGTACGCGTCAGCAGGTAGCATGGCAACGCGTCCGATACTCACCGAGGCGATGTTCATGTCCATCCTGTTGAGCCAGCGGAAGGAGCTTGCGGAGATCAAGGAGAACCTTGAACGACTCGAAAGAAAACTTCATCAAACTTAACGCGGTTAGAGGCTGGCTTCTTGACGTTTATCCCATAGGTCCCGACGAAGTCGCCGTCTGGATCATAGCGGAAAACGGGCAGCGCGTACGCTTGGTTGACAAGTATGCCCAGAAAGTCTATGTTTGTGCAGATTCTGCAGCTCTTAATCGCTTAGCAGAGAAGCTTACGGGCGACCATGCAGTTGCCAGTTGGCGATTTGTTAAGAAGCAGCCGGATTTTATGAACGCTGCAAAACGACGAGTGCTAGAAATTAGCGTCAACGATTACGGGAAAGCCTTCAGTTTCGCCCGGGACGTGCTTAAGCTGAACGGGTTCCGTGTGTACAATGTTGATGTTCCGGTTGCGCAGACGTACTTGTACGACAAGGATGTTTTTCCATTAGCGTATTTGATGGCTGTCGATTCGGGAAAACGAGTCTACTACGACTTGCTTGACTCGGTTGAAAGTGTTGACTATCGCACTCCGCCTTTGCGGTCAGCATGGCTTAGAATTAACGTCAAGAAAGAAGGCGTCTTGAACAAGCTTACCGATGTGGTCGACAGTTTGACCCTGGAGTCTGATGGCAACGCAATTGTTGTTGACACAGGCAATGAGAAAGAAAAGATCCTCGAGCTTGTCAAGGCTGTTAAAGAAGTAGACCCCGACCTGATTCTTACTGAAGGCGGAGACTCCTTTTGGCTGCCGTATCTGACTCATCGAGCTTTCGTCAACGGCGTCCTAGACAGTCTCACACTGGGCAGGGACACGGTTCCGTTAAAAGCGCGTAGAGGAAGCGGAACTACCTTTTTTTCTTACGGTCGAGTTTATCACAGAGCGCCACTGCAGAGGCTTTTCGGCAGAGTTCACATTGACGTGAACAACACGTTTATCTATACTGCGTGCGGCTTGGAAGGACTGATTGAGGTTTCAAGAACCTGCAGAGTTCCCCTTCATACCGCTGCAAGGTCGTCGATCGGAACAATAATGTCCTCGCTGCAGCTTTACACTGCATCGAAAGGCAATATTCTGATTCCATGGAAGAAGAACGAGGCGGAATCCTTCAAGACCGCTTGGGAATTGTTCGTCGCTGACCGTGGCGGTTTTGTCTTTGAGCCGAAAGTGGGCTTCCACACAGACGTTTTTGAAGTTGACTTCACCTCCATGTTTCCAATGCTGATGCTGAAGCGAAACATCTCGGCTGAAACCGTCCTCTGCAAATGCTGTCCAGACTCGAGCATCAGGGTTCCAGAACTCGGGTATAACATCTGCGAAAAAAGAGAGGGGATAGTGCCCAAAACTCTAGGCCTTCTTTTGAATAAAAGACTGAAGTACAAAGGCCTGATGAAAGAAGTGGAAAATGGGGACTTGAGGCACAGGTACAACATGCGTCAAGCAGCGCTCAAGTGGATACTGGTCACCTGCTTTGGCTATTTGGGCTATAGGAACGCGCGTTTCGGAAAGGTTGACGCCCACATTGCCGTATGCGCTTTCGCCCGCGATTCACTGCTCAGGACTGCCCGATTAGCTGAACAGTATGGTTTTGAAGTTATTCACGGGATCGTGGATTCCCTGTGGCTGAAGAAACCTGGTGCCTCGCCCAGAGAGGTCGCAGATTTTTGCCGTGAAGCCTCGAAGCTTACAGATGTTCCGCTTAATGTCGAGGGCAAATACCGCTGGATCGTTTTCTTGCCGTCAAAAGTGCTGGGGGGAGTGCCTGTTCTGAACAGGTACTACGGCGTGTTTGAAAACGGCAACATTAAAATGAGAGGGCTTGAAGCCAGGCGGCGGGATACGCCTGTTTTCATTGTCAAGGCTCAGATGGAAATGATCAAAAAGCTTGCAGGGACCAATTGTTGGAACAGTTTCGAGGACAGAATACCTGAAGCATTGCGTGTTTTAGAGAACTATGCCCGCAAGCTTGTCGCGGGGCAGGTTGATGTCCAAGAACTCCTTGTTGCAAAAAGGCTTTCGAAGTCTCCTTTAAGCTACACGCATGATGTTTTTCAGGCTATCGCAGCGAAACAGCTGGAAGAAGCCGGCTTTGAAGTGCATGCTGGACAAATAGTCCAATACTTGATCGTGAACACTGGGACTAAATGGCCTAACAAGAAGGTCATTGCTGTTCAACTTTTAGGAACTGATGTACGCTATGATGTTGAAGAGTATGTCAAAATGCTGTTTTCTGCCGGCGAAACCTTACTCGGCGTATTCGGATATGACAAACATAGAATTGAAACTCAAATGATACGTCACGAAAACCGCGCGCTATCT
>CAVYNL010000020.1:0-77573 GCA_963769845.1 Candidatus Bathyarchaeota archaeon | reverse complement strand
GAGCGCGCGCGCTTTCTAGAATAGAGTGGACCGGTGGGGACTTGAACCCCAGACCTCCTGAGTGCAAGTCAGGCATTCATACCAACTGAACTACCGGCCCTAGCTGCTTCATCGAGAAGAGAACATACAAATGAAATTTAGAGGTTTCGGTAGCTTACCAGAAATAAAAACGTGTTCAAGAAGTAAAGCCGAATTCCAAGCGGGCCTTCCAAAGTAGAAACAGGGTCATACTCGCCCTTGCGGGGGAAGTCAGCCCTAAGAACGGGATGGAACTTGCAGAGTTAGCTCTAATGTGAGAAAAGGGGTTAGAAAGATGATTCTCAGCAGAATCGATCAGCTTGACTTAGAATCTTCTTCTTGTTGTTGTTCTTTTCTTCGACCAGCATTCTCGGCAGTAAACCGGCCTGCTTGGGTCAGGCTTGAATGGAACTTCACATTCCTTTCCACATTCAGCGCAAACTGCCTTATGCATTTCTTTCTCTGCCATTTTACGATTTCAACTCCTTTAGATGATTTTGTGCAAAAACTGCTTCTTGCACACGAACCTAGAACAGGTTGGGGTCACTTATAAAATTTGTCTTGAGAACATTAGGCTAAGTACTCCGAACTACTCACCATATTGTTCCATCTAAACACATGCAAAGCCTCCAGCTGAGGACCTCCCACAAGCCACTGCACCATAGTTCCACGGCAACCTTTTAAGCTGAACCGCCCTCTTGTAGAGCTTCTTCAAGCGGTGAACCTGATGGTCGACCCACGAATCGAGAACCTCGCAAAACTCTGCGTCCACTACAGTGTCGCAGTAAAACCTAAAGAGAACGTGCTGATCCAAGGCAGTGAGCAGGCTTTCCCACTGATCCATGAAATATACAAAGAATGCCTATTATGCGACGCGTACCCAACGATTTATGCTAACCTCGACGTGGACTACACATTCTACAAATACGCGAAAGACCATCAGCTGACGTTTGTTCCACCGTTTCAGAAATTTGCAGTAGAAAACATGAACGTAAGCATAGGCATATTCTGCGAACCCAACCCAAAAAGGCTCTCAGACATAGACCCAGCAAGGATAAGGAAGAGCCAAGCCTCCCGAAGCGAACTGATGCAGATCTTCTTCAAACGGGTGCAGGAAGGAAAACTCAGATGGACAGGCCTACCGTACCCGATAAGCTCCCAGGCGCAAGAAGCTGCCATGTCACTTCCGGAGTACGAAGATTTCGTCTACAGCAGCTGCATGGTCGACAGAGAAAACCCAGTGGCAGAATGGAAGAAAGTACACGAACAGCAGCAGAGAATCTGCGAACATCTGGACAAGACGAGGGAAATACGCGTAGTCGGCGAAGACACTGACCTAACATTCAGTGTTGAAGACAGAAAATGGATAAACTGCAGCGGAAAAGAAAACATGCCCGACGGAGAAGTCTTCACAGGGCCAGTCGAAAACTCCGCAAACGGAACGATAAGATTCACTTACCCCGGAATCGTTTCAGGCAGAGAAGTTGAAGACATAAAGCTCACTTTCAAAGACGGGAAAGTAGTCGGAGCATCGGCCAGCAAAGGCAACGACTTTCTACAACAAACACTGAAAATCGAAGGAGCAGACCGCATCGGCGAAACGGCAATCGGAACCAACTGCGGAATAACAAGATTCACAAAAAACATGCTTTTCGACGAAAAAATGGGCGGCACAATACACATGGCACTGGGAAACTCCTATCCAGAATCAGGAGGCAAGAACAGGTCAGCAATCCACTGGGACATACTCAAAGACATGAAAAAAGACGGAGAAATCTATGCCGACGACAAGATATTCTACAAGAAAGGCAAACTCCTAATATAGCAACAACCAGCCATCATCATAACACACGAGCAGCTCTAACTCCTGCCGGAGAAGGCAGACTGCACAATGGAAAACACGAAAGCCGAGGCCCCGACAACTCGAGCCAACAGACGAGTGTTCTTCAACCTGAGCGTTTTTGAGTTTCTGACATTCCTCAGAAGAGGAGTCTTCTACACATTCATGATAAACTACCTTTTCATGCTGATGGGAACAGTCACCTCTACCGCGACCCTTGGAACATTCAACGCGATAGCCTCATCGCTTGGCCAAAACCTGCTGTGGGGAAGAATATGCGACCGCCTCAAACTCAGAACCAAACTGATAATAGCAGGAGAAACGATCGCCGCTTCAGCATATATCCTAGTATTCCTCATTCACAGAACATTCATCAACGCCGGAAACAACCTTTACGCAGGCCTCACAATAGTCATCGGACTCTCATGTCTAGAATTCTTCTGGTCAATGTCAGACGTCGGATGGGCCGCGCTGCTAACAGACATAACTTCATACGAAACCCGTGGAAAAGTGATAGGAGCCATGAACTTCATCGCCTCACTGGGAAGAACAGCAGGCATACTTTTGGCGGGATTTCTCTACAACGACGGTCAAGGATTCATGAACGGCACGATCTTCTACATAGTCACCATTTTGCTGTTCATCGGCGCCGCAATAATGGCGATAACTTCGCGACGCGTGAAAACAAGCTCAGACATCCCGAAGCGTCTAACCACGGATGATTGCAGGACTCCGCCACCTAGAACGGGCAGCGTCAACAGAAGCTACGCATCATTTCTCGTAACACTCACAATAATCATACTAGGGGCGTCCTCAATCAGCCAGATATTCCTCCTTTTCATCAACCTCAAAAGTGGTCTCAACGCAAACGACACCCAGATGAGCCTCATACTTACAGCTTGGACAATCGGAGGAATGATCGCTAGCCTAGCAGCGGGAAGAATGGCAGACAAAATCGGAAGAACAAGAGTGTTACTAGCAGGATTTGTAATTGCCACAATCACGCCATTGCTCTACAGCCTAGTCAACGATGCCTTGTCCATGGCCCTAGTCTACGGGCTTAACGGCGTATCATTCTGGACCATACAGACCGTAGGTCTCGTCTTCGCAGGTGACCTTGTTCCGAAGGAAAAAAGAGGAAGATTTCTAGGAGCCTACAATGCAGTAATGGCACTAAGCTGGGGACCAGCAGGAATACTGATCGGCGGCCCACTCGCTGACATGCAAGTGGGAAAAGGCTTGACCCCTCACTCAGCGTACATAAACGTGTTCTACGTTTCGTCCATCATCGTGCTGGTCGGCACAGTCTTGTTCGCAGTTAGGTTCGCAAGACGGAAGAACTGAAGCAAGTCTTAAAGCTCCAGGCTTGACAGAGAATAAAACGAGGAGAAAACAATGTTGGACTTCAAGACTGTCAGAATTGAACCTCCAGAAAACTGCAACATCATACTCGGCCAAGCGCACTTCATCAAGACCATCGAAGACCTTTACGAAGCAATCGTAACATCTGTTCCTGCCGCGAAGTTCGGAGTAGCCTTCTGCGAGAGCTCAGGCCCTTGCCTCGTACGTCATGACGGCACCGACCCAGAACTGAGAAACATGGCCGCGAAAAAGGCTTTGGAGATAGGTTGTGGCCATAGCTTCATAATCTTCCTGAAAAACGCTTATCCAATAAACGTTCTCGACAAAGTCAAAAAGACTGATGAAGTCTGCACAGTCTACGCGGCGACCGCAAATCCTCTTGAAGCCATAATTGCAGAAACTGAACAGGGCAGAGGCATAGTCGGCGTCGTTGACGGTCTCAAGAGTAAGGGCATAGAGACTGAGAAGGACATCAAAGCGCGAAAGGAGTTCCTGCGCAAGATAGGATACAAAATAGGTTAGAAACACAGCTTCACGCTAGGGGTGTTGAGCCCAACGGAAAAGGACGAGGCAGGGTAAGCGGATGTTAGGAACGCTTTCTGCAAGCTGATGAATGCAAACTGCCGCACAAATGATAGAGCCAGATGGCCGCACTTATCTTTGCATGGTCAGTTCTTCGCGAACCTCAAAGGACGCTCTTTCTTTCATCTTTATGCTGGCGTATACAACCAGCTGCTTAAACTGACGTTCTGTTAGGGCATTTCGTGCCCGTGACAGGATTTCTAAGCAGATCTCCTTGAAAACGAGGTCAACACAGCCAGTTTTCGCGTCATCAATCAGTTCTTTGCAAGCCTGAAGGATCTGTTCGTTCAAAGCCAATTCACCCTGCGAAAACAACTAGTCCGTCCAAACATTAAAACACTTATGAAACAAAAAACAATATTAAAAATCCAGCCAGCCTCCATCCAGAACTGCGCAGAACCGCTCTCCTCGGCATTTCATCGCGAAAACTCGAACGCCAAGCTAATTAGCAACTGCTAAACCTTTTTAAACATGGGTAAAAAATAAATAATAAACGGAAGCATGAAACGATGGATAATCAAGTTTTGGAAGCCATAAAAAACAGGCGTACGGTGGCGAGGTACGAGAACACCGCCGTGAAAGACGACGAACTGTCCGCCATTCTTGAAGCTGGACGATGGGCACCTTCATGGATTAACAAACAACCTTGGAACTTCATAGTTATAAAAGACCAGAAAACCAAAGAACAACTAGGCGAGATTGTTCCCACAACTTTCGTGCAAAGCCTAAAGGAAGCACCAGTCTGCGTCGCGGTTGTGGTTGACACCGAGGAAGACCCGTATCATTTCACAGAAGCTGGCGCAGCTGCAACTCAGAACATGGCATTGGCCGCACACAGCTTAGGTCTAAACACTTCGTGGATAGGAGTGTTCGACGCGAAGGAACAAAAGAAGGCTGCTGAGGACAAAGTGAAGAAAATCCTCGAAGTCCCGAAGAAGCACAGAGTAATAGCGCTCCTGCCAATCGGGCACGTTAAGGGCGATGTTCCCAAGAAAGACAGAAAGGCACTCAATCAGATAATGTTCAAAGAGAAATTCGGAAAGCGATGACCCGCCAGGAAGCGAATGTCAACCTTTTAACCTATTCATTCACGTGATTTTCACCACCGCAATCAAACGGGCGGCAGATGCAGTCTTCACGTTTGAAAACGGGGAGATCTCATGGGATACACTTCTGTTTGGAAAGTCCTCGACGAGATGATTGCCGACTTTCGCAGAAGAGGGGCTGACGTTCCATCAGAAATAGTAAGCAACATGAAGACTGCAAGGACAGTCATCAAAATCGTGCAAAACAACGCTGAATGCGGAGAAGACCTGCAGAAAATCGAACAGTACCTGGGAAATGTGCAGATCTACCTCGTTTCTGATGGAGAGAAAAGATTCGGTCCGAAATACGCTGACGAATGGCTCGCCCGCATCGACGAAGCGTCCAGAAAGGTGTCAGACGAAGAGGAAGAGAAGACGAGGTTTGTTCCAGGGCTTCCAAGACAGCGATCATGGATAAGAATAGCGCCATCAGTCGAGTTGCCTCTTCAAAAACTGAAGACTCTGGCCCGCGAACAGGGTCTCACATACGTAGAACAAGCAGAGAGATTCCTGCTAATTTATGGCGAGAAGGAAAAGGTAAAGGACTTTGTAAAGAAAATAGCTGCTGAGCACAAGCCTAAAGCAGGAAAGAGACGCTGAAAAGTACATAAATGTTAAAGCTGAGTGTTGAAGTAATGTTTTTATGAAAAACACAACTAAAGCGTCTACAACAGAATAAGAGTCACGTCCTGGGAGAAGGCGAGGACAAAAAAACTAATGCCCTACATTAAAAGAATAGAGGTTAAAGGCTTCAAATCGTTCGGGCCCCAGACTGTTAAGGTAGTTTTAGACAAGGGGTTCACTGCTATCACGGGACCCAACGGAAGCGGAAAAACAAACATCCTTGACGCCCTCCTCTTCGCACTGGGCGAGTTAAGCACAAGAAGACTACGAGCAGAAAACGCGGCAAAACTCATTTTTCACGGGTCAGAAAAGGCCGGTCTGGAAAAAGCCAAAATGGCAAAAGTGATAACCCAATTCGACAATTCCGACGGGCGCATGGCTGTCGACACCCAGACAGTAACCGTCTCAAGAGAGGTCTACAGAAACGGCCAAAGCGTGTACAGGCTTAACGGTAGAAGAATCTCACGAATCCACACACTAGAAATCCTCTCCATGGCTGGAATAAGCTCCACGAGCCAGAACATAATCCTTCAGGGAACAATAACCCGCCTGACAGACATTTCCCCTATGGAAAGACGCAAGATCATCGAAGACCTCGTGGGTATAGGCCAATATGACAGCGAAAAAGCTGAAGCAGAAGAAAAGCTTCGAACAGCAGACATTTCGATCAGGACAGCCATGGGAAGAATAGACGAGGTTCAGCGAAGATTAGACGACTTGGAAAGAGAACGCAACGAGCTTCTGAGAACCAACTTCATCCACGGCGAGATAAAGAAGTTTGAAACAGTCAGGATCTCATACGACATAACATTGATGCAGAAGAAGGCCGAAGAGGCATCAAAAAATGCTGAAAAAGTAAGAATCAACGTCGACAAGCTGAGACAACTGCGCGATGAGCGAAGGTCAAGAAGAAGAGAAGTCGAAGGTGAATGGCGAAAACTCAGCTCGGAAATAGTTGAAGGAGGCGGGTCACAGGTACTACGAGTCCAAGTCAAAATCGGCGAACTCAAATCAAAACTGACCGAACTTGCCTCAAAAATAAGCTCCGGTAAGACCAGCCTTGAAGGTTTGAAGCAGATAAAAGAGAACAACCTCCAGCAGCACCAGTCCATTCAGAAAGAAATACACGAAAATCGGCTCGGTATCAAACATCAAAGGAGTGAACATGAAAAGTTTTCTGGAGAAATAAACCTAAGACAAGCAGAACACGACAATCTTGCCAAAGAAGCCGCACAACTCTGGGAAAACCTCGGGGAAAACAGTAAGAGAATACGCGAAATAGAGCTCAAACTGGAAGCGGACAACAAGCGCCTCGCATTCCTGAGGTCCGAATACTTCGAAAATCAGACGGCCATAAAAGTACGCGCAAGAAGAGCCAGAGACCTCAGCAACCGAAAGGAAAGGTTCTCAGGCACACTGAATGAACTCGAAAAATCATTCTCTGAACTCGAAAAGGTTCAGAAAGAACAGAAAGACCGGCTCAAGAACCTAGAACGAACGCTGGAAAGAAGAATCGTACAAAGAGAAGCAGTGCAGGTCGAAATCACTGAAGCTGGCAAAATTGCCGACTCGGCTCGGGAAGCAGTTGTAGAGTTTGCGACACAGAAAGAACTTGCAGAAACCGTGGCCGCCGAAGAGAAAGCCCTCAGGAGCATAGAGGAACTGGGAGAACTAGGCGTGATCCCAGGAGTAATGGGCAGACTAAGAAACTTAGTAAAACTTGAGAAGACTTATCAACGGGCAATCGAGGCCGCGGCGGCTGGCTGGCTTGACGCAATAATCGTGAAAGACCTCGATTCTGCCTTTACGTGCACCGAAACCTTGAGAAAAATGAAGCTGGGAAGAATAAAGATAATCCCGCTCGAAGCAGCAGCGAACGCCAGGCAACTCAAGCTTCCAGCCAAAGAAAAAGGGGTAACGGGGGCCGCACAATACTTCGTGAAATCCGAGAAGAGTTACGAACCCGCAATTCGTTTTGTACTCGGAGACACGTTGATCGTTGAGAACGAGAAGACCGCTTTCACAGTTTCAGGTCAAGGCTACCGCGCAGTCACCGTCGCCGGGGACCTCTATGAAACAGGAGGAGGTTTCGAAGGCGGATACTATCGCGCACCCATAGACTTCTCAACGATAATCCCCAGCGACGCGGCCATAAAAAGCCTCGACGAAGCCGTCAACGCTCTTCAACAGCATCTCTCTAGAAGAGGGAACGACATAGTATCATTCGAGGACGAAATCGACAAGACTCGCGTCGAAATCGCACGCCTGTCAGAAGCCATACTCACATTGGAGAGAGAAATTGTCAGAGTGAAAAGAAACATAAGAAGAAACAGGCTCAACGTCAAGCACGTTGAGAAGACCATTGAACGTATAAACAAAGAGATTGAGAACGAAAAGTCACAGATGTGGATACACAGAGCCGAGAGAAGCACAATCCAGAAAGACATACGGAAACTCCAGATCGAGCTAGGAGCATTGAGAAAAAAGACTGACCCAGGGCACATTCAAGAAATGGAAGTGAAAAGGGAAAAACTAGCTGAAGAAATAATCGTCCTGAGACAAAAGCAAGGCACCGTCCATACCGAACTCTCAACCCTTCAATCCAAGTTCGACAATGTACTCAGAGTAGGATACCAGAACTCAAAAATCCAAGTATCAAAAGTGGACCAACAACTTACGAAAGTAGAGAAAGAAGTAGAAACCGCACTCCAGGAGAGAGAAGCCCTCAAGCAAGAACTCGTGGAATTAGAGAGAAGTCGCGTTGAACTCTCCAAGAGCGTCTTCTCAGCGAGGGAAGAAACCAAGAAATTCACAAGCCAAATCGATGACATAGACAAAGAACTACGGAAACTCGACACAGAATACGAGCAGGTTGACCGGCTGTTCAATCAGCTTCAACTTAACGTTCAAACCTCGAACCTGCAGTTGGAACAATATCGAAACCAGTTGAAGCTCTTGGGCCATGATCAGCCAATAGAGGTAACCCAGAAACAAGTCGAAGACGCGCAGGCCTCCATCAGAATGATGCAGCTCGAACTTGAACGGATAGGAGCCGTAAACCAACTCGCGTTGTCGCACTATGATGAGCAGATCTCACGGTACAAAGAACTCTCGATCAGAATGAATGAGCTTGAAAAGGAAAAGCAGGCCATACTCCAGTTCATGGACGAAATCGAACACAAGAAAAGGAAAGTGTTCATGGATGCCTTCGAGAAAATCAACCAGAACCTCCAAAGATACTTCTCAAAGGTCACAGGAGGCGGAACCGCCACACTCAAACTCGAGAACACCGAAGAGCCGTTCTCAGGAGGGATCGACATGATGGTCCAATTCATCAACAAGCCCTCCATCGTCGTAAGCGGAGCCAGCGGCGGCGAAAGATCCGTCGCAGCAGTCGCGTTCCTGTTCGCACTGAAAGAGTTCACACCCGCGTCATTCTACATTCTAGACGAGATAGATGCTCACCTTGACGCTTTCCACGTGTCGAAACTGGCCGACCTCCTGCTGGAAGAGTCAGACAAGACACAATTCATAGTCATCACTCTGAAGCCCGAAATGGTGAACAAGGCACAGAGAGTCTACGGCGTTTACGGACAGAACGGAGTTTCGAACGTTATTTCAATGAAATTCCAGGAAGTGCCAAGCTAGTGTCATCCACTGCGACCAAGAAACCGTTCTTTATGTTCCCGCCATGGAACATACTCTTCGAATTCAACAAGCTCGAAAAGCTAACGCCATGGAACATCAACATCGCATACCTGCTCAGGTCCTTCCTTGAACAAATGAACAAATCGGGGCAAGTAGACTTCAGAGCCTCCGGCGTGGCGCTCGACTCCTCAGCCCTCATATACCTGATGAAATCAAAGCTCCTGCTCAAACTCGAAGAACCCCCACCTCTGCCAAGAGCACCAACAGACTTCCTTCCCCCACCGTTGTTCCTACCACTCAGGCATGAACTTACGTCAACGACAATCAGCAACCTTCTGGAAGTCCTGGACGGCGTGTTAAAGGGCGAAAAACTCATACATCTTGAAAGAATGACGGCCCAGCCTATTCTACCAACGCCTTCAGAAATTCTGCCTCAACTGGACAGGTATCTCATGGAAATTGAGCTGCAGATGGAAAGGCTCTACGCTTCTCTCTGTGAAAGAGTCAAAGGCACAGGAATAATAGAATTCTCAACCCTAATCAAGGGTGTGACTCGTCTTGAAGCCATCAGGACGTTTATCCTTCTGCTTTTCTTGGCACAGGAGGGAAAAGTGAGCCTGTGGCAGAACGAAGAGGCTGAAGAGATCTATATCACCATCGGGGAGTTGAAACTTGCAGAAAACAGACAAACGAGTAGCCAATGAAGCAGCAAAAGATGAGTCAGATTCGCACAGAATAGAAACACGGGACGACCACGAGTTAGTGGAGGCGGCACTGTACGTTTCCGGGCACCCGCTTGATTTGAACGAATTGTGTTCAGTCCTGAAAACCCGCTCGAAAAACAAGGCAAAGAGAGTCACGCATGAACTGATACGGGAATACGCAAAGAGAAACACGGCGCTTGAGATCCTGGAACTGAAAGACGAAAGATACGTCCTCCAATTGAAAGCCGACTTCACACCCCTCGTCAAAAAGTTTGTCAACAGACCCCTGCTTTCCATCGGCCCCCTCAAAACACTTTCCTACATCGCGTACAGGCAGCCTGTTTCCCAGAAAAGAGTTATTGACGTGAGAGGCCACCATGCCTACATTCACATCAAGGCATTGAGGGAGATGGGACTCGTGGCCAGTGAAAGAAGCGGACGGTCAATGGTTCTGAGAACAACCGAGTATTTTGCCGACTACTTCGGCCTGAGCCAAGACACAGCATCGATGAAGAGAGAGCTGAAGCACGTTTTTGACGAAATTCCTAAACACGAAGACCCCCAGATCGAGGAAGGATAGGTTTATATTGAAAATAAGGGTCATAGTGAGCACCTGAAATTGGCAACAATGGAGAAATGAAATTGTCGGTTTGGCACGGCGACATGCGCAAAAAGAAGCTGTCTGGAAGCAGGAAAAAAATGTACAGAAAGAAGCGAAAGTACGAGCAAGGGACGTTTCCAGCTGAAACACTCATGGGAGAACGGAAACAGAAGATCTCAAGAGGAAGAGGCGGCAACGTCAAAATCAAGATTCTGAGCGAAAAGCAAGTCTCCGTAACCGACCCGAAAACAGGGAAGACCGAGAAAACAGAGGTCCTGAGGGTCGTGAAGAGCCCAGCAAACATCGACTACAACCGCAGAGGCGTCATAACCAAGGGCGCACTCATAGAAACTTCATTGGGACCAGCCCGAGTTACGTCTCGCCCAGGCCAGCACGGAATACTGAACGCCGTGCTCACAGGCGGAGAGAAAAGCTAAGGCTCTACTTCGGCTGAGCCGCACTCCGCATTTTCAGCAGTTGTCCCGCAATCGACACGATCGCCTGATTCTTTGAACCTTTCTTTTTGACCAGCACCATGCCAGTCTTCAACCAAGGCGTCTTGGGATAACCAACGTCAGGAACAAGCTCACTGGCCAAGCCAGCCTTTTCAGAAGCGTCCTTCACCTCAAGGGCTTTTGGAGAAGGCACGCCTAGGTTTTTAGAGACCCTTCTGCCCTCACTTCTCGTTTTCAGAGAGTCAAAGTAAACGGGCCACACGATCACCTTATCCTGCTGCCGCATTTCGTCACTCATCCTTCAACTACTTTTGCGTGTAATACACAGTAAGCTTCGCGTTCAGTCCATCGACTCTCACGAAGCCGAAGCGTTCAAACTGCACCACCGTGTCTAGGCTGAGCTTCCTGCAGGCTTCTTCCGCGATTCCTTCTATCGTAGTTGCGTCAGGCATCACAACATCGCAGGGCATATCCTTCCCCACGGGTATCCAGTGAATCAGCGACGCCTTAACATTCTTTGCGTCCTCGTACGACTCACTCACGAACGAGGCCTCAGCCGCGTATGCGTTAGCTGTCTCGATTTTCATGTTGAAAAGCTCCATCAGACGCACCGTCTGTCCTTTTCTTGAGGGTTCGACATCTTTTCCAGACACCCAGAAGACGGCGGATTTGTTTATTCCTTCTGGTTTTATGGTGTAGTTTCTCGTTCCCCTTTCAGGATGGTCTGGATGCAGGTCAAGACGGATCTCAAACGTTTTGGGGATGTTCTTCACCGTCAGTTCCAGCGGGTTCTGCACGAAGAAGTACCTGTCAACTATAGGATCTAAGATCTTGCGGTTGTAGGCGTAGAGGTTTTCCCAGCTAAGGATGACGTCTGAAGTCTTGGGTCCAACGTCAATTATCATTTTCTTGATGGCCTCAGGTGTTATTCCGCGTCTACGCAAAGCTGCAAAAGTCGCCAAACGCGGATCATCCCAGCCTTTGAAATGCCCTTCTCTTACTCCTTGAACTATCTTTGATTTGCTCAGGAAGGCTCCCGTGATCTTGAGACGGCCATAGTGTATAGCTTCCGGATAGGTCCAACCCAGATGCAGGTACATGAACTCTTGCCGAACCTGGTTTGTCAGATGCTCTTTACCCCTGATAATGTGAGTTATGCCCAATAGGTGATCGTCCACGCCGGACGCGAGGTTGTACAGTGGCCACGCATGGTACTTGGTGCCCACGCGCGGATGGGGATACTTTTCAGAGTCGATAACACGCATCGCAGGCCAGTCCCTGACTGCTGGGTTAGGATGATTCAGATCCGTTTTGACTCGAACAACTGCTTCGCCCTCAAGGTACTCGCCTTTAAGCATCCGCCGCCATCTTGCAAGATGCTCTTCAGATGAACAGCCGCGGCACGGGCAGGGCTTTTGCTCCAGTATTAGTTTCCGGAAGAGTTCGCGGTTACAAGTGCAGACGTAAGCGTTGCCGTCCTTGATCAGCTTTTCTGCGTGTTCATAATATAGGGGGATTCTATCGCTCTGTATGTATTCTTCATCAGGCTTGCATTGAAGCCACGCAAGGTCTTCTCTTATTAGGTCATAGAATTCAAGAACCGGACGCTTGATTTTCGGGTCTGTATCTTCGAAGCGAAGTATGAACTTGCCTTCGTATATTCTCGCATAGTCATGACACAGCACTATGGCTCTTGCAGAGCCTAAGTGGAGTACGCAGTCAGGGTTCGGTGAGAATCTTGTAACCACTTTGTCATACTTGTCCAAATTAGGCAACGGTGGAAGATGTTTTTCCTCTTGCGTTCTTTCTTTGGTGAGGAGTTTCGGCCATTTTTCCGCGACGATGCTTTTCTGTTTGTCTGGAGAGAGCCGGTTGACCTCATTGATGACCATGCTGATTAGCGTGGACAATTCCTTGGCCTTGTCTCTGTATTCGGGTTTTTCACCCAAGATCTTGCCGACAACTGGTCCGGCCTGGGCTTTGCCGTCATGCTTGACAGCGTTTAACAAGGCTGTTTTCCGAATGAGTTCCTTTAATTCTGTGTCGGTTTCAAGTGCCAATCTCTTACGCTCAGTCGTTTCTAGATTTTTCTTCCAATCAAGAACTCGGCGAATGCTTTTAACATTTCCTTGGCGTCGGAGGACGGCAAGAGCCTTTCAACTTCGCTCCAGTTCTGTTCAACCATCTTCTTAGCCCTTTCTTTTGCATATTCGATTGAGCCATATTTCTGCATGAGACCGATTGCTTCGTCCCTGAGCTTCTGGTCAGAAGCGTGCATGTTCAGGAGCTCAACCAGTCTTCTGCTGTCCTTATTGTTTGCCGTCCTCAACGTGTGGATGACCATCAGGCTTCGTTTTCCCTCGGTTATGTCTTGGCCGCGACCGCCTTTCTTCTGAGTAAACTCGGTACTCGTCAGGTCGAGCACATCGTCCTGTATCTGAAAAGCCACACCGATGCTCTCGGCAAAATGACCAAGCTTGTCAATTAAGTCATCGTCTGCGTCACACAGGACTGCCGCCATCTTAGCGGCCATTCTCGCCAGAGTCCCAGTCTTGTAAGCACACATCTGCAGATAATCCTGCTCAGTTATAGTGTCCGCGTTTGCGAGACCCCTGTGCCAAGCTATATCCATCGCCTGGCCGAGACTGAGGTTGATCATCTCTTGCGCATACACCTCGTAGACCCTCGCGAGTTTCTGCGCTGGGACCCTGTTCCTATGCTCCATCAGGGGCAGGAGGGGCAGGTAGTACATCGCGTTTCCCGCGTTTACGGCGATGTCCAACCCGTAGATTCTGTAAGTACAAGGTTTTCCCCTTCGACTTTCAGAACTGTCTTCAATATCATCGACCATGAGAGTCCCGTTGTGAATTACCTCAGGGATTATGGCGAAGTCCAAGTACTCTTCAGATTTCTTTCCTAAGACTTCGCAGATCAGTAGAAACAAGCTCGAACGCCATCGTTTCCCGCCTCGGTCGAGAAATTCCCAGACTGGCTCAACGATTGCCTTCTTTAGAGTTTCCATGTTGTAAGCGTAGTGTGGAGGACTGACCTTGAAAATGACCGCGCCCTTTGATAGGCTTCTTGGGATGTATTTTTCGATGGTCTTGTCTATGAGAGCAGCTTTTTTTTCCAAGAACCTCTCCACGTCCACGGTCAATTCCTCCCGCGTTGTGCATAGCTTTCTACCTCGAAACCTCTAGTTCGCAGCCATTCTGAGGTCCTGCCCCTTATCACAATGGATGTCTTGCGCAGAGTCTGCACAGAATCTGCCCCGACTAGGAACATGACGTTCCTCAATTCGTCAGCGAGAAGCGAAAGGGTCCTGGAAGTTTCTTTCACACCCTTGACGGCTGCATGCAGGATTGGCTGACTGAAGCTGGCTAGGCTTGCTCCGAGAGCCAATGCCTTGGCAACGTCCACTCCTGAACGAATTCCTCCAGAACCGATAATCGGAACATAGGTCGCCTGCGCGACCTCAACGATGCTCACGGCAGACGGGATACCCCAGTCCCAGAACACGCTGCCCAACCTGCGCTGGGAACTGTTCTCACGTTCCTTTGCCCTGTAATACTCAACTGCCGCGAAGCTTGTACCTCCTGCTCCGCTAACGTCTATGCCCTTGATACCGGCAGCCTCGAGCTTTCTTGCCTCTTCGGAAGCGATGCCCGCGCCTGTTTCTTTCGCTATGACGGGTTTGTCAACTTCTTCGGCAATTTCACTAATTTTCTGAAGAACGTCGCTAAAGTTTGTCTGACCCTCAGGCTGGGCTGTCTCCTGTAGCGCATTCAGGTGTATGGCCACGGCATCCGCGTCTATCATGTCAATGGCTTTTCTTACCTCTTGCACGCCGTAACCGTTCTTGAGTTGAACCCCGCCGATGTTGGCGATCAAGAATGCTTTCGGAGCCTTCTTTCGGGCTACTGCAAACGTTTCTTCGACCCTTTTGTCTTCCAAAGCTGCACGTTGACTTCCCACGCCCATGCCCAGCCCAAGCTGTTCAACAGCCTCAGCAATCGTGGCATTTATCTTTGTGGCCACTTGGGTTCCACCAGTTATGGCTCCAACGAGCAGGGGCGCAGCAAACTTGTGCCCGAAGACTCTGGTGGTCAAATCGATTTTTTCCCTGTCGATCTCGGGAAGCGCCCGATGTATGAAATGTACGTCCTCGAAACCTGTCGTGATGTTTCTCGCCTGAACGTTCTGATTCAAAGAAATCCTGATGTGATCCACCTTGCGTCTTTCAGTGTCTCTGACCAAATCCTCATCCCTTCCTGATTATCGTACCCTCAACTGGGTCTCCTTTCAACGCTTTGTAGACAAGGTTAGGCTTGGTAGCGTTCACGACTGTCACGGTGTATGCCTTGCTCTACTGCAGGTACCAGTTCAGTAATCTTGCCGAGCATTCCACCTGTCACGTCGGATGAAGTCGGCTTGCCGAGCTTCGTCTGAAGTTCTTTGAGGTCTTGCACAGTAAGGTTTTTCAGGAGTTTGGAGTTGCTGTCAGTCTTCGGGTCAGATTCGTACACGCCGTCAACGTCGACGCCTACGACTATACGCTTTGCACGGAGCTCTAACGCAAGATACGAAATGAGCTGGTCGCCCGAAAGTATCGTGAACCCAAGTTTTGTGTCCAAGACCGCATCTCCGTAAAGGACAGGCATGAATCCCATGTTCAAGTATCTTTTCAACGGCACGTCCGCAAAATCCTTGATTCTGCCGCTTTCAGTAATCAAGCAAGAGGAAGGGGTTATGCTTATCGCTTGAACCCCATGCCACACCAGCGCATCCATTACCAAACCGTTGAGAACCGTCATGACGTGATGGGTTTCGGAAAACCCCACTTTCTGCGACTCTTCTTTGAAACCTTCTTTCAGGCCATATCTTTGCGCGTACGGGTGCCCGAAGCTTCCGCCTCCGTGCACTACGACCAAGTCTTGCGCATTGGCCTTCTGGATTTCTTCGGCAATACGGTTTATTTCATCCGTTTTCGCTGCCAGCTCGCCGCTTTCTTGTCCGTTATCACTGAGCCGCCTATCTTCAGGACAGTATCGACCCTAGGTTCGCTCAACTTTCACACCTTCGTCAGTCTTCTTTGCTATGAACGGGCTTCCACCAGCCCTCATGATGGCTTCTGAAACGTTCTCAAGTCTTTCAGGCCTTGCCAAAGCGACCATGCATCCGCCGCCTCCCGCGCCAGTCAATTTCGCACCTAAGGCTCCAGCCTTTGCGGGCCGCGTTCGTTAACCATTCGAGAGATTCGTCAGAAACCCCGATGCCGTAGAGCAAAGCATGGTTAATGTTCATTAATCTGCCCAGCGTCTCCAAGTCGTTCTCTTGGAGAGCCGTAACAGCTCTGAGCACAATCTCACGCGCCGCTTTCCTTAATGGGTCAGCGATCTGAGGAAAACTATCCATTGTCTCGCGCACTTTCTCAACCTGGATTTTCGTGGAACGTTCAACACCTGTGTTCCCAATCACGAGGGGAACGTCTGTCTTGACCTCAAGAGGCTTGAAGCCCGTGTCAACCTGAAACAGGAGCGTACCTCCAAACGTGGCGATAGCGGGGTCCACTCCAGATGGGGTTCCATGCACGACTCTTTCTGCTTCAAAAGCGATACGGAAGATGTCTTGCTTTGAGAATTCCAACCCAAGGAGGGCGCTCACGGCGGCTGTTACTGAAACGACCACGGCAGCTGACGAACCCAACCCTGCGCCTACAGGGATTGCCGAGTTGATCGTGATGTCTAATCCGACATTCTTGCCAGAGGCAGCGAGGACCTTCTCCACCGCCAGTTTCACGGGCTCAAACTTGAGTCTGGCTTCTTTCGCATCGCCCTGTTCGACCTTGAAAACGCCGTTTTCAAAGTAGCATGAAGTGTTCAGGTTTGCCGACTGGAAACGCAAGCGCTTATCTTGGCGCAGTTCAGCTTCCGCATATGCTCGTCTGTCTATGGCCACGACTATTGCTGGCTCACCATAGACGACGAAATGCTCCCCGAAAAGTATGATCTTCGCGGGAGCAGAGGCAACAACTCCCATTGCACACCACTATTTTGTGAAACACACGGCGGCGTACCCTACCACGCTCGAGTAGTCGCCAATAACATCCCCACTGGTCTTATAGCATAATAATTTTGCCTCTTTCGCGCCCAGCGCTTTGGCTGCGGTGATCAGAGCCATTATGGGACCAGTTCCGCAGGCTGTAACGCGGCGAGACTCAACCGTCTGACTGAAACGTGCTTCGTCCAGAGCCTCAACGGCTTGCAAGGCTTCGCGATCTTTCTTCTCTGCACGTTCCTGAGGCTCGTAATGCGTCATGTCCGAGGATGCTATGATAACAGCGTTTTTTCCATCGATCGCTTTGGCAGCAGATTGACCGACATCTTTTGCCGTTGAAATGTCTTGCATGAGGAAACACACGGGCACAAACTTGAACGTTGAACCGTAAAGATACTGTAGAAACGGAATTTGGACTTCGATTGAATGTTCAAGACTGTGCGCTGAATCGTCAACATCGACGATTTTTGATTCTTTTACGATTCGTTTGGCCGTTTCTGTGTCCACCTCAGCGTCTCCCAGAGGCGTGCGCCAGACGCCTTCGTTCATGATGGCCACTCCACTGCCGTAGCCAGTATGGTTCGGTCCGAAAATGATTACAGTGTCAGGTTTGCCGTCCGCTGCCAATCGACCGTAAGCGTGTGCTGCCACGGGTCCCGAATACATGTAGCCTGCGTGTGGGCAGACCAGACCTATGATGTTCCTTGGACCCGCTTTGTTGACTTCTGGGAGTTTTCCAGGGCCGAGTTTGCTCGTAAAACAGTTGCCTATTTGCCGCTTCAGAGATTCCTGTGTTGCTTCGTAGAAGGCTCCGGCTTGTGTTGGACGCCGAACCTTCGGCATCGAGTTAGACTTCCTCCTCCTCCCGTGTGATCTTGGCTTCGAAGTCGTCCACGGTTAGAGGCAGTTCCTTGTCCGCTGCCAGTTCGCCTCTTTCCCTCAGCGTCTGTCTCGCCAACAGCCAGTATATGACGGCTAGGGCTCTGCGGCCTTTGTTGTTTGTGGGTATAACGTAGTCTACTCCGGCAAACTCGTTGTCCGTGCTGCAGAGAGCTATCACGGGTATGCCTACTGCTCCTGCTTCTTTGACGGCTTGAAAGTCAGCTCTCGGGTCAGACACGATCAGGATTTCTGGTTCTATTCGGTTAGGATACAACGGGTTTGACAGTAACCCTGGAATGAATCGTCCGACGACTGCCGTGGCGCCTGTCAATTGGCAGAACTTGTTCACGGGTTCCTGAGCATAGAGGCGACCTGCGGCTGCAGCAATCTTCGCGGGCTCGAACCTTGCCAAAAACTTTGCTGCCACACGTATGCGGTCGTCAGTTTTCTTAACGTCTAAGACGAACAATCCGTCGGGTCTTACGCGGTAGATGAACGGTTCCATGTCACCTGTTTTCATGCGGGTTCCTATGTGGATTCCAGCAGACAGAAGCGAGTCTCTGGGCATAAGAAGCCCCTCTTCCGGTACGCCGACTTCAGCCTCTGCGGTTTCCGCAGTCTCGGCTGTTTCAGGTATTTCGACCTTCTGAGTTTCTTCTGCGGGTTCTTCTTGTTTCATCTCTTCCTCGTCGGGTTCTTCCCGTGGGGTTTCTTCTTCGATTTCATCTTTCATTTCTTCGTCTTCTGACAACATTCTTCCTCCTTAGAGTTGTTCAAGGTCGGCCATTTTGGCTCGGTCGCCAAGGAATTCTTCTATTCTGATCAATTCGTTTATCTTTGCGACCCGCGAACTCTCGACTATGCCCGTCTTGATTATCGGACACTTGTACGCAACGGCCAAGTGGGCTATGTGCCAGTCACACGTGTCGCCTGACCTGTGAGACATCACAGGCACGTAACCGTTTCTCCTGGCCATTTCAATCGTTTCTGCAGCATCTGAAAGGGTCCCTATCTGGTTTACCTTTATTATCAGCGCATTGGCTGCCCGAGCTTTTATGCCTCGGCTCAGCCTCTCGGTGTTCGTCGTGAACAGGTCGTCGCCGCAGATCAGACAGTTCTTGACTTTCTTTGTGATCTCCGTGAAACTGTGGAAATCCTCCTCGTGGAACGGGTCCTCAACGTAGACGAGGTGGTATTTCTTGATTAGCTCAAGCATGTATTCGAGCTGTTCGCCCGAGTCAAGCTTCTTCTCTTGGCGCTGGTAATTGTAGGTCTTTGTCTTGCTGTTCCAGAGTGAAGATGAGGCAACGTCGAGGCCTAGACCACACTCGAAACCTGACTCGTTGGTGACCTGCTCCAAGGTTTTCGCCATCATCTCGATGGCTTCAGAATCGTCTATGTTGGCAACCCACGCGCCCTCGTCGCTCTTGCCGCCTGCAAAAACCTTGTCTTTCTTCTCAAGAGCATGCCCCATTTTCTTATGAACCTGGACGTTAGCTGTGGCGGCTTCCAGAAACGTCTCGGCTCCATACGGAAGAGCCAAGTACTCTTGAATGTCGGGGGATTTTCCTCCCGCGTGCAGACCGCCGCTTACCGTGTTTCCCAGCGGATAAGGCAGTTCACGGGCCACGTGCCCTCCCAAGTATTGGAAGAGCAAGAGACCCGCAGAGTTTGCAGCCGCCTCCGCGTTGGCCAGTGACAAGGCAAAGGCAGTGTTTCCGCCTATCACATGAAAGTCTTTGGAGCCGTCTATGTCGTGCAGGGTTTTGTCGATTTCCTCCTGCAGATCAGCGTCCAGACCCACTATTTCCGGGGCCACGACCTCCTCAACTTTCTTGACGGCCTGGTCTACTCCGCCTTGAGGGTAGTATGTCACTTCGGCCTTTCCCCGGCTTTTCCCCGCTGGAGCCGCAACTCTGCCGAAGCCTGAGGTCGTGATCATGTCGATTTCTACGGTCTCGTCTCCTCGACCGTTGAAAACTTTCCTGGCGATTATGTCTTCGATGACTGCAGGCATGTTCTTCTCCTTTGTCATTGCTTAGTAGTAGCTCCGTGCTTCTTTGCGTTTTTCAGCTTCCTCGTAGAACCTTAGGACTTCGTCGAAGATCTCTACATGCGACAAGAGCATGCGCCTACAGCAGTAGCGTTTGACGCCGAGGTTGTCGAGGACTTCACCAGCATCCTCTCCCGCTTTCACTCTTCTCGCAAACTCTTCCCACTTGTCGCCGATGAGTTTGCCGCATGTGAAACATCTTACCGGGATAATCATTCAACCATTTCCTCTATCTGTAGCTCTTCTGGTTTCTGGACCGCGCGCCCGGGCCGCCGAACTTCTTGGATTCTTTCTTTCGCTTGTCGCCGGCGATCATGGTCCTGTCGTATTCTGCGAAGACTGTTCGCAGGTGGGCGCTCTTTGTCCATTTCAGTATGCCGTTGGCTATGGCCATTCTGGCAGCTTCAGCCTGTCCCATGTATCCACCGCCTGAGACTTTCACGTCGATGTCTAACTGTTTCCAGACATCATCCCCTGACTGCACCAAGGGTTCCATGATTTTTACGCGGGCGATTTCAGGTTCGAATATTTCCACGGGGATTCTGTTAACATGGACTCTTCCGATTCCCTGTCTGATTACAGCCCGGGATATTGCTGTTTTTCTTTTTCCGCTTACAACGATGGCTTTCTTAGCTGGCATATTTATTCGCCTTGGTTCCATCCTATTTCTTTGGCAAGTTGTCCGACTGTGAAGTATGGGCATACGAGTTTCTTGGCGTGTGCTTCGTCCATGCTTTCCATTTTCTGAGTCTTCAGGTCATCAGGTACGCCGATGAAGGCCTTCAGTCGTTTGTAGGCGTTCTTGCCCTTAGGCTGTCTTATTGGAAGCATACCTTTGACGGCTTTCCTCACTATCCTGTCTGGTCTGCGGTAGTGGAACGGCCCTCTGTTGACACCGCCCACTTCGAGGAACACTTTTGCCTCGTTTACTTTGCTCTTTTTTCTACCCGAAATAATGGCTTTTTCAGCGTTGACGATGACTATCTGTTCGCCGTTTAGAAGGCGTTTGGCGATTTTGCTGGCCATTCTGCCTAGTATCAGCCCGTCGGCATTGATTATCGTTGTTGGTTTGGTTGCTGTTTCCATGTTTTTCACCCGAGTATTTTGACGTTTGCGCCTGTGGGGTTCTTCTTGATTAGGTCTGCAAAGCTTACACATTTGCCCCTGGCGATGCCTATTTTTTCTGCGGCTTTTTCTGAGTAGGCGAACGCTGCAACGGTTATAGGATGCTTGATTTGTCCGGAGGCCAGAACTTTGCCTGGAACAACCACGGTTTCGCTTTTCTCAGTGTACCGTTCGAGGCGGCTCAGGTTCACGACCACGCTATGGCTTCTCGGTTTGGCCAGACGCTCGGCGATGTCTCGCCATATTTGAGCCTTGTTTTCTCGGCCTTGTTTCTTGAGGAATCGGATAAGCTCGATTCGTTCAGGGTTTGTGGTTCTAGGTTTTTTCACTCTTCTTCACCTTGATTTCGCCTTCGAGTTCTTTCAGCTGCTTGTCCAAGATTTTCAGCGATTCTTCGACTATTCTCTGCGGTGGAAGTGCTTCTGTGGATTCTACGTTAAAAATGAACGTGGATTCTTCGGGTGTGACTTCTATTGCGGCGGGTTCTTTCGGGCACGCTTCTGCGCAGTCTTGGCAAAGAGTGCATGAGACCAAGTCTTGAACTTCGATCTTGCTGCCCTTCTTGACAAGAACTTTGCGCGGACAGATGTCGACGCATTCTCCGCAGGCATCGCATGTCTTGCTGATTTTTATCTTCGGATAATACTTGTAAGTGCACAAGGAAACTGGCTGCCATTTCGCGTGTGCTCTTCCTTTTCCGAGGCGAGCATAAGCTTCGAGCTTTATCCTCTGGTCTTTGGCCAGCTTCAGAATCGGGATCTTGTCGCTCACGGGCTTTATCGTGGGGTTTTCCGATATTAGGTCGCCTGAGTACACGGTCCGGGGCCCTTCTTTGGCCTCAACGTCAAGGGCCAAGGTTACCCTGCAGAGGTTGCAGCCGAATTCGCTCTTGCAGGGGCAGTCTTCTGGCAGGTTGTAACTGTCAAGGTCTGTCTTCAGTGGCACAAGCCCCAGCCTGTGCGATATTATTTCGTCTTGCAACACGGAGCTGTTCTCCAAGATGACGATTTCGTCTATTGCCATGCATGGAACCTCTGACAGGGCCAGTCTTCTGAGAGCGTTCATGTACGGTATGTCAGCTCCTTGAACGAGAAATCGCATGTGTGTATCGTCTTTTTCTAGGATGTTTATTTCCACTTATTGTGACACTCCATAACGTGCGATGTTATGTTCTGTGCCGCTGAATAGGATATTGGTGAGTTATTTCAATTTTTCTATCTGTGAAAGAACAGGGTTTAGGGGTTTAGACTCTTCTTCCTCTTCTGCCGCCTGGTCTTCTTGTTCCATCATGTGGCACAGGTGTGGCTTCTTCGATGCGTTCTATCCTGAACCCTGCCCTTGCGAGTGCCCTGATGGCCGCTTGGGCTCCTGGGCCGGGTGTTCTGGGTCCTGCCCCGCCTGGTGCGCGGACTTTGATGTGTATGGCGGTTATGCCCTTGTCTTTCGCCGTGTCTGCTGCTAATGATGCAGCGCGCATGGCCGCGTAGGGTGAAGATTCCATGCGGCTGGCTTTCACTACCATTCCACCGCTTGTTCGCGCTATGGTTTCAGCGCCAGATAAGTCGGTTATGTGTATGATCGTGTTGTTGTAGCTGCTGAAGATGTGGACTACAGCCCATTTTTCGGTTCTTTTGCTTGAGCTCATGCTTCTCCCTCACTGGGGTTTTCTCCCTCTTGAGGCGCCTGTTCGCCGCGGGGTTCTGCAGGTTCAGACATCGTTGGCGGCACGACCGTTATCCCCTGACGTAAGGGGTGATTCGGGTTTGCCAGCGGAGTGTTTGGTGAGTAAGCGATTCGGGTTTCTTCAGGCTTAGTGACGATGTAACCGGGTGTCTTGATTCTTTGAGTTCCCACTGCCACGTGCCCGTGGGTTATGAGCTGCCGGGATTGCTGCATCGTTTTTGCTAGTCCCTTGCGTAGGACTATGGTTTGGAGTCTGCGTTCAAGCAAGTCTTCAAGTGCTAAGTCTAGTACGTCGTCTAAGACTGCCGTTTCAGGGAGTAATCCGATCTTTTTGAGGCGGGTCAACAGTTCGTTCTCTCTTTTTTGGCGTTCTTCTGGCGATTGGCCGATGAGTGACCGGGCTATGCCTCTGAATTTAGACAGCATCGTTTCTTGTCGCCACAGTTCATGCTTGTTTCTCAGGCCGTACTGACCGAGGAGTTTCAGTTCCTCCTGCATAGTATCGGTCCGCCACGGAAATCTGGGGGTGTCATACTTCTTGCGTTGCTTCTTCGGGTCGCCCATGCCTACTTACCCTCCGGTGCTGGGGCACCTGGTCTCTGCATCAGCGTCTTCTTCTTGACACCAAGGGCTTTGCCCGCTCTGCCCGTGGTCTTCGTTCTTTGCCCGCGAACCTTGAGACCGTACGCGTGACGGTAGCCACGCCAAGACTTGATTTCTTTCATACCGTCGATGTCCATCTTCGTCCTCAGAACAAGCTCTGCCCCGATGAGATGCTGATCCTTACCAGTTTCACTGTCTTTCCTACGGTTCATAAGCCAAGGAGTTATGCCGTATTTTGAGGGCTCTTTCAGGACGTTCTCGATTTTCTCAACATCCGCTTCTGTGAGAAAGCCCGCCCTTCCTTCAGGGTCTATTCCTGCTTTCTTGAGCATGGCTTCGGACAAGCTTAGGCCTATGCCTTTCATTCTAGCCAAGGCGTAGGCTGTTTTCAACGTGCCATCTACATCAGTGTCAATTATCCTGAGTCTGTGACGGAATTCGATAGACAGGTTATCGCCATCCACATTGTTATTTGAAGCTACCCCATGAAGATGATTGTTTTTTATTTAAGTGTTACTAAATCATCCCGCCTTCGCACCATCAATTAAACAGGCTTTCCCGTTTGGCAATACCCCAAGCGGGACTGCAGCGATTCCAGAAGTGTAGGCTTTGCCGTTTTTTGTTTGAAACAGGTTTCTGAGGCTTCTTCGGGGCCCAGAAAGGACAGATTAGGCGGGATCTGACGCAAGTTTTTAATACCCTTTGTGATGAAGTATGGGTCTGATGGAGGATAATCAGTTTGTTCAAACGTTGGTTAGTTGTTGACGCTTTAATATTCGCTATCGTGCTCAGTTTTGCAGCCCAAGTCTGCATGTTCAGTTTTGCTTCGCAGCAGAACTTCGCAGGAATAGTTTATGGCGCTGACGGACCTATCGCAGGTGTCGTTGTATCTGCTTCGGGTCCACAAGGGTCAGGATACGCTATCACGGACAGTTCGGGACACTACAGCATTTCTCAAGGCTTGAAGACAGGCACATATACCGTGTCGGTTTTCGCCATCGGATACCTGACGTACAAGATCGAGAACGTGCAGGTCACGGTTAGCCAAACGACTTCAGGCAAAGATTTCGACATGCAGCTTTCAGGCGGAGTCTCGGGCAGAGTGACCGATGCAGTTGATAGTACTCCCGTTGTTAACACCATGGTTGTTGCGTACTCGACAGGCGGAGGCGGAACCTACGGTTGGTCAGCCATGACAGATTCAAACGGAAAGTACCTGTTGGCAACAAACTTGGGAACTGGATCGTACAACGTTACAGTCATGCTCCCTGAAGGACATGTTTCACAGTCCTCAGTTCAAGCTGTCACGACTGGAGTTGAAGTGAAGAACGTAGACTTTGCACTGGCACGGTCAGGCATCATCTCAGGCAGGATCACGACACCAAGCGGTGCACCATTGAAGGATGTGACGGTCAGCGCCATTTCGGGAAGCAACTACGGATATGCTACGACGAACGCCACTGGCCACTACAGAATGGCCAACGGGTTGGGAACGGGCAGCTACACGGTGATGGCATCCATTACCAGCGGGGGATTCGCGTCAACACGACTGCCGCGAACGTTGTTGCTGGGCAAGAAACGAGTGGTGTTGACATGACGTTGACGGTTACTCCTCCAGCTGCCTCGGGCATCATCATGGGAACGGTCACGGACACGAGCAACGGTAACCCGATTGCAAACGCGACGGTCAGCGCATCGGGTTCAGGAGGCTCAGGCTCCGGTGAGACTGACAGCAACGGCAACTATGTGATCTCAACCGGCTTGGGAGCAGGCACCTACACGGTTACCGCAAGTGCGCATGGTTATCAGGACCAGAACAAAACAAACGTGAGCGTGACGATTAACCAAGTCACGCCTAACGTGAATTTCCAGTTAAGCAAGATTCCGACTGCACAGTCTGGAACCATCACGGGCACCGTTACTGGAGCCCCAGGCGCGGTTCCAGAATTTCAGACGCCCATTGCCGTGGCACTTTCACTTACCCTAGTGGCAGTGGCGGCGGGCAGGCTGCTCTCGAGAACGAAACGCTTCCAACAAACCCGCAACATCAAGTAGCTTCTTTCCTTTTTTCTTCACTTTGAGTTGAGACAGAGAACAGCATTAACCCTCTAGATTCTTCCCAAGACCCCTTTCGCTTAAGAGTCCCAAGTGGTTTGTGTTTTCAAGAAACGTGTAACGGAGAACCTCGCTTTCGTGCATCCCCAAAGTCTGGCAGACTCTCTCAAGCAGCGTCTTCTGTTCGGGTGAGATGTACATTCTCACGATCTTTCTCGCCATCAAATCACACTTCGATAGGAACTTGTCAGAGCTTGTTCAGCGAAAGAATTTCCAACGCGAGAAGCACAAAACACAGACACTGTAAGGCTAGTTCCTCGGTGCAACAGATCATAAGACACGCAAAAAATCACAGTAACTAAATACATCCAACAGACCCCCTTAGATCCGTACCCATCTGATTCAACCAAAGCTTCAGTTTGATCACTCAGTAGAAATTCTTTTTGAGTTGTCAATTGAGACCTCTACTCCTCGAGAGAAATGCAGCAGGGGATTCGACGGGTGAAAAGAAACTTTGAGACGTCGTTTGGGACCCTTAGACGGAACAGAAAAGCGATGCAGGTTTGGCCGGCAAATTGACAGAGCAGGTGAGATGCGGCAAAGGGCAACGCGCAAACAGTCACACCTGTCTAGCAAGAGAGCGGACATAGAGGGCTATGGTCTTACGCATTCGGCCTTCGGGCGGTACGGACGCTTTTGGGTTCTTTTGCGCTTGTGGTAGTCGCATTCGTGAACGCGTACTACCATGTAACCCGTGTCTTGGTATCGACACCCGCAGGGCAGCGTGGTGGTTCTTTCTTCAGCCAATTTTCTTGTTCACCTTGCTTACGGCAAGAATTGTTTGTAGACCGGGTGACCTTTGAAGCTGAGCGTGGTCTCCGACTTTTCGACCGTCCCGCTTGGAAGCCTCATGCACAGACTGTTTACCACGGCGCCGTTCGGGATAAAACGAACCCCGTCCAACAGTTCACCCTTCGTAACTCCTGAAGCAGCGAAGACCAGTTCATTCCCTTTTGCAAGCTCATGCTCAGTATACGTCTTATCCGGGTCGACGCCCTCCATCTGCAGCCTCTCAATACGCTTGGGGTCGTCTTTCTTGTCTCTCCAAACCTTGACCAGCATCGTACCGCCGAGACATTTGATAGCGGTTGCCGCAATCGTAGCCTCAGCCCCAGCACCGGCACCTAGAAGCAAATCAATGCCCGAGCCAAGCCGGCATGTGACCACGGCGCCTGCAATGTCGCCGTCAGGAATTAGAATGATTCTGACTCCCAGCTTTCTCAAAGCAAGCAGTATGTCATTGTGCCTTTCACGTTCAAGCATAATGACGGTGAAATTCTCAAGCCTCAACTCCTTCTCATGAGCTACCGTACGCACGAGCTCCTCGATGCTCATGTCCAAGCTGATCTTGCCCACCGAACGCCGATCAGTGGCCACCTTGAAGTAGTACCCATCGTCCGGAAGCACCTGAAAACACCCGGCAGGCGCGCACGCAAGAGCCGAGATGGCGTCCTTCCTCCCCTTCGAAGCAGCAGTCGTGCCGTCCACTGGGTCAACGACAAACTCGACCTTCGGCCCTCTGCCCGTACCGACCTTCTCACGCCGCATAAAGGCAGGCGCATTATCCTTGGGTCCTTCACAGGCAATCACCTCGCCTTCAACATCTGTTTGAGCCAGAACGGCTCTCGAGAATTCAACAGCCTTACCGTCCACAAGATCATGGTCACCCTGACCTATGTGCAAAGCAGCACCGACAGCCGCAGCTACAGTTATCCTAGTAAGCGAAGGCGCCAACGCTCTTAGAGAAGCCACACACTACACCTCAACATCATCTGTACACTCCTACAGGTGCTCCTAAGCGCTTCTGGTCTATTTCTTTTACGCCCAAACCTGGCAGACTAGACAACGGTCTCACCGAATTTTCTACTTTCAGAGTGTTTTTCACAAGCTTGTCCCTGAGCAACAAATCAGAATCCAAATCAGCGTACCGAATGTTCCTGATGGCGGCAGCCAGATGAACTGCGGCGGTTATACCAAGCTCCGATTCGCTCATGCACCCAATCATGCACGGCACACCAGCGGCTTCGGCGACCTCGGCTATCTTCCGGGCTTTGTGTATCCCACCGCTTTTCATCAGTTTGATGTTGATCATGTCTACTGCTTCGGCCTGTATGAGACGCAGTGCGTCGGCGGGAGAATGAACGCTTTCGTCCGCCATGACAGGAATGGAAGAATGCTTCCTGACACTCGCTAGACCCCTAACATCTTCAGCCGAAACAGGCTGCTCAACAAACTCGACATCACATTTGGCTATTTCTGTAAGCACATCCATTGCTTCTTTGGGCGTCCAGCCCTGATTTGCGTCAACTCTAAGCTCCACGTCACTACCTACAGCTTCGCGAACCATCTTGACACGTTCAACGTCTTCTGATGGATTCGTACCGACCTTAACCTTCAAAGCTTTGAAGCCTTTCTGAACCGCAATTAAGGCATCTTTAGCCATCTCCTTCGGAGACTTTATTCCTAAGGTGATGTCAGTCATGACCTCGGAACGGTAGCCGCCCATCAGCATGAAGAGAGGTTTCCTGCCTGTTTTTCCGAGGATATCATACAAGGCCATGTCCACAGAAGCCTTTGCAGCAGGGTTTCCTTCAACCAGCAAGTCCATTCTTTCAATATTCTGCTCAATCCGCAGCGGACATGTGCCAACAAGCTTGGGAGCAAGCTTGTCTAGTGCTTCGATCACGGTTTCGGCAGACTCGCCGGTCACTCTTTTGGAGGGCGAAGACTCACCCCAGCCGACAACTTCATAATCGGTGATTATCTTGACTATGACATTATGGGTCTCTGTACTTGTGCTTGGAGCTATTCGGAAAGGTTCTCTGTAACGCAGAGTAACCGCGTAGACTTCAATCTGCTTGATTCCCACTTGAAGACCCCACAAAGAGTCTTGTTTTGCGGCGTGGAAAAGCTTTGCTGACTACTCTTCTGCCTGCACTCTGCCTCGTTTTCTCAAGCCTTTGAATTTGAGTTTTGCTGTGAGGATTTTTTCAGTAGCAAACAGTCTTGACGCAGCGTACATGATGCCTATCGTGAAGAGAGACACGTAGACTATACCCCAAATAACAGTCCAGTAATCGCCCATCGTAACGGCCTTGGAAGCGAGGACAGGGTGACTGTACGGAATGGCAAACAGAACGGCACGCAGCCAGATCGGCAGAGAGTTGAAGTCTACGTATATCATCAACAATGACGGAATGAAGAGCAACGGGTAGACGTAACCCACAAGAGACTGGGCGCCTCTCACGTCATCTGCAAAAGCAGACAGGATCACCGCTAGAGCCAGTGCAGAGAGCAACGTGACGAACAGCGAGATTCCAAGCAGCAGGTAGCCGAACAGCGAAGGCACCAACCCAAGCGATGCCAAATCGATGTTCGACCCTGAGGACATGACACCCGAGAAGGAATTCACATAAAACGTGAAACCTACCATATACGTGAGCGCTCCGACTCCGGCAACGAGAATGGAACCTGCAAGCTTACCCATAAGAATCGCAAAACGGTCCATTGGAAGACTCAGAAGCGTTTCAAGAGTCTTCTCCTCCTTCTCCATGGCCACCGACGTCGCCGCTATCTGCATGGAATACGTAAGCAAAATCATGATCGTAATGGGCATGGCAATCGCCTGCGATATCATCAGGGTGGACAACACTGAAGGGTCCACACCCTGCGCTATTTCACCCTTGATAATGGAAGACTTCTGAACAGCCAGAACATCCGGAGCCAAGTACCTGTTGAACTGAGCGACACTGCTGTCGATCAGCGAGGTCCCGATGTTCTCGAAAGCGCCGCCGCCTGAGAAAACGCTGTAAGAGTAGACTGAAGCTCTGACGTCCGTGTCGTTCAGGTCTATACGTCGCGTCATGTTTGCGCTGAAGCCGCTTGGAATTTCAATGAAGTAACTCGCATTGTAGCTTGAAAGCAGGTCTCGGGCCAAGGCTTGCTCCGGCGTCGTGTTGTTCACGACTGAGACTCTGAGCGATGCATTCAGGAAGGAAATGAACAAATCCGAGTAGTTGCCGCCCACATCATTGTTCAGAACCAAGACTCTAGCTTGGGTGACTTTTTCTTGCGCAGTCTGCACCGAGAAGCTCATTATTGCACCCAGAACTGGAAACATCAGCAGTGGGACGATAATCATTCCCAAAATTATCTTCGGGTCTCTGATGAGCTCTTTGAGCTCTTTTACAAGTACGTTCCCAAACCCCTTAAGCAAAACCAACCACCTTCGCGAAAACTTCCTCCAAGTTTGCGCTACCGAACTTCTGTTTCAGCTCCTGCGGTCTTCCTTCAACAACCAGCTTCCCCTTGTTGAGCAAGGCGACACGGTCACACAGGTGTTCCACCTCAAGCATGTTGTGGCTCGAAAGCAGCACACTAACGCCGCGCTCCTTGACGAATCTCTTTATCGTTTCCCTCACATGATAAGCATGCAAAACATCCAAACCGCTTGCAGGCTCGTCAAGAATCGACAGCTTCGGCCTAGTCATCAACGCTCTCGCCACCAATAGCCGCCGTTTCATTCCCTTGCTGTAGGTTTTGGCTCTATCTTTGAGGCGGTCGCCCAAGCCTGAAATCTCCGCGCCCTCTGCCACCATGCTATGAGCGTCTTCATGATTGCCAGCCTTGAACTTGGCCATGAACTCCAGATATTCGTATCCAGAAAGGTTACGGTAAGCACCTGCCTCTTCTGGAAGATAGGAAATGATTTTGCGGACTTCTCCTGCCTCACTGACGACATCTAGTCCGAACACGTTCACCGTTCCTGATGTTGGCAGGATCAGTGTGGAAATGATGCGCAAACATGTTGTCTTGCCCGCGCCGTTAGGACCGATCAAACCATAAATCTCTCCCTTATTGACCGTAAGGTTCAGACCGTCCAATGCGCGGATATTGCCAAAGACTTTGACAACCGAATTCGCCTCGATCGCAAGACTCAAGATCAGACACCAGCGCCTCTAACGTCTGCACGGGAATATTAAACACTACCGTACTTCTACCATGCTGAACATGAACATCATTGATGCTCCCAACCAACCTCCCACGGGCCGCATGGCTCAAGTTCACAGCAAGACTTTAACCTTCTTTCTTCTTCTCATAACACGGTTAATGAAGAAATCGGCGAACACCACGTAACCTGAAGGGTACACGTTGCATTTTCACAGATTCTATGAAAACCAACAAGAACGAAGAGAGTGGCAGAACCCAGAAACCATACTCGAAGACATAGGACTGAAACCTTGTTCAACTGTAGTGGATGTTGGTTGCGGAGACGGTTTCTTTGCCATTCCAGCCGCGAGGCTCGTAGGACCAAAAGGCAGAATCTACTGCGTGGACACAAACGGTGAAGCTATCGATATCCTGAGAAAGACAGCTGCAACGGCCGACCTAGAGAATCTAACGTTGAGAATTGGACGGGCTGAAGAAACCGTTTTCTGCGAAGCATGCGCAGATTTTGTCTTCTTCGGCATTGTGCTTCACGATTTCGATGACATAAACAAGGTCCTGACGAATGCCCGGACAATGCTAAGATCGTCTGGGCGTCTGGTGGACTTGGACTGGAAAAAAGAACCTATGTCATTCGGTCCACCTCTGCGAATAAGACTCAGTGAAAAAGAAGCCTCAGGCATGATCGAAAAAGCCGGGTTCCACATAGAATCCACAGAAGCAATTGGAAATTACAATTACCTAATCGTGGGTAGGCCCGCGACTCAGTTCGCTGTTCCCCAATATTGATTTTGAGTTCATAAATGCTTTATCAAAAGTTCAGGATTCTAGTGTTCGCCCTCGAAAATGAGAGCAGAATTTCCTGAACCAAACGCAAAAACGAAGGCTCATATCATGATCGTGAAGAACACTTCGCGGTATCCTTCCAAGAAAGTTGAAAGTCTCGTAAAGTTCGCCCTGAAAGGCATCCCACACGATGACGAACTCGAAGTCCACGTAAGAAACAGCAAATACGCATTCTACGGTCGCATATTCGCAAGCGCAGCTGATTGCACCTGTGACTGCGACGAACAGCGCTTCCTAATCGTTGTACGAATCGGAGGAGCAAGAAGCTTTCCATATTTCTCAATGTACCCAGGCCATAAGCGATGTGAAAAATACGCAACAATGCTCAACGACTGGAAAGAAGCACTGGTGAAGGTCACCGCACATGAAGGAATGCATCTGAGACAATGGATAGGAAACAAACCAATGTGGGAACACCAAGCAGAAAAACACGCTATAACGATCTTGAACAAATACCGAAATGCGACCAACAACGAGCAATACATTGAAGCCGTTTCGTAGACGACAAAGCACACAAAATTAACCGTTTCTCAAAGCATCTTCATTGGCAGGCAATATTGGTGCTCCGGCCGGGATTTGGACCCGGGTCCGCGACTTTCTTCCGCTTCGCGGCGTCGAGAGGCCGCTATACATGGTCCTTCCCTATGGAAGTTTGACCGGACTATACTACCGGAGCATAAACTAGCGTATTATCTCCGTGAGAGGTATATTTTTGTTCCGTCTCTTTTCTTTCCCTGTGATGTGCGAGTTTCACTAAGAAGCTCTTGGGATTTCTCGTATTCTCATGACCACGAGGACCAGTGCTATTGTCAACATCCCAGTTATAAGACCAAGCACGAAGCTCATGAGTCCCACTGTTGCAGTGTCAGACGATACATGTATTGTTCCAAGAAACAGCATGCCAGCGAGAAAACCTGCCACAAATATTGTCACACCCAAAACCAAGAAACCGCCAAGAAATCCTTTCTCTAAGCCCATCCTGTAGCCCCTTCTGTCAAAGCATTAGTACATGCTTTCCTTTGAAAAGCCTTTCCAAGAACTGACGAACACGGCGTTGACTCAGGATTCTGCTTCTGCCTTCACAACGTCAGATTCCAATTGCGAGCCAACTTGAGCCGAGAACATGTAGCGAGGGATGCTGCCAAACAATTTTCGCAATAACATTCCCATAAGACCAAAACAAGAATATGAAAAACCCGTTCAACACGCCAGCATCTCCAATACTAACCACCAAGAGATAGCCATAATCGCGCACGCCAAGATGCAGGACTTCGTCCAAACATAGGTAAAATAAGCAGTAGACAAGTCGAGGAATGGAAACAGCCTGTGAAACATCGAACACTGAAAAAAGAATCAGAAAGAAGACAGCAGTCAAACATTAATCGCTTTGTATTTCCAGCTCCTTAGCTCTAGTCTCAATGAAAGCTGTGACCTTATCCTGGCTGAACTGCTTCTCTTCGTCTTGCTTCTTCAGCTGCTCACGGATTGCCTGCAACGTTTTCTCCATGTCGAAGGGCTTCAGTATGAAAGCGTCCGCCTGCCTGTTCACCGCCTCCATCGCGTTCTGAATCGTCGGATAACCGGTGATGATTATCTTTCTCATTCGAGGCGTAGTATCCTTAATCTTCAGGAGAAGGTCGATGCCCTCAATGTCCGGCAGCCTCATGTCAATCAGCGCAAGATTGTAGACTCTCTCATTCGTTTTCTGAATGGCCTCTTTCCCCGTGTTCGCAGTGTCCACTTTGTAGCCCTCTTCCTCAAGTATCGTTGCCAATATCTTCCTTATGCTTTCGTCATCATCGATGATAATGATTCTGGCATTTTCGCCCAAATCTGTTCACCTCCATCGACTCTTGGTTCAATTGGAACGGTTACCGTGAAAGTAGAGCCTTTACCAACTGCACTCTCTACGGAAATCTTGCCGCCATGCGCTTCAATTACCCTCTTGCAGATCGGCAGGCCGAAGCCCATGCCCTTTGCCTTAGTGGTGAAAAGCGGACTCCAGATTTTGTCCAGCACTTCCTTGGACATTCCTACTCCTGTATCGCCAAAGATGAAGTCAAGGTTCCCGTCCTGTCGCTTGCACCTGACGGTAAGCGTTCCGCCGACAGGCATCGCATCAAAAGCATTCTTTATAACGTTTGCAAAGGTCCGCGTCAGCTTGTCAACATCAACTTTCAGCTTCGGTTCATCTTCGGCAAGATTTATCACTTGCACATTCTCTGGGACAGTCACTAGTGCGAGGGCCTCGCGTGCCAATTGCTTCGGTGTTGTTTCTGTTACCTCAAGTTTGATCTCGTAGGAATATTCAAGAAGGTCATTGATGATTTTGTTTGAGTGAGCGATGTCCTTCTCAATGATTTCCAACATTTCTCGCGCTTTCGGGTCCATTTTCAAACTGGCCTTGGTCCTCAGGTAGTACGCTGCACCGATGATACCCGTTAACGGATTGCGCAGGTCATGGCCAATCATAGCCGCCAACTCGCCTATGGCCGCAAGTCTTTCAGACTTGAAAAGTTGCTGCTCCATCTGCTTGCGGCCAGTAATGTCCTTGGTGATTGCCACAAAACCCACTTTCTTGCCTGATGCATCTTTTACGACGCTGGCCGAGAGTTCGGCTGGAAACTCGCGTCCATCTTTCGTTATGAACGTGTATTCCATGTTCTTTATCAAGCCATCTTCGAGGGTATTTTTCAGATTCCGTACTGCCGTTTCATGGTCTTTCTTCGCTATTAGAATGAGGGAGTTCTTGCCGATCAATTCGGACCGTGAAGAGTATCCATGCATTGTTACTGCCTGTACGTTACACTCTATAATGTTCCCATTCAGATCTGTTGCGGTCACTGCGTCAGGGGAGGCAGCAAAAATGCTTCTGAGTTTCTCCTCACTCTCCTTCAAGTCGCGAGTCCTTTCTTTGACGTTTTCCTCCAGATGCTCTGTGTATCCTTCAAGCTGGCTTTTCGCATTGTTCAGCTGCTGGATAAGTCTGGCGTTTTCAATCGCACTGGCGGCTTGGTGTGCAAAAAGCTCAAGAGGCGCAAGTGAGTCCTTCGTCGGGCGACGTCCGTCTTGGGGGTCGTCCATACTCATGATTCCTACAACTTGGCCGGTCGGCAAACGCAACGGAATATACAACAGGTCATCCGGATTCCAGTCAACAGTCTCGGCTTTGGCCACCTTGCTCAAAAGCGCATACTTGAACTGCTCTTGAACAAGCGGGTCGCTCCAAGGCAGGTAATAGAACTCGCCCAGCCGGTATCGTTCAAACATGCTGCTCAAGCGTTTCTGCCATACATTGCCAGGTGACTGATGCGTCTTCAGATATTCCTCTTCTTTCTTTGTCAACCCGGCAGTCACGACGTCTGTTGTGTTGAGGTTCTCGTCCCTAAGGGATATGACAACTCGTGCCCAGCCTTGCTCGCGAACAGCCTCTGCAATAGTCCGCAGTCGTCTATGCATGTCCGTGGTTCGCAGCATTACAGCAGAGCTCTTCATCAGACTCTCAAGTTTGCTTGAAATGCCTCGATACTTCTCCTCGTTCTCCTTCAAAGTCTGCTCCATGCGCCTTCGCTCGGCAACATCTCTGATCATGCCGATAGCATGCCATTTGCCCTTGAGCCGCAGAACTGAAACAGAGAATTCTGCTGGAAACTCTTCTCCGTTTTTTCTGACAGCTACAAACTCCGCATTTGCTCCATGAACTGATTCTTTGACGTTTCTCTTGAGACGTTTCACAATGTTCTGTACATCTTTGTACAAGCGTCTCGGTGCAACAAGCTTGACTGCGTCTCTTCCCGTTGCTTCTGCAAACGTGTAACCGAAGGTCTTCTCGGCAGCAGGGTTCCAGTAGGCAACCTTGCCGTCACTGTCGATTAAGACTATGGCGTCCATTGCAGAGGCGGCGATTACTCTGAACTTCTCTTCACTGTCTTGCATGTGCAACAATGCTTGCTTGCGCTCTTCTTCGACGCCGATTGCAGCCGCAAGCAGTCCGAGCAGCTTCTTGTCTTCTTCACTCGGTCTAGCGTCCTTTTGGTAGACGACGCACAGTGAACCAACATGGACCCCGCCGAACGTTACTGTCTTACCCATGTAGGTCTGTAGCTTGTACCGTTTCACATTGGAATCAGTCTGTGCGTACGAGGTTTTAGGCAAATTCCGGACGACAAAGACTTCTTCACTGACACGCTTGATTAAGTCATTGCAGATGTGCCCCTCGGGCTTATCCACTGCATTGAAGTCAGACGGAGTGTTCCACTGCCCGATTGAACACAACAGTCCTTGGTCGAGGCGATTATACAATGCGCAAGTGGCTCCTAACAATTCCCCAGCAAGAGTGACCAAACAATTAATGTTCCAATCTGGGTCAGCCCTGAACCTTAGAAAACATTCATTCAACTTCTCGATGCGCTCTTCAGCTTTTCGCCGGTCCCCATCTTTCTCGAACGTCACTCCTACACAATTACGGAAAAACGGAAACGCCTTGACCAAAAAAAGCCGCTGTGCAACGCGCTCACCACGGTAAGGAATCTCACCAAGGACTTTCGCTTTGCCTGATCGCACAACATCTGCACAATTCTTGGCGAGTCCAGTTTTGGCAGCATCTGAAAAGATCTCATTCATAGTCTTGCCTAAAATGCCCTTGGCCAGTGCTCCGGTAATCTGTTCAGCTACATGATTGCTGAAAATCAACTTGAATGAATCAGAATTATCAGGGTTCTCTAGGCACCATATGTCTAGACCAACTTGCATGTTCTTCAGAATGCTATCGTAGAGATTCAAGAGTCCTCTGGTCTCGCCTTCGTTAGTGCCGTTGGACACACCCAAACTCATGTCTAAGATAGAGACCTGACTTTCGGGTCCGATCCTATTTTTGACTGAAGATTCTTTCTCTTTTGATGCACACATTTTCTTCAACTCCTTAACACGGTCCGGAAAGCTGAAAATAGCGGGCTCAATGTATTCTGAGCCGAACCTGTGATAGAGGTTCTTCACGATCAATTTTTCAACGACAATTGCCGCCGAACTCAACAGTTCCTCCAGACAAGCTGTGAAATCATCAGGCCTCTTTGGGATATCTTCGCGTTTCAGATGGCAGTTCTGCTCAAAGGAAGCATAAATGACGGGAACACCAACTTCCTTGAAAATCTGCGTCAGTGTTTCATTCACAACATCCAATAGTACAGAATCAAACTTACTGCTAGTCTCAGCTTTGCTTTTGCGGTTCGGACGGGAAGAAACGCTCAACTTTTCCACCGATTAATTAATTCAGCGGTCACCGCAAGCCGACGGTCTGCTTGCCAGACAAAAATGAAGCCTAAACATCATTTATTCATTATGAATCATGAGTATGTATTCCCTCTCACAAGGAGCCGCCCTTTCAAGAATGCAGGAGCCCGAAGGTTGCGGGTTTTCAATACCTATAAAGAATTCACAACTGCTCTATTCTTTCCACGTAGAGAACACCAAGAAACCCTAGGCAACCCCTTTGGAAGATACAATCTTGAGAACGCGCCAGAATAGCGACATTGTCGTGCCAACATCTCAGCTTCGCGGGCGCGCAGCTTCGTCAGTTTATTAAGACATCCAAACGCGAAAAGGCTATTCTGGTTTCTGAAAGAAAATCGGCTACAAATAAGTGGGCAGCGATTTGTCATAATACCGCAAAGCTTTCGAGAAACAAGACCAAGTATTGTTTTTTTCACACACTCTAATTCGACTGCTAAACCGATAAGACTGCTCACAAAGTACAGGAGAAATCTTGAGATTCTTTCTGCACGCACCTAACCTATGGACTGACCAAACGCACGCGCTGCTCACGTTTGCCGAAGCGATAGTAGAGAATCAAAAATGGGAAAGACTGGGTTACCACTCCTCTTCTACGACTCTTCCCCGCCACTTTCGCAGGAAGAGTACGGCCACGACAGCCGCTGCAGCTGACCCGCCAGCTCCGATGATGATGTATAGAGAATACACTGCGAAGAACGACGGCTCATTAACCTGCACTGGAAGCTCGGAGGTAATGTTACCGTACATCGATATCGCTTTCAAAGAATCTTGCCTGAACACTCCACTCTCCTGAAACGTCCGGTTTATAGCTTGCCGTGAAAGACCCATCTTGAATCGTGTAGACCACGACAGTCTGACTTTCGTTCCCAGACACGAAGTAGAGACTGATAGGCTCGCCGCCGCTTGCAGGAGTCAAGTTGCCCGTAACAATAATGTTTTCACCCAAGGTCACGGCTTGACGGACCAATGATATGTTCAAGGATGAAGACATCTTGACGCTGTAGCTTCCGTTGGCGACAAGGACGTCTCTGAGCATGTCAGTTGCGACAACGCCGTAGACCACGGTGGTGCCAGCCGCTTGGCCAGGAACATTAACTCTGCAGGTTCGGTTGTCAACAAGTGCCATATCGATGGAAGTCATGTTTACCCATCCAGTAATGGAATACTGAAGAGTCGCATTCACAAGGTCTGTGGAATTTGAAGTATAGGCAAGTGTAACGATATCGCCAGGGTACACTCTGAGGCCTGGAACGGTTGACGCTTGCAGAGCCGCGTCAAACACCGTCTTGACCAGAAACTCTACTGTGCCGCTGCCCTTGCCGCCGATCAGCACCAGTTGATACAGACTCGTTCCATTGTTCGGCGAAGTGAAGTTTAGAAACATGCTTTGTCCGAAGTTTTCACAGCTGGCGTAAGCTACGCCTCTGTATCCCTCGCTTTCCAGGTTGTACCCTCCCATTATGTTGTTCTTGCCTGTCCTGTTACCGTAAAGTCCAGGTTCCCAGGCAAGGGGCACGTCGTTTAGAATTGTTTCGTTTTGCACGGTCGGGTCTGCCATCAAATACAGCCTGGCCTCGTACACTGTCAGTGTATCAGGGACGTTTACGTACATTTCTACGTGCGGACTATCAGTGTAAAACTCGTATGCCCACGTCGTGTTGTAGACGGGCAAATCGCCGCTCTTTCCCGCAAGATAGGTTTCATGCCAGACATTGCACTGGACGTCCTCAATGATCATAAATGTCGCCTCTTGCGCACCATGACTGCCGCCTGCATCGTTCATGATAACGAAAGTATAGTTCCCAGTGTACTTTGGACTGAAGAAGGCAGAGTCAACAGTAGTGCCCAAATGCTCAAGCAGACCGGCCGATGCTGTATGCTTGCCTTCGGCATTGAAGTAGGGGTCATAAACGTAAACGTCATAGTTCGTCTGGGGCTCAGAACCGTTGTTCACCCAATCACCATACAAATATACATGGTACGAATGGTTAGCATTCAGTGGACACACAATACTCCAATCGCGGCCGATCTCGATCTGAGACTGAGCAAAAAAAACAGGGTACACTGGTTTGTTAAGAATCGTCAAGCTTGAAATGACTGTATAATTGCCGTACGCGATTAGGACGTTCTCGAAATAGTCATGAGCTTCAACGCGGTACAACACAAGGGTGTCACCAGCCTGTCTTGGGATCGTGGCCGAACAAGTCCTGTTGTCCAAGAGAGACATGTTGACGGTTGTAGTGTTTACCCACGCATTCGTTGAATACTGCAAGGTCGCGTTGAGTAGGTCCGTAGACCGCGAAGCATAAGTCACCGTGACGGCGTCGTTGGTGTACACCTTTTCAGGCGAGACCAAAGGCACCAAGGCAGCATCAAACACGGTTTTCACTTGAAAACGTATCATGCCCGCACCGTATTCGCCGATGAACACCAGATGGTACAAAGTTCGCCCAATATGTGGCGACGTGAAATTCACACGCATGTCTTCGCCATAGTACTCGCAGCTTGCATAAGCCACGCCGCGATAGCCCTCGCTATTGAAATTGTAGCCTCCCAAAACCCCGCCTGACCCACCCCTGTTGCCGTAGAGCCCTAGTTCCCAAGCTAAGGGCACACCGTTCAACACCGTTTCGTTGGTAACTGTTGTGTCTGCCATCAAGTACAAACGGGCCTCGTACATGTCCAGTGTATCTGGGACTTTGACCAAAACTTCAATATGTTGGCTGTCAGTGACAAACTCGTAGGCCCAAGTCGTGTTGTAAACTGGCAGGCTTCCGCTGTCCGTTCCTTCCATGTAATGGTCATGCCAGACGTCACATTCTATGTTCTCTATTATCATGAAAGTGGCAGCCTCGGCTGCTTTGCTGCTGCCAGCGTTGTTGGCTATGATGAAGGTGTAGTTGCCAGAAGACCCTGCAGTGAAGAACGGAGAATCCACAGTATCACCCAAATGCGGAAGCAAACCAGCGGACTCGGTATGGTAACCCACAAGAACACCATCCGGACCATAAACATAAACATCATAGTCCGTCTTCGGGTCTGAACCGCTGTTGGCCCAGGCGCCGTACAAGTAAACGTGATAGGTATGGTTCGCGCTTAACGGGCAAACGACACTCCAGTCTAATCCTATTTCGATCTGAGAATCATTGAACTTCACAGGTAACATAGGCTTCTCCAGATAGGTGACTGAAAGCTGCCTAACAGTATAGTTTCCTGCGGCAACAAGTACGTTCTCCAAGTAATCGCAAGCTGTCACTCTGTAACAGACTAGGGTCCCAGCAGCCTGACCTGGAATCGTTGCAGTGCAGGTATTGTTGCCCACGATCTGCATGGTTAGGGCCGTTGACGTGGCCCAACGGTCTATTGAATACTGCAAAGTTGCATTGATCAAGCCTGCTGACTGCGAAACATAAGCGATCGTGGCATTCGTGTCCAAGTAGACTCTGCCCGGAATCACTGAAGCCTGAAGAATCCCGCCGAAGGAAGTCTTTATCAGAAACTGGACAATCCCGCTGCCTTTCTCACCGATCAGCACAAGATGATACAAGCTCAGTCCAGCATGCGACGAAGTATAGTTCACGAGCATATCTTCACCGTAATACTCGCAACTGGCAAATGCCACACCGCGATAACCCTGAGTTCTCACGTTGTATCCGCCAATGCTGACATCTCTTTTGCCATAAAGTCCAGGCTCCCAAGCCAACGGCACACCGTTCAACACCGTTTCATTCGCCAATGTGGAATCAGCCATCAAGAACAATCTAGCCTCATACATATCCAAAGTTTCAGGGACTTTCAGCCACACCTCAACGTGCTGGCTATCAGAAACAAACTCGTAAGCCCAAGTCGTGTTGAAAACTGGCACAGCCCCATTCAAGCCTTCGACGTACTGTTCATGCCAAGCGTTGCAACTCATGTCTTCGATTATCATGAAAGTGGCTGCCTCAGCGCCGTTGCTCTCTCCGGCGTTGTTGGCTATGATGAAGGTATAGTTGCCAGAAGACCCTGCAGTGAAGAACGGAGAATCCACAGTATCACCCAAGTGCTCAGGCACGCCAGCAGACTCGGTATGGTAACCCACAAGAACACCATCCGGACCATAAACATAAACATCATAGTCCGTCTTCGGATCTGAACCAGTGTTCACCCACGCACCGTAAAGATATGCATGGTATGTACTGTTCGCTTTCAATGGGCAGACAATGCTCCAGTCGCGGCCGATCTCGATCTGGGAATCGTTAAACTGCACAGGAAGCATCGGCTTATCCAGATAGGTGACAGAAGGCTGTCTGACGGTGTAGTTTCCATTTGCAGCGAGCAAGTTGTCCAAGTAATCCAGTGCCGTAACCCTGTACAGTACGAGTGAACCAGCGGCCTGCCTTGGAATTACACCGCTGCAAGTTCTATTGGCGGAAATGGTCATTGGCACGGTTATGGAGTGCACCCAGCTGTCGATTGAATACTGTAGAGACGCATTGACCAAGTCTGTGGATTTTGAAGCATAGGATACCGTGGCATTGCTGTCCAGGTACACTCTGCCTGGTACGATTGAAGGCTGTAAACCTGCGTCGAACGTTGTTCTGATCAGGAATTGGACGTTTCCAGAACCGTGTTCGCCTATCAGTGCTAGATGGTACAGGCTTCTTCCACTGTTTGGCGATGTGAAGTTCAAGAGCATATCCTGACCGTAGTACTCGCAGCTAGCATAGGTGGCACCTCTGTAGCCTTCACTGTCCAAGTTGTAGCCGCCTGTGATGTTCGACGTGCCAGTTCGGTTACCGTAAAGCCCCTGGTCCCAAGCCAGTGGTACGTTGTTGAGCAGAGTTTCATTCTTCACCGTGGGATCAGCCATCAAGAAAAGTCTGGCCTCATACATGTCCAGAGAATCTGGGACTTTCACAACTACCTCTACGTGCGGGCTGTCACTGACAAAGTCGTAGGCCCACGTAGTGTTCAAGACGGACAGACTGCCATTCTGACCCTGGATGTACTGTTCATGCCAGACGTTGCATTCTGCATTCTCAATCAGCATGAACGTCGCTTGCTGAGCCCCCTTGCTGTCTTCGGCATTGTTGGCGATCACGAACGTGTAGTTGCCCGAAAACTTTGGCGTGAAATAGGGAGAGTCCACTGTGTCGCCCAAGTGCTCAGGCAGTCCTGCAGACTCTGTGTGATACCCTTCAAGAGTGCCGTTCGGACCATAAACATACATGTCGTAGTCCGTCTTAGGCTCTGAACCGTTGTTGATCCAGTCACCGTAGAGATATGCATGATAAGTGTGGTTCGCGCTTAACGGGCAAACGACACTCCAGTTCTGGCCCACAAGGATCTGGGACGCGTTGATCATGACCGGAAACATCGGCTTCTCGACATAGGTCCAGTTCGAATAATTGTGAACATACCTTTGATATTCTGGAACGCCTTGCGCACTGACTTCAAGGTCCATTCTGAAACACATAGAGGCTACTAACAAAACCATGCCTACGACTATCAACTTATTCTTCATACGCAAGCCTTCTCACGCGTCACGGAGCTACCTTCGCGAGTTACTATTAATACCAGTTATGAACAACAAATCTGGATTCAGAATCCACTTCACAATCTGTACTTGGCCTTCGTAGAAACCGTGAGATTCAAACTGTTCGAGCAGCAGCTGTTGTGTATTTTTGTTGTATACTACAAAGGGAACATTTATTAAGTATTAATACAAAAGACAGTTTTGGATACGACCGAACAGCAAACAACGAACGCAGTCCACGGAAAACTTTGCAACAGCACGAGAGGTGCGAACCATCAGCAATCGCAATTTCATTTTCACCTCCACACCTCTCGTGCCAACAAATTCTATCAGTATCGTTTTTTGAATGTTCAAATACCATTCAGGTTCATGACAGACAGACCTGCAAATGGAAAAAGGAAAGAACCGCTTTCGGCCTGCATCCATACAGCCCCATGCCTGACTCAGCGAAGGTCCCCTGAGTACGCTCCGTTCGAGTCTCTCACGTACCTGATGAATTCCTTGCATGAAGGGGTACCCTTGTTGACACAATCCTTCTCTCGCAACGAAACAATGGGACACATGCGCCACAACAAGCACTTGACAGGCATGAAGTTCTTCTTAGGCTCTGGAGAAACTGGGAACAACAACTTCAGACGACATTTCGCTCACCTGCGACATCAGCTTTTGACTTTTCCTTTGTTAGCCTCTTGAATAAAAGAGATTTATGAATCTCAACTCAATATCGAGAATCCTTTTCCGACTACACGACGAACTACAATTTTGTGACGAGAACCGTCACTTGTACCTCGCCAACATACGTGCTGACACGCAGAAGATAGGTTCCATCAGCCGGAATGGTTAATTGACTATTGTACAAGGGGATGTCCAGCTGCTCCACGAGGGTTTGAGAAGGGCTCTCCCTAGCAAACCACATGTCAAAGATTTTTCCGTTCCCGGAAATTTCAATGCTTATTCTCTCACCCTTCAGAAGCTGAAGCGAAAACTGTTTCTCATAAGTCTCGGTGGTAAGATACACATTTTCGTGTATCAGCACATGCGCAACTGGCGGATTTGTCAGACGGGGAACAACATAGTAATAGTTGCCCAACCAACCACAGCTATGCCGAGGACGATAAAGGCAACTCTACTTGCTGACGCCATAACTCTCACCTACCAAACGAAGACCTGATCAAGACCTTTCAAAGACACAATTACACAATCGTGGACTATGAGACTTATGAAAACAAGGTCCAGATCATACATAAGCACCAACAATAGTATCTTGGAAACTGAATCCCCACAACACACTGCAATGGATCATAATAATGGAACACGGTCAAACAGGCTCTGCAAGAGACGACAACGCAGCCGACCTTGCCAACTTGGCCATTGAACAACCTGAATCACTGATTCATATTTGCAGTTCAGAAGGGTCAAATAGATCTTGGACCGAAGCTTGTGAACTGCGAATCTGGATTTGAAGTGTTAGGTCTGGAAGAAAAACCAAACTGAACACTTCCTGAAATAACAGATGGTGAAAAACTTGGCTGAAAATACAAACCCTGCCACAAGTCCCAAACCACCAGTTGCAACGGGCGTAGACCCCAGAATCGAAGAGGTAGAGAAGGACGTCAAGAAACTCAAGACTGATGTTGAAAACTTCACGACCCTAAAAAGCACTGTTGAAGACCTGAAAAACACGATCGTGGATATCCGCAGCCTCATAAGCGAAGCACAAAGCCCGTTCAATCTGTTGCAGTTCATCACTAATGAAGATGACCTGAACAAGGTAGTCCAAGCCAAGCCGCTCATAGAAAAGAAACTCCAAGGCAAAAAAGAGGAAGAAACAAAAACAGAAATAACAGTGTCAGCAGCTTCCACGCCTTTAGCACCGGCGATCTGCGAAGAGGAAAAAGCAGGATTCACCGTCGAAAGCACGGTCGAAACAAAAGAAGCACCTTTGCCAGTTGAACCTGAAAAGCCAATGTCTCTGGCAGCACCAGAAAACACAATGCAACCCCCGAGCTCAAACAAAGCATCCGACAACCTACTGGAAGGAATCGGAAGCCTATCCGACGGAACATCAATCGTGGATTGGGTTTATACTATGCTGGACCTTGGTTTTGACGAGGAAGGCATAAGAAAGATCTGCGAGTACTGCGAATTCTCAAGTCTCATGCCTAGGGGTTACAGCGAGCATGTCGCAAACCTTGTCGGAGTCGTGGCCAAAGCCCGCTCCATGAAACTGACGCCGGAGGAGGTCATACTGAGCATGTACGGCGCAGCAGACGCTACTGGCACAAGAACCCGCCCGAAAGACTTGACAGCCTTGATAATGCGCGTCCTCAAGAAGAACAAAACGGGAGGATCTTGAATGGAGTTCTCACAAACGATAAACTGGATCTACACGATGCTCGACCTAGGCTTCGACGAAGGAAGTATACGCAAACTCTGTGATTACTGCGAATTCTCCAGCTTCATACCCAGAGGATACAGTCAGCAGGTCTCAAACCTGGTTGGAGCCATAGTCAAGGCACGCGGTCAAAAACTCACGCCGGAGGAGGTCATACTGAGCATGTACGGCGCAGCAGACGCTACTGGCGCAAAAACTAACCCCAAAGACCTGACCCAACTGATAATGCGCGTCCTGAAGAAGAACAGAACAGGTGAACCATAAGTGGGATTTTCCCTCACAATCACCGAAGCCATAATGGTAATTGCATCAATAGTCTTGGCAAGCGGATTCTCAGCCTATGCCATATACGCTGGAACTTCCTTACAGAGCAACATAATGCAGAACCTTGACACCGTCAAGAGAAACATGGACACGCGGCTGGACATAGTCTACGCCACAGTCAATATAACAAGCGACCCGAGCCCACTGTTCATGATATACGTCAAGAACACAGGAACACTTCCACTTTCAGATTTTGACCTCATCAGCGTATATGTCGGTGCCTACGGTCAAGCTACTCTGTACTCCTTCAATGCAAACGCAACCACTGGAAGTGGACGGTTCAACATAACTGATTCAAGCGGAGACGACGTAATCGATATGGGAGAAGCTGCAACGATACTAGTCTACAACGCGACATCAGTGACGGCAAACCTCTACGAAGCCAAGGTCGTCCCGTACAGAGGAGTCTCCAGCAACTACCTATTTACATCACCATAGAAGGTGAACAGAATGGGACTGTCTATATCAATCGCGTCAGCAGTAGTCTTGATAGGCTGGATAGTCTTCATCGGAGCCGTCTCAACAGCAATGCTCCGCACAATGAACGAAGTGGGCCTACAAGTAAACTCATCGACTGACGACAGACTCAGGCTCAGCGTACAGCTCCGACTCAGCATAACAGACATAGAGAATCGCGACAGTGAATTTTACCGTATTAAACACAGGCGCAAAAGAGATCTTCCTGCGAAACGATACATTCGCATGGAACACTGCAATACTCACATACAACAACACCGACTGGAAAACATACACGATAGAAAACTACACAGTACTCAGGATCAACGCCACAGGAACAAACGAGACATTCGACCTTTCTACGCACCGCACGATAAAACCGGGAGAACAAGCACTGATAAATATCCAGCTGCCAACTTCAGCGCCCGACATATTGACGAACAGCGTGGTCACAGTAGTCTTTGCCACACACTACGGCATAAGCGCGAGACAAGAAGTCTTCGTAAACCAATACGGCGAACGCACACTGATCGCAGGGCTCGGAAACCTAGGACTCGGCTTAGACGGAATTGCCTGGGGATACGTATCTTAAGCAGAGGTTGAACAAAGCATCCTAGGACAAAAAATCCTCTTCTTCTGCTTGTTTGCAGTATGAAAGGCAAAGTAACCTGCGCAAATTATATTTGCCAACCAAAGCATTACAGTACAAAAGAAGGAATTTGCGAAAACGCTCGTTTTCTCTGATAGCATGCACACTCCTGTTAGTCAGCACTTTGGCGATTGTCCTCTCACTCAGTGTTGAGGCGCAGAACACCCTAGCATTGGAAACACAGCTTTTCTCATACTCAATATCTGTGCCACCAAAAAGGACCGCGGCACCTCATCCCTATCTAACAGGCGGTACCTATGTCAGAATCACCTTCAACGCTTCACAGCCGATCAGCTTCTTCTGCCAGAATACATGGGAGTACAACATTAGCAATTCAACAGGCTGGCACAACGTTTCAGCACATTGGAACGTGACGACCGCGTTCTTGAACACGACATACACAATCCCCACTACAGACACTTGGTGGTTCACCCTCGTCAACTACGACCAGACCCAAGAAATTGACGTCTACAACGTAGCCCTGTACCGAATAGACACCTACAGCATTCACATAGAAAGCAGCAAGGCAAACTACAGCATGGAAGAAGAAGCAACAATAACGGTGAATATCATGAAAAATGGGGCACCATTGCAGGGACAAGACACGACACTTCAAGTATCAAGCCCAAACGGTACTATCCTAAGTCAAACCAACCAAACAGACGAACAAGGACAAGTCAAAACAACACTGGCCCTGCCCCATCAAGATGGACAGTACAACGCCACAGTACAGACAATCATCCAAGGAAAAACTATTGAAGACTCTGCAACGTTCACCGTTTCCGAAGATACAACACCGCCTTCCACAACAGACGATTACGACCAGAAATGGCACACTGAAGATTTTGCAATAATACTCACAGCTGCAGACAACGAATCCGGTGTGGCAGAAACATACTACAAAATCAACAACGGAACAACTCAAAACGTAAGCACGGACGGCCAACCTCAAATCACAGCTGAGAGCGCAAACAACACGCTAGAATACTGGAGCCTAGACAACGCAGGCAACGAAGAAAAACCGCACGAGATCCTCACAGGCATAAAACTGGACAAGACACCCCCAACAGGCCTCATCATTATCGACGGAAACACCGGCTACACAAACTCAACACTGACAACCCTAGCGCTTCTCGCAAACGACACCGTCTCAGGCATTGCACAGATACGTTTCAGCAGCGACAACCTAACATGGACAGCATACGAAACATACAGCACCCCAAAGACTTGGACACTCGAACTTGGCGAAGGCCCAAAAACAATCTACGCCCAATTCAAAAACAACGCCGGACTAGCATCCACAGCATATTCAGCCAGCACAATCCTCGACATGACACCCCCAACAATCGCGAATGTTTCTCGCACACCAGATAGCAACGTGCAAAGCAACCAACCCGTGACAATCTCGGTCAACGCCACCGACACGACAACCGGCATCGAAAGCGTAAGACTAGCATACAACACTAACAGCAGCTCAAACTGGATTGACCTCCCAATGATCCTCAACCAAACAACACATCTTTATGAGTCCACGATAAGCGGTCAACAAACAGACACCCTAGTGACATACAGAATAACAGCCTACGACCACGCTGGAAACCAGATGACCGAAAACAATGACCGAAGTTACATCGTAGTCCCAGAGTTCCAAACACTGACAATCCTCGCACTAGCCTCAGCAATAACAACCCTGATAGCCGCAATCCGCAAAAAGAACGATAGCAAGCATCAACAGTGCCTGATTAACGTCGAAACTTGACATGGCAAACCCGCAACTGACCGGCTTTCTCCATGAGAAGCCCCAAGGCTAGCCGCTCAAGAAAAGAGCACAGAACCTGAATCACTGATTCATATTTGCAGTTCAGAAGGGTCATATAGTAAGTTGGTCGATTTTGTGAACTGCGAATCTGTATTCAGAGTGCTGCAACTTAACGGTAATACTCTAGAGGGAGTTTAAGCATGAACGTAATGTCACTGGGCATAAAAGACCTTGACAAGGCCATAGGCGGCGGCTTTCCAATTCCAAGTCTAGCGTCGATCGAAGGAGACTTCGGCTCAGGCAAAACCGCGGTTACTCAGCAAATCGTCTTCTCCGCCCTCAAAAAGGGCCTAAGAGTATGCGTCATCTCAAGCGAGACCACAGTCAAAGAATATCTCGCGATGATGAAGTCCATAAAACTGGACGCTTACCAGTACTACATCAACGGAAAGATGGACCTGTACGCCCTGCACGTTGAAGGCGGCAGATGGAACCAGTTTCTCTCCTCATTATTCTTCAAAGTCACGAGAAACTTCATGGAAATGTTCAAAAACAGATACGACATTTTCGTGATCGACAGCCTAAGCATTCTGGCTGTAGACACACCACCACACGTGTTCCTAACATTCATCACGCGGATGAAAAACCTAGTAGCCGTCGGAAAAACCATCGTCCTAACTTTCCACCCTAACTTCTTGCCAGAAAACTCCAGCATGAAACTCAAAGCTTCATCAGACGTGTACCTGCGCATCTCCAACGCGAAAGTAGCAGGCGTACAAGTAAAAGTCCTTAAAATAGTCAAACTATGGGGAACCAGCGGCGACAGAAAAGAATCAGTAAGCCTAGAAGTCAACCCACACCTGGGACTAAGAGTCTTGCCACTCGGCGGAGTGAAGGTGTAAATGAAACTCTTCGGCAAAAACAAGCCTGAAGACAAGGCAAAGCAGCCGCCGACCCCTGCACAAAATCAGGCCCAGAACCAAAACACGAAAGTCGAGGAACCCGAAAAGAAAAAGGGCAAAAAAGAGAAAGAGAAATTCGTAAGTCTGTACGACCTTGAACTCCCAAAAACGCTCGAGGAAGCATATCAGAAGTATCCATACTTGAAGGCGTACGCTGAAGCCACTGGAATCACGCCGGAATACGTCATTGACCCAAGCATGGTTGGAACCGAATCTGACCTAATGTCAGCCGCATTCGTGCTGGACATCGTTTACCCGATCGGGCTTGGAGCCTTCATCCACATAAAATTCGGCGGAGAATACGGAAGGTACAACGTCATCGAACCCGAAAAACCGCCTAGAAAAATCATCGACCAAGTTGAAGACGCCATCGCAAGAGCAATAACCGAAAAAACAATCGTTGCAGAGGGTGCGAAGGAAAAAGAAAGAATCATAGAAAAGCTGTTCAAGGAGGCAGTCAAGAAGAAAGTATTGAAGCTTCCGGCTGGCAAACAAAGAAGCGTACTCTACCACTTTCTAAGAGAAAAAGTGGGTCACGGAGTTCTTGATGACTTCCTTGCAGACCCGTGGCTTGAAGACATTAGTGTGCCCGGAGCAGGACACGTGTATGTTTATCACAAGTTCTTCGGCGCACTTGAAAGCAACACAGATATTTCCCTGGAAGACGGAGAAAGTTTACTAAGAGGACTCGCAGAAAGACACGGAAAAGTCTTGAGCTACACAAACCCAATACTCGACGTCCACCTAGAAGACGGGTCCAGGTTCAACATCGTCTTCGGCGAAGACATCAGCATCAGAGGCAGCAACTTCACCATCCGTAAATTCCCCAAAGAACCCATCTCAGTCGCGCATTGCATCAAATGGAAAACCATGTCCTCCGAACTTGCAGCCTACATGTGGATCCTCCTGGAAATGGGAATCTCATTCTTCATGTGCGGAGAAACCGCATCAGGCAAGACAACAAGCCTAAACGCTTTCGTAGGCCTCATCAAACCAGACGCCAAAATCGTTAGCATCGAAGAAACCCCCGAGGTAAACCTGGCTCACAGAAATTGGGTACGAGAAGTCACACGGCTGAGCACAGGAACCAAAGTAACCATGTTTGACCTTCTCAAAGCAGCCTTAAGACAAAGACCAGACCAGATCATCGTGGGAGAAATCAGGGGTGAAGAAGGCCAGATCGCATTCCAAGCTATCGAAACAGGCCACCCTGTGGTAAGCACAATCCACGCAGGAGACCTGCAAACACTCTTCCAAAGATTAACCTCCTCACCGATCAACGTGCCAAAATCACACATGAACGGCCTCAATGTTGCAATATTCCAGAACAGAATCAAAAGAGGCCTCAAACTGATCAGAAGAGTGACTTCGGTCAATGAAATCATAAACTACGACCAAGAAGAAGGCCAACTCAACTTCTTACCTATCTTCACGTACGACTCAGACGAAGACAAGCTTCGCTTCTCAGGCTCAAGCTTCCTGATGGAAGCGAAAATTCTTCCATACCGAGGATGGGCTCCAGAAAGACTGCCAGAGCTCTATGAGGAATTGAAGATGCGGGCAGACATCCTATCAGCGTTAGCGGACAAACATCCCCGTTTCAAAGACGTGTGGAACACGGTAATCGAAGTCGAAAGCACGGGAGTAGAAGAAGTCTACAAGAAAGTCAAGGAGGGACAGTTCCCATGGCTATCAGAATAGGTTCACTGAAGAAGAAAGCAGCATTAATCATAATCATCAACGCGGCCGTCTCCCTATTTTTGTTCATGAGAAACGACCTGATAAGCCTGATAGCGGTCAACGCGCTTGCAGGCTCGGTCATATTCATGCTGTATCTGATCAGGAGAAAGATTCCCAACAAAATCGACGAACAACTCGTGTCACTGCTGCTTCACATGTACTCCCTCGCCCAAGGGCAAATCAGTCCGGACGACCTTGTAAAGACGATCGGAGAAACCAAAGACTACGGATACTACGGCGAAATATTCCGCAAAATACGCCAACTGGCAAAAGAATACGGCTACGGAATTACCAAGGCCACAGCTGAAGTAGCCAGCCAGACCAAGCCTCCGTTCAAAGACATACTTACAAGATGCCAACAGGCCTTCTCGTCCCCAAACCCGAAGGGATACTTGGAACTAGAAGCAACCACGATGATCGAAGAATACTCTGGCTACTACGAAAGAGCAATAAAGTCGATCGAAATGCTCGGCGGCGTCTACAGCACATTCTCAAGCGTATCTACATTCATCATCATGATCTTAGACATAATAGTTGTCTTCACCAACGAGCCCAGCATGGTCTACTTCGGATACTTCATCGCGTCGTCAGTCCTGCTTGTCATGTACTTCGGCGTCAGGTCAGTCGTGCCCAAGGACGTCCTAGTTCACATAGACAAACAGTTGCCGCCAACGATGTACACGCGCTTCAAAGTAGTCTTGCCCATATCCGTCGCCTGCATAGTACCAGCAGTGCTTGTCAGCATAATATTCGGCGTTCCCTACGGTTTCATCCTCGCCGGCCTGGCATTCTTGCCGCCAGGCTTGCTGGCGCAGAGGTTTGAAACGTACGTAGTCAAAGTCAACGAAAACTACCCAGCGCTCATCAAAAGCCTGGGCGAGAACATGGCGTCATCATCAAGCCTGCAGAACGCCCTTTCCTACGTCCTCTACTTGGAACTAGGCCACCTCAAAAACCTGCTACGCCGAGCTTTCGCAAGAATAAAGATAGGCGTCGACAACGCAAAAGCTCTAAGCCTGTTGTCATCCGAGGCAGCGTCACACACGGTTTACATGTCAAACAAGATGTTCCTTGACGCTTTCAGCTACGGCGCTGACCTCCTAGAAGTCGGAAAAATCCTTGGAAACAACTGTGTAAGAAACTTGGGTTTCAGAAAGAAAAGAGAAAACGTAGCAAAAACTCTGGAAGTAACCACTTACCTTCTTCAACCGATAACAGTGGCCCTACTGACAATCCTCACATACATGTGCCAGATCTTCTCGCAGACCCTGACATCTGTACCCTACTTCACCTTCGGAGGAATACCCACCGATGTAATCAGAGTAGGAAACGTCTTCATGATCCTACTCATCACCATTCTCAACGCGTTAACGCTGAAAGAGGCGAGAGGTGGCTTCTGGGGGTCAAGCCTCATGTACATCAGCATACTGCTCCTGCTGAGCGGCGTAGCCTGGATAGGATCCGAATGGCTGATGAACATATCCTTCGGCGGAGCGTTCGGCAACCTTCAACAAGTACTCACACCAGGATAACATGGTCGAACAAGAAAGATGAGCGAAAAAGAACTACCGCAAAACCTCCTTCAACTGTGAAGCCAACGCACGAACTCGGATCAAATAGTGTTCAGCTGCTATCTTTACATAAAACTCGTTTTCTGCAAAGTCCTGGTACTCATCAAGGAATCTTTCGCTCTGTTCAGAATACTTCTTCATTGACTCGTCATTTTCAGGACCAAGATAGTCCAGAGATAGTTGAAGTTTGCACGCGTTCTCGAACGCAAGCTCCCTTCGGTTAGTCTCCAGGAACAATTTTTCAGCCTTGCCTCTCAACTCCCTAATCTTGGCAGCACTCTGAGACTTATCAGCCTCGCGCGAATAGTGATGCGCAAGGACCTCCTTGTAATGCTTGTTTTCTGAAAGCTCTCGATACTTCTTGAGAAAAACCGTCGCGGACTCGTCGAAACCCTGCAGGCTGCCTTCGCTTCTGAACGTGAGAACGGACTGGGCCGCGTTAAAGACAGCGTCATTCATCTGATTTAGAGTGCGAAACAATCTCTCTGCTTCAGAGTAAGACCTCCTAGAATCATCGAAGCTATGTTCCTGCTCATGCTTGTAGCCTTCCCATTGATTATAGTAGGCAAGGTTCTTCACAAAGCCTTCATGTGCAGAGAAGCCTGAGTATTTTTCGAAGTAGGTCTCAGCAGCGTTAAAGAATTCGGGCAGCTTCACGTTTTCCTCGAGAACATAAGCACTAATTCGCAGAGACGCGTTTCTAAACGCCTCTTTCGTTTGGTTCATTCTCTGGCATAGTTTTTCAGCTTTCAAGAAGAATTCTCTGGCCTTGGGAAATTCTCTATCTTCAAGATATTCCTTGCCTCTTATCGAAAAAAACTCTGCAGTACGTGGGCCATCAGACAGCTTCTGTTTTGTCCATTGCTCACGCGCCCGCGATTTGTCAGAGTACATCCCCTTATCGACAACCTCAGGTTCCCACCTCCACCCACCCATTCCGTCTTCCACTGCGTCTGCATACTCTTCAACTTTACGGGCTTCAACCGTTGTGGACTTGCGCTCCGGAGCATTCTTGAAAACCAGACTGATGCAGTTACTTGAAAGCAAAAAGGCGGCAACAGAGAACCTTTGAGTTCCAGAACGGTCTGCGAAATGCAACTCGCCCAAGTCCTTTGGCTTTCCATAGCGAAAGACCTCAGAAAGCATTTCCTGGACCTGGATGTTGAGCACTTCAGGGTAAAGCTCAACCATAGTCTTACCGATGATCCCTTCCCCCGCAAATCTGCTCAACTTTGCTGCTGCAGAGTTAAGAGCAATAAGCCTAAAAGACCTTAAATCCTTCCAGTTTTCCAAATAGAAAACAACAACTGCACTCTGCATTAAACCGACAAAATCCATGTACAACTGACTGCGAGCAAGATCTACTTGCTCAGCGAAAGTAGCGCCAACGGCCTTGCTCCCCTCATATCTTCTCCCAAACTTCTCATAGACCCGTTTCAGAATCGTGGCCTCAAGATCATTCGCGTTTACACCCAAAACCGCTTCAACAGCCTGCGCGAAAGTCGCGACCTTGTATGGGATTTCTGCCTTGTGAACCCCAAACTCTTCTTCCAAGCGCGAATACACTGTCTGCCTCATAGTCTCCCCTAATGAAGAAAGCCCCTCGTCTATCGCTTCGGTTAGAAGCTTCTCAAAGTCCTTGGCCGGCAACGGCGAATCCTCTGTCGAAGCAGATATATAATCAGAGTCATTGAGTTTGATAAATCGATTATGAATCTCACGTTTTGATTGTAGGTCTGCCTGCAAAAGCCTCTCAGCCTCCACACTGCTTCCAAGGGCACATGACCAAGATCACAAATCACTTAATAGAAATGATGGATTACAGGCAAGGGAGAGTTGATTCTTTCGCGCACGCTGCGACTGCCAAATGATATTCTCGCGGAAAAGCTAATTCAGAATTGGCAATTCAGGTTTTACAAAAAAATGAAATGGGGAGGATTGATCCTGGTTAGAATCGCGGTTGGTTTTCCTAACCAAGGTCGACAAGTGTGCTGGTTGGCAAGCCACCGGGTATTTCTCGCATGACCATCAAAGCTGCTCCTCGACTTGTCCTGATCTCGACCTTCATCTTCGAGTAGGATGGCAAATAGTACGTCGTGCCCAAGTTAATGACGATGTATGCTTTTGCATTCTGTTTCAGGACTGTGTCTGTCGTGAGCTCGCTGTTGTAGATGAAACATGTAGCGTTAGGCCCTGCGCCGACTACAGTCTCTCTAGAGAGCAGAGTTGAAATCGAGGCGTTGTCTGTTGTTATCGCTCCGCTGTAGATGTTTGCCAGTGAAAAGTTGTTGCCTTCCACCGCGACAACCACAGTGTTGCTAGCCATGTCAACCTGTTCTTGTCCGACTGCAAGCTTCACAGGAATTGCGAGATACGTAACGTTTGCAACCACTATTTGTCATGCCTGTGATGAAGCCGTCGAGTTCAAGAGCGCTCGTTGCTTCCTGGATACCCTTGTCGATCGTTGACTTCGCCTTCTGAGCAGAGTAGAAACCCATGTTAATGACAACATAGGCCAACGCTGCAGCAATAACGACGAAGGCAATCAGCACTATCGCAGCCTCGATACCAACGATACCACGCTTGTTCTTGCGAATGCCGTGCATTATACGAGTTCATTGTGGCTCACCTTAACTGCCTACTGGTAGCCATCCTGACGTAAGCTGTGGAGGCACGATGAAATCTATGGTTAATGGAGCACCTGTCTCGGGCCTGATTTCAACGAAAACGTGTTCTCTTTCAGCTGCCTGATCAAGCGTTAGCCAAGCTGAACACCAGGTACCCTTTTTCAAAGCTGTTAAGCGAAGTGTCTCCATTGCTGTTTCCTATGAACAGCGTTGCATTGGTGCTCGGTTGCTGTCCATTGGTTGCTGTCACAAGAGCATCAAGTGTTTGATTTGTTGGATTTGTTACAGCAGTGTTTATACCACCGTAGCAGTTGGCTATTGCAGTGTGGGTTTCAACTCTCAGGGTTATTTCGGTTGTGTTGTCCTTCATAGGAACATATTTGACCCCCAAAGTCTTCAGTGGAATCATGAAACCCGTAACATTGTGGCTTGCGGCCTTCAAGAGGATGCTTCCATCTAGCATCAGTGGACTACTTGATTCTGATATTCCTTGCTGTATTGTTTCTCTGCCTCGTTGTGTTGAGAAGAGACCCATGTTGACGACCATGAAGCTGAATGCCGCTGCAACGATCACGAAAGCAATCAAAACGATAGCTGCCTCGATGCCTACCATACCGCGCTTTTGCTTCAGTAGCTTGTTCAGTATTTTCTTCATTTCATTTTCACCTGCGCGGTCTGTATATTGACTATTGCGATATAATAGTCTGTGCGTCACGCGCTCGACAAACAGGAAGCAGCCAAGAAGAAAGAAATAAGGAACACTACACTGCCTAGACTCCTACGGTCAGCCATCCAATGACTAGCTCTGGCGGAACAATGAACTCTACAGAGAGCGGTGCACCCTTCTCAGGTCTAATCTCGATGAAAACGTGTTCCCCTTCTGAAGCTTGATCGCTAGGGGCAAGGTTAACAACCAAGAAACCTTTTTCACCATAGTGAAGCGAAGTGTCACCGTTGCTGTTGCCTATGAAAAGCGTCGAGTTAGTATTGCTACCTAATGCCGCTACTAATTGGTCAAGCGACTTGTCCTGCGGGTCGGTCGTGTTTATCCCACCATACATGTTAGCTATTGCAGTGTGAGTTCCCACCCTCAAAGTCATCTGAGTTGAATTCCGAGCCATCGCCACATAGCCAGTTCCCATAGTCTTCAGCGGTACCACAACGGCATCCACTTTCTGCCCTGACACTCCTCTGAGATATGTAGTCCCATCCAGCAGCAACGGACTACTAGCCTCTAAGATTCCTTCCTGAATAGTCTCTCTGCCTCTCTGCGTTGCAAAAAGACCCATGTTAACGACCATGAAGCTGAATGCCGCTGCAACGATCACGAAAGCAATCAAAACGATAGCAGCCTCGATGCCTACCATACCGCGCTTTTGCTTCAAGAACCTTCTCAACGTTCTCCTCATTTCATTTCCCAGTCTTGACCTTTATCTGCACTCCATATCCAGAATATTTAGTTATAATATTCTGTACGTCACACTTGCATCAGACAAAAAACAGAAACTGACAGGCATGTTCCAGTCTTCTTCAATCGGACCCTCTCTGCTGAGTGAGCGACTGTCTTCATAAGCCACAATGGCAAGTCTCCCAAAAACATCAAGAAGCGCTTGATGAAACCCCGCTACTTTCACAGACTCGCATGACGAGTGAAACAGGAGATCGAGAACATGACAGGTACAGCTTTCAGTTTGTGGAAATGTTGGAGTGCCACGAATGAAAAAGAGAATATTGCTTCTTGTGGTGAAATACGAAGGAGGCGCGCACAATTCCGTGAACGCCACGCGATCTACTGACGTCTCAATCATTCTAGCCAAGGTCGATAAGTCTGTCGGTCGGCAGACCGCCTGGTATCTCCCGTTGTATCATCAAAGCTGCTCCACGACTGGTTCTAATCTCAATCTTCACCTTGCTGTAAGCAGGCAGCGAATATGAATCGCCCAAGTTGATGATGAGGTATGCCTTGGCATTCTGCTTAAGAACCGTACTTGTACTGACATCACTGTTGTAGATGAAGCAGGAAGCATTAGGCGCACCGGTCACGGCTTCCATAAGATGAGCGACTGATTCCTCATTTGACGTAGCGCTACCGCTGTATATGTTTGCAAGCGAAAAGTTTCCTCCCTCAACTGCAACGACGATAGTGTTCCTAGCCAAGTCAACTTCCTCTTGGCCCACAGCCAGCTTCATGGGAACTGCCAAATAAGTAACTTTGGCATCAGCGTCTGCTTTAGCTGTGATGAAGCCGTCGAGTTCAAGAGCGCTCGTAGCCTCCTGAATACCCTTGTCGATCGTTGACTTCGCCTTCTGAGCAGAGTAGAAACCCATGTTTATCACAACATAGGCCAACGCTGCAGCAATAACGACGAAGGCGATCAGCACTATTGCAGCCTCGATACCCACGATACCTCGCTTGTTCTTACAAATAGATCGTATGAATCTGTTCATAGCAACTCGCCTGACTAGCTCGTGCCTTCCAACCGCGCACGAGATGGAAGTGCATCGTTGTTTGTTCTCTGGTGTCTCAAGCGCATAATCGTGCATCTTACGACTTAATAAAGTTTCTCATCTCAGCGAACAACAAGAGTACACCAAAGAGTTGCGAAGAACTGACAACTTGGCTTCTGCGCAAAAACAGCCCGAAGCATCGCGACGCATCGAGAGACTCATCATACATTGTGTGACGCGAAAAGTCACAAAATGCCATGCCATTCCGACTCAGCATTTGAGCCTCACGAGAAAATATCAAAGAATGCGAGAAATAGTTGATCTTTACGGTGCAGATTCGAAGAGCTTATCGGACACTTTGAGTTGAATCTCTTCGAATTTCCTGCCGGCTTCATGCAGTTTTGAGAACAGCATCAGTAAAGCTTCAACGAAAGCGCTGTAGTTAGTCCAAAGCGCAACCATCTTGGCTTTCTTTTTGTCAAGAGCATTCTCAGTTTCACCAGTTTCCTGTACCGCAATCAACAATTCGCTTCTGTCTGAAATAATGAAGCAGGGAATATTCTTGACGTCCACTACACGGCATTTGTCGTTTGTCCAGTTCATCTTTGATATGAAAAACCTGCTCTTCAGCGAGTTATCAGTCAACAAAGTAATGTTGAACTTGCCCGCGTGTCGCTTCAAGTCATCCATGAAGTCACTGTGGTAAAGCTGAGCCAAATATTCTCCAGGAGCGAATATTTGAATCTCATCCTTTGTTATTTCCAGAAGTTCTTTTGCTTTCAAGATCAATTGCTGCCCACCCTCAAGTATTTGGAATATTTCTTTCCTATGGTTTTCAACTTTCGGCTGCGGCAAAGAACGCCAAAGGTCCACGAGCCCTGCTTTCTCTTTCTCAAGAAGCATGATTTTCATTTTCTGGACATCTATCAACAAGTCTATTGCCTTCTCCAAAGGCACAGCCGTGAACTTGAGCGGTTTATGGAAAGCCGAGAAAACGATGCCTCTCTTCTCCAAATCACGCAATATTCTGTAAGTTTCGGTCCGATGAAGGGCAATTGCTTCGGCAATTTCGCCGGCTTTTTTCTCCCCAACCCTGGCAAGGTAAACGTAGACCCTGATCTCATTCTTCAAAAGGCCAAAACGCGAAAGAGTATCCTCGACCATCGTCAACTGCTTGTTGAGCCCACGGTCTTTCTTGACGAATTTCCATACCTCATTCTTCTCATCGTAGATCTTTACCAGACCGCCGGGCTCTTCCATAGAAAGTTCCATATATCATTCACCTGTTGTCAGAGTCGAAGCTGGAGCCACAATTCTGATGCAGTATATATTTTATGCTTATGACCTTCGAATCTGAATCAAGAATACATATTCACATGTACGGGAAAGTCGGGTACAGGTCCAATAGAAATAGCTTACCTACGGTAGACAACCTCGATTGAAATATACGATCCTGCACCAGACACACTGACTGGGTCGAATAACTGCAATCCTCTACCTTCTGGAGGCGGCTCAGTCGAATTGCGGCATATTCCCGCAACTGGAAGATTGCTTAACTGCCTTCAAGGATTCTGTTCCCCATGTGAGGAGCCGAGTTGAGGAGACCATGAACTGCGATACGGAAGTCAAGTCGGAGAAGGCACGAAATGTCATTCTGAGCCACGACGACACGGTCTATTTCGTAAGCCGCGTCAATGTTCATTACCACGAAGGCGATGAGAGACACAGAGCCATTTTTCATGCTAGAAGAGCAACTGATGATAGGCCGCAAGATCTTGAATTAGAAATCAACCGAAGCTTGTACGATGTGTTAGTTGAGTACACAAAACTTGACAGCAAAGACCACATATTGATCCTTCACATAGAAGGCGGCAAATCAAAATGGTGCCTGATGAGCGAAAACTGGCTCAAGAACTTCACAAATGGAAGTGCAAAGGCGCAGTACATAATCTGAAAGCTAGTAAGAACACAATGAAGTTCAATTCTGATGAAAGCACTTGTGCGAATCGGATTCGCGCTTGTAGAGCTCCCCGCCATCGTTGTGACTTTGTAAGATACGCAAGCCAGATGTGTCGCCTCTCAGGACCTAGCTCAAGAACCCAATCGCTTGGACCTGCTATAACACGCCGTGAGTTCTTTCGCTTTCAAGCAACCCTTCTTGACTTTCCCTAAGAGGGCACACCCTTGTGAACGCCAAACCGACGGGCCCTGTAGAAATCAATTGGTGAATGAGAAGGATTTAGGATTTGTCAATCGAAACACAGGCGCGCGCTATCCCGTTAAAAACCAGCTTTCGAGGAGAATCCTTCTCGACCACTCACTTGAAAACAAGCTGCAAAAGCCGACTCTTACGGTGAATACCCTTCGCACAGAACAAAAAAGGGGCAAGTAGCTTTTCGAATTTTGTTGCGCAATTAAAACTTTGGATTCATAACCCATTTATCCATTCCCGCCGCCTGTTTACCTGAAGAAGCAACAGGCACACAACCATTCCACATCAGGTTCAGCCAGCTGCTTCATCAATAAGATGGTGTTGACACTTGAGAATAGGTTTCTTCGTATGGGAATATCCTCCAGCACTCGTCGGAGGCTTAGGCACTTACGCGGAATACATAACACGCGAATATGTGGCAATGGGCAACGACGTAACAGTCTTCACACTTAACCCAGGTAACCTGAAAACCAGGGAAATACTGAAGGGTGTCGAAGTTCACAGGCCCCTGATCGCTGATGCTAGCAACGTCTTCCCGATGTTCGTCGTCGACGACCTCAAGAAATGGGGAACAAACATCCGAATGTTCAACGACATATTCATCTACAACATCCTGAGCGCAACAAAATTCATCAACAGCATGCTCAAAAAAGAAGGCTTAAACTATGACGTCGTTTGCGTTCACGACTGGCTCAGCAGCATTTCTGGTCTCATGGTCAAGAACGAAACGAGAACCCCTGTGGCTTTCCACGTGCACAGCACAGAATGGGGACGAGCCGGCGGACCAGGATCAGAAGTCGTATCTCATCTCGAATGGGCAACAGCCCACAAAGTGGACAAGATCATAACCGTAAGCCACGCGATGCATGAAGACCTAACTAGACACGGCTGGCCCAAATCGAAAATAAGTGTAGTCTGGAACGGCGTTGACCCTAAGCGTTACAGTCCCAACGGCTGCAAGAAAGAAGACGCAGAAGCCATACGCAGTAGGTACGGCATAAAACCAGACGAAAAAATGATCCTCTTTCTAGGTAGACTCACATGGGTCAAAGGCGTCACGAACCTTGTTCAAGCAATGCCCATGGTTCTTGCGGAATATCCAAACGCCAAACTCGTAATCCTTGGAAAAGGCGAACAACAGAACGACATAATCGAAACCGCGAACAGACTCGCCATAAACAACAACGTAAAATGCAAATTCGAATTCGTACCCGAAAAAGAACGCATACTCCACTACGCAGCAGCAGACATCTGCATCTTCCCTTCCACATACGAACCCTTCGGCATAGTCAGTCTGGAAGCCATGTCAATGGAAAAACCAATAATAGTAGGGGCAGCAGGGGTTGTAGGCTTTCGAGAACAGGTTATCCCCTCAGGTCCAGATCAAAACGGTATACACGTAGACGGTGGAAATCCGTCAGACATAGCATGGGGCATCAAAGAAGTTCTGTCAGACCCCGAAAGAGCCTTGAGATGGGGACAAAATGGAAGAAAAAGAGTGCTCCAATACTTCACGTGGAAAGAAGCGGCAGAACAAACATTACAAATATACGAGAACCTTCAACATCCACACGAAGCCGAATACAGAGTAGTCGACCTCGAAGAAAACCTCAAGAGAACGCGATAAGCAAGGTCGCCTAGGCAGGGAGCGCGTAGACACTACCAATGGCAGCAGACTGACTAGTATTCTTGTTGTACTTGTTGGGGAAAACCTTTATTAAATATTAATATTACAGATATAGATACGCACGGGCTGCCGACTAGCTTGGCATGATCTCGTTGATTCGAGCTCTCTGACTCGCTTGGGTTCTCTGGGTCCCGGTCTGAGTTTTCATCGGCGTCCTAAGGCGCGATTGACGCAAGGCCGGCAGCCCCCGGCAACTTGCTAAGTTCTGAACCGTCACCGGTTCCTTTTTCTTGAAACCAACTTCCATCGAAAGCCTTAATTCAGTATGTTTCAATTACAGTGTGCTAGCAGCTTGGAAAAATCAACCCTGTTCCGAGGCTTGGTCTAAGATATAGCGGGGTGGGGTAGCCAGGATTAACCCGCTGGGCTCATAACCCAGAGATCAGTAGTTCAAATCTACTCCCCGCTACCAAACTTTTCTTTTGGAGAACAAGTAAACACGTAGGAATTATGCGACTTGTAAATCAGAAAAAGGGTTGTGAGCAATCAGGCTTTGCCTTTTTCTTCTTTTCCGAAATAGGTTGTCCACTTGAGTTTGCGAGCGTCCCTTCTCAGAAAAAGAGAGCTCTTTCTGCACTTGCTTGAGCAGAACCAAAAGATAGAGCCGTCATTCTTGACGTACATCATTCCTGTGCCGGCTGCAAAGTCGTTGCCGCAGAATGAGCATTTCCTAGGTTTCGGCACATGATCACTCTCTTGATGATCCTTGCTTATCTGTTGATTTTCCTTGCTTCTCTTTCCGTTTCTCTAAGCATCAAAAGGTCTTGAACACGCACTGGTCCTTTGACATTTCGCGATATTATTCGCCCCTTATCTTTGCCTTCTAAGATACGTACTCTCACCTGCGAGATTTCGCCTGTGACCCCCGTGCGACCGATTACCTGAATCACTTCTGCCGGAGTGAGTTCCGCGCTTTCAGACGCTCTCTCAGCTTTCTCTTCTTTGCTCATCACTTAGTTCCTCGTCTGGCCTGCTCCACCCTTGCGACAATTTCCTTAACGAGCCCCGCGGCGTCTCCTTCCTTCACTATGGCGGCTGCACCAGCAGGAACATCGATTCCTATGGCACTGCCTATCTTTTCCTTGTTAGGAACAAACATGTACGGAATCTTTCTCTCCTCGCAAAGCAACGGCAAGTGAGCCACCACTTCAGGTGGCTGAACATCCTCAGCTATCACCACAAGCTTTGCTTGAGCTCTTTCGATGGCTTTGGTCGTCTCGTTTGTACCTTTTCTAACTGCACCTGATTTTGCAGCTATTTGCAGGGCCTCATAGGCGGCATCTGCCAATTCCTTAGAAACCTCAAACTTAACATAGAATGGTTTAGACATAGGCCTCACCCTTCAAATGCACAGTCTAATCAACAATCCTTCTTTATGAAGGTTTCGACCTTGGCGCGCGCTCATTTCATTGTTGAGGTTAGGCGGCGTAAGGGTGATGGGTATGTTGCGGTGCTCATTTGGGTTCATGATCAACGATGGAGGTATTACGTTTATAGGGTTCACGTTATGGCGTCTCGTGGGAGAAGCAAGCTTTAAGTGTCTGTGAGATAATATTATCTGATTGGTGAGATAAGTGAATCTCCAAGAGACTGTCAAGGAAACGCGAAAGAAGCAGGCAGAACAGACTGATGAAGCCTTGCTCAGCTTCATACGTGAAAGACCTGGCGCCTTGTCATTGTATCAGATTGCTCAGGAAATGGACTGGTCTATTGGCCGTGTTCAGAAGAGCGTCGAGAGACTGTTAAAGAACGGTTTGATTTCGTATACGCGTGCCTTCTTAGGCGGCAGGTCTTTGAAGCTCATTGTTCCGACGAAGACCAAAGAAAAGCATGGTCGGCAACCTGCCGTTGATCTACCAACGCCATCTGAACGCATCATCACCGTTCCTACCGAGTTCGTGAGCAATGGCTGTTGGAGTGATCATGCGTTCCTATATGCCCTGGACAGGTTGACTCTTGGCATATCAGCCGATCGCGAGAAAAGGTGGCAAGAAAGTTCCCTCCTGGAAACCAAGGTTCAGTTGAGAAGAGGAGAGAAGACAACCATTGTGGAGCTACCTGAAAACATATATCATTTCTACCATTTGAACATGAACGACTATGGCATCTCCACCTTCGCCAAGGAGGACAAGATTCTCGTAACAGTCGGCAGAATCCGATCAGCAGAAAAACCCAGGCGTTAACCATAGAACATAGTCTGCTCGGAATTTTCGTGAACCACTTGCGCGCTGCCTTGCCCGAAATTGGTGTAAAATGGTCATAATTCTTGTTTTCGGGTTTGGGGACAGTCTTGAGATGTAAGCATATTTTTAGCCTTCCTCTGTGCGTGCGTGCTCAGCCTTCTCTTTGGGCTTCAGTTGCATCAAAAAAAGGTTAGAGAAAGGACAGTCTCTCTGTCTCTCCATCTGACGATGCCTTTCAACCAATTTGTTGGGGCTTTCCTCTATGTCACATATTCTGAGTGATTACTTCAACGCTCTCCGCAGATGTAGAAACTGACGGGCTTCCGCAAAAATACGCGACCCTAGAGCCACATCATATCAGGCATACCCCGTCTTTTTTCACCGTTGGCAAATACGACGGGATACCAGAACGTTGTCAGGTGCAGAAGCCCTCAACGTTACTCTACCCCCCTCTATTTTTTGAGACTGAAACGAACAGACAAAAAGAGCCTACACTCTCCACCCCGTCACTGTTGGAAGCTTCTGGCCACGACTGTCAACGGGAACCCCGCGCCTTCTGGACATCCGGTATCAGACTCGGCTGGACCGCCTTGCCCAATGTTCCAATCACCTCCAACCGCAACCTAGATACAGCCAACCCCCCGAGCATCATGCTTGAAGCCCTTCGTAACCGGAAAAAGGACGGGCTACCACAATTTTGCGAGCTGTCCTACCGCCTGAAATTGAAGGCCCCCTACTCTTTTCACGGGTGAAAAGTTCCGGTCCCCATGCCTGTCAACAAGCGCGCGGAAAGGCAGCGTTTTGGTTTTGCGGAAAGTTATAGCTGAACTGAAACAGACGCGCGCGCTAAAGAGAACAAAAGCTTCAGCATCTGACGGACTAGTTTTGTTTTGGGATAAAACTTTACCCCCAAACACACACACCCAAACGTTATATCTAGAATTATCAGAAACAAACTAGGGGTTTAAAAATGAGTTTAAAGAAGGTTATGGACAGTTATTTGGCTGCGTGGAATTCACACGATGTGGAAAAGATACTGTCCTATTTCGCTGATGACTGTGTCTATGAAGATCTCGCCGTGGGAGTGGTTCTTCACGGCAAGGCTGAATTTAAGGCCTTCGCCAATGAGTCCTTCGCTGCATTCCCCGACTTAAAGTTTGAGACAAAGTCCTTTTTCGTCACACCTCTTGCCCGTATTGGCTTCGGCAAGATAGGCAGCGAATGGATCATGAGCGGCACGCATAAAGGCGATTTTCGCCATGGCGATTTGCCCACACTGGCCGCCACTGGCAAAAGTTTCTCGGTTCGGGGCGCATCGATCACCGAAATGAGCAAGGGCAAAATCAAGCGGAACTCCGACTATTAGAATCACCCAGTTGCCGAAATACAGAAGCACGATTAGCGCGCGCTACACACATAAATACGCGAATATTGACTTAGAAATAGAGGTGACAGGAATGCCAAGAAAGAAGGAAAAAGTTGAAGGGGCTGTTGAGAAAACTGGTGAAGCAGTCGGGAAAAGCCTCAAGAAAGGTGCTGAAGCCGTAAATGACTTTGGGAAGGGAATAAAGAAAGGAATCAAGAAAGAAGAATAAGAGAGGTCGAAGTTTTCCTTTCTCACACTAGAAAAAATATTACGTTCATGATAATTCACTTATCCAGACGATAGCATTTCTCACAGCGAAACTTCAGAAATTCTTTGATTCCAGAACCTTACATCCAAAACGATACACTACTCTCGGTTTGGGCTTAGAACCTTTGACTCCCACACGTAGAGTCGGCTCTCCCTTAATGCACTGCATCACAAACCACCGCATCAACGGAACATTGAAACCACTAATGAAACAAGCCCACGCTCGCGCGCATGCGTGTTCCTAAATTCGTGTTTTAGTTGTAATAGGTGAGTCGCGTATCTCTTTCTTCAGGGGGTAATCGATGAAGAGATACGAGACTCTTGAGACCTTGTTTGGCAAGGTCGACTTATCCTTTGCTGAGAAAGTGCTTAATGAGTCTTACCATGCGAATGGTTCTGTTGGCAGACCGCCTAGAAAGCCTCTTGGCGTTTTCAAGGCGCATTTGCTCAGAAGGTTGAGGCTCGTTCCGAGCGACAGGATGCTCGTGAGGCAGCTGTGGAAGGACCAGAGGTTGAGGCGAATCTGTGACATAGAAGAAAATGAGCCTCCGTACGGCATAGCTGTCCTGTCCAGATTCAGGAGTAGGGTTGGGCCTGAAAGGCTGATGCGAATCGTTGACCACACCGTAGAAGTGCTAGTGAAGAAGGGAAGGATTAAGGGCGAGGCGTTAGCGTTGGATTCAACGTTCATCAAGGCATACAGCCGCAGAAGCCTTGACAATCGGACGGGCTACAGCGACCCTGAATCACGGGTTGGAAGAGCAGTCAAAACGAGAGACCTGGGCTACAGGCTTCATCTAGCAGTGGATGCGAGGAGCGAGATGCCCGTTGCTATGACGGTAGCGTCTGCAAACGAGAACGAGAAGAAACACTCCATCAGACTGTTTGAGAAGGCTTCACGCCACGTGAAGCCTGAGAGGTTGGTTGCTGACCCACAGTACAGTTCCCAGAGCCTGCGGGACGTAGCCCTCAAGCAAGGAACTGTGCCTGTCATTCCGTACCCACGAAATCAGCAGAAAGGCGTCAAGGGCATTCTCAGAATCGACAGGAAATTCAAGAGTCACGGACCACAAGAACAGAGACAAGCCTACAGGAAGCGCGTCGCGGTCGAACGAGTCTTCAGCAGGCTCAAGAACCTCGCAGGCTTAACCCTGCACAACCTCAGAGGCCTAGCCAAGAATAACGTTTCACGCTCAACTCTGCCTGCTCATCATGCTCTTCACAGCACAAGCCGCAATCAACACTCACAAACCAGGCAAATCCAGAAGCATACGATACTTCGCAAACTAATTTAGGAACAGGCATGCGCGCTAGATGGGTAATCTTGAATGGCAAATATCCGAAAAGTAATAGTTGAGAATAACAATAAATATTGAAACCACTACACCTTTTAAGAACTGACTGTTGTAGGTGGTCATCCTATCTAACATCCTCTTGGCAAAGTCACTATAATAATCCATGCGTGCCAGACCGAGTATTCTCTCCTTAAGTGCCTCATTGCTTTCCTTTTTTGCAACAATTATCTCAGTAATATTGGTGAGTTCTTCACTGAACTCAGTTTTCAGTTTATCATCGATCTTCTTCTTTCTTTCTAAAGTCACTTCTTGTTCTCGGTACTCTACCCCCATCTTCATTCCTAGTTCAAGAAGTATGAAAAAAGCTGAAGCAACAGAAACAATGATTGCCATGATTGACAAATATAGTTCTGGTGACATGCACTATCAAACGAACCATAGTAGTTAACCCATAGATAAACATTAGTAAAGTCTTGAAAGTTCACCGTGCAGGGCTCTGTATGGAGTTTGTCTAGCTACATTAGAACCCTAGACCCCTTTTGAACTAGGAAGAGAACACCAGTAAGAGTTTAACGTATATTAAAACCCCTATTGGAGATATTCTCTAGCGCGCGCGCTTGGCGACAAACGTAAGTGTAACTTTTACTGCTAGATCTGTTAGAGGAGTCTGTTTTGCATAGGCTCTCATCATTTCCAATGAAGGGGAAAACTATTCTGACTGGGCTTCTGATTGGACTTATCGTTTTGGCAGGCGTAAGCATTGTTCAATACCAGGCTCTGAACAGAATTTCCAATGAAAACGCACAACTGGAAAAAGTAACCGAACTAGTAGGAAAGGGTGCAGTATATCAAAGCGAGTACGATTTAAAATACGGACTTGATTTCCGCACCACCAAGCGGTGGAACGATTCCGCAACGGGATTGATTTCCGCCGAGTGGGAAACACACTCGCTGGAGCCTTGGTACTGCGCGGTCTACAGCCCACATGATAATTGCACTCTGAATATTTCTCTGTCGTCCTTGACATCAGATCCATCGGATTTGAATATCTCGATCATACCCTGTCCGGTATACATGCCAACCGTGCAAAGTGGAAACGTGTTTGACCTCAGAACCAATGAAACGGCACCGATAATCTGGTGCACGAATGAAACTGGGCCGGCTACTTATTCAATCTCGTTAGCTTCAATGGGATGGTACACCGTTAGTCTTTTTGGGCCGCTTATGTATGACGAAGAAGATCAACAAGTTCGTCTGGATACAGAATCACGCAACTCGACAGATCCATACTTGATATGGTCATGGCACGAATGGCATGTGTGGCCTTCTTTCTCTCATGATGATTATGAGAGTTTTGTGGTTTCTTGGCCGGCGTCGCTCACAATGACGTATAGAGGAACGGCTTCGCCTTTCATCATAACAACCAGCGCACTCCAAGGCGACTAGAATGAACCGAAAAATAATCATTGCTGCGCGCGCAATTTGCAGGGGCATATCCTCAGTGTTCTCAAGATAAACGTGGCAGTTTCCTAGAAGTCGATTCTGTGTGTGTGTTTGGGATAAAACTTTACCCCCCAACCCAACGCTTAATTTTGCAGGTCACGTATATTTCCAATGGAGCAATTGCTCATGCAGACATCAGCCAATACCTCTGTTCTTCTTCGAGGAAAGAGGTTTTTCCTTATTTTGGGTTTAGTCTTGCTAGTTGCAGGTTTTTCGCTGATAATCGCCTATTCATCATCCATAATCGAGCCTAACGTAGTGTTGGCGGAGTCAGTAAATATGACTGTGACTGGCGGAGGTTATAATTCTGGCAATTTTCAGGCGGTGGAAGGTGACTGGATAGAATTTGACCTCGCTGCTACAAACAGGAGTTTTCTGCAGCTTCGTGCTGTAGACCTTCCGTTGACACAGAACTCGATGGTTTACAGTGCTGACCATTCATTCGACGAAAATGCAGCATTGCATGGTGTCAACTACAATGATACTGTTCCAATCAATGTGACGAGCGGCTATTATGTCCAACTTGACAACTGGGCAGCACATTCAGAATCTGGCCCGAGAGGACCAAATACCGTTGCTGTTTATGACAGCAATACTTTCTCGGGGAGCTTCCATTTATTGAGGATGCCGAACTATTACCCTTATCTTCTGGCAGCAGGCGGGGCTTTTCTCGCAGCTTCTTGTGGTTTATTGCTGATACCAACCCTAGCATACATCCACATCAAAGCTAAGCATTTCGGCGCGCGCTGCCAATTCTTAAATATCTACTCCCATTACTCGGCATTAAGGTTGAGATGATGAGCAAGAAGGAACGAAAGAAACTCGTCGTCATTGAAGGCGGAACACTGATTGATGGCACAGGGGACAAGCCCATTGAGGATTCTGTTGTGGTCATTGAGGGAGAGCGGATTAGCACTGTTGGCGAAGAAGGCGAGGTGAAGATACCCAAGGATGCAGAGAAAATTGAAGTTGATGCACATGGAAAAACAGTCATGCCAGGGCTGGTTGATTCACATCTGCATCTGATTGGAATGAAGACCGACCGGATGCTAGAAGAGCAACTGGTTAGACCTCCGCAACTGAGCCTGATAAAAAGTGTCTTCGACACTGTTGACCTGTTAGAGGCAGGGTTTACAACGGTGAAAGACTGCGGCGGATTCGGCATATATCTGAAGAGGGCCATCGCCGAGGGCACAACCCGGGGGCCGAGAATACTGTCAGCAGGCTACGTACTTAGTCAAACCGGCGGCCATGGAGATGTGCACTTTATCCCAGTCGAATGGGTAGATGCTCGCACTTCAAAAAGGGGAAACTTTCTCGTAATGCCTCTGTTGTGTGATGGTGTAGCAGAGTGCATCAAAGCATCTCGTTATGCGTTGAGGGAAGGCGCGGACTTCATTAAAGTCTATGCGAGTGGCGGCGTGTTGTCAATGGTTGACAGACCAGAACACACTCAGTTTACCCTCGAAGAGCTGAAGGCGATTGTTGAAGAAGCGAGACATGCTGGCAAGTTTGTTACGGCCCACTGTCAGGGGACAGAAGCGATGAAGAACTGTATCGTAGCTGGCGTGAAAACCATTGACCATGCTTGCTATCCAGATGAGGAAGTTATCGAGATGGCTAAAAAGAGGAAAGATGTTGTGTTTGTTGCGACGCTTTCCATAGCTCAACGCATAGTGACAGAGGGAGATAAAGCCGGGTATCCACCGTGGGCGGTCATGAAGGCAAAAGAAGTGGCGGAGATAACGACAAAGAACATAGCGAAACTCCACAAGGCTGGTTTGACAATTGCATGCGGCACCGACTTCTTAGGCTCTCCATTGTTGAAGATGGGAACAAACGCCATGGAATTAGAACTGCTGGTTAAACAGTGCGGTTTTAAGTCTATGGACGCAATTGTCGCGGCAACTCGAAACGGTGCAAAGGCGTGTGGACTCGAAAACCAGATAGGCACGATAGAGAAAGGAAAACTGGCTGACATAATCATAGTCGACGGTGACCCCCTGAAGGACATTAAGGTCTTGCAGGACAAGAACAAGATAAAGATGGTCATGAAAGAAGGGAAGATTGAAGTAAAAAGAGCCTAAGAAGCGCGCGGCAGAAATTTCTTTCCAGAGTTGGGCTGGGAGAAGGCTGTGTTTTGCGAAGGAAGCTTGTCCTGGGCTCTGTTCGGACTCAGAAACCACCCACAACACCCCCACAAATCACTTCAGAAAATAGCGAAAAAGAAGAGCCAGCGCGCGTCGGTCTTGCCTACGCGTGGTTGCGGCACCTTGAAGCGCCTGGGCTTTGTTGAGGTTAGGGGCAAAGGACATCGTGCGAGGAGCCCGTGGCTGACGGCTAAAGGCCAAGATTTCCTGAAGCGCTATCTGTTTCTTGAAGAGCTGCTGACACAGCAGAAGGCTTCTTGAATGAAAAAGGATGGTACGCTTGGCAACCAAGGTCTGAAGTGGATTAAGCCTATTCGCTTTTCAAAGTTATGCTGCATTGTAGCCTGGACGCGCTACGGTTTGGGTTCTTCGCGTGGCTGCCAGGCGTAGCATGCAGTGTCTATGAGGTGGGTCCAGCCGTAGGGGCCAGGTGTTCCGGTCTTGCGGCAGCCGCACTTCAGCTTGCTCTTGCTTAGCTTAGAGGCTTCCTCGACCAACGACGCCAGAACCTGGACGCGGGGGCGCGCGCGGTGGATGGGCCCCCGGTGCGGGTCAAGAATATGAACGATTATTGACAAATGTTAAGATTAGAAAGAAGTTGATCTCCTCTTGTCGCGTGCGCGATACAATGCTTGTTCTAATTTTCTCAGTAGTGGCTCTGTGCCCCTTCGTTATTAACGCGCGCTGTCAGATCCGAACCCGTTCGGGTGTTAGTCCGATAGAAGCCTAGATTTTTCTGGGTGTCGGTCCACATGGAATGTTCTCCTTGTGTTTTTTCCGCACGCAAGAAACTGAGTCTCAGTCGTTAAGACTACTGAATTTTGGGCTTTGGTTTCCAGCTTAGCGCTAGAGCCCCGCCCACTATTCCCAAGACTGCTCCTATCAGGAAGCCCCCCATTCCAAGGAAGCTGACTATGGAGAAAACTAATACTATGATTCCCCATGTCCTGCTCTGCGATGGGTGAATGTTTATCATCACTGCTCCGATGATCACCAGAACTCCCGACACTAGGCTTACAAGCATGAGGCCGCTCATTAAACTATACGAGAAGCCCAGGCCATTCATCATGTTCCTGTAACCGCCCATCATTCCGCCGAACCCATCCATCATTCCAAAATCCTCGCCGTGGTAAGCGAGCATCATAAACGCCATGCTTCCGCACAAAAGCATCAATGCTCCGCCTATGATCGACAAAATCACTGCAACGGTCGGTCGCTCCCCGTAACTCATCATCTCACCCTACTGGCTTTACGTTTCCTGCCCTCTAATAAGCTCGCAGCTGTTTTTTGAAGTTATGTCTCCCCCAGATTCAATGGCCAAATCACCACTAGGTATCTGCTCTCTTCTGCGTAGCCATTTCTCAGCGTTCTTTTGAATGCCGTGAAGACCGTGTTTAATCAGCGTGAAGTCTCCTATCAAGCCGAGGCCAAATCCTGCGACTGGTGCAATGAGTGCCAAAGGTCCGCCCAGAACAGACCCAACCGCAAATCCGGCAACTAACCCTAAGCAACAAAACATTGTCATTTCTCCGCTCATACTACGTGAGCGCTTTTTTCAAGTGAAATCTCTAACCTCTTTAGTTCCTCGAACTGCTTGTTGATTTCCAATTCCAAAGCATGTTTCTTCTGCAGTTTCTCGCCTAGGTCGCTCTTTGCAGGACATGTCTTTTTTCGATCGGCACTTGCGTGTCCACGGTTCTCCACCTTCTTCAGTCAGCATAACTCTCTTCTTCTTGGGTTCTCGCAAAGGTCTGGACCAGCTGAAGAGGAGAAAGGAGAGGGGTATTATTAAAAATGCCCTTCAACGTGCCCTAGACCCTTCCGAGCCCTTTTTGAAGAACAGGTTTGCCGACTCGTTCTCAACCTCCAATACCAAACTTCTTATTCTTTGCTTATAAAAAGCGACGGACAAACCCATGAAACAGACTGGAACAAAAACCGAAACCGAACGCTGTAAGCGTGCGCATTATCCAGCAAGTAGGCTTTGCATCTTTCACAAATCTGACAAAAAAGCGCGCGCAAGTCTGAACGTACAAGTCACGAAAAGAAGTTGGGAGGCAGGGTTTAGACAGGAGGCGAGGGTCTCGTGCCCAGACCTACGGGTACTTCTGTTGCCACATTTGCCCTCATGACTTGTACTCGTATGATTTCGCCGGGCAACGTGTTTGCTTCAAGGTAGCTCGACAAATCGTCTCCGTTTCTGATGCGAGTGCCGTTTAATGCAATTATTATGTCATTCACTCTTAGTTTTCCATCTGAGGGCCCGCCGGGCACGATTGTGGCTAATTTCCAGCCGTACGTCACGGTTGAACCTGTCTGTTGGGCCGTGAAGTAGTCCATGTCAGTTCCTGAAACGCCCAGGTATGAATGAGCCGTGTAGGTTCCGTTTACCATTAACGCCGAGATTTCCTTGAGCAGAGTATTTGAGGGGACGGCGAAGCCCACGCCTTGAGAGTTGCTCACGATGGCTGCGGTGATGCCTACGACTTCGCCATCATAATTCAGTAGGGGTCCGCCAGAGTTGCCAGGGTTTATCGGTGAGCTTGTCTGTATGATGTTGCCTATCGTAAAGTTGCCCGTATAGTCTTCTGTCAATGTTCTCCCAAGAGCGCTGACTACGCCGGTGGTCAGAGAACCAACCAGGCCGTATGGGTTTCCGATGGCAATCACGGGTTCACCTACACTTAACGCTGAGGAGTTTCCAATGCTGATGGGCTTGAACTCAGACGATGGCGCATTGACCGTGACGACGGCAAAGTCGGCGTATGGATCCGTGCCCTTCACAGAGGCACCGTAGCCGTCTCCGTCTGAAAACCTAACGCTGAGGCTTGTGGTTCCGTAGACAACGTGATTGTTTGTCAGTACGACCATCGTGCCCGAGTAGTTGTAGACGAAGCCTGAACCTTGGACTGTCCCCGTAGCTGTTTCTCCAACGACCATAACGACTGAATCCTTCACGGCTGCATAAAGGCCTGGGAGATCAGCGGTCTTGTTGATCGGTGTTCCTTGGGCACCGAACGCTCTGGCCACTGCGCTAATATCGCGGAAGTCGATCACGCCGTCACCGTTCACGTCCAGCAACGGGTTGTAGGAGTTAGCGTCTGACAGGCTGTGAGAGGGAAATATCATGAACAACATTGCCGTGACAGAGAAAGTAATCAAGACGACAATCGCCAAATCCTTTTTCGACGCCAAATGTATCACCTCCATTGTTATTGTTGACCTGTTTTGCAACAACTTGACCGTTCACGAGCGCGCGTTTATTAGCCCTCCGCGGCCGCTAGGACCATGGTTTCAGGCATGAGTGCTCCAAGATTATATCGTGGCGACGAATGAGCGCGCTTCTCTAGCGAAATCTCCAATCTTTTCAGTTCCTCAAACTGTTTTGTGATTTCCAATTCCAAAGCATGTTTCTTCTGCAAATTTTCCCCAAGCTCATTCTTCAGCAGAACGTGTTTTTCTTCTAGCAACGCCTGTCTACTCATTCTTCTCCACCTTTTTCCTATCAGCACAACTCTTCTTCTTGGGTTCTCGCAGAGGTCTGAAACAGCCGAAAGGAGAAAGGGAGAAGGAGTGTCTTCAACTTGCTTCAGACCTTGACGAGCCCTTCTTGAAGAACAGGTTTGCCGACTTGTTCTCGACCTCCAACTCCAAACCTCTCATTCTGTGCCTATAAGTAGCAACGGACAAAACATGAAACAGAGTAGAACAAAAACCGAATTACACACATTAGCCCTCGCTTGATCTCAGCGCGCTGGAAGCGTAGTGTCTTACGTATATTCCTCTACGGAAGCATGCCAAAAGATAGTGTCGCCGAGCATTGTAAAGTCTATATAGAATCCGCTTTTCAGGTTCATAGAAACGTAGGCTGAATTATGCTGGCCGAAACTGGCACGTCTACCTCTTTCACTATAGTGTTTGAGTAGTAATCGAAGATTTTTACGTTCATTGTCCCCGTATACGGATAGGTTGTAGCATTAGCTACCAAATATATGCGCCATTCAGCGCTTGTCACATGGAAGACGTCCGTGATGTAATGTGGCCTATCCTTATGAACCACCCATGGGCCTGCAACCGTTCGCCAGCTTTTCCCATACGCAGCAGAATCGAAAACCTGCCACGTAATGAGAACAGCTGTCGCCATAAATATCGAAATGATAACCACAATAAGTCGAAGTTGAATCCTATTCACGATTTTCACCTCAAAGGAAAAAAAGACGATAGCGCGCGTATAAACACGGTCGAACAAAAGATGAAACGGATTAGTACAAAGCCCCCCCCCAGCCAAACATGCGCGCGCTAACTGGGCTCGGGTTTCTCTTTACGGAAGTGTGTCTCCATCCAAATGTCCAATGTGCTGTCTACAAGCTTATCCACGAAGCTGGGTTTGTACGCTATCAACACTTTTGCGACCCTGTCTTCGTTTCGAACGGTGTAGAGGTTTTCGTAGCCGATCTTCTCCTTAACGAGGATGTTTTTGCCCACTAGATACTTGAGATATGATGACAACGTTGACTGTGACAGTCCAAGCTGCTCTATAAGTAGTTGATAATTTGCTTTCCCTTTCGCTAAGATTATGAGAACGATTTCCCTCATCCTCTTCTGTCTCAGCGCTGACAGCACTTCTTTGTCTTCAGAGTCAAGGGGCTTCGTGTAATATCTTTTGTGATGGTCTTCTGTCTCCGCGAAAAGGATCTTTTTCCTGGTCATGTAGCCAAGGTGATAATCTAATGTAGTCAGGGGCATGTCCAAAAGTCTCTAACTTCACGAAGATGAACACCTGGACTTCCCTCTACTAAGGTATAGATTCTTCTTCTTTTTTCATTTTCCAGGATTTCATCTTTGAACATGAAGCCCTAATCCTTCAGAATGCCGATCGCTATCAAGACTAGAGCTAACAGATGGATGAAGAGATGCACGTTCTCGCTTATGGCGATCTGGTAGGTATCGCTGAACAGCTCTGGAATCGTGATTAGGGCATGGACGAAGAAGACCGCGAATCCCGCGGTGACGAATAATAATCTGCGGGTTCTTGTGCGCCAATAACCCAATAGCATGATTCCAAATACGAAGCTCGTTGCTAGGGTCAATCCGATACGTAAGACAATATCAAAGATTTCGATAGGCATGATTTCATACATCTCCTACGAGCATCTGTGTTTCTGCGAGGATTCTGGCCGTTTCTCTCTTGTAGGACTTAGCGCAATGCACACAGCAGAAGGTCATTTCCTTTCCCTCTGATTGTCTCTCTGTGTCCGCCTTCGTACACTTTGCACCCGCAGCTCGCACACACTTCCAAGTTCGGTTCTATGGCAACAGAAACAAGGGCCGAGAAGCGTTTGAACAATTTCTTGCAGAGTTCCTTCCCGTTTTCGGTCAGTTCGAACACTTTCCTCTTCTTCTCTCCGACCGGCTTTAGCGCATATCCCACTAGGCCCTTTTTCTCGAGTTGACTGAGAAACGGGTACACCAGGCTGGGACTGATTTCCTTGCCTATCCTCTTTCTGAATTTGCTGATTATGCTGTAACCGTGCTGTGGTCCTTCGTACAAGATGGTCAGAATGTAGAAGCGCGAGAAGTCGGAGACAATTTCGTCTATTTCTTTGCTAGACATGTATTCACCAGATTTATCTTTAAAACATATATCTTTATAAGATATATTTAAATACTTCGGAGAACAGAGGAAATCACACACATCATAATGGAGGAAGAACATTATGCCAAGAGATCCCGTGTGCGGTATGGATGTCGACAAGGATAAGGCGATCAAGAAGAAGATTGGAGATCGCACGTACTACTTCTGCAGTCAGTCATGCGCCGACGTGTATGAGCAGCCCGAGCAAGAACTTAAGGCAATGAGACGCAGGGTCGCCATTACACTCGCGGGCGTGATAGCCGTAGCAGGACTCAGAGTGGCGATTCTGTTCGGCATCGTAGCCGTACTTATGTCCTTCACACTCGTTGGCGGCCTCAAAATCTACAACCTAGCACTCTTCATAATATCGACGCCTGTCGTGTGGTGGGCCGGCCGCAGCATCATCGTCGGACCTACCGTTCGCTTAGAAACCGTGCGATCAACATGGATGTGCTGGTGTCCGCAGGAGTGGTGGCTGGATGGACCTACGGCGCCGCGTACGCTTTCCTCCCAGATTTAGTGCACGGCGGAGAAGGTTATCTGGAGATTGCCGTTGGAATATTGGCTTTCGTTCTCTTAGGCAAGTACATCGAGGAGAGCATAAGGAGAAGATCAGCTGCTTCGATCCGAAGACTCCTTGAACTCCAACCCACAATCGCAACGGTTCTCAGAGACGGCAAAGAAGTTGAAGTGCCTATAGATGAGGTGCAAGTGGACGATGTTCTAATTGTTAAGCCAGGCGAAAAGATACCGACAGACGGCACGGTCATAGCTGGGTATTCTTCGGTTGATGAAAAAATAATCACGGGCGAAAGCATACCTGTCGAGAAGAACGTTGGAAGCGAGGTCATAGGTGCCACTATAAACAAGACTGGGCTTCTAAGAGTCAAGGTGACCAAGATTGGAGAAGAGACGGCACTCGCACAGATTGTGCATTTGGTTGAGGAAGCGCAGGCTTCGAGCGCTCCTGTGCAAAAGTTTGCCGATAGAGTTGTCGGGAAATTCGTTCCCATAGTTTTCTCCGTTGCGGCTGTTTCTTTCGCCTACTGGTATGTCGTAAGTGGTTTCTCGGCTGCGTTCTTCGTGCTGCTTGCCGTATTGTTAATTGCTTGCCCATGTGCCCTGGGTATCGCAACTCCCACAGCTATATTGGCGGGTGTAGGCAAAGGGGCGGAATATGGTATCCTTCTTCGCAGCGGTGAATATGTTGAGAGAGCCAGAAAATTGAAAACAGTTGTTTTTGACAAGACAGGAACGCTGACGAAGGGCGAGCCATCAGTAACCGACATCGTAGTTTACAACGGCTACGAGGAAAAGGATGTGTTGAGACTTGCAGCGATTGCTGAGAAGGGTTCGGAGCATCCGCTGGCAGAGGCAATATTGAACGCAGCAAGTCAGAGTGAGTCAGGTATTCCTGACGCAGAATCGTTTGAGGCAGTACCAGGTCACGGAGTCAGATGCACTTACGAGAACAAGAGAATATTGCTTGGAAATCGAAGACTCATGCAGAGTGAGAAAGTTTCGATCAAACAAGTGGAGCAGGACCTTGAGAGGTTGGAAGCACAAGGCAAGACGGTGATGATTCTTGCGGTGAACGGTGAACCTGCAGGTGTCGTTGCCGCTATGGATACGCCGAAAGAGAATGCAGTTGAAGCGATAAGCAAGTTGAAGAGCATGGGGTTGGAGGTAGCTATGTTGACCGGTGACAATGAGACAACTGCCAAAGCGATCGGAAAGCAACTCAATATTGACCATGTGATAGCCAATGTGCTGCCTTGGGAGAAAGTCAATGCGATTAAGAAACTGCAGAGCGAAGGGAAAACGGTCGCGATGGTTGGCGACGGCATAAACGATGCCCCAGCTTTGGCTCAAGCCGATATTGGAATAGCAATCGGAAGCGGAACTGACATCGCGAAAGAAACAGGCGGAATAGTGCTAATCAAGGATGACTTGCGAGATGTGGCGCTAGCCGTGGAGTTGAGTAAGAAGACTATGACCAAAATCAACTCCAACCTGTTCTGGGCATTCATATACAATACGGTAATGATTCCAGTGGCTGCAGTTGGATTGATGAACCCAATATTCGCTGCCGGAGCGATGGCCATCAGCTCGTTGACAGTGGTCACCAACTCTGCATTGTTGAAATTGTCGAAATTCAAGTTTGAGAAGCTGAATGAGCAGACCAAGAAATGATGGAGGTGAAGATAAACATGGTTAAGGATCCAGTTTGCGGGATGAATGTGGATGAGAAAACAGCAGCATTGAAATCTGAATACATGGGCAAATCCTACTACTTCTGCAATCAGT